>JAOAEE010000065.1 GCA_026416955.1 Ignavibacteria bacterium | reverse complement strand
TATGTATTGGATTATACTCTGTCGAAAAATTACCATCCCCAAAATCCCAAAAACAATAAATAGGGTATCCAGTTGATTCATTATAAAATTGAATGGGTTGGTTAACAAAATAGTTATCGTACTCAACTCGGAATTGGGCTTTAACCAAACTGGGAAATTCAAAAATAGTTAAACGATAAAGCATACTGTCGTTTGAGTAATAAAACAATTTTTTATTTTCTGTAATTAACATTCCACCTATTAAGACTTTGGCTTGGTCAATAGTAGCAATTTCCTTTAAATTAGTACTATTAATTGCCAATATTTTTTTACCAAGATTTATGAGTAGCAAATTATTTTCTTTCAAATACACAACATCAGATATCTCATCTCGAAATTTCCTAAAACCCAATTCTACACTGAATGAGTCATTCTTTACAAGTTTTAATGTATCTCCATATTTAATTAAATATTTTTTCTCAATGGGATCAAGTAAAAACACTTTGGCTGTGAAACAACTATTTCTCGTTACTCTTGAAATATAACTAGTTATGTTAGTTAGTTTTTGAATTTCACTTAAAAATAAGTAAGCAAAAGACTTACAGTATTTTTCGTATTTTGGATAAGGACCGCCATAAGATGCATCACCCGAATTTTGCCCCAAAATAAGAAAATCACCAGTAGAAAAGTAACTCGCAAAATAAACAGCTATGTTCTCTGAAGCAATATTACTAATCGTTTCATTTGAATCAATAAAAAGGATGTGGATATTTCCCGAAACATCATAAGCATCGTATTTCGAACCTTTGGTATATATTTCGTAATTTTCAAATAAAATATGGTATTTTCCATATATATAAAAATTAGCAACATAACTACTTAAGAAAGAATATTCAGATAGTTTCTTTATTCCTGAGTTTGGGAGTTGGTAAATCGATACAAGAGAAAAAGTGTTCAAATTGAATACTCTTAACTTGAGAGTATCATTATTTTTTTTGTTGCTAAAGGTTAAAACACCAAAGTAATTTGATTTCTTTCCTATTTTTATATCTACTAAAGTTTCATTTGTATTGTAGTAAATATCTTTTAAATTCTTGCTCCACAAAACCTCGCCAGTTTCTGCTTCAACTTTAAATAAATTATACTTGTAATCTAAAGCATAAATGAACTTCTCATCTTCGGTGAATTCAATTTGCCTAATTACTGTATCCGATAGTCTTAAACATTCGAAATCATTACACCTTTCCCATCCAGCAAATAAATTATTAAGTAATAAACAAATAAATGAAAGAAAAACTGAAAGAGGAAAAAAATTTTTCATAATTTATTACTTTTTTACAATAAGATTGAATAATAAAAAGAAATTTTATTTTAAATACCCTTAAATTTATTATCCTCTATGAGAAAGGAGATTGTTCCAGCCAAACGTGAGGTAATTTCTTTTAAATCATTTTTACCACTTTGGGGAGAAATCTCGAAAGGAGTTCCTATTACAATACGAACTTTTCCAGACTTAAAATACCATTTCCCACGAGGGAGTAAATCGTATGTACCAACAATGGCAACTGGAACAATTGGTTTCCCGCTTCGAACTGCTAAAAACATTGCACCCTTTTTAAACTCTTTCAATTTTCCGTCCAATGAACGAGTGCCTTCGGGAAAGATTAAAACCGAAACGTCCTTTTGAATCAATTCCAAGGCTTGGTTCAAACTGCTTCTTGCAGAACCAACAACTTCTCTTTCAATTGCAATAAAATCGGAGTACTTTAAATACCAACCGAAAATTGGGATTCTTTCCAATTCTTTTTTATACATTATCCTTAGATTTATAGGAATAGCAACGAAAATTACTGGAATATCAAAATAACTTGAATGATTTGCGACAAATACATATGATTGTGAAAGGTCTATATTTTCCAATCCAGTAACTTCAACTTTTACACCTGAAAAAAAGAGTAATCGTTTTGCCCAAGAACGATAATGCATCAACTTGAAATAATAATTCCTTAAAAAAAGGAGCCCTAAAAGTCCTAAAATTGAATCAATAATAGTAACTAAAACTACAAATATTAGGCGGAAAGGGAAAGAAAAAAAATCGAATAATCTTTTCAATTTTTGCTTTTACAAACAATTCTACATATTTCAATAATCCAAGGATTGGTAATTTTGTAATATCTTTGTAATCCTTGCGGTCTGCACTCCAAAATACCAGCCTCTTGCATAATTTTTATTTGTTTCGAAACATTTGCTTGCATCAAACCAGTAGCATTGATAATCTCGGTAACACATTTTTCCCCTTCCATCAAACAACGCAAAATCTTTAAGCGCGAAACTTCTCCAAGTATCTTAAAAATCGAAGATAGACTTTTCAAATCTTCATCAGAAAATGTAAGCTTCTGTTCCATTTTTTTAAATAATATAATAAATAATAAAATACGAAATTATGAAAATTATTTTTTCAAAATTTTAAATTCAACTCTTCGATTCATTTGTCTACCCTCTTCTGTATCGTTAGTTTCAACTGGATGCATTTCCCCATAACCGCGTACTTGAATTCTGTGAGGGTTTACTCCTTGGGAAACAAGATAATCGGCTACAGAACGAGCTCGCATTAAAGATAAATTCAAATTGTAAGCGGGTGACCCAATATTATCAGTATGCCCAGAAATTTCCACTACAAGTTCGGGGTGTTCTTTCATTAATTTTACTAACCTATTTAGTTCACCAAAAGACCCTTCGCGGAGTTTATAATCTTTATATTCAAAAAAAATATTATTTAAGCGAATACTTTCCCCAACTTCAATTGGAACAAGGTAAAGATTCCGAAATATCTCTTGATATCTTAAATCCAATCGAATATCAATATTTTCATTTATCGACATAAAACTATCTGCTTGTGCTAAAAAACCATAATGTGAACCACCGGGAAGGACTATTTTGTATTCACCTGTAAGCGGATTTGATTCGGTGATACCAACAACTTTTCCATCCGAAAGAGTTTCGTATTGGATTTTTGCTTTCAAAGGTTGATTCGTCTTTTTATTTAATACTTTACCCGAGACGATTACAACTGGTTTTGGTCTTAATGTTTTGGGGAGAAGCACTCTAAAAATATCTTCTTTTCCAATTGAATTTTTAGTCGAAACAAAGTAAGCATAATCCCCAGAGGCTGGAACAGTAAAATATGCATCCCAATTTTCGGTGTTAACAATTTTCCCTAAGTTGATAGGTTCTGACCATCTTCTCCAAGTAGTATCAAGTCTCCGAGTAACAAAAATATCTAAATTTCCATAACCGGGATGTCCAGAAGAAGCAAAGTATAATGTCTCATCATCGTAAGCAAGAAATGGGGACGTATCGTCGTCGGCAGTATTAACATCCGGTCCTAAGTTCATAGGTTTGGAAAAAGTTCCATCATCGAGTAAAAAACTTACATATAAATCCAGACCTCCATATGTGTCCCGACCTTCGAGAGAAGAAATTAATATTCTACCATTAAAGGCAAGGAAATACGCTGTTTTCTCATTTAAATTTTCAAACTCTCGGATTACAATTTCTTTTGGGAAACTCCACTCAAAACCATCAAAATTTGTTATAGATACACCCTTTTTCATAGTTCCATCGGGTTTGTAAACATTGCCAATTATTAGGGACCGACCGTCTGGGGTAGTACCAAAAGCAAAGTTATGATGTTCGTTGTTAATTGGATAAGGAAGAATAGTTGCTGCTGAAAAATTCCCCATTGAGTCTATATCCGAATACCAAATATCTTGTTTTTTTTGTGAACCAAAATTTGCTGGATGGCCATCCCGAGTGAAATATATTCGTTTACCATCTGGAGTGACAACTGGTGCCAACTCTTGATATTCTGAATTTATGTTCTTACCCAAATTAACTGGAAAAGAAATTTCGAATTGGGGAATAAATACTTCATTTATTCGAACTTGATAGCTCAATTCATCATCTTCTGAAATTCCAACAGCATCTACTTGGAGGAAATCGTTCAAATGAGAAGTTTTAAAAATAATTAGTATTGATTTGGCCTTATAGGTAGTCTTGTCTATTAAGATTTTAAATAATTTACCTTTTTCTTCTTTAAACTCAAAAACAGTTTTATTATATACTAAGTATTTTTTCCCCTGCTCATCGAAAAGATATATTTGATATACGCAATCGGGTGAATTGTTTAAATTTATAATAATTGTTCTAACAAATTGGCTTCTCGAAAAACCTAAGTGAAGAAATTCTCCGTCTTTGTTTTTTATATAACGAGGGGCCCACGCACAAGGAGAAAATCCATATTTTGGTAAAACGCTTGGCTTACCAAGTGCTTGCTCGACAGAAAATTGTTTAATACTCAATTCTGAGGAATAATTTATGACATACGAAGCCCATTGTATTTCTGAATAAACAACACAATTAAGACTTAAATAAAGGAAACATTGAGTTACTATTATTTTAATTCTCATATATTTTGCGATAAAGTTGCTTTAACATTTGGAATTGATGGACATTGTGTACACGGATTATATCAATTTTTTGATTTAAAAGAAGCGTGTGTATCAACAAAGTTGGTAAATCTCTTTCGATTGGATTATCGATGTTCAAAGTTTTACCAATAAAAGATTTCCTCGAAATACCAAGCAAAAGAGGTACTTTTAAATCATAAAATCTTTTCAAATTTCTCAACAACTCCCAATTATGTTCCACAGTTTTGCCAAAACCAATTCCAACATCAGCAATAACTGTTTGAACTCCAAATTTCCTTGCAATTTCAATTCGATTTTGTAAAAACTCAAAAATTTCTTCAACAACATTTTCATAAGTCGGGTTAATTTGCATTGTTTTCGGTGTTCCTTGCATATGCGTAACAATTAAAGCACAATTTTTCTCGGCAGCAAGCGAAGCCAATCTAATATCATTTTGTAAGCCACTCACATCATTGATTATTGAAGCACCCGCACTAATTGCAGCCTCGGCAACTTCATATTTCATTGTGTCAATCGAAATAATTGCTTCGGGTCTTTCTTGCTTTATCCCTTCGATTACCGGTACCACTCTTCTAAGTTCTTCCGTTATGCTAACTGGTTCAGAACCCGGGCGTGTACTTTCCCCACCAATGTCCAACATATCCGCACCGTCATCAAGTAGTTTTATTCCCCACTTTATTGCCGCAAATGGGTCGACAAACATTCCCCCATCGGAAAAGGAATCGGGAGTAACATTCAAAATCCCCATAATTTTTGGAAATCCCATATCGCTTACCAAAAAACAACAAAATTATAAAATAAAACTTTGGAAAAAACTTTTAAAAAATTTAGAACTTTTAAAATTATGGAAAAGATTAATATTGCTTGGTTTAGAAGGGATTTGCGCATTTCAGATAACCCAGTTTTAAACTACACTTCCGAGCTTCCTTTACTTCCTATATTTATATTCGATAAAGACATTTTGAAAAATTTACCCACAACAGACCGAAGGATTACCTTCATCTTCGACCAAGTAATTAGTTTAAAAAATGAACTAGCAAAATTTAATTCGAACCTTGCCATATTTTATGGTAAACCCATCGACATATTCAATTACTTATCTCAGAATCATTACATCAATTCTATATTTGCTTCGACTGATAACGACCCCTACTCCAAAGCAAGAGACAATGAAATTTCCAAATCATATAACTTAATTTTGATTTTCGATAATTTTCTTGTTAACCCAGAAGATGTTAAAACTAACGAAGGAACAACATATAAAATTTTTTCACATTACAAAAATTCAGTTAAGGGATTAATAGAAAAATTAAAATATTACCACCGCTTACAAATACCAAACAAAATAAATACTCCAAATTACAATGGCTTCGAAGTCCTTACTGAGATTGACAATGGAAAAATCATTGTCAAACCACTAACTATTGAATCATTAGGTTTTGAGCGGCAGAAAATTATTTTCGAAGGGGCAATAAAATCCCCCAAAAAACTCTTGGAGGAATTTTCAACAACAGTTAATAATTACCAAGAGTTAAGAAATTTCCCCTCACTCCGCGGAACCTCCCTTTTAAGTACACATTTACGCTTCGGAACCATTTCAATAAGGGAACTTGTTTCTTGGGCGTACAAACAAAATGCGAACAGTTTTATCGACGAGTTAATTTGGAGAGAATTCTTTAATTACATCCTCTTTCACTACCCAGAAACAACCTACGAAAATTTTCAGAAAAATATTATTGTTAATTGGCAAAACAACCCTGTGTATTTCGAAAGATGGAAAAATGCTGAAACTGGAATTCCACTTGTCGATGCTGGAATTCGGGAACTAACCCAGACTGGATTTATGCACAATCGAATTAGAATGGTAGTAGCAAGTTTTCTAACTAAGAATCTGCTAATCGACTGGAAACTTGGAGAAGAATTTTTTTCAAGATACTTATTCGATTATGAAACTTCATCAAATATTGGAAATTGGCAATGGGTTGCTGGGGTTGGCACGGACCCTCGCTCAGCATATAGAATTTTCAATCCTTTCCTACAGTCAAAAAAGTTTGACCCAAACTGCGACTACATATTTAAATTCGTTCCTGAATTAAGAAAAATATCACCACAACAAATTCATAATCCTGAATACATTTTAAACAACAAAATTTTGGGCTATTCAACACCAATCATAAAGGACATTAGAATGGCAAATATGAATTTTTACCTTTCATATCTAAAGTTCAAAAAAGAAAAGTAATTCTTTCCCTTTTAAGTAGTAATTATCTCACCTAACCTAACGTTCAAGTTCAAACAAAATATGAAAATAGTCAAATGCATCTAATATCCTTGAACCATACCAAGAGAAGTAATCACCTCTTACAATTTTAATTAAAGCATTTGGAAAAATGTTTGCAAACTCATTAATATGCTTTTCCTTAAATGGATAGGGTTCGGTAGAAAGAAAAATAATATCGGGGTTTAATTTTTCCAATATACTAATATCCACAGTTGGGTATCTTGATAAAGTACCGATTTCCTCACAAACATTTTGCAATGTGCAAATAGAAAGCATTGAATCTATGAATGTATTTTTTCCTGCAATCATATACGGTTTTCTCCAAATGAAATAAATAATACGTTTTCGGAAATATTTCGAATTTTGCATTTTTTCAACGAAAATTCCCTTTTTCTTTTGGATATTATCAACGAGAGTTCTTGCTATCTTTTCCTTTTCAAATAACAACCCAATTTTCTCTATTAATTCAATGGATGTATCAAAATTGGTAACATAAGAAACCCACACGGGTGCAATATCCCGTAGTTTTTCAACTTGTTCCTTCTCGTTCTCCTCCTTGTTAGCAATAATAATATCGGGATTCAAACTTTCTACAACACTGATATTTACATTTTTAGTACCCCCAACCTTAGGTATTTTCTCTACTATTCCCTTTGGTTCAGTACAAAATCGAGTTACCCCAACAACTTTATTACCAAGCCCCAAAAAGAAAAGTAATTCGGTAATTGAAGGAACGATTGAAACAATTCGTTTCGGTGTTTCATTAAAAGATAATTTGTTACCTAACTGGTCGAAACAAATATTCATATTAAATTAGGATTTTTCAAATGTAAATTAAACAATTTCGTTTCTAAATTAATTATAAAATTATTCAGTCTATGAAAAATAATAAAACACAAAACAATAGTGAAATGCCAAAAGAGAATTCAAATAATATTCCCGCTGTTTTAACTATTTTACCTTTAAGAGACATTGTAATTTTTCCATTTATGATTTATCCAGTATTAATCGGGCGGTCTAGCTCTATCCTTGCAATAACCGAGGCAATGGATAAAGACAAATTTATCTTTTTAACTGCACAGAAAGACCCTACAATCGACGAACCCGGTTTTGACGACATCTATCACTTTGGTACTACTGCAAAAATCCTTCAAGTTGTAAAACTACCAAATAATTTGCTTAAAGTTTTAGTAGAAGGTCTTTATCATTCTAAAATTGTAAAACCAATAAAAAAAGAAGAATATCTTGTTGCTCAAGTAGTTCCCATACAAACTACTTTTGATGAGTCGGACCCAGAACTTTTGGCTTTAGAGCGACGTGCCAGCGTTCTTTTTTATAACTATGTACGGTCGCACAGACTACTTTCGCCTGATGTTTACTCTGCATTTGAAAATATCAAGGACCCCATACGCAAATTATACTTTGCTGCTGCCAATATCCACCAAACTGTGGAAGTTAAGCAAAAAATATTAGAAAAGACTAATTTAAAAGACCAGTATTTTGAATTGAATTCAATTCTAACCTCTGAACTCGAGATATTAAAAATAGAGGAGGAAATAGACTCGAAAGTCCAAAGTCAACTTCAAAAGACACAAAAAAAATACTACATCCAAGAGCAAATTCGTGCCTTACAAAAAGAACTTGAAGAGGAAGAAGAGGCTATCCCAGAGATAGCTCAACTTAAAGAAGCAATTGAAAATGCAAAAATGCCAGAGCACGCCTATAAAAAAGCAATTGAAGAGTTGGAAAGGCTCAAAAAAACTCCTACAATGTCGCCAGAGTATTCCGTAAATCGTACTTATTTGGAATGGTTAACTTCTTTACCTTGGTCGACTAAAACAGAAGACAACTTTAGTATCGAACACGTAAAGAAAATTTTAGACGAAGACCACTATGATTTGGAAAAACCCAAAGAAAGGATATTGGAATATATCGCAGTTCTAAATGTTGCCGGAAGTTTAAAACGACAAATTCTCTGCTTTGTTGGTCCACCGGGAGTTGGTAAAACTTCACTTGCTCGTTCTATTGCTCGCGCACTAGGAAGGAAATTCGTTAGATTTTCACTTGGCGGTGTTCGCGACGAGGCAGAAATCCGAGGGCACCGAAGAACTTATGTTGGTGCAATGCCGGGCAAAATCATTCAAGCAATGAAAAAGGCTGGTACGATAAATCCAGTAATTCTTCTGGACGAGATTGATAAAATGTCGATGGATTTCCGAGGCGACCCTTCAGCAGCACTTTTGGAAGTGCTCGACCCCGAACAAAATGTTTCTTTCCAAGACCATTACATCGAAGTAGAGTATGATTTGTCCAATGTACTATTTATTACTACTGCCAATGTAAAATACGAAATCCCTTTGCCCTTACTTGATAGAATGGAGATAATAGAACTTTCGAGTTATCTTGAACCGGAAAAACTTGAAATTGCAAAAAAACACATAATACCAAAGATAAAAGAAGAATATGGAATAAGTAACCTTAAAATCGATATTACCGACAATGCTATTGTTAAGGTAATTCGAGAGTATACGCGAGAAGCAGGTGTTAGAAACTTGGAGCGAGAACTTTCTTCAATATTTAGAAAAAAAATAAAGGATATCATTACAGAATTCGAAAAAAAGCAAAACTTAGACCCAGAAAAGGATTTTAAAGTTGCTCTTAAAGAGAACCCAAAGTTTAAAAAATTCATTAATCGAAAAAAATTTGTCATCGACGAAAAGCAAGTTGAAGAATATCTTAAAGTTCCAAAATATAAATTTAAAAAAGAAGACCTTGAACCAAAGGTCGGAGTTGCAGTTGGTCTTGCTTGGACAAGCGTGGGCGGCGACACTATGCCAATCGAAGTAGCAATAATGCCAGGGCAAGAACGCTTCACTTTAACGGGGCAACTTGGTGACATTATGAAAGAATCTGCAAAAGCTGCCCTTTCATTCATTCGCGCCAACTACAAGGAATTAAATGTTCCCAAAAATTTCTTTGCAAAAAAAGAAATCCACATTCACGTTCCCGAAGGTGCAATTCCAAAGGACGGGCCCTCGGCTGGGATTACAATTGCTATGGCTCTAATTTCTGCTGCAAGTGGAATTCCAATAAGGGGAGATGTTGCAATGACTGGGGAAATTACTCTTCGAGGTAACATTTTACCAATTGGTGGTTTAAACGAAAAACTCCTTGCAGCTAAAAGAGTTGGAATTAATACTGTAATTATTCCTAAAGATAACGAACCAGACCTTGTGGAAGTGAACAATTATGTTAAAGAAGGCCTCAACATTATCCCTGTTAAACATATCAACGAGGCTCTATCATATGTATTTTTAAATTGGAATGAAAACAAAAAGTTGAAAAATCAGGATGGAAAAACTAAAAGAGAAAATTGAACTTTTGAAAAAGGAATATTCGTATGAAATATTCCGGGAGTTTTATTCAGAATTTATCGAAGGACTGAATACTGGCAAAATACGCTCTGCAGAACCCCAACCCGACAACAAATGGAAAGTGAACACTTGGGTCAAAGAAGGAATATTGCTCCTTTTTAAGTATGGTAGAATTACTTGTTCAAATCCAACCCCTTTCTATTTTTCCGATAAAGATACACTACCATTGAAACAGTTCGACATTCTTCAATCACCAAGAATCGTACCCGGAGGTACTTCTATCCGAAATGGAACTTACATTGCTAAAAGTGTAATTATTATGCCCCCGAGCTTTGTAAATATTGGTGCCTACGTAGACGAAGAAACTTTACTCGATTCCCACTCCCTTGTTGGCTCTTGTGCACAAATTGGTAAACGCGTACACTTAAGTGCCTCTGCCCAAATCGGTGGTGTTCTCGAACCAGTAGGAGCACGTCCAGTTATCATCGAGGATGATGTATTTATTGGTGGAAATTGCGGTGTATACGAAGGAGTGCTTGTCCGCAAAGGAGCAGTAATTGCCGCTGGGGTCATTTTAACTTCCTCAACAAAAGTTTTCGACATTGTAAAACAAGAAGTGTATCAAACAAATCGGGATAACCCATTGGAAATACCAGAGAACGCTGTTGTAATCCCCGGTTCTCGTCAAATCAACAACGACTTTGCCAAAATATTCGGTCTATCTATTTATACCCCAATAATTATCAAGTATAGAGACGAAAAAACAGATGCAAAATCAACATTAGAACAAGCATTGAGGTAATGATGAACCAAAACCAATTAAAGGCATTGTTAATACTGGCGGGTACAAATCTAATGGTATTTATTATTTTTCTTATTCCTTTCATATTAACAAAGAATTATTGGTTTTTAACTGCAAGTTTAATAAATCTTTTTGGGCTTTTTTTTATTGTCTTTTTGATGTTTAAATTAAAAGGGAACAATAGTAAAAATGGACAGAAATAGGGTTATTCCAAAACTTCGGGGCGATATTGTGATAAGAATTATCGAGGACGGCAAAAAGAAAAATATTCTTCTTTACGACCAAAGTAAAATTGCAAATCAACCTTTAATTTTCCCAGTCGAAATCGCCCCAATTTTACAATATTTTGATGGAAAAACAACATTAGGACAACTCGAAAAAATTATTTCACAAGAGTACAAAGGAGATATTACACAATTTTTAACAAGCTTAGATAGCTTAATCGACGACCTAAACCTCTTATGCTATTTGGAAACACCCTATTTTTTCCAAGTCCGAGACGATTTCATTTCATACATTAATTCACCGGTTCGGCCTCCAATTTGCGTTGGTCATTCATATCCATTAGACAAAGGGGAACTAAATTCATACTTACAATCCATACTAACGAAAGCAAAAAGCAACTCCTCAAGTCCAAATATTAACTGTATTATCGCACCTCATATTGATTTCCTTATCGGAGAACCTGCGCATCGCGTTTATGCAGAAGCATATCGAAGCATAAAGGATAACAAATACGACGTCTTTGTAATTTTTGGTACATCGCATTATGGAACATCCGACTACTTTATGTTCACTTATAAGGATTTTGAAACCCCTTTGGGAATAGCTAAGACCGAAAAAGAATTCTTGACCGAGCTTTCAAATTCCTTACCTTTCGAACTTACTATCGACGAGCAGGCTCATCGCTTTGAGCATTCAATTGAATTCCAAGTTGTTCTTCTGCAATATGTCTTTCAAAATCCTCAAATTTCAATCATTCCTATTCTCGTAGGACCTTTCCACGAGTTTTTCTATCAAAACTCTACCCCATTGGCAAACGAGAGAATAAAAATTTTCGTCGAAACTTTTCGAAAAAAAATTTTTGAAAAATATGAAAAACCACTTTTTGTTGCAAGTGTAGACTTTTCCCATTTTGGTCGCAAATTCCACGACCCTTTCGATGGAATGGATTATTTCGACGAGATACACAAGCACGACAAGAAATTAATTGAACTGATACAAAATTGCAATCCCGAAGGTTTCTTCAACGAAATTTCAAAGGTTAAAGATAGATATAAAGTTTGTGGTTTATCCCCAATTTATTCTATTTTGTCAGTTGTAAAACCTCGAGTTGGAAAATTTCTTGCTTACGACTTTTGGGATGATTCGGCAAATAAATCAATTGTAACTTTTGCAAGTTTTTGCTTTGAATAAAGCAAACAAAGAAAAAATTATATTTTAACATAAAAAGTAGTACCTTTATTGACTTCTGACTCAAAAGTCAATGAACCACCCAGCAAGTCGACAAGTCGTTTGGCATTAAACAAACCAACTCCTAGACCTTCGTATTCTCTGGCTAATCCTTCGCTACCCTGTCTAAATAACTCAAATATTTTTTCTTTAACCTCTGGTTTAATGCCGATTCCAGTGTCTTTGACTTCAATTAAATAGCGTTTTTGGCCCAATTCTAAAATTTCATCAACACTTACTTGTACTTCACCAGAATGGGTGAATTTAAAAGCATTATCTAAAAGTGAATATATAATAATGGAAAGCAACTCTTTGTCTGTGAAAGTAAGGCAATCCTTGCATTTAATATTCAAATTCAACTGTACTTTCTTTTCCTTTGTTAAGAATTTAACTTCATTAACCAAATCCTCAAGCAAAGATTTCAAGTCGATAATTTCTTTTCTTGGTTTCACAACACCACTAACAATTTGGGAAGTAAATATCAATGATTCAAGTGTTTTATATAGTCTATAACCCGATTCATAAATCATATCTGCAAATTCTTTGACCTCGGGGGTATCTGAAAAGGATTTCAAAACATTAGAAAAACCAAGTATACCGTTTAGTGGTGTTCTAAATTCGTGGCTCACATTTTGGAGTAGATGTGATTTCAGTTTTTCAAGTTCTTCTGCCCTTTCTTTTTGTTTTTCAAGTTCAAATTGATAATTTTTCTGGTCTGTAATATCCGAAAAAACCAACAGATAAAAATTGTATTCTTCTATAAATTCACCAACAACTAAAAGCCAGCGCTCCCCTTCTAAGGTTTTTATCGAAAGTTCCATCTTCTCGAAACCACCATTCACTAATGTCCTAAGCATTTTTTCCAACTCATCTTTGTGACATTGGAAAATCTCGCAAATTGGCTCCCCAATAACATCTCCGGAACTTATTCCTAACAATTTCTTAAAATAATTATTAGTACTTTCAATTCTGCCAGTACCATCAACAAGAACAAAACCATTAGGCGACCTATCAAAGAACAAATTTCTTTTAAACTCGGCTTCAGTCAGTTTAATATCGCGGAAGTAATCGTCGATTGCAAAAGAAATATCGTTTCTCATTTCCTCGAGAACCAAAAATTCTTCATCATCTATCATTCTTTGCCTCTTCGAGCAAAGTAAAAATAGCCCAAACAATTCTCCACTTTGCACAATTGGAAGGACAACACAAGATACCATACCAAATTTAGAAAGTTGATTTATTTCTGGAGTTATGTTTTCACATCCCTCTAAATTATTAATTAGCACAATTGTTTTTTTCTCAATTGCTTGTTTAAAAAATGGAAACTTCTCAACTAGTTGAGAAAAATTTATTTCTTCACCAATAATATCTGAAAGATCCGAACCAAATTTCGAGAAAACTATAAACTCATCAAATGGTTTGATGTATTTTAAGAAAATAGAAGAGTTGAAACCACCTACCATTACAGAAATTTCGCAAGCTCTTGCAAATATGTCCCCTAATTCAAACCTTTTTAAAATTATTTCATTTATCATCCTAGAAGCAGTAAGCAATCTATTCAAGCGAAAAGACCTTTCGATTTGGTTAACCAATTCAGTAACGTCTGTAATAATGTAGAATATGAAACTTTGCCCTTCGCTTTCAATTCTGTTTTTCGAAATTGTACAATAAATTTCGTTTCCTTGGCTGTCGAGTAATCTAATTTCAAGATTATGTCCCTTATTAGGTTCGTAAGAAAAGAACTTTTCCAGATCATCTGGATGAACTAACTCGTAAAATGTTTTAGATTTTAACTCAATTTCGGAGTAGCGAAGGAGTTCTGTTGCTTTGTTATTCACCTCAATTATATTATTACTTTCATCGCAAGTAATAATAATATCGTTTGCAAAATGTGTAAATAATTCATACTTCTTTGTTGCAGAATAAAGGCGATTTAGATATTCCTTTTCAATTAACAACCTTTTTTTTCTATGGTCTTCCTTAATTGATTTAATCCCCAGAAAAGTTGCAAATCCAAAAAAAATACCAGCAACCCCAAGAATTATAGTTAATATGTAAAATTGAGTAAGAACTCTTGTTTTAAATAATTTTACAGTAAAAAAAATATTAGTTCCAGAAAATTTAGAAAGATAACCCAAAGTTTCCTCTCCTTCGATAAAAGACTTTCCATCGAAAAAACCAGCATTAGAAGTTTTTACTTGAAAAGGTACAATTTCATTCTCAAAAGGGAAAGAAACCAAAGAGTCTAACTTCTTTGGAAAGTTCCAAATTGCTAAGACTCTATTAGGTTGTTTGTAACCAAAAGTATACTCGACAATTTCATATTTAGACCAAAAGGAAGGAATAAAATCATAAAAAATTTCATCAATAACAAATGCCGATACAAAGCAAAAAAATTTGTTTGTGTCAATACCTTCGAACAATTTATTTATCACAATAAATAAAATCCCCTTATTTTTATTTTGTACAGAAAATTCCATAAAGAATTCATCTTTTTTATTAGACTCTGGATTCTGTATCAAAGTATAAAAATTCTGTCCATTTAATAACATTTTAGGGTGTTCAAATTCCGGGTTTAAGTCAAAAATCTTTTCTCCATTTTGATTGAAAATCCAAAAGTTTTTATAGTTGTGCGATTTGGAAATTCGTCCCACTATATCTTTAAGAAACAATTCATTTTCCTTTTTTACTTCTAAATTTTTCGAAAAAAGGAAAGACTTTAGTTCTTTGGTTCTCAAAATAAAGGTAATATCTGCCCTTCTTTCTTGAAACCATTTTGAATAGCTCTTTGAAACAAAATTACTTTGACTAATTAAAAACTCCTTTGCATATTCAAAAGTTTTTGAATACAAGAAATAAATATAGTAAAAAGAAAATCCTAATGCTAAAATTGAAATGAAAATTAAAGGAAATAACACCAACAATTTTTTTTGCAACATTTTATCCACCTTTATTTTTTGGTAAGATAAAATAAAACGTAGTACCAACTTTTGGAGTGCTTTCGAACCATAATCGACCCCCGTTAATTTCAACAAGTTCTTTTGTAATATTCAACCCCAATCCAGTGCCTCGTTCATTTTTTGTTCCTAATGCAGTGAAATGGAAATCCAATTGGAGTAACTTTTCTTGAACTTCATAAGGAATACCTATACCATTGTCTTGAACTGATATTTTTTCGAACAACTTTCCATTTTCTTCTATGGTCTGGGAAAATATACGTACAACTCCACCTTCGTTAGTGAATTTTATTGAATTTGAAATTAGGTTTCGCAAAATTGTAGAAACACAATTTACATCGGCATAAACTTTAGCATTTTCGTCAATTCTTGAGAGCAATATAATATTTTTTTGCTTTGCATTTTCCGAGAAAAATGAAACAGTATTATCGACTAAATATTTCAAGTTTATCTCGACTGGATTGTAATTTAGTGTTCGAGTTTGGGTTCTTGCCCAAAGAAGCAGATTTTCTATCAAATCGGCAAGTTTAGTTGCAGAAGAATTCAAAGCAAAGACAAAATCGTGCATTTCTTCGAGTTTCAAGTCGTGGAAAGAGTTTAAAAATTCCTCGCTTAAATTTTTAATTCCGTATACTGGATTTTTTAAGTCGTGGGCAATAATCGAAAAGAATCGGTCCTTTGTTGCATTCAATTCTGCCAGTTCTTTGTTTTTTTCATTTAGTTCTTTATTGATTCTTTCTAATTCATATTTCTGATAAATCAATTCTCTTTGCACTTTCTCGAGGTAGGAAGAATATAGGATTTGTTCTGTAACATCACTAAAAACAAAAAGAATAGAGGATTTTGTTCCAAACAAAATCGGAACCCAAGAAACAGAAAATACTTTTCCACCATCAATAGTTTCTATATGGAAACTTGTAACCTGATTTTTTTCCTCAAGCTTCGCAATTTTTTCCAATTTTTCATAATCAGAATCTTTAAAGTAATTTTTAAGTGCAGAAAAATCAACCTCTAGGCTATTCAAAATTTCTGAAAATACATTATTAGCAAAGTTATTAGCAAAAGAAATTTTCCCTTCGGAAACAACTAAAGCTGGAAGAGGAAGAGCGTCCACTATTTCTTTGTATTTACGCTCACTTTCTTTCAACGCTTTCTCAGCATTCTTTCTGAAAGTTACGTCTCTTGCGACAATTGCTATCCCCCTTCTTGAACCGTCGTCATTAAACAAAGGTACTTTTAGTACATCATATATACTTTCGCCACCGTCTTTTTTTCTTATTACCTCTTCATTTTGAATGATGCTTCTGCTTTCCCAAGCAAGTTTATCGGACAAGATACAACCTTCCAATTCATTTCGGAAGAACTCATCATATTCAATAAGTTCAGCATCTGTTTTACCAATAACATCCTTACCAACAAGATTGAAAATTTCAAGCATAGATTTGTTTGCATAAACCCAACGACCTTCTCCATCTTTTAAAGAGACTGCATCGGGGAAAGAATCTAACATTGTGTAGATAAAGTCCCAAGTTCTTTTCAGTTCGATTTCCTTTCGTTTTCTTTCCGTCATATCAATTCCAACACTCAAAATTTCTATACACTTCCCTTGTGAATCAATAATAGGAGTGTTTTTCCAAGAAATCCAAACTCGGCTTCCATCCTTTTTGATATTTTCATTCTCGTTATACTCGTATTTAATAGGGTTTTCTAATATTTCTCGCAACAACTCTTCTAAGTTTCTACCAGTTCCACTTTCTTCAGAAGGTACTATCGTACCAATGACGTGCTTTCCGAAAAGTTCATCTTTTGTATATCCAAAAAACTTTAGCCCATAATTATTCATATAAAGAATTTTACCATTTAGATCTATATGGAGAATGATACTATTAACATTTTCGACTAAGTTTTCATATTTTGTAGCAGTTTCCTGGTATTGACGTTGTAATTCAATCAATTCAGTAATATTTTGAAATGCACCCCAGGCACGTAAAATATATCCATCAATCACAACTCCAAACAATGAATTCCTAACATAATAAGTTTGCCCATTTGTGTCGGTAAAATTTGTGATAAATCCATTTAAGCAGTAATTGTCTTGAATAAAATTAGTTATTAATGCAATTTTTGAAGGATTATCAGGATAGATGATATGTGACAAAGGGGTTCCAATTGCCTCATCTACACTCGAAAAGCCATAAAATTTAGCAAATGCCAGATTACAATCTGCTAAAAAACTTGTACGAAAAATAAGTTCTACTTGCTGTTCAAGAGGTAAGTTAATAGGAATTGGTTCTTTAGCTTCGAAACACCAAATTGCATCAGAAGAAAGTTCAATATAAGTTCTATATTTCTCTTCGTTCTTTTTTAGTTTCAACTCCAAGTTCTTTTGACTAGTAATATCAACAAAAATATGAATCAACATCTCGCCCAATAAGCTCTCGAAATTTTCTTTTGTACAAATATGGTGAAAGAAACGGGTTGTTCCATTGGTTAAAACTATAGAAAAATCAAACTCAACTTTATCCTTTTCAAATGAATTCTCGATAATACTTTTAAAATGCTCAGAAAAATTATTATTCTTGATTATTTCTTGAATTTTTTCCCCATTGGAAAAACTTTCTTTTTCGAATTCAAAAAGGCTAAAAAACTCTTTATTACTTGAAAAAATAGTTCCGTCTAAAGAAGTAATAACAATACCAACGGGTGAAGTCTGAAAAAGACTATCAAGAATTTTCTTTTGCATCAAGTTTTCGGAAAATAATTTTTGCAAATCCTTACTTCTCTTTTGAACAGTTTGTAAGTATAACAACAATGAAACAGTTGTTATCAAGAGAAGAACAAATATAATTATCAAAATTATCATCACTTCTCCTTTTTCGAGCGATAATAATCTTACATCAAAAGAATTGTCACTTAAAAAGGTCAAATTCGAAATCATTATTTTACTAAACCCAACAAAAATACTTAAACAAAAGGCGAAGGTTGTTAACATCACCATACTTCACCTTTGTAATATTTCCAATAAATCCTTACAGTTTCGAAAAGAACAATTCCAGTTGCAACAGCAACATTTAATGAATGCTTCACACCAAACATTGGTATTTCGATTGCATCATCACAGAAATCGAGAACTTTTTGGTCGATACCAACTAGCTCGTTACCAACAACAATTACCAATGGGAATTCTTCTTTCCTTAAAGATGTATAGGGTCTTTTCTTGTCTGTAATTTCGAGAGCAAAAATTTTATTACCCTCTCTCTTTAAAGAATTTATTGCTTCTATAGTATCTTTAAAGTAGCGCCAAGGAACCGTTTCAACCGCGCCCAAGGCAGTCTTTTCGATTTCCTTTCTGGGTGGGAAAGGGGTAAATCCGCATAATATCAATTCTTTACAAAGAGCTGCATCACAAGTTCTAAAAATTGATCCCACATTGTATAAACTTCTAATGTTGTGAAGAAGTATACTTACTGGATGACGAGCAACTTTCTTTGCTTGCTCTATTGTCAATCTCTCTTTTAATATTTCATTATGAAGAAGTCGCCTCATTAATCATTCTGGGAACACTAATTTATGCCTAAACTCTTTATCATTAAACCTTACCTTCAAAAAGTATACTCCTTTTAATAAACCATTCAAATTTAAGTCAATCTCGTTCAGCAAACATATATCTTGATAAACTAATATCTCATTACCCAAAATATCTACAACACTAATATACAAAAAATTATTTGTGGCAAAATTCAACCTAAGTGTCAAAACCTTTTCTTTTTGAATAACAGTGATGAAATTTTCATATCCATTTTCAACTGAGGTAATGTTTACAAAAATACTATCGGACATTTCCGATTCACATCCAGTAGGTGGAATAATTTTTACTGAGTAGTATCCACTTTTAGTTGGTTTATGTATTCGTCCAGTAGCTCCTTGAATTGGAACACCATTCCAAAACCATTGATTCCAACTTGGATAGTTGGAAAGTAACTGACCATCGGATAACTGTTGTATTGATGGTTTGGATGGGGTCGGAAGAATTGAAACATTGATTATTGACGAATCGACACATCCAGCAATATTTGTTTGAATCAACTTAATTGAACCTTTTGAAGAGTCATACCAAATAACTTTTATTTTATTTTCTGTTAATTTGTTGAAAGAGTAACCATTTTTAATTAACCACTTATTCGTTGGAAATTCGCTCGAGTCGGTCCAATATTCATATTCTCTGGAAGAACAAACTTGCTTTGGTCCAAAAATTGTAACCTTTGGATTATCGTAAATTGCAATATTTTCTGAATAAGGTTTTGACCTATAAGGAAGATTCGTTGCCCTAATTCTAACTTTATAATTGTTACCACTTGGTATTCCAGAAGGAATAGTGCAGCCAATTATTCCAGAATTCACCGACTTTAATCTACCGAGTTCGTAAGAAGTATTAAAATTACCCGAAGAATTAGACAATTCTGCAATGAACTCATTCCCAGCAAAAAAAGGACATCCAGCAGTAGAAAAATCTATTGTAAATGTTCCACCTTTGCAAAATTTTGTTTTACTAATTTTTGTAATTGTAACTAAACTCGAACGCTGTGATTTAGGACTTTCAACTGCTCCAATATCTGGGTTTTCTTCGTCGTCGGGGTCTACTGGTCTTGAAAATCCATAGACATCTACTGAAGGAGCAACCGATTTCAGAGCATTCCCTAGAGCAGGACTGCAAGAATCAACCGAAAAATTCTCTGCATCGATATTAATGAACATTGGGTCGTCCGAAAAGAAATGTTTCCCAATAAATATTGTTGCTTTTTCTCTACTAAACTTGCTTGGGAATTGAGTAACTATGCTATACTCCATTTTCAATGTATCGTAAGCATCTCCGATAACTTTTATTGTGGAATCAGTTCCATAAATAATAGAATTAATAATTTCAGCAATGAAACGCCCATAAAGAAAGAAACCATAAAATTTATTTTTGGAAATAATTGTTGTGTTTATGATTTTGGGTTTCATTTGAATTCCTAAGTCCGAAAAAAAAGTAACTTCATCCGTATTATTCCAATAAATCAATGAATTAATAATGTTTGAATGAGAACGCCAGTTGTAAATTCCCCCAATGTTGTTTTTTCTAATGATACATTTTTCCACATCGATGTTGGTCATATCCGTATAAATTCCACCACCAAGGTATTTTGCACTATTGTTTTCAATAATACAGTCAATAATTCTAACCCGACCAGCATTGTAACAGTAAATTCCACCTCCGAAAGCCCAAGCTTCGTTGTTTTTTATTATTAAATTCCTTAGTGTGGGTGAAGTATTTTGATACTTTATTGTTATTCCTGGTCCATTATCCATTTGATAATTAACTCCATTTTGAATTGTAAAACCATCAATTACCATTGCCGATGTTTCACCATTTTCGAAAGTTACAACCGGATTTCCGTTCCTTTGACCGTCGATTATAGTTTGTTTTGGACCATTAATACCAATTAATGTAATGTCTATTCCACGAAAAACCAAGTTTTCGTTGTATGTTCCCGGTTTAACAAGAACAGTATCATAATACCAGGTAATATCTATTGCCTTTTGAATTGTTTTAAATGGGTTATTTTGTGTTCCAGGATTATTATCATTACCATCGGAAGCAACGAAAAAAACTCGACCAAGGAAAAGAATAATCTTTGATGGATTGGGCTCGGAAATAAAAAATGGATTGGATGCTGTAGCACGTATTCGATAATCTTTTCCAATCTCTAACGTATCAAAAATTGTACATTGAACAATTGTATCGGATGGTGCTTGTATTCTTCCAATTTCGATTGGATTGGAAAAATTTCCATATTTATCAGAAATTTGAATAGAAAAAATATTATTTGCAGCAAACTTGCCATTAGTTTTCAAAGTTACAAAAAACTTTTCGCCCAATTTAAAAGAAGTTTTCTTCAAATCTAGCGAAACGATGATTTGTGAAAAAATCATCATTGGAAATAAAAAAATGTAAATCAGCACTAAAAATTTTCTCATTTCACCCTCTTGTTG
Source organism: Ignavibacteria bacterium (assembly GCA_026416955.1). GTDB lineage: Bacteria > Bacteroidota > Ignavibacteria > Kapaibacteriales > UBA2268 > Naka2016. The sequence goes on along the minus strand of JAOAEE010000065.1, from coordinate 154,944 downwards.
TTAAAAATATTTTTTCTTGTCTTCGTCAAAAGAATTTAAAAATAAATAATCTCAAAATGGATGTGATAACCAGAAGCAAAGATAATACCAAATTATTAATTATTCCTGATTTTGAAACATCTGCAAAAAATATCATCAATGTATTGAAAAAATATAATAAATTTCTTATCCTAACACATTCAAATCCAGACGGTGACGCGATAGGTTCTTGCTTAGCACTTTATCATTATCTGAAACAAAAAAATAAAATAGTTTCATTTAAATTATTAACCCCCATTCCTACTAATTTACACTTTTTAAATGGAATAGACAAAATAGAAATAATAAATAATCCCACAAACGACGAAATACCAAACGATTTAGATGTAATAGTAATTCTGGACCTAAATGATATTTCTCGACTTAAAGAAATTCAAGCTGGTATTGAAAAATCTAGTGCAATAAAGATTATTGTTGACCATCACCAAGAACCAAAGAACATTGCAGATTACTACCTTATAGACACAACCGCAAGTTCAACCGGAGAAATCCTATACAAACTACTAAAAATAGATGAAACAATTGTATGGACACCCGCAATAATAGATAATTTGTATGTTGCAATAATGACCGACACAGGTAACTTCCGTTTCGAAAGAACTGACGGAGAAGTCCATAGAATAGTTGCAGATTTAATTGATTATGGTGTCGACCCAGTGAAACTATATAACGAAGTCTACAACAAAATCCCAATCAACGCTGCAAGGTTAATGGGTATTGGTTATTCTCGATTGGAGAGTTATTATGATAATAAACTTGTCATAATGCCAATTTATCATAAAGATTTTATCGATACGAACACAAAAGAGGAAGATACCGAAGGTTTCGTTGAATCTCTTCTTTCTATAGATGGTGTTTTGATGAGTATACTAATGCTTGAAATTGTTGAAAGAAATGAAATTCGTGTATCAATTCGTTCGAAAGGGGAATATTCAGCCCGTAGCCTTGCCTTACATTTTGGAGGTGGAGGTCACATCAATGCAGCAGGTTGTAGGTTTCACAATTCTGATTTTAACCAAGTTAAGCAAAAATTAATTGAAAAGGCAAAAAATATACTATTTCAATAGATCATAGAAATTTCATAGAACGAACAAAATCTTCAAAATTCTGCCTTTTCCGAATTAATCTTGCACTTGCATCGTCAACCAAAACTTCTGCAGGTAAGGGCCTTCCATTATAATTAGAAGCCATCGAAAATCCATAGGCTCCTACATCTAATATAATACAGAGGTCCCCCTCCTGAACTTTGGGGAAAGGAACATTTTTTGCAAGAATATCTGAATTTTCACATATTTGCCCACAAATCTGAACCAGATGTGTATTGTCATTTTTTCCATAAACTTTGATACGATGAACTGCACCGTAAAGAGAAGGCCGCAATAGAGAATTCATACCAGCATCAATTCCTACGAACTTTTTGTAACCATTTTTTATACCAGTTATCTTAGAAATTAGGTATCCAGCATTGGCAATAAGATATCTCCCTGGTTCAATTTTCAATTCCGGATTTCCTAAATCATACTTTTGACAAAATTCATAATAAATTTCACTAATTAATTTGGCTGTATTTTCAACATCCAAATCTCTTTCGTCATCTGTATAGGGAATTCCAAACCCCCCACCAATATCTACATAATTGGGTTTTATCTCTAATTCATTAAAAACTCTACCAACTATTCTAAATAATTTTTCCGTTACTTCAGCAAAGTAGATTGGTTCTAAAATGTTCGAACCTGTCATAATATGCACACCAAATTCATTTGCACCATTACTTTTTGCTTTACTATATGCTTGATAGATAAGTTCATAAGGAACGCCAAACTTTGCATCCGCTCCACCAGTTGTTATTCCTTCAAATCCACCTTTCCCAATACCAGGATTTACTCTAAAACTAACAAATTTGGGTTGCTTGAATTGACAGAATCGAGAATAAGAAGTAATATCATCAAAGTTAATTTTTACATTGTATTTAGAAAGCAACTCGAAATCTTCACTACTTTCGTAGTTTCCAGTATAAACTATTTTCTCTTCTTTAATTCCAGCCTCTAGAGCAAGCAAAAGTTCGAAAGGTGAGGAACAATCAGCTCCACAGCCCAAGTCCCTAAAAATACGCAAAATATGTATGTTCGAATTCGATTTAACGGAAAAATGAATTTGAAACTTAGAAAAATGTTGTTCGAATGCTTTATGTAGTCTATAATAATTATCAACTATTTTTTGTTTGCTATAAACATATAAAGGAGTTCCAAATTTTTCGGCTAATTCTTTTATGTCCCAATTTTGAATTTTTTCCATAACAAAACCTATTAATTACCTTACTCAAAAAACTCTTGATGAAGAAGCCGTACAACTTCGACATAATCTTCTTCGTTAACAACAAAACTAAAATTTATGTCCGATGCTCCCATACTAACCATATGAATTTTTATTCCATCAAGAACTTTAAATATCCTATGAGCAATTGAAGTTGAATTTTTTAGTCCTTCTCCAATTACAGAAACTATCACGCAGTTTTCAATAACATCGACTTCGGCAATTTCCCTAAGTTTCTTAACAATCTCGCCAAGTCTTTTCCTACTGTCAATTGTTAAAGAAACACTTACCTCGGAAGTTGAAACAAGGTCTACTTCGGTTTCAAATTCTTTAAAAACATTAAAAACTTTTGCCAGATATCCGTAAGCACCCAACATTCGATTGGATACGATATTAATTACTATATTATTCTTTCTATAAGTAATCGCTTTGACATCGTTATTTTCGGAGAACTTAGATGAAATTAAAGTACCATTGCAATTCGGATTAAATGTATTTCTAACATAAACTGGGATATTCTTTTCGATTGCAGGAAATATAGTTTTGGGATGCAATACTTTTGCCCCAAAAATTGCCATTTCGGAGGCTTCTTTGTAAGAAACAACATCGAGTAATTTTGCGGATGGAACCAAGTTGGGGTCTGTTGTCATTATTCCATCAACGTCGGTCCATATTTCTAATTGCGAGGCTCCTAATAGAGAAGCAATTACCGAAGCAGAATAATCGGAACCTCCACGCCCTAAAGTGGTAGTAAAACCTTCCAATGTACTACCAACAAATCCACCAGTGATGAAAAATTTATAGTTTCCATTTTCGCTCATTAGCTTTTTTAGTTTTTCTTCAGTTTGCTCAAAATCGACATCTGCACAATTAAAATTCGAATCTGTAACAATAATTTCTCTTGGGTCGACGTACAAAACTTCTAAGGAATTAATCTTAAGAAAGTTATAAATGATAAATGAAGAAAGTAATTCGCCGAAACTCAATAACAAATCTACAGAACGAGGGGATATTTCCCCTAGTATTTTCAATGCATCTATCAACAGATTTACTTTGTTTTTTTTCTCTTCTAAGTAATCCGAAACAAGTGGAAGAACACCCAATTCCTTTGCAGTATGAAAGTGCCGATAAAATATTTCATCAACTTTTCCCTGTATAATACTAAAATTTCTATTCCTTAAGTTGTTTGAAATATCAACTAAACTGTCTGTAATTTTAGAAAAAGCAGAAACTACAACAAATGTTTGCTCTTCTTTCTGTTTAAGAATAGACAAAACCTTTTGTATGGCATTAGAATCGGCAACCGAAGTGCCCCCAAATTTTGATACTATCATTTTTACTCCAAAATGAAAAGAAAACTAATATGAAAAGAAAACTTCACAAGCCTATTTCTTTTGCTACTGTTTTCATTCCTTCGATTGTCAATTGAATTAATTCATCGAGGGAAATTCCTAATAAATCTGCTCCCTTTTGAATGATTTCTCTATTGGCACCTGCAGCAAAATTTTTTTCTTTCCACTTCTTTTTAACAGACTTTACTTCAACATCCATAATACTCTTCGAAGGGCGAACAAGAGCAACTGCGGTTATTAACCCAGTCAATTCATCTATTGCATACAGATATTTTTCCATTAACGAACGTGGTTCAACATCGGTACAAGTTCCCCAACCGTGAGAAAGTATAGCTCGAATTAAAGTTTCGTCCCAACCTTCTTCTTCCAATATCTTCTTTGTGACCTGGCAATGCTGTTCTGGATACATCTCGTAATCTAAGTCGTGAACTAAGCCTACAATACCCCATAAATCCTCGTCTTCCCCCAATTTACAAGCAATGTAACGCATTACTCCTTCCACTGCTTTTGCGTGTTTGATTAAGGAATCGCTTTGATTATACTTCAAAAGCAAATTCAATGCTTCTTCCCGAGAAGGTATTTTGTTGCCCAATTTTCACTCCAAATATGTGTAACCATACAAACCAGAACGATAATTCGAGAGAAATTCTTTCCCCTCTTGGGGAGAAATTTTACCCTCTTTAACAGATTGAGTAACCCAAGTTTCGATTGTCCGAACCAATCTTTTTGCATCGTATTGAACATAATCTAAAACTTCCGCAACTGTCTCTCCATCAATTACTTGAACGATTTTGTAAGAATCATCTTCCACCACAACGTGGACAGCATTTGTATCACCAAAAAGATTGTGTAAGTCACCTAAAATTTCTTGATAAGCACCAACCAAAAATACACCAACATAATATGGTTCATTAGATTTTAATTCGTGAACTGGTAAATAATGTGCAAAGTTTTTTGTTCCAATGAAATTTTCAATTTTTCCGTCGGAATCACAAGTAATATCGTGGAGTGTTGCGTAACGAGTTGGTTTTTCATTTAGCCTATGGATGGGAACTATAGGGAAAACCTGGTCGATAGCCCAAGAATCTGGTAAAGACTGGAATAAAGAGAAATTGCAAAAATATTTATCGGCAAGCATACGCGACAATGGTCTTAGTTCATCGGGCATATGCTTCATTTCAAGTGCAATTTGGTATATTTCACTTGCTACTGTCCAGAAGAGTTTCTCGACCTTTGCCCGAGTTTGTAAATCAATTAAACCCAAACTAAATAAATCGAGTGAATCTTCGCGAATTTGTTGAGCGTCGTGCCAAGTTTCTAAAATATTTGTAGAATTGACATTTTCTAAGAGATTGAAAAGCTCTTTTACATTTTCGTGGTCAGTTTCAAGAATTTCGTCGTTCTCGTAATCCCAGCGTGGATTTACAGCAGTTTCCAAAACATTAAATATCAAGACAGAATGATGTGCAGTTAACGAACGACCAGATTCTGTAATTATGTTTGGATGTGGAAGATTGTTCTTTTGGCAAGCTTCTGTTATCATATAAACTGCATCATCGACATACTCCTTAATCGTATAATTTATGCTGCTGGGACTAAAAGACCGCGTCCCGTCATAATCGACCCCCAATCCTCCACCTATATCAACGTACTCAATATTGCATCCAAGTTTTCGTAATTGAACATAGAACTGTGAACACTCCCGAAGAGCATTCTTAATCATACGAATATTGGTTACTTGGCTTCCAATGTGGAAATGAATTAATTTAAAAGAGTCGAGTAATTTATTTCCTTTAATATATTCAACTGCTTCAATTAATTCACTTGCAGTCAGACCAAATTTGCTCTTATCCCCAGCAGAGTCTTCCCATTTACCGCTGCCTTGCGTAGAAAGTTTAATTCGAATTCCAATGTTAGGCTTTATTTTTAGCCTTTTGGCTATTGAAATTAACAATTTAAGTTCGTTAAACTTTTCTGCAACAACAAATATTTTGCGACCCATTTTTTGGGCAAGCAAGGCAAGTTCGATAAAGTTTTCATCTTTGTATCCATTGCAAATAACTAATGAATCGGGAGAACTTGCAACTGCCAAAACAACGTGCAACTCTGGTTTAGAACCTGCTTCCAGCCCAATATTGTATTTTTTTCCATAGCGCATAATCTCTTCGACTACTGGCCGAACTTGATTTACCTTTATAGGATATACATTGAAATATTTTCCTTTGAAACCGTATTCTTTCGAGGCTTCCTCGAAGCATTTAGTTATTGTTTCAATTCTGTCGTCGAGAATATCTGGAAATCGAACCAAAACGGGAAGGGAAACATCTCTTAAAATTAATTCATCTATTAGTTCTTTTAGGTCTATCTTTACTCCGTTCTTCGATGGAATAACAACCAAATTACCTTTTTCATTAATGTCGAAATAATTCTGCCCCCATCCTTTGATATTATATAGTTCAATTGAATCTTCAATTCTCCATTTTCTCATTTTTTACCACTTTTGAATTAAAAAACTTGCAAATTTATTAATAATATCAATTTCTTATTCTTTCCAAACAAATTCAAAAAGCAACGAGGAAAGAGTAATCAGAAGACCAACATAAGCAATAATAACCAAATTGTTTTGTAGAACCATTTCTGCATCCTTCCCAATGATTGAATATTGTGTGGCTTCGATACCAACCATCAACAATGGGATAAGTATTGGCAATGAAAGAATTGGAAACAATGCCCCTTTTACATTTGCTTTGGCTACAATTGCCCCAATTATCGTTGAACAGCCAGCAATACCAATTCCACAGACAAATAATGTTAAAACAAACAAATGAAAATAAAGAATCCTAACTTTATCAAAGAAGACAAGAAACATTAAAATAGTAGTAATATTGACAAGTAGAGAAATTAACAAATTGAATAAAAACTTACCAAAAAAAACTGAATATGGATTTGAAATAAGTTTTAACAAAAGAACTGTTCCTTTCTCTTCCTCGCTAACAAAACTTCGAACCATTCCAGTCATAGAAGCAAAAAATATCACAATCCATAACATACCAGAATAAATTTGCGTTTCTATTAGATTTGTCGGAATGCTAAAATTTACAATAGTTGTGGAAATAAGAGTAAAAAGAATTGTCGTTGTTATTGTATAACGATTCCGAAATTCAATTTGCAAATCCTTATAAGCAATAGCAAGAAAACCTTTCAACTTCAAATAAATAATTAAGCAAAATTAAACGAGCCATTCCCTTGAATATTGTCTTTTGTCTATATATTTTATCCTTGCATTTGCTAATCTGGGGTTTGCTATTTCATATTCAATAAAATGCCGTTCAAGTTTGCCATTAACTTCGTAGTAACGATAGCCAAGTATTCCAGCTTTTATTAATTTACTTACTATTTCCCAAAATTTTTTTTGTTCCTCTTCACTCAATTTTAGAAAACTAAAGATATTTGAATCCCCTAAGTCGAAAAGGCTATCGACTGCATCCCAAACATCATTGATATCGAAATATTTTTCGTTTCTTACTGAATTTGCATTAAAATTTAAATCTTTTGAATTAATTACATTTTGAAAGATTTCGGATTTGTTGTAACGAATTTCAAAAATGATGTTCAATTCCATTTCACAACAAGTTTATAGAAATATTATCGACACAATTCTAAAATAATTTACAATTTTTTGTATTCATCCAACCAAACATTCAATAGGCTTCTATCCTCTTTGCCAATTAAATAATACTTTAGAATATTTTCAACTTCTTTATCGAAATCAATTTCTCTATCGTTTTTAACTGCAAAAACAACAATATCTGGCAACTTGAATCCACCGTACTTTTGATATATTATATCCGGAATTAATTCCCCTATAACATTTGCAAATGGCAAATGGGGATAGTGCTTGTGAAAAGAATTCCAGTATCTTCGAAATCTAATAATATCGAAACCAAGCCGTTTCAAAATAAATTTAAATTTCTTTTTATCCCAAAAGTCCAAATGATAAGCCCAGCGAGCCTCTTGGGAACCGAAAATGTGCCTGCCCAATTGCATTCTAAATTTCATTGGAGCAAACAAATATTTGATAAGACAACGGGAAAAATCGGGTGTTTGTATATGAAGAACCCCTCCTACTTTCAGCCATTTTCTCCACTTTACAAGTAGTTTCAATGCTTCTGCACGAGTGAAATGCTCAAAAAGATGGTGCAATCTTATCTCTTCAATAGAATTTTCGGGGAAATCCAAAGTTCTAATATCTGCATAAAGGTCTGCTTTAACCTCCATAACAGTATGTTCGTCTTGGGGAAGGTCTATGTTCAAATATCCATCGAGATATTTATTTCCACAACCTAAGTGAATCTTCATTTTAAATTACCTATCATTTAGTCCTATTTTATCAAATATTTCTTTGAATCGTTTTTCGTAAGTATGTTCGTTTAATGCTCTTTTATAACCATTATATGCAATTTCACAACGTAAATCCTCCTTGCTAAGATAAAAATTAATTTTTTCCAACAAATCTTTTTCATTTTCAAACACAGCAATTTCCTTACCATCGACAAAATATTCAGAAAGATTTTCTGCATTTTGGGTTAACAAGAATCCTCCAGAACCAGTAATTTCGAAAACCCTACCCTTTATTTGCTTTCGTGTTAACCTTCGATAAATCGAAACCAAATTGTATGGAATCTTCCATAATGGGTGGAAACGAATTCTATTATCAATTCTTCTTGTAAGCAAAATTTTTGCAATACTTTGTAATTGAAAACCAGCAGAGGAATTGCTAAAATTTAAGTTAATTTTGGAGCTTCGAAAAATATTTAGCATTTCATCAAAATTAATTCTACCTTGTTCCCAACCTTTACCCCAACATTTAACATCCAAACCTTTTTTTCTTAAAAAACTAATATACTTTCCTCTATTACTATGTTTTTGTCCAATAAAAGAAACATCATAATTCCGAGGCTTAAAATCGTAACCTTCGGGAACTTTGTAGAGATAATGATTGTAACCCCACTGAGTTTTAATAACATTATTAATCCCAAATTCCTTATACTTTTTCCAAGCAATGTTATCTGTTGTGGAAACATAAGTAAAATAAGGAGCCCAAAATCTACTAAAATTGTAAAAGCGCCAATGGTCATCAGCAAACCAGTTGAAAGTTGTAACTCCAAGTTCACCTTTCAAAAAAAGCAGTGTGTCCTTTTTAAACTCGTCGGAATAAAGGAAAAAAAATACCAAATTCGGTTTGTATTGTTTGACTAAATCTATCAATCTATTATTCATTTCATTTCTTCCAAACTTCTTAAAAATTACATCGAATGGAAAATGTATAACTTTGTGTTTTCCCCCATCCATCTTTTTTAGTGTATCGAGGAAATTATAATATTCAAAAGAAAGCCCTCTTTCTGGAAAACCATATTCATACTTTAGACAACAAACAATAATCACCATATAAAATAGTAGTGAATAAACTGGGGAAACTAAATCCTATTTATTCTTTTTTTAAATATTGATATAATATCCGTTTGAGTTGGATAAAAATTAAGGTTGATAATATTTTTTTCTAACAATTTTCCTACAGGTTTTGAGTATTCAATATTATCGGACATTGCCCTTTTCTCGAAATCCTCCTTAAGTTGTTGCAATGCTTTATTAAAAGGGAAATTGGATAATCCTAGTTCAAGGACTTTTTGAGTGTTTAAATAGTCGCCTTGCTCAAAATATGCTTTAGCGAGCAAGAAATAAATAAGAGGGAATTCACCAAACTTTTGAATTCCCTCTTCCAAAATTTCAATTACATTTGAATAACGACCAGAATTTATCTCGGAATTTGCATAGTCAATTAATTCAAAAGGATTATCATAAAAAGCCATTATTCTCTTCTTCCAAATAATCTTAGCAAAAAGAGGAACAAGTTAATAAAATCCAAATATAAAGTTAACGCAGCAAGAATTGAATATTTACCAAGTGCCATTTCGTTTTCGCTAAGTTCGTAAAACATTTCTTTTATTTTTTGAGTATCATATGCAGTCAACCCAACAAAAATAAGAACACCGATTAACGAAATGGCAAAATCAAGAGCAGAACTACCTATAAACATATTGATAATTATCGCAATGACAATTCCAATTAAACCCATAAAAAGGAAACTACCCCAACTCGTTAAGTCGCGTTTTGTTGTATATCCATAGAAACTCATTGCAGCAAACAGGGCAGCGGTTGTGAAAAAAACATTTTGAATGGTTGTGCTCGCATAAACAAAAAAAATTAAAGAAAGCGTTAACCCATTCAAAAATGAGTAAAGAACAAAAAGAAAGCTAGCCGTTGAAATTTCAATACTCATTATTCTTGAAGAAAGGAACCATACTAAACCCAGTTCAGCAAAGAATAGAATGAACAAAATAACCGGATTAAGAATAAACAACCCAAAAAAAGGAGTATTGACAGTGAACCAGGCAGTAAAACCCGAAATAAGCAATCCACCAACCATCCACAAGTATGTTTTACGAATATATCCTTGCAAAGCTAAGGATAGTGTTGGGCTTTCGAAAGACGATAAGTCAGGCTTCATAAAACACCTTTATTTATGAAATTAGAAAATCGAAAATGTCTTAAATAAATTGTATTTAAATATCAATATGAACTATCCAGTTATGCGTATCTTTTATTTCTCCGTGTTGTAATCCAGTTAAAGTATCATACATTTTTCTTGCAATTGGACCAATTTGATTGTTATTAATTATCATTTCTCGGTCTTTGTAATACAATTTTCCAACGGGTGAAATTGTTGCGGCAGTCCCTGTGCCAAATACTTCTTGCAAAGTTCCTCTTTCATACGATTCAATCACTTCTTGAATTTTAATAGAGCGTTCTTGTACTTTAATTCCCATATCTTTTGCCAATTGAAGTACAGAATCCCGTGTAATTCCGGGCAAAATTGAACCTTGGGAAAGCGGTGGTGTTATTAATATGTCGTCAATTACAAACATAATATTCATTGCACCAACTTCATCCACAAACTCGTGGTGGATACCATCAAGCCAAAGAACTTGCGAAAAACCTTTTTCTTTTGCTCTCCAGCCAGCATAAAGCGAAGCAGCATAATTAGCTGCAGTTTTCGCATTTCCAAGACCTCCACGAACTGCACGAACAAATTGGTCCTCAATTAATATTTTCACCGGGTTTAACCCTTCTGGATAATAGGAAGCAACTGGTGAAGTAATTATGATAAAAATGTATTCCGTCGAAGGATGCACACCAAGAACACAACTACTTCCAAAGCAAACTGGTCGAATATAAAGAGATTCTCCTTTTACCTTTGGAACAAACTTGTGGTCAAGTTTAATCAACTCGATTATTGCCTCGACAAATTTTTTTTCGTCGAATTTTGGAATACACAAACGTTCAGCGGAAGAATTCATCCGTTTTGCATTCATATCGGGACGGAAAAGGTTAACTCCTCCGTTGACATCATAGTAGGCTTTAAGACCTTCGAAAATCGTTTGACCATAATGTAAAGTCATCATCGAAGGTTCAAAACAAATTGGACCATAAGGTACAATTTTACCATCATCCCATTGTTTCCCATTAAAATAACTAATAAACATATGGTCGGAAAAGAAACGACCAAAGCCTAAATTTTTCCAATCAATTGTGTCGTAACGAGTTTCAGTTGATTTTTCAATTGCAATTCCCATAACCTCACCATTTATAAAAAAAAGAAATGTAATTTTACGAAAAATTTAATAAAATCTCAATACCATTCATAAAATATATTCAAATTTGTTGATAATATCAAATTAAATCAATGTAATATCTTGTTATTATTAAACAACTTAAGAAAATAACAAATTCTAATGAAACAACAAGATCTATTAACAAAAAAATACAAAACCCAAAACAAAATTAATAATATCCTACTATTGATAATATTTTTCTTAATTTGCATTTTACAAACTTCGATTTTTTCGAAGTTTAATAGGATTATTAATAATTAACGGAGAGATAATTATGTCGGTAGAAGGTTTCAATCCATTCAAAATGGCACAGCAACAATTCGATGCTGTTGCAGAAAAATTAGGACTTGACCAAGCGACACGCGACTTGTTAAGGTATCCAGACCGAGAATATCAATTCAACATCCCAATAAGGATGGACGATGGTACATATCGTGTTTTCCGAGGTTTCCGTGTTCAACATAGTGACGCGCGTGGTCCCGCAAAAGGTGGTATCCGTTTCCATCCTCAAGAAACAATCGACACTGTACGCGCCTTGGCTATGTGGATGACCTGGAAAACTGCAGTTGTCGACATTCCACTTGGTGGTGGAAAAGGTGGTGTTGTTTGCGACCCGCACCATTTATCATTGCGAGAACAAGAACTAATCTGCCGCGGATGGGTGCGTCAAATTGTTCGTAATCTTGGTCCATTGCAAGATGTTCCAGCACCTGACGTTATGACCACAAGCCAACATATGATTTGGATGCTCGACGAATATGAAAAAATTACTGGAATCAAAGCTCCCGGTTTCATCACTGGAAAACCATTAGGCTTAGGAGGCTCACTTGGACGAACCGAAGCTACTGGATATGGTGTTATGTATACTGTTCGCGAAGCATTGAAATTCCTAGGTATCGACATTAAAAATACAACTGCAAGTTTCCAAGGCTTCGGAAATGTTAGCCAATATGCATTAGACCTTTATACTCAAATGGGTGGAAAAGCCATTGCTGTTTCTTCGTGGGACCCCAAAGAGCAAAGGGCAATTACATTCAGAAAGAAGGATGGAATTAACTTCAAAGAATTAATTAGCATCACAAACAAATTCGGAGAAATAGACAAATCCAAAGCACAAGAATTAGGTTTTGAGATTTTACCTGGTAGTGCTTGGATTGAACAAGAAGTCGACATTCTTGTTCCCGCAGCACTTGAAAATCAAATCAATAAGGATACCGTACAATTAATTAAACCTACGGTTAAGATTATTGCCGAAGGTGCCAATGGACCAACCACTCCCGAAGCCGACGAGGTTCTAAAAGAACGAAAAATTCACGTAATTCCCGATTTCCTTTGCAATGCAGGTGGTGTTACTTGTTCCTACTTCGAGCAAGTTCAATGTAATATGAATTATTATTGGACAAAAGAGGAAGTCCTTACAAAATTAGACCAAAAAATGACTAGCGCCTATCATTCAGTCCTTGAACTTGCAAACAACAAGGGCGTCTATATGCGTGATGCTGCATATATGATAGCAATATCACGAGTGGCAGAAGCTGTCAAACTTCGTGGTTGGGTATAAACTTTTTGCTTCAATTAGAAAAAGGAACCCACCTAACTAGGTGGGTTTCTTTTTTATATTATCTCTAAAATAGTTAATATTTGCTCTTGAGTAGTTGTATAAACTAATTTTTTGGAAAGGACTTTCACCCCATATTGGGGAGAATAATCGTAATTTAAGATCTCAAGTTCACAGTCTTGATTAAGCAATCTTACCAAAATACCATCGTTAACCAAAACCAATCCTTCTTTAGACATTCGGATACCCACACTTGGATGTAAATGAAATAATAACGCTTTTTGTTTATCAGATTTATAACTATCTTTCAAAACTACCTTTGAATAATCAAACAAAATAGTTCTATGATGAGGTTTTCTGTAAGCGAAATGAACAAGTTTCAAACAATTATCTTTTATCGAAATTACTTTAGATTTCGTTCTATGTTTTGATATCCAAAACAAATTTTCAACATCACCAGTTTTCCATACATTTTGTTCTAAACCTTCCAAAACGAGTGTGTTATGAGAATGGACAGAACGAAACTTATTTCTTTCCTTTTCGGAACAGGAATAACAAAATAAACCTGGGTCGACTATAAAATCCTTTCCATTTACATTCAATGTAAAGGACAGCTGGTCGTTGTGGGAATGGCCACCTTTCCCTTTTTGACCAATATTTCCGCAACGAACAAACATTTCGTAATTATTGGACTTGATGATATACAACCCAAAATGTGGAAATGAATAGAGTTTTGGGTAAATCACAATTTCATTTGGTGGAAAATTAATTCTTCCTTTGCCACGGTGGTCTAGGAAAAAAAGATTGCTTGTTTCCTTGTAACTTAAATTATCTAATAAGTCCCAGAGCATAAACCTTTTTAAAACATTGGGAAACAGTTCACCATAATAATTTTCACTTTCAAAAAAATAATCTAAGCGTAAAAAGTAGCCACTGTCGTTATCACCAATTTGCTCAAAGTTTCCGTTCTTCTTTCTTAAAATTTGAGTAAACTTTACGATATTGTAAAACCTTTCTAAGAACAAACTTGAAAATGAAAGAATATTTTCTTTCAAATCGATTTTAAAATATATTTTTCTCCTTTCCAGGTTTCCAATTTTTATTTTTTTAAAATTTTTTAAAAACTGGTTTATAGAAAATAATTTTGTACTATTTAACAAATAAAGAAGATACATTGCCAAACACAACATTTCCACCACTTGGATGTGATAGTAAGTCGATGCCTCAAAGTTCCCTCCATCGGGGTAAAACTGGTAAAGTGTTTCGTTGACTAGTTCATTTATTCCAAATGCTAAAATGTTTGTTGAAAAATCTGAAATAGGTAAATATACCCCCGCAAAAACTAAAGAAACAATGTTTGCAAAATAGTGGTTTCCCCTTAACCCTTCCGACCATTCTAAGTTCTCAATTACAAAAAGTATGTGTTTGTAGATAGAATCGAAAAAAATTGAATTGAATTCACCATTAAATTCAAAACCTGCACATTTGAAAAGGTCGTAAGCCACCAGCCAATTTGAAAGTCGGATTGATACGTCCATAGAGGATTTCCATTGAACGGTATATCCAACAGGATTTGTAGCAATAAAATCTAATATTTCATTTTGAAATTCATTAGCAAACTTCTCAGCATATTCTATATTGTAAAATTTCCAATAATAATAACAATAAGCCAAAAATGGAAGATGCTGCATACGACCTATTTCCCAAACATTCTTGATATCTGAACCTAAAAACAAAGGTATCTTTTTAAAAAAATTTGGTTTCCATACGTAACTTGTTTTGGGGTCTGACCAAAAATCAATTAGTTGATAATCGTAATCATTTATTAATTCAAGCAATTGGTATGCCTTATTTTTCCAAAATCCAGGTAATATTTCTATTATTTCAACCTTACTTTTATTATGATTTCTGCAAATCCATCCCGTTCCAAGCAAGTTAAATTTATGTTGCAATAATTGGTTTCCAACAAATTTTACAATTTCTTCTCTTTGTTGAAAATACTCCAATTCGGGCAATTTAAAATATCCAGTTAGCAAAGATGAAAATGGTGGACTTGCAACCTCGGAGTAATACCTTTGAAAAAAATCCTCTTCTTTTAAAGGAAACAATTTTCTCTTAATAAGAGAAAATAGTTTATTTAATGCAATACGAGGAGGTACCCTTGTAATTTGCCAAAGTTTTACCAAAATAAAACCTATTTATAAAGTAAATATTTGGTTCGTATTTTGAGAAAATCTTCTAACCCACTAGAAATATTATTGAAAAATTTTTTTTCGTTACCCTCTATTAAACTTTCGAACAAAATATCTGTACCAGTTACCTTTTTAAACATCTCAACAGAAGAGCTTTTTAATTTATTAGGTAAAAACAAACTTGGGAAGGTTTGTCTTAACTTAAAAAGCAATTTCAACCCATTAGTATAGAATTTTATTTCTTTATCAATGTCGAATCTCACCAAATATTCATAACCTTGTTTTTCTTTATTTTGTTTTTTAATAAATGAAATTCCTTCGAATTTTAATTCTTTCATTAAATTATCAAGTTTCTTATGGCTTACATTAGGAACAACAAAAATCTGAAAAGCGTGTTCAGTCCCTACACCTAGATTAAACAAGCGCAGCTCGCCAAGGACTCCAAACATTGCTAAACCTCGAATAGCATCAACACTTCTTACATTTGGAGATGTCTGGAACCACTGCAATCCAGTATCTTCCCACTTCATTTCTCTTCTCCAACCTTCCATTTTCACGACAGTCAAATCGCATTTTCGCTGGGTTCCATTTGTTTTAAGCCAACCTTCACCATTAATCATTAAAGCAATTTCACCAATGGTGCAACCGTGTATGTAAGGAATTGGAATTATTCCAACGAAGGAAGTTTTGTCTATTTCCAAAACATTTCCATCAACAAGATTTCCACCCAAAGGATTAGGTCGGTCCAGAACAATTATTGGAATATTTGCTTCGGAGCAGGCTTCCATCACCTTAAAAAGTGTGCTAATATATGTATATGAACGAACTCCAATATCTTGCAGGTCTACAACAATAACATCGACGAACGACATTTGATAAGGTGTGGGTTTTCGATTATTCCCATATAATGAGAATATTGGAACCCCATATAGACTATCATCGGGAACGTATTTACCTGCTGGAATTGTTGTAAAGAAACCGTGTTCGGGAGTAAAAATTGCTGTTAGGTTAAATTTTGGGTTATTTGCAAAATATTCAACAGTCATTTTCTTGGTTGAACTCCGACTTGCAGAATTTGTAAGGATACCGACCCTTTTACCATAAAGTTGCCTAAAATCTTCTCTTATCAGTACGTCAATTCCAAGTAAAACTTTTGCTTGATTCGTTTCCTTTGAATAATCAAAATCGTATTTAAACAATAAAAATACTACAACACAGAGTAAAAACCTTGTCATTCTTAAAACGATTATATAAAAATTTCTAAATTAATAAATTACCTTGTATATGGAATTTGAAGATATCTTTTGGCTTGTTCGTGGGAATCTCGGTAATTTTTCCAAGAAAGTACTTTATTATATTGCATTATTGCATAATTTCTTTTACCTTGCAAATCGTATATTTTACCAACTTTTAAATTCAAATATATCATAAAAGCCGAAGGACCGTCTTTATCAAGTTTCCGAGAAAATTCATCGCATTTATAAAAATAACTTAAAGCCTCCTCATAAACTCCTTTTTCAAAAAGTGCGCTTCCAACGTAATAGAGGGCTTCTCTAGCAGTAAGCATATCATATCCCGGTTTCTTTTGATTATACCATTCTAAAATCATTTTCCAGTGCTGTTCCCACTCTTCTAAATAATATAAAGAAACCAAACAACGCCCATAGTATCTTTGGAAAACAGGATTATTTGGATACTTTTCAATTAGTTCTTTCGCAATATTGTAGGCTGCAAAGAAATCTTTTTCGAAGTCATAATAAATTTGTAGAAGTACTAATTTTGCTTCGACACTTGCATATCGAGCATATTTAGCAGAAGCGTGAAGTTGTAATATTCCTAATTTTCGGTCGCCTTTAGGTGCAAAAAGCATCAGAGGCTTTATGGCTGGATTTTGTTCGGGCAAAACCTCGGCAAAGTAATTATATATTCCCGTTCCTAACATAATATCGTAGTTGTTGGGAGCTATTTCTAAACACTTGATTAGAATCCTAAATGCTGAATATCCATCGTTTGCTGCACGAAACCAATTTTCCCTAACCACGTGAAATCTTCCTCTGTAACCAATAGCACCGCCTTTGAAGAACAAAGCACTAATCTCATATTCATTAGTATCAAGAATATTATCACAAACTTGAATTACTTTATCAATTTTTTTTAGGAAAGAATTATCGAATTCCCTTGTATTCCTAAATGAAGTAATTTTCCACCAATCTACCATAGCATCGAGAAAATATCCCGCTGGAAGGGCGGGATATCTATTTATTACCTGCTTAAAGCATTCTTCTGCTTTATCGAATTCAAGGTTGTAAATATAATCTGCACCAAGTCGTACTAAGCTATCCGCATCTGTCTTCATAACAGGCCATTGAGGAAAAATTTTTGTAGAATAGAAAAAAAGAAATAAAATTACAAGACATTTCACACGACTATTGGCAATATTTCCGAGCATTTTGGGCATTTTGCTTTACCATTTTCTATAACATAATTAACATTTGTAATATATCTTTTTCTTTCAACAACCAAAAACTTACATTTTGGACAATATGTATTTTCGGCATTTTGAATATCAGTATTGCCAATATAAACATAATTCAACCCAAATGAAGTAGCAATTTCCTTAGCGCGTATAAGTGTTGAATATGGTGTAGGAGGTTTTTCGGTCATCTTATACTGAGGGTAAAATCTACTAAAATGTAAAGGTATATCTTTTGAAAGCTTTGAAATGAAATTTGCGATATTTTTGAAACTTTCATCATCGTCATTTTCGCCTGGAATAACAAGATTTATTACTTCCAAATGTATTCCTAAGGCCAATACTTTCTCAATAGACTCTAAAACAGGGCGTAAATGTCCCCCAGTTATTTTTAAATATTTTTGGTCGTCGAAAAATTTTAAATCGATGTTAATAGCATCGAGCAAATTTTCAGTCTTAACAATTTCCAGCATTTCTTTGCTAAAATAACCATTAGAAACAAACATATGAACTAAGTCTTTAGTTGCATCATTATTCTTACAATTCCAAATAACATCCCTAGCATACTCAAAAAAGATGGTAGGTTCAGAATATGTATACGAAATTCCATCGACTTTATATTTTTCTGCCAATTTAACAATATTTTCCGGTGGAACCACTTCTTGAAAAAGTAAAAATTCTGGTTTAACCTTTATAGACTGCGACAAATAACTATTTTGACAATTTGCACACTTAAAATTACACCCTGGGGTACCAAACGAAAGAACCTTTGCTTTTGGTTTAAAATGATAAAACGGTTTCTTTTCGATTGGGTCTATTGCCACACCATCAACTTTTCCATAAGAATATGAAAATAATTTTCCATCGTGATTAAACCGAACCCGGCATATCCCACTATTGTTGTTAGATATTTTGCAGTAGTGATTGCATAGCTTACAAACTACCTCTTTAGTTTCTTCATCTTTACATTCAAAAAGAAGGGCTTCTTTCATAAATTAAAGTAACCCCAAAGTTTTCATATCCTCTTCAAAATTCGATGGTTTAATTTTTACAAGCCACCCTTCCCCGTAAGGGTCTCGCACAGCAATTTCTGGATTCTTTAACACATTCTCGTTCACTTCCATCACAGTTCCAGATAGCGGGGAAAAAATCGATTGAGTTCTCAAATCGGAAGAAAAAATTTGAAAATATACACTCCCTTGCCGAATCTCGTCCCCGACAGAAGGAAGATAAACAGTTTGAATTTTCCCTATTGAATACAATAAAGCTCTTTCAACCCCAAGTACTACAAGGCCTTCGTCATTCATCATTAGCCAAGAATACTGCCCAATACCGCGGATATTTCCAATAATTTCCTTTTGCAAAGGAGATTTAATACCAGATTTTACTTGGGAGTAAACTAAGGAAGCGGCCCTCTCTATAACTTTACGCAATTCTTCCCGTGTAAATGGTTTTGCAATATAATCAAATGCTCCAAATTGCATTGCTTGTAGCGCTGTATTTATTGTTGCGTAGCCAGTTATCATTATCACAATGATTTTATCGTCGATTTCTTTGACTTTTTTTAACAATTCCAACCCATCAATTTCTGGTATCATCAAATCTGTAAGAATAATATTTGGATTAAAAAATGGAATAATTTTTAATGCCTCGACCGAAGACAAAGTAGTTTCAATTTCGTAAGTCTCATCATTTTTCAAAATTCGTTTGATACTATCCAATACTATTTGTTCGTCGTCAATTACTAAAATTTTTACTTTTAAATTTTCCATATCTATCGTTCAAAATTTTGCTCTAATTCAAAATATGCTGGTAACAGTATTTTGAAAATAGCTCCACCACTTGGTGCAGTATCAACTTCAATTGTACCGTGGTGTCTTTCTATGATACCCCAACTAACAGCTAAACCAAGACCACTGGTACTTTTAGTCGAAAAAAAAGGTTCGAAAATCTTATCCATCAAATTTTCTGGTATTCCGGGGCCAGTATCCTCTACCGAAATAATACATTTTTTAAACTGACGGTAATATTCACTCGAAACCGTAATCTTGCCTTTATATTTCATCGCATCGGCAGCATTAATTAGAAAATTTAAAATAACTTGCTGTATTTGTTTTGCATCTGCATTAATTTTAGGTATCTTATCATCGAGGACAACTCGTATCTCGATATCCTTAAATTGTGGTAGCCTATGGACTAATTCAAGTGACTGTTGAATTATCGTATTTGGATTAACAATTTCGAATCTTGGGTTGTCTTGCTTTGCAAAATCCAACAAATTTCTAACTATATCCCTACACCTAAGCGTTTCCCTTATGATTATTGCAATATCTTCTTGCAAAGGATTTTCTTTATCCAATTCTTCCGAAAGACTTTCGGCATAAGAAAGAATACCAGTTAAGGGATTGTTGATTTCGTGTGCAACCCCTGCTGCGAGTTTACCCAAAGCAGCAAGTTTTTCGCTTTGTATCAACTTCTCCATTAGTTTCACTTCATTTGTTGCATCGCGCCCTATCGTACAAGTGCCAATTATCTTCCCTTGTGCATCTGTAAGAGGAAAACGAAGCATACGAAAGTAATGCTCTTCACCATTGATTGATACATTCTCGTTATAAACTATTGCTTTACCTGTCCGAAGAACTTCGCTGTCGTGCATTTTAACTGTTTGTGCAATTTTTGGTGGCAAAACATCTTCGGGCTTTTTCCCAATAAATTCCTCTGGTTTTTTCCCAAAAGCCAGTGCTATTACCGGGTTGACTAATATATACTCACCGTTCAAATTTTTCATACTTATCCAATCTTGTGCGTTATTGATAAAACTTTTCAATTTTTGCTCAAGGGTCTCTACCTCTCGCTTCAGATAAACTAATTCTGTTATTCTGTGCCAATTTGAAAGTATATAACGCACATTACCATTAGAATCAAAAATTGGAGAACGAGTAACTTCCCAATAAGTTTCATTAGGATGACGAGTAGTATGTATCACAATATGAGGTTTTTTGGTCTCGGTAATATATTTCATAATCTCATCCATTCCTTTTCTATCGCAATTAATTTCTGCAATCCCAAGAATTTCGTAACACTTCTTGCCTATAACCTCTTCTTCATCTAAGCCTACAAATTGACAAAATGCCTTGTTTGCCCGAGTAATCCGGTGGTCCATATCAACAACAATTGTCAAATCTTGAAAAGAATCAAAAATTGATTTTAAAAAGACATTATCGTCTTCGACAACCTTTTCTAATCTTTCTAAATCCTCTATTCTTTTGTCCAATTCTTCGTGAGCATACATTAAGTCCCAAAAGATATGAGCTATGGAGTGTTCAATCAGTTTTATTTCCGAAGTTAGTTCAGATTTCAGCTTTCGCACAAAATCATCGTCACCAGTTAGCTCTATAACTACTTCAATATCTTCTAAATTCAAAGCATCTCGATAATCCGCAAAGGTTTGTAATCCAAGCTCTTTTGCAAACCTTAAGCCCTCGGCATTGGGATTTTTATCCACAACTGCAACAACGTTAAGGTTAAGCTCCTTAATGGGCTTCTCCCGAAGCAATTTTAAAATCGAAAAACACCCTTTTCCACCTCCGATAATGATAGCGTTCATTTTAAGAGTTTGCCTTGTAGCTTATTGGGAATTCTTTTTCGAGCATATCAGAAAAGTCTTCGAAAAATTCCATTATACTGCTATAAAATGCATATGGCTTAATCGTAAAATGAAGAAGAATATTACTCAATTTTATTGGAATATAAGGATATAATTTTTTTAAGTTCATAATTCTATAATTATAAAATGCAGACGCGTCTTCTGCAGTTAAACTTAATTTTACTTCGTCTGGAAATTCATTTCCTTTCATCACTTGGTCGAAAGTCTTCAATCCTTTTGCCACTGCATATGAAAGAATGTTTCCGCAACTCCAAAGGTCAAAATCCGAAACATCTTGCATTAAATCGAAATCAATCCAGCGATAGTTTCCTGTTCCAGCCTCGACGATTATGTGGTCATTTCGAATATCACCGTGGCAAAATCCGTTTTCGTGGAGTTTCAAAATTGCTTTGAAAGAATCTTTCAACTTCCATAAAATATAAGGCAAATCTTCGAAAAAATAATCTTCGTGTTTTTTCTCAATAGAAGGCACATAATGAAAGAAGGATTTCCCACGAATAAAATCAATCACTCGAACGGCATTGCCTTTTTCGTCGTAGCAGACAAATCCTTGCATAAATCTATGATCCCCCCGAACCAATTGCAATACTTTCCCTTCTTTTTCTGGATTCCTGTAACAACGAATTTTTAGGATTCCAATATGGGCATAAAATTCTTCGTGAAATACTGTTTTTATTATCTTCTCGCTTCCATCCTTCAAATCAACTGCGCTAAATACCCAGTATTTAGGTTGGTCATCTATTCCAAATCGTGGCTCACGCATATTCCCTTTCACTATATAATCCCCGCAATTTAATCGAATAACATCGCCTCTGGCAATTCGCATCCAATCCGTCGTATCTGTATGTATTCTAATTTTTGCTGGGTTAATTTTCCAGCCAAGCAATTTTTTTATTTTTTCAGATAATAATTCTTTTTCAATATTATTGTGCATCTTCAAGTTTACTCATTATTAATTTTTGTTTATACTTTGGTAATTTATAAACCACCTCTAAGTATGAATTATCTATTAGTCTTTTAAGTAACGAAACGGGGATGTATTTAACCTCTTTTACTGTAATCCAGTATTTTTTATTTAAGTGATAACCGGGAAAAATAAACTCATAGTTTTCTCTTAATCTAATAACTTCTTCTGGGTCGGCCTTTAAACTAATTGATAAAGGTAAGGAAAACAAATCAATTAGGGCAAACATCTTCCCAAAAACTTTAAAAACAAGTGTTTCATCGTCGAATGGAAAATCTTCTTCTGCAAAGGGTTTCGAAAGACAATAATTAATAATTTCCAATAAATCCATAATTCCTTTAATTTTGTTTTTTTATAAATGCTATTTGTTGAATAATAATATATAATTGGTTATGCAAAATACAAATTTATATCTTGCTTTGGAAAATCCAATTTCCTTAATGACCAACAAATCAAAAGATAATTGGACAAGGAAGGATTTTATCGAAGTTATCCACTCATTACAACTTGAAAGAGTTACATTTCATTATGTTGCAGTCGATGGAAAACCTCGACAAATGCAAATTCCAATTCAAAGTAGAAAGCAAATAGAAGCAATACTTGCCGATGGGGAACGAGTTGATGGTTCCTCGCTATTTAAAGGTATTGTACCAACTGGATTTTCAGATTTATATGTTGTTCCAATTTACAAAACCGCATTTCTAAATCCATTTGATAACAAAAGTCTTGATTTTTTTTGTCGATTTTTCGACTCTCAAGGCAACCCAGCAAGTTTCACTCCCGATGGAATTCTATCAAAAGCAAAAAACTATTTCACCAATAAAACTGGTCTTGAATTAAAAGCACTTGGAGAGTTAGAGTTCTATCTAATTTTTGACCTCCCAAAGAGAATGTACTTACTCAGCAAACAACAAGGATACCATAGCAGTCCACCATTTTCTAAAACAATTAACATTGTAAACGAAATGGCTTCCATTATAGCTAAAATTACCAATTCAGTTAAATATTGCCACAACGAAGTTGGTTACATCGAAAACATCCAAAGCGAAATTCCCGAATTGAACGGAAAAACTGCTGAGCAAATAGAAATCGAATTTCAACTTGTAGATATCGAAGAACTTGCATATTATCTTGTGCTTTCTGCTTGGATAATCCGAAATGTAGCCTATCAACACAATTGTATTGCAACATTCTTTCCCAAAATTGACCCTGGACACGCTGGCAATGGTTTGCATTTTCATTTGGCTCTCACAAAAAATGGTAAGAACATTATTTTAAACAAAGATGGAGAACTTTCTGACGAAGCATTGATGGCAATCGGAGGGCTTTGCCATTACGCCCCAAGTCTAACTGCATTTGGAAACACAGTTGCAGCCTCCTACCTCCGCTTGGTTCCTGGCCAAGAAGCTCCGACAAAAGTATGCTGGAGCAAATCTAACCGCAATTCCCTGATAAGAATTCCTCTGGCTTGGGGAACATCCAACAATTTCGCTAGAATAATAAATCCCCAAGAGAACGAAATAGTAGAATATCAAGATTCTCGCCAAACTATAGAATTTAGAAGTCCAGATGGTAGTGCTTTAATTCATTTAGTATTAGCAGGTATTATTTTAGCTATTGAATGGGGTTTAAGCAATCCACAGCGTTCCCTACAAATTGCCGAACATTACAAAGTTTCGAACGACCCAAATTCAATTCCTAAAGACTTAGAGGTTTTGGGCAAAAGTTGTGTAGAATCTGCTGAAAAACTATTACAAAAGCGAAGACATTACGAAAGAGATGGAATATTCCCTCCGGAAGTTATCGATTTCTATGCAAAGTTCCTTCTTGCAGAAAATGACAAAGACTTAAACCCAAGACTCATCTCATTACCAGAAGAGGAAAGACTTATTGAATCGAGAAGAATAATGCATAGG
The DNA here is from genome assembly GCA_026416955.1 of Ignavibacteria bacterium. Classification (GTDB taxonomy): domain Bacteria; phylum Bacteroidota; class Ignavibacteria; order Kapaibacteriales; family UBA2268; genus Naka2016. The sequence continues at coordinate 130,737 of JAOAEE010000065.1, read as the reverse complement.
AACTTACATAAATGTTAATTGAAATTGATTCCAACTTATGAACTTTTTTGAAACCCCAGTTAGTTTATTAATTCTAATTTTAATTTTGATTTTTAGTATTGTTGGTTTCAAAAGAACAAATTCTATTCTTTTAAGATTTTCTTTGAATCCTTATTCGGTTGTACATTATCGAAAGTATTATCAAATTTTTACTCATATTTTTCTACACTTTGACTTTATTCATTTAGCATTTAATGCAATGACTTTTTACTTTTTCGCGCCAGAATTAGAAACAACCATTGGAAGCGGGCTATTTCTCCTTTTATTTCTCACATCTGGCATTGTTTCTTCCTTGCCTTCGGTTTTCAAAAACAAAAACGAGCCAAATTATTACTCTCTTGGCGCTTCAGGTGCAATTGCTGGAATAATCTTCAGTTTCATACTTTTCTATCCAACTTCAAGGATTTACATATTCCTAATCCCAATTGGAATTCCCTCTCCTATATTTGCTGTAATTTATCTTGCCTATTGTATCTACGCATCAAAAGATAAATCATCAAAGATTAACCACGAGGCACACTTTTGGGGGGCAGTCTGGGGACTTGTGTTAACCATTATTCTTTTCCCAAGTGTAATTCCATTCTTCCTTCAATCTTTTAAAAATATCTTTTAATATCATATTTTGAAAAAATCCATTGGTTGATTGTCGAAGAATTTTTCGTACCATATGGCTAAATTGAGCAAGGTGAAAATTTTGAAACCATTTTTTCCTTTACCTTTTTTGTGGGATACCAAAAGGGAATCAATATAACTTTGATTAAAAAGAAACTTAAACAAATTTGAGTTATTTATTTTTGATTGAGCAAAATCGAACCATTCATTTCTAAGCCATTCATTAATTGGAGCCCAAAAACCTTGCTTTTTCCTATAAATTATCTCGTTTGGAAGAATTCCTTCAACAGCCTTCTTCAATAGATATTTTGTGGTTTTACCGTCTGGGACTTTCAATTGTTCTGGCAACGACATAGTAAATTCAATTAATCTATAATCCAAAAACGGGACTCTTGCTTCTATACTATTTGCCATCCCCATTTTGTCCACTCGCATTAATAATAACTCTGGTAGTCTCTGAGAAATTTCTATAAACAATACCCATTGAAGAAAATTTATGTTTCCATCGCTTAATAAATTTGCTTCCTTTAACAAGCTTTGTACATATTTCCAAGGCACTTCTGAAAGATATAGATACTGGGCTTTAAACAATATTTTCATTTCTTCGGGTGGAAAAATTGAAACCCCGCTCCAATAATATTCCTCTCCAAATGTTGCTCGCCTTATAAAGTCCAAAGGTAAATATTGATGAAAAGTTTTAAAAACTGGTTTCGAAAAAGTATACAAAGTTCTTTTTATTGGATAAGGAAGATATTTGAAAAATTTCCAAGCAGATTTATAGAACTTATAATCTCTTAGAAGCCAATTATATCCAACAAACTGTTCATCACTTCCTTCCCCAACTTGCACGACAATTGTTCCCGATTCTCTTGTTAATTTGCTCAAAAAAAACAATGGAATGCAAACGGGGTCTGCATTTGGTTCATCTTCGTACCAAACTAAATCATAAAGAACTTTGAAAGCATCTGAGCTGTCTATAAGAATCTCTTTGTGGTTGGTTTTGAAAAGGTCAACAATTTTTCTTGCATAATGCAATTCGTTATACTTTTGAAGTTCTTTGAAACCAACTGTGAATGTATCGACTGGTCTATCCATCAACTCCGACATCAAAGCCACATTAAGACTTGAGTCGATACCCCCACTTAAAAAAACTCCGAATGGAACATCGCTCATCATTCGGTCTTCGACAGCAATCCTTAATAAATCAATAATTATACTGGTAGCTTCCTTTTCGCTTATATCTTGATTTAGTCCAAGAATAAATGGATTCCAATATCTTTGAACTACAATATCACCTTTTTTGTTTAAAATAAAATAATTTGCCGGTGGAAGTTTGAAAACCCCTTTGAATAAAGTCGAACGATTCGAACTTGCACCAAAATTCAAATAGTTTGGAATTTCGTTTAGATTAAGTTCCCTTTTGAAGTTTGGAAAACTTAAAATTGATTTTATTTCGGAAGAGAAAATAAAATATCCCTCAAAAAAAGAATAGTATAGAGGTTTTTTACCAACCCTATCCCTTGCCCCGAAAAGAATTTCTTTCTCTTGGTCCCATATGACAAAAGCAAACATACCAGATATTTTTTTTACAACCTCTGTACCCCATTCTTTGTATCCATAAAGAATTACTTCCGTGTCGGTTCGGGAACGAAAAGAATAACCTTTTGCTCGAAGTTCATCTCTAATTTTTTGATAATTGTAAATTTCACCATTATAAACTATTGTAGCTGAACCATCCAGGGTCGACATTGGTTGGTTACCAGCGGGAGTTAAGTCAATTATAGATAATCTACGAAATCCAAAACCACATCTTTTATCATCCGAAACCCAAATGCCATTACTATCTGGTCCACGATGGAACAACAAATTAGCCATTCTTTCCAAAACGTTGGGGTCAACATTTTTGTTTTTCCAAGCTTCACCAATTGAAAGAACCCCAACAATTCCACACATTAGTTTACCTTGTAAGCAATGAATATCTTATTATTTCCAACATCTCTCGAACTGCTCTTTCTAATCCAACAAGAGAAGCCCGAGAAATTATAGAATGTCCAATACTCAATTCATCTATAGTCCCTATCTTACAAATATCAATAACATTTTTATAATTCAGCCCGTGACCAGCAACGACTGTCAATCCAGAACTTTTAGCAAAATCGGCCGCACTTTTTATCTTTGCTAATTCTTCTTCGATTTTCTTTTCGTCTCGAAGGTTAGCATAAACCCCTGTGTGAAGTTCAACAATTTCAGCTCCAGTTTTGAGCACAGCCTCTATTTGCCTAATTTCTGGTTCTACAAAGAAACTGACTTTAATCCCACCTTTATGCATAATTTCGACTAAACTTGAAAACCTTGGAAGGTCGGCAGCAACATCAAGCCCACCTTCGGTTGTAAGTTCCATTCTTTTTTCGGGAACAATTGTCACAAGGTCTGGTTTAATTCTTAATGCTATATTGATAATCTCCTCTACCGCTGCCATTTCCAAGTCCAATTTCGTAGAAACAATTTTGCGAAGAATTTCTACATCCCGGTCCTGAATATGCCGACGGTCCTCACGCAAATGACAGACAATGCCATCGGCACCAGCCAACTCACATATCACAGCTGCGGCTACTGGGTCGGGTTCGTTTCCACCTCTGGCTTGCCGAATTGTAGCTATATGGTCAACATTGACATTTAAAGAAATCATTTTTCTTTCCCAAAAAAACACAAAATTAACAAATATATATCCATTTAAAGGTCGGAACTAATCTACAACAGTGAATTTTCCAAACAAATGTGTATCCTTGAAAGATACTTTAAAGAAATACACACCAGTAGGAAGTTCAATAGGAAATCTATCGAAATGAATAACTCTTCGCTTATTAATAATAGAGATATTATAAGAATTCTTTGGAAGTTGAATTTCATTCATATATGAATCATAAACTCTAAATTCAACTTCATCTTTGAAAGATACAGTTGTTGGAACTGGAAAACTAATAGGTTCTTTACTTAACCGACACGGGTTAGGAAAAGGGAAGTACATAGCATAAGTTTTATAACCGAAATTCATAAACAAAGAATCCGCAAATAACTTACGGTCTCCAATAAATTCATAATAAACTTCTTTGGGATAAAGCCTAATTCCCGAAGTATTGTACAATGATAAAACGATTGAACACTCTCTTAATGAATCAAGATTTTGTTGGATTGCATTTTTGCTATCCAAATTAGCAAGGAAAATGAAAAGAGTATCGTCCAAAGTTTCTGGATTTTCGGATGGAAAAAAGACCCGTAAAGGTCTAATTTCAAGTGGCTTCATTCTTTGATTAATAATCAACGACTTATCAAAAGTTCCTTCGAAAAGATACTTTACAGGCGGAAACAATTGACCATTAGGTAAATAATCATTTTTATAATAGATTCCAGAATAATGAATATAGGGTAAAAAATTAGCGATTTCTTCGGAAATTGAAGTTCCAATATTATTTAGCGCAAGTTCCAATGAATGCAATGGTGCATTCCCACGCCCAATGTTTTTCCAGAGTTCTACTATTGGATAATCCCCAAACTTTTTGTATAGATATTGTAAAAAAATTGCATACCGATAGCCAACATAGTAAGTTGGGTCCGAAAGAACGTATTTAGAAAAATCAGAAAATAAGCTTTTAACAAATTGTAAATAATCTTTGGTCCTTGGACAAACTCTATATTCCATAAAAGTACTTGTCATCTCGTTAAAAGAAGGAAAAAGTGGGTCACCGTACCCAAATTGAAAGAAATGGTGCAATTCGTGTGCAAGTGTAATGTTTAATCCAAGATAACCTGTTTCACGAAAGGTAGCTCTTTTTGTGCCATTGGTAAAGAAAGTTGTATCATAAGGGCTAAAATCATTATCTATAACAGAGAAACAAGCATATCTAGGAAAAACAAAAGGGGTTTTGATTTCAATGTCACAAACAGTCCATCCATAGGCAACCTCGTCGTAGAAGCCATTTCCAATATCCCAAAGGTAAAAATCATAAGCATCGGTTCCACCACGTAAACTATCCTTTGGAGGAGGGTCGAACCCCATAGAATCAACATAAATAGAGTATGCCCTTTCAAGATAAAATAAAGCAGAATCTACAAATTCGGGTATCCCATTAAAATTAAGGTCTAAAGTAGGGACTTTGTTAATTCCAGAAGTATCATAATGGATTGCAAATAAACCTTTCTTAGAGTAAGCAACGCATTGGTTTTTAGGGCGTCCAGTGGAATCGAAGTTAATAACACCTTGAATTTGGTCTTTCAATTTCTGGCTTTTTTTGATTGGAAAAGTTAGGCACTTTACATCCTCATACGAGTAAGTTAAAATAGGTAAAAAAAATAACATAAAAGGTAAGATAAATTTTAAAGGGGTCATAAAACGCTAAATCATCTAAACATTTCTTTAATCATTCCCCAAGTACGGTAGATACCATTAACTTTATGAGATACATTTACAGAGTTTGAGTATAGATATGTATTATCCTTAAACAAAATTTTAATCCGATATGAATAACTTGTTGCAGTAAGCTTTTCGTCGTTGTTGTCTTTCAAAAAAGCCTCTTGGTCCGTATACTTGTAAGTTGAAGGATAGCCTTTAGCCAAAATAGAAGTAATTTTCTTAAAATTTCCATTATTTATAGAACGCTCAATTTCGAAAAAGGAAATGTTTTTCTCATTAATAGTTTTGAATTCAATTGTAATATCCTTACCATTAGAAGAAGCATTAATACGCTCAATATATGAATCTAATGCATATAGTATAGTAGCAAAACCTAAAAATACAAGGAAAAACAAAATTTTTTTCATTTTCTAATAAATTAATTCATTCAAAAATACGAAAATAAGATAAAAAAATTTTATTTCTACATTTTCTCGAAAAAATTAATAGAATTTTGTTTCGTAATTTTGGAATTGCAACGAGGAAATGATGTACAAAATTATTCTCCCAATTTTCGAAGGACCATTAGATTTACTTCTCTATTTCATTAAAAGAGATGAAATAAACATTTACGATATACCAATCGCTCGAATAACCGATGAGTTTTTAAATTATCTTAAAATGATGAAAGAATTGGACATCGAAGTTGCAAGTGAATTTGTTGTTATGGCTTCTACATTGATGGAAATAAAAGCAAAAATGTTGCTCCCAATAGAAAAAAAGGATGAGTTGACACAATCCGAAGACCCAAGAAAAGAACTTGTTCAACAACTATTAGATTATCAAGTTTTTAAAGAAGCAAGCCAATCTCTTGAAAACAATCTCGAATTTATGCAAAACATATATTATCGTGGGATTTACGAGAGTGATATTTCAGAGTTGTCCGCAAAGTTCAAAACATACAAACCAGCTTCTGTATACGATTTAGCAAAGGCATTTTACGAAATAATCAAACGCAAAGAAGAAGAAGGATTTCAAATTATTAAAATTGCCGAATATAAGATAGAAGATGCCATAAGTAACATATTGGAAATATTAACAAAAGAACAACAAATTTCTTTCCAAAAACTTTGTTTAAATGAAAAGAAACAAATCGTGGTATTATACTTTGTTGCCATTTTAGAACTTGTAAAACAAGGTAAGATTTATGCTTACCAATCTGACTTAAATGGCGATATTTTCTTATTTAGTGTTTCAAAATTCTATAAAAACTAACTATGCTAAACAAGTTCTGGAATTTAAACAAAACAATACAGAAGCAAATTATAGAAACTCTTATTTTTGCAAGCGAGTTTCCAATTTCTTTAGATGAACTACTAGATATAATAGAAAACAAATTGGATTTTTCTGGATTAGTTGAGCAAGCAAGCGAAATCACCACAATTGAAATCAATAACGTCGAAGAAGTTATAATGAATACAATAGAAGAAATAAACTCAGACTTACAAAATTCAAATCGTCCCTACAAAATAATCAAAGTAGCTAATGGATATACTTTTGCAACAAGGAATGAGTTTGGTAAAATATTGGGTTCTTTGCCAAAGTTCCGTAATAAAAAAAGATTTTCGAAGGCTATGCTCGAAACTCTTGCAATAATTGCATATAAGCAACCTATTACCAAACCAGAAATAGAAGAAATCCGAGGTACTAATTCAAGCGAAGTTGTAAATACACTCTTGGAAAGAGACTTAATAAAAATTGTTGGAAGAAAAGATACTGTTGGAAGGCCTTTTATGTATGGAACTACTATTGAATTTTTGAAGACATTTGGAATTAGCGATTTATCCGAGTTACCCAATCTTGAAGAAATCCGAACCTTGATTGAAATAAAAAACACTAGAGAAGAATTGACCTTGAAAATAGATTTCGAAGAAGAAAATAATTAAAATCAAGATATTATTTTCGAACACTCTACTAATTCCTTAGTCCTTTTAATTAATTCCCCTCCGTTTTTCAGAATTGGATTACCGTGACCAGGGTAAATATCTCTAATTTCGAGTTGAGAAAGTCTACTTAAAGTATTTAGATAGGGTAAAGTAAAAGTATCTCCCTTCATATGAAAACCTAATGGTAAATCACCAGAAAATAAAATACCTTCTTTTGGAATATACACACAAATCGAATCGTTTGAATGTCCCGGAGTATGATATAAAATCGCTTCCCTATCCCCAACTACAAGTTTCATTCCATCCACTACCTTAACATCAATAAACACATTTTTATTAAAAGCATATACGACTGGATCAAATAGCGGCTTAATATATTTTAGTCCACCTCTATGGTCAAAATGTTCGTGAGTAAGTATTACTTGCGAGACTTTCTTCTTTCCAACCCCAGTTGGGTATTCTTTTAAAAAGTTAACTACAAAATCATCAACTCCAGCGTCAATCAAAGTATTCTGGTCTTCGATCTTATTCCAATCGCCAAGTATTAAGTAAACATTACAAGAATACTTTGTTGGATGTGTAGGTAAAGTAATTATTCTCATCTAAACCTTTTTGAAAATTGAAACATCACCAAATAATTGCACAAATTTATTTTCCAATTCTTTGGGAATTTTTTGAGTTTGCTCGACTGCCAGATAGCCACCATCCTTTAGTGACCAATAAAACATTTCCATTACTTTTACTCTGTCGGAATAAATGAAATGCAACAAAACATTCTTACATATGATTGCATCAAATCCAGTTTCGAAAGGTTTAAGATCTAGTAAATTATGCTTGACAAAAACGACTTTCCTATGCAATTCTTCAACTATTTTATAACTATCTTCATCATATTTTATAAAATACTTTTCAAGAATTTCATTTGGTATTCGCTCCAAGTCTTTTTTAGGATAGATTCCAGCCTTTATTGTTCTTTCAAACTCACCAGTTTCATCAATATCGGTAGCATAAATCTTTACCCTCTTAAAAGTAAAGTAACCCACTTTTTCGGAAAGTAAAATAGCAAAAGTAAATGGTTCTTGGCCAAGAGCACAACCAGCGTCCCAAATTTTTATTTCTTTTTTTCCAAGCACCTCGTTTGCAACAACTTCTGCAAGTCTTTCCAAAATAAAATGGTCTCGAAAGAAAAAAGAAAAAGCCATAGTCGTTGATTTGTTTTATTAAATTTGCAAGTTAAAAACTATTACTACTTTTGTATGCTCCTAAATTTATATATTAAAAATTTTACTTTAATTGACGAAATCAATATTGAATTTGACCCGGGGTTAAACATATTCCTTGGTGAAACTGGTGCTGGAAAATCTATTATTATAGACGCTTTAATGACTACTCTCGGGGAAAGAGCCTCGCCGGATTTAGTAAAAAGTGGAGAAGCAAAATCGATTGTCGAAGCAACTTTTTCTATTGAGAATCCAGAAATAATAAATTCTATAATAAACGACCCAGAAAACATTGTCCAAGATACTTTTATTCTTCGGAGAGAAATAACATCGAAAGGAACTTCACGTTGCTTCTTAAATGATACACCTTATCCATTAAATACTATAAAAGAAATTGGCGACTATTTAGTTGATTTCCACGGACAACACTCCCACCAACAATTATTATCGACAAAGCACCAACTTGAACTTCTCGATAGTTTATCCAAAAACAATGTACTCATCGAAGAATACAAAAAATTAAAAAAGGAACTCGAAGAAGCAATAGAGAAATTAAACAATTTCGAACAAGAATTAATTTCAATCAACAAGGAAAGGGAAAAAATCGACTACGATTTACAGGAAATAATTAGAATTAATCCTCAACCTAATGAGCTAGAAATTATCGAAAACGAACTAAAGAAACTCGAAAACCTTGAACTCATAAATATTTCCTTATTAGAGGTTTATGAATTACTTTATAAATCGGATACTTCTGCATTAGACACCATATCGCTTGCTGCGAAAAAGATAAACAACTTAGTAAAATATGATACAACATTCGAGAGAATTGTTCAACAATTGGAGGGAATATTAGAAACAATAGATGATTGTGCAAAAGAAATCCAAAAAAGGTTTATCGATGTCGAATTAGACCCGGGATACGTTGAAAACCTAAGAATTAGACTTTCGGAATTAAAATATCTTGAAAAAAAGTATTTAACATATGAAAATATTTTTAAAGAAAAAGAAAGATTGCAAAATATCATCCTTTCTACCTATTCAATTGAAGAAAAAATAAAAAAAGTTCGAAATGAAATCCTTGCATTCAAAGAAAAAATAAAAAGCATAGCAGAAAAAATACACAAAAACAGAAAAATTGGTATCAACTTACTCGAAACAAAAGTACCAGAAATCCTTGACAATCTGGGAATGAAAAACGTAACTTTTTCAGTTTCTATCCTTCAAGATGAAATTGAAAATAATAACCTTAAAGATTTATCGATAGAATGGGAAGGAAAATATTTGAAACTACTAAATAATGGATTAGACCGAATTGAATTTTTAATTGCAACAAATCCTAATACAAAACCTTTGCCATTAAACAATATTGCTTCGGGAGGAGAGCTTTCGCGCCTTATGCTTGCCTTGAAAAGCCTAGCAGCTGAACACTACAATTTTCCAACAATGATTTTCGATGAAATTGATGTAGGTATTAGCGGAAAAATTGCATCTATGACTGCACAACTTATGAAAAATCTTTCCCAGAAACACCAAATTATTGCAATTACTCATTTGCCACAAATTGCTGCTGCCGGTGATAATACCATTTTGATTGAAAAAAAAGAAATCAACGGTAATGTAAAAATATCCGCCCAAAAATTAAACGAAGACCAACACATATTGGAAATTGCCCGCTTACTTAGTGGAGAAATTATCTCTGAATTTGCTGTCGAAAATGCAAAAAAACTAATTTACGAATTCAACAGTAGGAAGTAATATGAGAAATAAGTATCTATTAACAATTTCACTGTCATTGATTGCTATTAATATTTTCTTTATGCAAATCCCTCCACTAACGGTGTTTCTATACCCATTTATGATACTAAGCACTTGGTTCCACGAAATGGGACACGGGATTTGTTCTTTAATTCTTGGTGGAAACTTTTATTATTTAGAAATTTTCCCTAATGGAAGTGGAATAGCACACCTTGGCACTCCCACTTCACTTGGAAATATTGGAAATGCATTAATTGCACTAAGTGGTCCTTTGTTCCCCCCTATTGTTGGTTACTTCTTCATTGTTTCAACTAAAAGAAATAATCGAGCGAGGCTATTACTATTTTTTACTAGCATTTGCATATTTGTAAGTACAATCGTTTGGGTTCGTTCTGCTTTTGGATTTATTTTCTTGATTGTTTTTTCAATACTAATTTTTTGGATAGCACTTACCAAGATGGAAAAATTACATTTTATTACTTCGCAGATTATTGGTATCCAAGCATTTATGAGTGTTTATCTTAGTATGGGTTATCTTTTCTCATCAACCGGAAATGTGAATCAATCATCTTTGCTTTCCGACACCGAAATAATTGCACAAAATTTGTTACTTCCTAATTGGTTTTGGGCTATCTTTATTATTTTATTTACTGTGTTACTCCTTTTCTTGGCTCTAAAATCTCTTAAAACAAAGGTTACACAACCTCTCCAATAATGTAATATTTTTCTTTACCTTCTAAATAGGAAATTACCTCGTTTGCGGAATTTTCTGATACAACAAGAATTAATCCTATTCCTAAATTGAAAACATTTCGCATTTCTTCATCTGGAACATCACCAAGTTTTTGAATAATTTTGAAAATTTCGGGAACAATCCAAGAATTCCAATTTACTTTCAAGGTTAAGTTTTTAGGAATAATTCTTTTCGTATTTCCAATAATACCACCACCAGTAATATGAGAAATACCCTTTATTAAACCTTTTTCAATAATAGGGAAAACTGTATTATAATATGACTTATGAATTTTAAGTAACTCTTCCCCAAGTGTGCAACCTAATGCTTCCAAATATTGGTCAATTTTGTAATGAGCAAGTAAAACCGTTCTTGCTAAAGAATAACCATTAGTGTGCAAACCATTAGAGGCAAGTCCAATTAAAATATCACCATTAGAAATACCCAAACCATTGATTATTTTTGACTTTTCAACAACACCAACTATTGTGCCAGAAATATCATACTCACCGTCGGAGTAGAAGGAAGGCATTTCTGCCGTTTCACCACCTATCAAAGCACATTCATTTTCTTTGCAAGCTTTTACTAAACCACTTATCACATCATATGCAATATCGACATCAAGTTTGCCAGTAGCAAAATAATCGAGAAAAAATAAAGGGCGGGCACCAGCAGTTAAAATATCATTAACACAATGGTTTACAAGGCATTGACCAATTGTGTCGTGCTTATTCATCATAAAAGCGATTTTTAGTTTGGTTCCAACACCATCAGTACTCGATACCAATACAGGATGTTCATAATTTGTGAACTTTGCATCAAAAAAACCTCCAAAAAGCCCAAGTTCAGATAATACTTTCTCGTTGTATGTGGACTTTACAAGAGATTTGATTTTTTCGACTGTCTGCTCTCCCGCTTCAATGTCGACACCAGTTTGTTTGTAAGTAATTCCCATATTTATTCTTCTAATTTTCCATTCATTTTAATTTTTTCAATAAGTTTGGAAGTTCTTTCTGCTTTCAATACAAACGATTCCAACTTTGCCTCTATTACTTGTGGATAAGGATTCCCATCTGTCTCAATAGTCAAAAAAGGGAGAGGCATTTCTCTATCGACAAAAGTCGGTAAATCAAACTTGGGGTCATTCTTTTGCCTTGCGTATATTTTATTCTTTACTCTCATTTCCGGATTACTCACAGCTTCTGCCAAACGAGTAGGCATACATCCAAAAGGACCGACATTCACCACACCACAATACTTTTCGAGAATGTCCTTCAAAGCAATTCCAACTGTCAAGCCAGGTTCGCCTTTATACTCCAAAGGAATTAAATGTTTACTATGGTTCAATATTGGTTCAATCAATGTTTTTGAATATTCATAGTAACCAGAAAGCGCTAAGTTTTTCTTTATTTTATGTTCTGCAATTCTCATAAAAAGAACGCGTGTCCATCTTTCAATTTTTTTCCGTATATCACTTTCTGGTTCAAGTAATTTTAACTTCAATAAGTAATCAACATAAAAAATCCATTCGCTAATATATGCATCTTTTAAAATAAATCCTTTAGATGCAAAGTACTTGTTTAAATAACGATGGGCAAAGTGGTCTCGGCGGACATAAATTTCCCCGACCAAAGCAATATATTTTGCCTTTTGGATTTTCTCTTTTTGTGGTACTTTTTTGCGAATTGTAAGAGCAAAGTTTTTCAGTGCTTTATAAATCTTCTTTGGTTCATATTCAAAGAAATAAAGCAATTTTGAAAACTCTTCGTCGAAAATTTTTAAGCCTTGCTCCGGATTAACAGCAAGGGTCATAATTCCACTACGTATGTCATCCAAAACATCACTTGCAATTATTGCTTGCATACCACGCAAAGCAAAATCGCTTCCAAGACCAGCAAATCCATCTTCATTCATTAACACTAATGTCGCAACATTAGGGATTTGTCGTTCTCTTATTAAGTTCCGGATAAATACAGGATATTGCCCAAGACGACAGTTGCCAGCCCCTTGAACAATAAAATATGCAATTTTTTGCTTTTTATCCCAAATATTTTCCAGGTAGTTCAATAAATGTCCAACAAGCAAAAGCAAAGGAAGGCATTCCTTTCCGGTTGCTACGCTTCTTGCAAGCCGGAGAATTTCTGGATTACTTTCGGGCATTGGCTTAGCATTAAATCCCAAACCACGAAGTGCAGAGGCAAAAATTGGAGCAGCAAGGTCGCCCATAGAAGGTATTAAAACATCCACGTCTTTGCTTCGAAGAGGAATTCTTACCCCATCGGAACAAACAAAATAGGATTCATTTCCATCAAATTGGATTTCTGCAAGTTGGAAATTAGACCTTGGAAATTTAATTTGTTTTTTAACTGCTCTGAAATTTTCAACAATGTCTAAAAAGGCATCAATCCGGGTGTTGATACCTGCATCTGCGGTATGTTGGTCTAGTTCCAAAGTCAATGAAGGTTTTGTCCCAATAATTTTTCTGAACTGTGGGATAAGCATTGAATCGGGTCCACAAGAAAAATTAGTAATATAGACTGGAAACAATTGTTCATTGTCCCTTATTGCTTTTGCAACTTTTAAAATTCTTTTACCTGCTTCCCAAAATTGACTTTCATCAACGGTGTAATGATGAAACGAAAGAAATTCATACGGGATAATATAAACTCCTCGACTTGCAAATTTTTGTGGAATCCCTTTATTCGCAAATGATGTAAAAGAGTTATATGGCCGACCAACAAGTACAACTGCAAACTTGTCGGGGTTTTCACTTAGAAAAGTCAAAAATTTCTTCCCTTCCTCTTCCAATCTCTTGAAGAATAAGTATTGCCTTTCTACAGCATTTTGGTAGGCTGAAATAGCTTTATCCTCGTCAACATTTAACTTTTTGGCTATATCAACAAATTTTTCTTTTTCAACTTCAAAACCATTGGCAAAGTTTAAATATTTTGTTATGATTTTATCTTCAATATAATAATCTTTAAAAGCTTGTTTCAAATAAAATGGTTCTCCACTTACAAAAACGCAACTACTATTGAAATCTAACCTTTGATATTCATCCTCTCCAACCCACATTTCAAAGATTTCTGGAAGGAAATACCAATCGGGTTTCTTATCCAAAAGATTTTGAAACATACACAATGAAATCTGAGCGGGGAAACAAAAGCTGGTATGCTCCCGGTCAAAGCCTCGTGAATCGGGATAATCGGGCAATACAACTTTATATCCAATTTGATTAAAAAATGTAGTAAAGAGAGGAAGTATTGTAAATGTGTGGTAAGATAAATTTATTCCAATTGTTCCAAGGAAATTATTCTCTTCTTGCTTAGAAAGTTCAAATAAAATTTGATTTCTTTTGGCTATAAAGTCATAATCTTCGATTTTGTAGTTTTTGTTGTAAATAATATTATAGAACTTATTGCAAGCACCACCGAAGGGATAAGTTTTACCATTTACAACTATCCTATTTATTTCGCAGCGTAGGTCACATTTCTCTTTTCCACCTACACAAATAAACGATTTTTTATAAGAAACATCTCTTTCAGCAAGTTCTTGAAGTGAAAAATTCTGTGGTTCAAGCAATCCAAGTTCTATTTTTTCCTTTACCTGTAAAGCAACCCCAAAAGCTCCCATTAAACCCGGTTCGGGTGGTACGATTATCTTCTTTCCAATCAAACCAGCCATTGCAACAGGTATTGCTTTATTATAGCAAACACCACCTTGCATAAAAACAACATCTCCAACTTGCCGATTCCCCTTAACCCGATTTATGTAATTCAAGCAAATAGAATAGACTAGGCCTGCAACAATATCTTCTCTTGGTATGTTCTCATTTTGAGCAGTTTTAATATCGGAACTAATGAAAGCAGCACATTGGTCGCTAAAATTTGGTGGCTTTTTAGATTCAAAAGCAATTTTTTCGATTTGATGCGTTTTGATACCCAAAGATTCATAAGCTGATTCTTCAATAAAAGAGCCAGTTCCAGCTGAACAAGCCTCGTTCATTGCATAATCTGCGGGTACTCGATTAACTAAGTATGTATATTTTGCATCTTGACCACCAATTTCAAAAATTGTATCGACTTTATCGTCGAAAAATATAGCAGCAGTTGCGTGGGCAATAATCTCGTTGAAAACACCTTTTGTTAGAGCGTGCAAACCTGCTACTTGCCGACCAGAACCAGTTGTACCCAACCCAATAATATTAATCTTTGTATTTCCAATTTGGGTAGCAAGTTCGGAATAAACTTTCTTAGCAGCTTTTATTGGTTCACCGTGTGTATATATATACGAAGATGCTAAAATTCGACAATCATTTACCCGAATAACTACCCCTTTTGTAGTCGTCGAACCAACGTCTAATCCAACAATGCAAACATCACCATCTTTTGCAACACCGCGCTCAAAACTCTTAAACTCCACAAGATGTGAATATTCTTTTAACGGCTTGTGGTAAATAAAAGAAGTAGTATTATTTGTAAACAACTCGTTAAAATTAAATGAGGCATTGATATTATTTTTAAAACAAAAAATTGCTGCTCCAAGTGCTTCGAAATAGGTGGCTTCTTTAGGAATATTAATATCAAATTGTTTTTGGGAAAGAAACTTCATAACAAGTTGGTTTTGGGTAACCCCACCGATAAGTAAAATTTTTCCTTTTTCGACTTTATGGAGCAATTCTTCTATTTTGTCTGCCATCATTAAAGCAAGCCCAGCAAGAACTTCATCCTTAGGTACACCTTTATTCAAAGCGTGGGTACAATCCGATTTGCAAAAAACAGAGCATCGGCCAGAGACTTTGAATGGAGTTACATTATTCTGAAAATTTTTTAACTCCGATAAATCAATGTTCATTCGCTTTAACTGTTGAAGGAAAAACTCGCCAGTTCCCGAGGCGCACTGGTTTCTTGTTACAACATCAACAATGTTACCTTTTTTATCGAGAACATATACAATAAATGTTTCGCTACCCAAAGAAGCGATAGCAGTAAATTGATTTTTATCTTTAATGGTGGAATTGAAGGCAATTTCGACAGCTTCGACTTCGGATATATTGGGCAACTTAATAATATTTCTAATTTTTCTACCGGTAACGACAACGGGATGTTTTTCGAAATTTAACTCTTGTAACTTTTTTGTAAAAACATCGCGAGGCAAACCATTGTGTTGAAAAGTATGAACTTTATTTATTCTCCAATCATTTGCATTACTTCCACAAAGTTCCACAAAGGTTATAGTGGAAGCTCCAATGCAAACTCCAAAACACTTTTTCATAGTTCACCACCGAAAAGATTTATCGAACTGGTTCCCAGTGGTTAGAAAAGGAGCGACCAAAAAGCCACACAAAAATTCCATTCAACAACCATTTCAAAATTGTTCGAAAATAACCATACTTTCTAAACCTTCTTGGTGATTCATAAACCCAAATATCGGAAACAAATTTTATTTTGCCAATTTTTGCCAATCTCCTATACAAATCGAAATCCTCTCCAGCCGATATGTTTGAATTGTATCCACCTACCTTCCAAAATGCATCTCTTCGAATAACTTGACACTCCCCGCGCCCCATTCCCAGTCCAATCATATTAAGGAAGCGAACATAGTTGTTATGCAAAAAATAAAAAAGTTTATCTTTCCAAGTCTCTTCATCTGGAAAAGCACGAACTTTAAAGGCAAGAGCAATATGTTTTGTATCGGTATAATACCAACTTGAAATATATTCAAAAAATTTTTCGACATTGTTTGGTAAGGTGTCACCATTCAAAAAAATCAAGACTTTTCCAGTAGCAATTTCAGCACCACGATTTCTACCTTCAGCGATAGTTTGCTTTCTTTTGGATGTATGAACTACGACTTTTTCGGTGTATTTCTTAGCAATTTCAACTGTTCGGTCACTACTACCGCCATCACTAATTATCAATTCTGCTTTATATTTCGAAAGCAATTCTGTTCTGAATAATTTTAATACTTTAGGCAACAATTTCTCTTCCTGAAAGACTGGAATAATAATACTAAATTCATAGAGAATGTCATTCGAAACTCCTTGATAAAGAGGTAAGTCAAGTTTCTCAAACTTCTTAAAATCTTGTAAAAGAATATTTCCCAATTTTACAATAAATAAAAAAACAAACTTAATAAAAAGGATAAAATTAAAATTTTACTGAACCTATTCTCAAAGGGAAAGGATACAAAAGGTAGAAACGAGTAGGTTTACCTATCTCCAACGCAGGACTTGGTAATTTAAAATAGTTCAACGACTGCTTGAACCAATTCCAAAAGGGAGAGCCGTCGGGTAAAAGTTTAACAAGGTCTACATCAAGAGCAATAATGAACTTACGATTGCCCCAAACATAATGGTAAACAGGTTCTGAAACATTTGGATTACACTTGTTTTGCGGGTTCAGTGGGTCGCACAAATTTCTTACTGCATATCCAAAAGAAATTTCCATCCATTTTGGGTAATATTTTTTTATTGTATTTGGTAACAGATTACTTATATTCACACTTATCCAAAAAGTATGTGCACTATAATCATCAATAAACATAGAAGAGGGTTTCCGAGAATAAGAATTAAACCAGCGTGGTGGGAAATACATAAACTTTGGTGTAAAATTTTGAAGAAAAGGCAAGTAGGCATATCCCCAAAAGAACAAAGCACCAGCAACATCTGCATAAAAATCGCTTGGGCAAAATCCCCAGTCCTTCGAAAACCCATCCAGAATTTCAACATAAGTTGTATAACCCAAGCCTAAAAAACCACCAATTGCATTTGCCCAACTGTATGAAAAGCCACATTCAATTAAGGTTTGGGAAAGGACATAGGAAGAAAGAAAGGTCCCATAAAAATGTCCAGTTTTATCTACATACATTGCATATTTCCCATCTTCAGCGAAATGAAAACTACCACGATTTTTCCAGATAGTGCTCATTTGACCAATATGTTGGAGAACGAAAATTCCCGAATAAGTGCCGACAAAAACGACTATTGGAATTGGCTTGATTTTTGTTATTTGATTAATTCCGTTGCCAGTAATCGTAAAAAAGGGTTTATCGGCAATTGAATAGGAAGTTTTTGAAATGTTAGTGGCCAAAGAATCTTTTTGTCCAAAAGTTAAAATTGGGAATGATAGAATAATGACTATGTTAAATAAAAAAAGGAACTTACTACCAAAATAATACATTTTTCAATAATTTTGTAAATAATAAGTAGCAAAAATAAATTAATTAATGGAAAATATTTCCGAAATCATCAGAACCACACGTGAGAGTAAAAAACTCACACTTGAGGAAGTTTCTATTGCTACAAAGATACGAGTTAATGTGTTAAAAGCAATCGAAGATGGAAATTTTCATATTCTCCCAAAAATCTATATGTACTCTTTTTTGAAGGAATATATTCGATTCTTAGGTTTGAAATTCGAGGACTTTAAACCACAAGTAGAAAAATTTTTTAAAAAAGAAAACGTAATTGAGGAAGAAACTGAGGAACTTACATTTTACAAACCTTTACAGAAAAGAAAAAAAGCAAAATACACAGCAACTCAGTTGAATAAAGCACTCTACTTTATTTATTCTGCAATTTTTCTCTCTTTTTTAGCAATAATTTACTTTACATTCTTTTACGAAGGAACCGAACAAACGCCACTTGAAAATTTGAAAACCCCCGACACTCTAATAGTACGAACTGAACAACAAACAACATCGATTTTTCCCAAAACACAAGATAGTATCAAGTTGGAGTTCTATGCAAAAGACACTGTTTGGATAAATATGGTAATCGACAATAAAGTTTCGGAAAAACTAATATTATATCCAAATACAACGAAGGTTTGGTCTGCTGGTAATTTTTTCAGATTTACACTTGGAAACGCAGGTGGTGTTACAATTAAGCGCGATGGAATTGAATTGCCACAACTTACAAAGGAAAAGGTTGTCATAAAAAACATTTTAGTTACGCGAGATAAATTTTATATTGAACCCATCCCCAAACCCAAACCTCAACCTGAACAGCCGAAACAAACCATCATACTAAGCCCTTCGGAAATTAAAAGAGAAATGCCTTTGTTGAGAGATACAAAGAAAATAAAACCAAATTAGCGCGCCACACAGGACTCGAACCTGTGACCCTCAGCTTAGAAGGCTGATGCTCTATCCAACTGAGCTAGTGGCGCTTGTTGAAATACAAAATTAATAAATTTTAATTTGAAATTATGCGTTTGAGTAAATAGTAGAAAGGAAAAAATTATTAATTTTGCAATGGGCCAGGTCCTATGCTTTCAAGACAAGCCCAACCCCGCCAGGTCCGGAAGGAAGCAACGGTCGGCTTGAACTTGAAGAGCATAGTAGACTTGGCTCTTTTTTTTATTAAACCCTTTTTTATTTTAAATTTTTTTTAATAAATTGTTAACTTGAATTTGTAACTTTTTTGACAAGAAATTTGTTATATACAGTATTTTGTTAAAATGGAGGTTTTATGAAAAAATTCTTTTTACTTATCTCATTAACTGGCTTTCTACTTTTCCTTACTCATTATTCTTCTATTTCAGACTCGCCGAGACTGGTACTTATCGAAGAAGCAACAAATACAAGTTGCGGACCTTGTGCAGCTCAAAATCCAACTTTCCAAAGGTTTATTAATAATAATTTTTCAGTTGTTATTCCTCTTATTTACCACGCTTGGTGGCCTGGAAACAACGACCCAATGTACCTTGAAAATACTACTATGAATACTGCAAGAATAAAATATTATGGAATAGACCAGCAAGGAGTACCAAATGTCCGAGTTAACGGGTTGACTGCAACTCCCACTGGTAATTGGTATGCAGGCGCTGCTGGAGACACATTGGCTATTAAAAATGAAGTTGATAAGTACCGTGGAACCAATTCTCCTATTACCTTAACTGTTGCCGAAAACCGAAGTGGCACACAATCTACTGTTCAAGTTAACATAAGTACCACACAATCTCTTGTTGGAAAAAAACTACGTGTAGCAGTTGTTGAATACTACATTTCTTATGCAAGTGCTCCCGGAACCAATGGAGAAAAAGAATTTTATTGGGTTGCCAGAAATATGCTCCCGGATGCCAATGGAACCACTCTTGATATTCAAGCTGGCTCAAACAAGAGCTATACTTTTAATTACTCTATCAAATCTAGTTGGAAAGCATCGCAAATATATATCGTAGCTTTTATTCAAGATGACCAAACAAAAGAAGTATTACAAGCTGCCCAAAATCTAAAAGTTGCAAAAGTGAATGTTGAAGCCCAAAACCCATTTATTACCATCCCACGAAAAGGGCAATTAGAATATTCCTTTAATGTTACAAATCCAAGTAATGAATTACTTCGGGTCAATGTTGCATTAAACACTACCAATAGTTACATTCCTTCTGGGTGGACAGCCACACCAAGCACTAATCAATTAATATTGCAACCAAACCAATCACAACAATTAAAGGTTACAGTTAAAAGTGGCACAAAAGCAGAATTCGCAATAGTTGGTATAGATTTTACCCCAAATGTTCAAACTCCCTATGAAATTAATACTGGCTACTTTTATGTACTTACAGAGGACACAAAATATGCTTTCTATGCTTTATCAAATTCTCCTAGTCCAACCTTTGCATATCAAGGAATACTAACCCAGGCAAAATATGCAAACGACGCTGCCTTACTCCCATTTGCTTTGGAAGTAATAAATAATTATCCCGTTTCTAATTTCGACCTTGCTATGTTCGGTTTCAGCTACTGGGTACGAGGAGTTCTTGGCGGATATTATGTCGAAAGTTCACCACTTTTTGCCTCGCTTAACTCAATGATTTCAGCGGGAAAAAGCATTCTTTTAACTTCCGAAGTTGATCTTGCCTTTTCTTATGGTCAACAAGGTTCAGCTACAGCAAGAGATTTTTATACAAATAAACTTTATATCAATAAAGCTCAAGAACCAGTTCTTAGGGTTAGCGTAAACACACAAGGTCAAATAACCGCAGTTAATTCTTACCCCGCAACTGGTGTTTCCGGTGACCCAATAGGTAATGGGATAAATTTAACAATGAATCAATATAATCAGAATACTCACCCATACTTTATTGTTTATACAGATATCATAGGAATCACCAATCCTAATTTCACAAAACCTATTATTTATTACGATAATAACCAATCTGCAATTGGTGGAGTTAGGGTAGATAATGGTAAATCCCGGATAGTTTATCTATCTTCTGGTTTCGAAGCAATTGCAGATGCCACAAGAAGGAATGGATTTATCGGAAAAATATTAGATTGGTTACTTAGCAAACCCGGTACCAAGATTGGACCACAAATTGCACTTAGCACTAGCTCGATAGATTTTGAAGAAGTGGTCGTAGGAACTACTGCAAGCAAAACTTTTGACTTAACTAACACGGGCGACGAACCACTTGTCATTTCACAACTTTATGTCGACCGAGATTTTGACCCGGAAAATGTTTTCAATATCAAAAATCCACCAACATTACCATTAACATTGCAACCAAATCAAAAATATACTGTCGAGGTTACATTCTCTCCAAAGCAAGAAGCAGTCTCCTACACAACTTCCATCGTAATTAAATCTAATGCTAAGAACTCACCTGATGAATTAGTAACCCTCGATGGAATTGGTGTTGCTGGGAATGTTCCAATCATTAGTTCAAACAAATCAGAAATCAACTTTGGGTCGGTAACTGTTCAAAGCACAAAAGTAGGTGATGTTGATATCACTAATACTGGATTAGCTGACCTGCAAATCACCAACATTCAAATTGTAAATAATCTCAATGCATTTTCAATTATGAATAAACCTACACTACCTTATACCCTGGGACCCGGAGAAACTATCACCATAAGTATTCTTTTCTCGCCCACCGAAGCAAAAATTTACAATTCAATTCTAAGGATAACATCTAATGCCAACAACGAACCCACATTAAACATTCCTCTTTTAGGCAAAGGTGAAGTTTCTGGTTCTGTTTCAGAAACTACTTTCTCCAACGGCACCATTGTCAAAATTTCTCCTTTACCAGTTGGAAATGAACTCAATATTAATATCGAGACTCAGGAAACTCTCAATGCAACTGCTATTATACAACTTTTCGATTTGCAAGGCAATTTAATTTTGAATTTACCAAGTATTACTATCAAACAAGGTAGCCAGAAAGAAAAGTTTTCCTTTGTAAATTTGCCCAATGGACATTATAATTTACGAATTCAAATCGGAGATGAGGTTCAAGTCGTTCCAATTGTTGTCGTTAAATAAGACAACTTTTAACTGCAAGGTTGCCACTCAATTGGTAGGGTGGCAACCTTTTTGTTTTGTAAAAAAATTTATGAGGTGAATATGAAAAAGTTCTTTACTTTATTTATCATTTCTTTACTACTTTTCGCTATAAGAAACTTAAATTCCGAGCAGCCAAAGTACATTCTTTTCGACAATCTTGAAAACAAAAATTATGTGGACAGCGCATATTGGATGTACTTAACCGACCCCACTTATATGCCAGAAATAGCTCCATATGTTATTCGTGCACCATTCAACGACGCCACTCTGCAAAGGTACAAATTAACAGATTTCGATGTTGCCATCTTTCTTCTTGGCGACAATCGACTAAATACAAAAGTTGGAAACTCGAGCGTCTTAAATGCGATTAGGCAAATGATTGCTGCTGGTAAGAATTGTTTAATTATTGGTCGCAATGTACTTTTCTACGCATTTAATCCACAAGGTGGCGATTTAAATCCCGAAGTCCAAAAGTTCCTTTCCGATACACTTGGAATAGATTATTTAACAAGGTTGTATGTAAGTAGACAATCTGGAAACAAAATCGAGTATTGGAGTTTTAATGTTCGCGGAGCATTTGGGGACCCAGTTGGACAATCCATTGTAAAATGGTGTAATATGGGTTTCAATACTGGTCAAGAGGTTTGGTGGCCCCTCGCAATTTATCTTTCTTTTGATGTATTCAAATCCAAAGACCCAAACAAGTTTCCCCCTGTAGACCATTTTATAAGAACAAACAACGACTATCCAGACGATACCATCGTAGGAATAAGAACTGAATGGGGAACTTCTCGTCTTTGTTTTTGGTCAATCGGTTTCGAAGCATTCGCTGGTGATATACCTAGGGGATATCAACTTGCTCGCGCAATGAGGTGGTTAAAAGGGAACATTGCACCAGATGGTGCCGCTTACGACATTGACCCCAATATTGTCGATTTTGGAGAAATTCAACCCGGAAAATCGGACACAATTCAAGTTACTATTACTAGTACCGGAAAACTTGATTTAAAAATAGAAGAGATTGATTTTTGGGAAAATCCAGATGATGTCTTCGAAATAATTTCCGGAAAAATAACCAAAACAAAGACTTTGAAGCGTGGGCAAACCCACACATTTACGGTTAAATTTACTCCTAAAGAAAGAATTGCTTACAAGGGTTCTATATCAATAAAAACTAACGCACTTTATAACGAATATTATTATCTTGACGTTTGGGGATATGGTGGTGGTATAGAAGCAAAAGGTCCTATTTTAGAAACAAACTTCCCAGAAAACAAAATTGACTTTGGCAAAGTTAAAAAACCAACCAGTAAGATAATCGAGTTAATTTTGAAAAACGTTGGGGATAAAACTTTACAAATTTCCGAATTCAAAATCGACACTACTTACCGTGACTATAAAAGATTCGACTTTGCACAAGTTCTGCAAGTTCCTATTTACATTGAACCAAATGATTCTTTCAAAGTAAAAGTTCGTTTTTCTGCCGCTACCCAAGAAGAAAGGATTTACTACGGTAGAATTAGGGTCGAAACTAACGCAAAAAATAATAATATTTTCTTCATTGAACTCCAAGGGGAAGTCGAGGGATTTGTAAATGTTGATGAAGAAAATTCTTCCGATATTACTGTTTTACAAGATGAAATAGACAAAATGCTTGAAATCTATTTCAATCAAACAAACGATATCCCTCTCAAGGTCTCATTATTTAATGAACTTGGAAAAGAAATATTATTTTTTACACCAGAAAATAATATCAAGTATCTAAAAATATCATACAAAAATCTTCCTTCTGGTAAGTACATTTTACACATTATGTTCAAAAACAAACCTTTCACTAAGCTGATAAATATAATTAAATAAAAAACTAAAAGCAATAAATCAAAAAACAAAGGGGTTCATTAGCATGAACCCCTTTTAAATTAGTTGAGATAATCTTTTAAAATTCTAAAGTTTCCCCAAATTCCATTACTCTACACTTTTTTCCTAATGATTCGACTTTCTTTTTAAACTCATAAGGGTCTGCTGGAATTATTGGGAAAGTATTGTAATGCATAGGTATGGTTAATTCTGGATTAACAAACTCAACTGCTTTAACTGCATCATCAATTCCCATAGTAAAATTGTCCCCTATTGGTACAAGGAAAATATCAATTTTATCAAGTTCCCCAATTAATTTCATATCATAGAACAATCCAGTATCACCAGTATGGTAAACGGTTTTCCCACCCATTTTTATTACAACGCCAGCGGGCTCACCCATATATCTTCCGTCGGGAGAAGAAGAACCATGGTGAGCAATTGTAAACTTAAGTCTCCCAAAGGCAAAGTTGTATCCACCTCCTATATGCATATTATGAGCTTTGCAACCATTTTCTGCTGCATAATTTGCTAATTCATTTACTGCAATAACAAGTGCATCGCAATTTTTTGCAATTGTGAAAGCGTCTCCAAGATGGTCGCCATGGGCATGTGTCAAAACTACAAAATTCACCTTAACATCTTCGACCTTAACAGGGCAAGTTTGGTTTCCAGTAATAAATGGGTCGACAATCAATTTGTTTGTTCCATCATCAAGTAAAAAAGTCGAATGACTAAGGTAGGTTAATTTCAACATTTTTTTACCATTTTTTGTTACACATAAAGTCAAATTAATATTTTTATACGAAATTGCAAAGTTTATTAATTAATAATGTAATTAAAATGGTAGAAATTTATACAGATGGTGCGTCCTTGGGGAACCCTGGCAAAGGCGCATTTGCTGTCTTAATTATTTTAAATAATTTAGAAATTATTCTTTCAAAAGGATTTAGAAAAACCACAAATAATCGGGTGGAATTATTTGCAATTATTGAAGCGCTCAACTTTGCGAAAAATAACAACCTAAAAGATGTAATCATTTATACTGACTCCCAACTTATAACAAAGGCAATAAATGAATCTTGGTTATCTAAATGGATAAAAAATGGGTGGAAAACTGCCAATAAAACTCCAGTTATAAATAAGGATTTATGGCAAAAACTCAACTATTTTCTTAATTTTGTAAATGCAAAATTCGAATGGATTGAAGGACACAAAGGCAACAAATACAACGAAATTGTAGACAAATTAGCAAAGAATAAGGCAAAAACAGATGCTATTGAAATTGATTATGAATATGAAAAACTAAACGAAATGAATCAAAATGGATAATGATAACCAACAGAAAATTACTTTCCAAGAAGAATTTATTAACAAAGATGATTCAGAAATCTACTTAAACAAGATACCTTTTTTAGAGGTGCTTAACAAAATCAAAAACAATGAAAATTTAAACATCTTAAAAAAAGAAATATTTGAACTCAAAAGAATAATACATAATCCTAACTTGGATGAATCTGGATTCATCAATATTTCACCTAATGGAGAGACGATATCCTTTAAAAAAAGGTGTTTATTTCTAATTATAAAAAAACTTATACCGCAATTGCAAAAACTTTATTGATAACAAAATAATGAATAAATATTATGAAAAGAACCAAAAAAATAAAAGTATCTGTTATTGGTGTAGGACATTTAGGTTCAATACATTCAAGACTTCTTAGACAAAATGAATTTGCCGAATTTGTAGGAGTATATGACATTGATGCTATAAAAGTTGAAAGACTCTCGAATGAACTTAATTGTATTGCTCACCCAACATTGGAAGATGTCGTAAAAAACGCTCAAGCAGTTATTATTGCTACTTCTACAACAACTCATTATTCAATAGCAAGAAAATGTATTGAAAATTCTATACATTGTTTCATCGAAAAACCAATCACTGCAAAATACAATCATGCCTTAAAACTAATCGAAATCGCTAATCAAAAAAAAGTAATCATACAAGTTGGCCACGTTGAACGATTTAATCCTGCATTAAAAGCGATTATGAAGTACAATCCCGAACCCCTATTTATCGAATCTCATAGACTTAGTCAATTTAAACCACGTGCTATTGATGTTTCTGTTGTTTCTGACCTTATGATACACGACATCGACATTGTACTTTGGTTAATAAAATCGAAATTGAAAAGGATTTCGGCTAATGGTGTACCAGTTTTAACCGACACAATTGATATTGCAAACGCAAGATTAGATTTCGAAAATGGAGCTGTTGCAAATCTAACAGCTTCAAGAATTTCCGCTAAACCAACAAGAAAAATGAGAATTTTTCAAAAACAAGGCTACTTTTCGATTGATTTCGCAAACCAAAACGTTGAGGTTTATAAAATTGTTGACGAAAAAGAAAATGTTGCTTCTGGTATCCCCGCAAATATGCTTGGAAGTATAAACGACTCTCCAAAAAACATTAAAATACTTTACGAAACCCCAGAAATTTCGGAAACTAATGCCATTATTGAAGAACACAATTCATTTTTTAAGGCGATTCTTTTTGGGGAAGAAGTACCCATTTCAGCGTTCGAAGCTAGCCAAGCTCTCAAAGTTTCGGAAATGATCGAAAAGAAAATAGCCAAGTCACTTCAATTTTTTCAATCCCAAAGATAGTTTTGTAGAGTAAACCAACAAATATCCAGTAATTGTATCGTTAGTTGGCAAAAGTATACCTTCGTAAAAAATCGAATCGATACCAATAAATTCTAAGTTAAGTTTATTCGAAACAAAACTACCTCTACAAACAAATACATTTTCGTAACGAATACCTTTATACATAAGATTTAGGTTTCCACTCCCATCAATGTTGTTATTCTTTTCAGAAAGACTAATCATTAATTCCACTTTGTTCTCGTTATCTGGGTTGTGTCCCTGCCAGCGCCCATTCAATTTGGAAAAAGAAACACAACCACAATCGTTAACTCCGCACGAAGTCAATACAAAAAAAATCGAGAGAAATATAAAAAAGAGAAAAATACTACATTTCTGGTTCATTGAATGAACTAACCTTATCTTTTAACTCTAACACTTGGAATATTAAATCTTTTGCAAATCTTAATGGAAGTTGTGTTGCAGAATCGCTCAATGCTTTCTCAGGATTCGGGTGTGTCTCGAAAAACAATCCATCAACACTTAAACTTGCAGCTGCCCGAGCAATAGGGAAAATATATTCTCGATATCCACTCGATTGCTCGCCTAAAGACGGTCTTTGCAAAGAATGAGTTGCATCGAAAATCACTGTACAACCCGATTTCCGAAGAAATATCATAGATCTAAAATCGACAACAAGGTCGTTATATCCAAAAAATGTACCTCTTTCGGTTATCCATACATTATTATTTCCTGTACTTAAAACTTTCTCGCGTGCTTTTAAAATATCCCAAGGAGCAACAAATTGCCCTTTCTTTATATTTACAATTTTACCACTTTTCCCAGCTGCAAGAAGCAGTTCTGTTTGTCTACATAAAAAAGCTGGGATTTGGACTACGTCAAGATATTTCGAAAACTTTTCAATTTCATCAACAGAATGTAAATCGGATAAAATTTTGAAACCAAATTTTTCTCGAACTTCGCAAAGATAACTTAATGCAAGTTCGTCGCCAATTCCAGTAAACGACTTCAAACTTGTCCTGTTTGCTTTTTTATATGAAGACTTATAAAAGAATTCAATTTCGAATTCTTTTGTAATTTCGGTAAAATATTCAGCAACTTCAAAAAGAAGGTCCCTGCTTTCAACAACGCAGGGACCAGCAATTACAATAAACTTGTCCATTTAATTATCTTGAAATAACTACTGGGACAACTTTTTGATAACTGCCAGATATCATCTTAATATAATAAACACCACTTCCTAATGTCGTGGCATCAACATTAACTTCGTAAATCCCTTGCCGTAGATTATCATTGACAATGGTCATTAGGGTTTCGCCAAATATATTGAATAGATAAATTTTCACGGGTTCGTCGTATGCAACTCCGAATTTGAAATTAATTTTGTCGACAACTGGATTTGGTTCAGGTGTAGTAAGAAAATATGGAGTATCGGAAAAAGTAATCAATCTTCCATCGACAAAACACACATTGGAAAGAATTACTTTTGTTATAATATCAATAGGAGCAAAACAACCATTGCTTCGCATTTCAATATCGAAAGTAGATTCCTTCACATCTCCAAGAAATACAGTAAAGTCAATTGTAAAGAGTTCCAAATCAAAACCAGTAGTTAGAGTTCCGTTTCCAGTAATATTTACTTTCCCTTTATCAACGAAAGTGATTTTGTCCCAAACCCAGTTCTTCAAAGAAGAAGATGGGAGAATTGTATCAATTCTAATCATTTTGTAGTTGTAGTAAATGTTCAAATCAAGAGAATTAATATTTGTATTAAATAATTTGGGAACCTTTCCCTTAACGCTAACTTTTCGAGAAAACAATGGCTCTAACCGCATTTCTGAATTATCAGAATAAAAGTCAAGTAGAACACCAACCCCTTTTAAAGAAATAACAACATCACTATTAATCGAGGTTTTGAAAGTCAAAGTTGAATTATAATCCTTTGCTTCAGGTGGGTCGAATATTACTTTTAAAGTTACAAAATTCGAAGGAGGAACAACAATTGGTAGTTTATCGGCTAACTTGAATGCTTCGCCCCCAGTTCCTTTAATTTCAAAGTCGGTAATAGTTATTGGTGTAATCCAACTGTCATTTATTATTTTCAAATCGTAAACATTATCATCACAAATTAGGCTATTTCCAAAATCTATGGTTTTAACAGCCGTTAGCCCAAGTCCATCACATTCTGCATCAAAAGTTGTATCGACTTTCGGATTTTTATCTGGTCCATATGCTGCGTCGTGAGTAATTTCGATTAAATCTGCGCGAGTTCCAGCAGTTTGAGGTGTAAAGAATACCTCGTAAATTTTACTGGAAGACTTGGGTATTATCTCATTAATAGGAACACCATTAACCCAAGTGAAATCTCCAGTTTTGTACTTGAAATCCATCTTGTAAATTGTTAAATCTGCAGTTGTACTTGGGTTTAAAACTTCCAATTCTGCCATACCTCTATCGCCGGGTTTTACAGCATCAAGGCAGGTCCATTTCAATTCAATTTTGGGCAAAATTCCATCGCCACGAACATTTCCATAAAGGTCGCTTAGTAAACCTTCGAATTTGAAAATAAGCGTATTCGAATAAGAAATTTCTTCAGCGGGTGTGAAGCGAATTGGTATTTTTATACTATCACCACTTTGAACCACATAGGGCAGACTAATCGGAGGATTGTTAATAAATTCAAAGTTTGGTACGTTATCTTGAAATCTTATTTCAAGAAGTTTTTGTGGAATTGAACTTCTGTTAATAATCACAAGGTCGGTATCATTTTGAGTGCGCAATCTTCTGCCTTTCCAATCAATCGATTCAATAAGAATGTCTGCATCGACACCTAAGCCGAGCAATTCTGTTTCGGGACTTATGCAACCTTGGGGTAGTTCAAATTTCAAGAACGCTCGACGAACACCAGCCCCAGATGGAATAAAAGAAACTTCCAAGTCTATACATTCTTGTGGTTTTACGATTAGGCTACTGTATGGAATTGAAAAATCCGAAGCATTAGGACCATAAATTACAAATTTGACGGGAACAGAAGCAGGATTGGTATTCTTAAAAATACATTGGAATGTCTTTGAAACTTTCACACTTAAGTTCGATGGACCTAGGTCTGCCCTATTTAAAGCTTCACCTGCACAGACTCCAAAGCCACTTAAATTCAATACTAAATCAGTTCCGCAATCTGGAGTGATCACTAATTGAGCGTTTCTTATTCCCACATCTTTGGGTACAAAAGCAAGCTCAATAGGAATACAATCTTTGGGCATCAACCTTCTGCCAATAAGAGTAGCACCAATACGAAAGTCGGTAGGATTTGCTCCAATAATAATTGTATTAGTGATTACGATTGGAACATTCCCCCTGTTGCAAATGTAAGCATCCAAAACTACTGGTTTGATATCTCCAACAGTACAATCTCCAAATTCATAATTAGAACTTGACAAAGACCAAACTGGGTCTTGAACCGAAAATGTAGTATCGCTAACATCTTGGCTTCCCGGGCTACCTCCATACCTTCGAATGAACACATCCTTCTTTCCCTTGCTTGTAATTGTAATATTTCCACTTGTTAAGGAACCTGAAAAAGAACCTACCTCGAACCTATCGCCTACACCGTCGTAAACAGCACTCTTAGAAAATGTTCCATCGTCGGTTCCACCCTTTTGAGTATATTTTATAGTCATATCGGCATACAAGACACCCGTAAAAGTAGTTGGAACAGTAACTTTTGGCAAAGAATATATTGGAGTTTGAATTGCATTAATATATTCTCCAAGAATAATAATTTCGTCGGGATTTGGAGATTGGTTTGACTTATATTTAATTTTTTGTCCCCAAGCTTTGAAATTAGAATAGGTTTGGTCTGGACCGATAAGTGTCACTATTGGTGTAGACCCATTAGCTGGATATTTTGCAATGAAACAATATGGTGCATCTTTGATTGGCATATTGGGTGAAATATAACCAAAAGTTGCAGTTTGCATACAAGTACCAACTACGTATGCATTTCCTAACTTATCGACACAAATACCAGCAGCAGTATCAGTTCCGTATCCACCCGCGGTTTGAGCCCAAATAAGATTTCCATCTCGGTCGAATTTGGCAACAAAAATGTCCAATCCACCAACACTTGTAAATTTTTTATTTGCATCAAATTCTATTGTTCCAGAATAAGAACCAGTAATATAAATGTAAGAATTATCCTCTGTTATTGCTATACTTCTACCAAAATCATCTTCTGTTCCACCAATCCCTTTAGCCCAAATGTAAGAAAGAACAGGAGCAACAGTAGCTCTAATTCGATAGTTATTACTACCAACAGGAGGTCTCCATTTGTATGACAACCCCTTAACATTCGAAGCAATTGAGCGCCAAGTGTTACCACCATCGGTACTGAAGGATAAATTGACAGGTTTATCGCTTTCTACCCCACTCCAAACAATATTTACTGTATCGCAAACAGAAAATATTTCTCCACCATTTGGTGAAATAATCCTGACCTGCGAAATTCCACCTATTAATTTTACTTGGGCTGGACAAGGTTTGGCATCAATATTCAATGTTGCTTCTCTATAGGAACGAGTAGTACCTTGAGTGAAACGGACACGAATAACCCTTGATTGTCCAGCAGGTATTACAAAAGGTGGAGGCCCACCAGACCCACCTACATCCCAGTTAATTACTTGATAATAAGTAGAAGGTATAATTTTAATATCATTAACACGATAATCTGTAACGGGAGAAGTAATTGTTATATCCAAATCGTTGAATTGTCCGGGTGCAGGGTCAAGAAAATCAAAAATATCCTGGTCGATAGGCAATTTTGCAATACTGAAAGTCGGTGCTTCATAGTCTCTTTCAACAGTAGCAGATTGCCGTTTAAAAGTGATTTTAACATTCCTTATTAAGTCAAGTTTATCGCACCCAAACTCTGTCACCCAGGTCAATTGGCAAAGTTGCTTCCTTTGAATATCAAGTGCAATAAATCTATAAATGTTTTCAAGTTCATCTTTTGTTTCGACTTTATAAGCTTTTCCACCAGTTTTGGAAGAAATTTCATCCAACGACTTATGCATTGGCATTGCAAGAGTAATTGCATAAACTTGTGCATTTATGCGTTGTAATTCTTTGACAATTGAATCTGTTTTGGGAGGGTCGTTTGGTTCACCATCGGTAAGGAAAACGATAATTCTTCTTTTCTGCGGGTCTGGGGAGCCAGTTAAAAATAAATTAATTGCTCCGTTCTGTTTATCCAAGAATGGCGGGTCGTATAATGTACCACCACCGACAACAGTACGGTTCAACGAATCGAGTATTTCTTGCTTATTATCAGTAAAATCACATCTTTTGTAAGCAACCCGACCAAAAGAGATAAGAGCTACCTTTGTTCCAGTTTTGAAATTTATTGTGTTAACAAAAGATTCAACACCTTTTAAAACCCAACTCCACCGTTCTTCTCCTGCTTCATTTTTCCAACGCATTGATTCACTTTGGTCAACAACCAGAATTATACTCACTGCGGGTTCAACTAAAGTATCTTTACATTCAACATTGACAGTCGCATTCATATTTCTTCCACGCTCAAAAACATCAAAATCGCTAGGTTTCAAATCGGGATAACTCTTTCCTGTTGCATCAAGAGCAATGAAAGTGCATCGAATTAAAGGGAATTTATCGGCAACAATTTCCGAAATCGAGAAAGTGGCATCTTGAGTAAACAATTTGGTATTAATTAGTATTAATAAAAAGGTAATCAATATTCTTTTCATTTTACCCTCTATTTTATTAACATATTTTCGTTTCTAGTAAGTACTTCATACAAATTTAAGCAAATTTCCAAATTTTTAGAAGAAATTTCGCAAAATCCACCAATTGGAAATGTAATAAATTTGCTCTGATGGCCAAAAGGTAAATTAAGTACCACGGGAAAGTCGAATTTTTTGAAATAAGAATCGAATATTTCTCGTAGTGTAAATGAATAATCTGGATAAAAGTTTCTCCTGGTATCTAATTTTCCAAAATAGCCCAATAAAACACCCTTACAATCTTTAAATTTACCAGCCAATTCCATTTGTTTCAACATCCTATCAATTCTATATGGATGTTCAGATATTTCTTCTAAAAATAGCAAGGAATTTTTGGTATCAAACTCAAACTCGGTTCCAAGCAATGAAACAAGATTCGATAAATTGCCCCCAACTAAATGTCCAGAAGTCTCACCGGGATTCAAAATTTCACTTTTCGTGAATTTATATTTAAAAATGTTTTCTCCATTATTACTTTTATCAAAAATCATTGTTTCGAGAGAAGAAATTGTAAACCTATCCAAGAAGAAATTACCAGTTGGTCCATGGAAAGTTACTAAATTGGTTTTCTTGTAGATTGCATTCAATAATACAGTGATATCACTAAAACCAATGAAAACTTTCGGATTTTTTTGTATAGTATCATAATCAAGTAAGTCTAAAATCCTAATCGAACCGTAACCACCACGAGCAGCCACAATGCAATGAATTGATGGGTCTGCGAAAAAGCGATTCAATTCCTCTGCACGAAATTTATCATCACGAGATAAGTATCTGAACTTTTTATCTCTTTTTGTGACCGTTTCTCCATAAACTATTGAACAACCATTCTTTTGAAAAAAATTTGCAATATACCTCAACTCCCAAATATTTACAGGGCTTCCCGGAGCAGTAAAAGCCACTTTGGAACCTTTTTTCAATAGCGGAGGATAAATCAGCTCAAATGAATTGAAAGAAAGGTTTTCGCTTCCTTTGACTTTAGCAGTATAAAGTAAAGCACCGAAGCCTACAACCCCAATAAACGTTCTTCTATCCATCTCATTATCATTGAATACAATTAACAAATTAACAAAATTTATACTATAAAGTTACAAAATAAGTGAAAATTTCGTAATTTTGCATATTCGGAAAGGTGCAGGAGTGGCTGAACTGGCACGACTGGAAATCGTGTGTCCCGCCCAAAGCGGGACCGAGGGTTCGAATCCCTCCCTTTCCGCTAACTTTACTTTCTTATCTGGTGATTTTAGATCCTAAAATTTATACTTCTTCCAAAAGTTTCTTTACTTCTTGGTTTTCCGGTTCAATTCTTAAGCCCCACTCAAGCATCCTTTTTGCTTCCTCAAAATCATTAACTTTAATAAAGCATTTTGCAGAACCTATGTAGGCTTCAACTTTCTTTTCGTTCAATTTTAATGAGTTTGTATACAATTGCAAGGCATTATCAACATCGTTCATTTCATACATTATGTCTGCCATTTCAACTAATATCTGGTCCAATGAATTACCTACCATTGAGTAAAATCTTTCAGAATTCCATCTGGAAACAAGTTCAGAATATAACTCCAAAGCCTCGACCAAATCGTTTTGAATGAATTTAATTTTTGCATTAAGATAAAGGGCATCAATATTATTCGGGGATAAATCTTCAATTCTTAAAAGATATGAATTTGCACTTGAAAAATCATTGTTTAATATATAAGTTATTGCAATTCTCAAAAACAAGAAAACTCGATACTTCAAATTGAGTTCATCCATTCTTTCTTCAATAGTTTTATAAATTTTAAAAGCCTCTGAAATATTTCCTTCGGAAAATTCTTCTTCTGCCTTTCCTAACAAAATTTGAGCATCAATATTATCTATTAGAATATCTTTTGCTTTTTTCGATAGTTCTTTTCCATACAAGGCATCAATTCTTGATAACAATTTCAAGGTTGAACGTTTCCAAGTCCAATAAGTTCTTGCATAGGAGGAAGCAAGAACCCCTCGAACAACGATATCAGCTGGATTTTTGTAAATTTCTCTTAATAAACCGGAAAGATAATCCGCATCTGGTTCAAATAAAAATGCTTCACCAACTAATGGGTCATTGTCAATCATATTTCCAATAGAAATTTTATAGGAAGGTATTTTCCAAGAAAAGCTATCGAGCACATAATCCTCTGTTGCACCACCCTCAGTAACAACAACTGGTAGACCGCAAGCCATAGCTTCCAACGTTGGTAAAGAAAATCCCTCGCCTCGGAAAGGCGAGATGAAAACATCGCAAGCACGATATAGGCTAGCAATGGTTTCTTCTGTTAAATAATCTTTTATGTAAATTATTTCTGGAGCATTGGGAGTTTCTTTTACTTTCTTAATCAATTCCTCGGCAGTTTGTCCACGATAAAACGATTCTGTTCCCATATCCTTCACGACCAGAACAACATCATCTTTCGAGGTAAAAGTATTTACATAACTTTGAAGTAGAATATCGAAACCTTTGCGATAGGTTGTTCCTCCTACATACAAAAATTTCAATTTCTTATTGGTTGGCAACTGGTAAATTTTTCCGTTTGGTTGAAATAAAGCTGGGTCGATACCATTTGGAACAACTTGGACTTTATTAAAAGGTATTCCACTATTAATAAATGCCTGACGAGTAAAATTAGAAGGTACCCAAAGTTCATCTGCCTGCAAAAATATGTCAACAAAGCGTTTGGGTAGAGTTGAATATTCCCAAGGTTGAATTATCACCCATTTCGCTCCTTTTGGTGGTTCTGCTTTAGGTGGCCATTGATGTCTTACCCAAAGGTATGGCAATTTTTTCACCCATTCAGGTGGTTCTTCTTTAATTCTAATGTCTTTTTTGCTAAGTTTCTCATATTTGGGGTTCCCAAATGGTTGAAATTGCTCGGTTTCGTATGGTATTATTGTTACCTCGACCAAGTTTGTATCTATCAAATTAGAACAATGTTCCCTATTAATTAATGCAAGAGAATGATATACAAATTGAGAACCTTCCCAAACTACATTAAGTTCGGGTTGAAATTGTGATTTTATCTCCGATGCGTCAATTTTTGGAAAATATTTATTTGTTTCAAATTTTTCTTCTTGCTTTTCTGTGGCAGTTTTATAAGTTATCTCCTTTAAGTCATCCAAATCGAATACCTTTTCATCATAACTTAAGGTTTGTTCCTTTGCTTCGAACAAAATTTCTTCTTCAACAATTACTTCTTGTTGAACTTCCCCTTGAGTCGTTTCTTGATTTGAAGTTTCTTCAAAAAATTTACTGAGAGTAACTTCCTTATTTACTTTAATGTCGGCATTGTAAATAATGTAATCATCTGTTTCCTCTTTAACCTTGATATCGAGTAAATCGAAATTCATATTTGAAAGACTTCTTCGAATATCGGTTGCATTAGACATTTGCTTAATAAAAGTAACATCCGTTACCTTTTCCATTGAATAGAGTTTATCAGTTACTATTAATTCGTAATCTTTTGGATTCTTAAGTTTCCTAGAAATAAGGGAATCATATATTTTTTCTATGTGAGAAACATAGTCCTTGAAAAAATGAATTGGTTTTATTTGACCTCTAATTTTTCTTACTATTTCAGGATTAAGGGAACAAAATCTTATTGCACTTATCAAAGAATGAATATCATTATGTTCGAACAAAAATCCATTAACTCCATCAACTACAAAGTCTGGTATACCCCCAATTTTTGAACCCAGCACTGGAAGTCTCATTGCATTTAATTCCAACAATACTAATGGAGCCGGATCTTCATAAATAGAAGAAACAATTCCTATATCAACATTGCTTGCAATTTGTATTAAATCAATTGGATTGTATTCTCCGTGAAATTGAACAAGTTTCTTTTTGTCAAGTGTAACTAATTGCTCTGCATATTTCGATGAAACAAAGCCATAAATATGAAACTCTGCATCATATTTTATAAAGTATTGAGTAGCTTGAATTAAATTATGAACTCCCTTTGTAGGGAACACCCCTCCAAAGTATCCAAATCTTACAACATTGGGAACTTCTCTATTTGCTTCATTTCTCAAAGAAATGCTTTCCCAGAGTTCATCTACAATTTTGTTGGCTTGGTGGACAACAATAATATTATGACCTTTGCCAGAAAATTCAGTTAGTATCTCTCTTTGCCTTCGAGATACTGCAAGCACTAAGTCTAAGTATTCATTCAATATTTGCTTGGAAAATTCTTGCCTTTTCTGATACCAGGGCCTCTTTTCTGGATACATTCGAATAAGTTCAGAATTCTTAAAAAAGTCGGTATCCTCCCAAATACTTAAGTCTGAATTTATCATATACAATTTAGGGTCTATCAAAAAGTAATTATGAGGTGTAAAAACAATTGGAAGAGAATACCGTTCCTTTGCAATTTTCGGTAAACTTAAACACAACCCATGCAGATTATGTATATGAATAATATCGGGCTGAACCTCGTTTAAAACATTAAAAAAAATTTGTTCTACCCTAGGGTCGGATATTTCTCTTTCAGGATTTTCAGGGTCATTAAAAGGAGCTGGGCGATTATACAAACCATAAAGAATAACACCTTCTTCACTATGTTTTTCAATAGAATACATAGGCATAGTTGGTTCATACTTGGTTGATGCATAAAAGACAGAAACATCCCAACCCCGCTTTTTCAGTTCAATTGCTACATTCCTCGGAAAAATTGTCCCGCCACCCGAATCATTCCATCCATACATAACAAATAGAACTTTTCTACGGATTTGCATTTTTTCAACCTCCGACTTTTTTAATAATACTTTAGTTAAAAGCAAATTATTTGGAATTATTCCCAAGGGGATTTTAGTATTATCAAATAAATTGCTACCCGATACCACAGATTGTGCCCATTCAACTTGCATTTCGTTAAAAATATCTTTGTGCTTTAGTATTATTTGGGCTTTTCTTTCCGAATCGGCTAACAAATTTTTGGTTTCAATATAATTACTAACATCATTTGTTTCTACTAATGGTTCTGGATGTCTTAGCCCAAATATCTTTGCTTTACCTAATCGCAACCAAAACTCCCAATATGAATAATACAAAGGAAAAATTTCGTCTAAAAAATGACCTTTTAAAAACACTAACTTTGGAATAATGAAATAAAAAGGAATAAAATTAAATTTCTTCAATTTTTCGAAACTAAAATCAAGATTTTTTATTACTCTTTGCTCATTTCGAATTATGTAATCGAAATATACATAAACAATGGAATTACTTTTTTTAAATATTTCTACAACAGTCGACAAAGAATTAGGAAAAAGCAAATCTCCTTCATTGAGAAAAAGTACATAATAACCCGAAGAGATAAGATAAAAGAAGTTTCTCGTAAAAACTTCGTATTCTTCTTTTTCAGTACATTCTAATATTTCTATATTCTTATGATTTTGAAACGACAAACTGTCAATGGTTTTCCTAAATTCAAAATTTTTATTACCTTCTCGTTTTAAAATAACAATAGAAACTAAATCATTAAAAGGATTCCCAAAATGGAATGGCAAACCAATAAGTTCGTTGTACGAAAGTGCCCGAATATTTGTTGTTGCAAGTCGATGTTGAAGTTTCTCCAATGTCCATCTATCTGTAATTTTCCCCTCTAAGGAAAGGCTACCTAAATCATCAAAAAAACTGTAATACTTAGCCCCAAGAATAACATCGATTTTCTCAATTCTATACCTTCTACTTTTCAAAAAATTAAAAAAGTTCAAAAAATTAAATGAAGAAATACCATCTATTTCGTTAATAAAATCAAGTATAATTTTTTTCTTAACAAGCAAAATAATCGGCAAAATTTTAGTTGTTCTTGAAATTAATGCGAAATTTGAAGGGAAATTCGATGTAAACTTTGAATCTGTTACTTCGAACTCAACATTTTCTTCAAAATTTATTAGAAAATCAGAATATACTCCATCCAAATGAGAATTATTTCTTAAGAAAGTAACCATTAAGTCGAGGGCATCGGGACGTAGGCTTATTCTTTCGAAAATGATGTTGATTCCATCGAAATTTGAATTTTGAATAGTGTTTTTTAGAATTGTTTTAAAATTATCTATTTTTAGAAAATTAATTTTTTTATTTTGAAATAAACTTGCAATTTTATCTATCTTTTCTTTCTCTGAATTATTTCTGAACAATACTAAAATTTCTAACCTTCCTTCTTTGAAAGTTGATTGTTTAACCACATTTGCAACATTCCAGAAAAGATTTTCTGGATTCCCATCCGAAACAATTAAACTGGAAAAAGTCGTCAAACTAATTTCTTGCATACATTTACTTCTTTGGCTAATATTGTCCAATATAAACAGAACAAAAGATTTAGAAACAAAAATATTTATAAAGAAAAATTTATGCCATAAATTATTAAAATAAAAGAAATAAATTTTATCAACCAAAAGAAAAAAATTATGAAGTTGGTTTTGAAGAATAATGATTGCTTTACTTAATCTATCGATATTAAAATTTTTCCAATATGTTGGCCGCTTTCCATATACTTATGGGCAACCGAGGCATCTTTTAGGTCAAAAATTTTATCTATTAAAGGAGTTATCTTTTTCTGATTCAATAAATTCACTAATTTTTTGAATTCATCTGGGGAACCCAGATATATTCCCAACAAATTGAGATGACGAATATAAAACTTTTGCAAATTTAAATTTACTTCGGGGGAAGACATCATTCCACAAACGATAAGTTTCCCATTTTTTCTTAACATTGCAAGCGACCTATCAAAAGTAGCACTTCCTACATAATCAAGAATAACATCAACTCCAAAGGGAAACAGTTTGTTAACTTCTGAAACAACATCATCGGTATTATGATTAAAAACATAATCAGCACCAATTTCTATTACTTTTTCCCGCTTTGCATTGTTACCAACGGTAGTAACTACTTTTGCACCAGCGAGTTTCGCAAGTTGAATAACAAAAGACCCCATTCCACTTGCACCACCCCAAAAAAAGAAAATATCCCCTTCTTGAATATTTCCAACTTTAACAACGGAGTGATAAGCAGTTAAACCAGCCACGGGAAGTGTGCAAGCGTGTTCAAATTTGGTCTCGGAATC
This sequence comes from Ignavibacteria bacterium, assembly GCA_026416955.1. Classification (GTDB taxonomy): domain Bacteria; phylum Bacteroidota; class Ignavibacteria; order Kapaibacteriales; family UBA2268; genus Naka2016. The sequence continues at coordinate 91,336 of JAOAEE010000065.1, read as the reverse complement.
CAACTTTTCCAAGTTATTTGCGGGGACAGAAACAAATTGAGCATATGAACCGTTCAAATGCATTCCAAAAAATTTCCAATTATCATTTAATTGCTCAGTGCCAGTAAACTTTGGATTTGTCTTTTCTGGTATAACCACTGGATATGAAACAACTTTGTCTCCTTCTTTAAGATTAATAACATTCGATCCAACCTTTACTACTGTTCCAGCAATATCTCCACCCAAAATATGAGGAAATCTTAAATTAAGTCCCGGATAACCTTTGCGGATGTGTAAATCAACTCTATTTAAACTTGTAAACTTTACATTTACTAATACTTCATTTGAAGATAGCTCTGGTTCGGGAAAATTTTCAATAAATTCTAATACTTCTGGTGAGCCGTGCTGTTTAAGAACAACTGCTTTCATAAATACCTCTAATTTAAAAAATACAAAATTAAAAGTTTAATTAAACTAAACTATTAATTAATTACAAGATCAAATGAAATCAACTTTTTGTCTTTTGGGAATAATTACTATACAAGATTAAAGATTTAGAATCTGATTAAAAAGTTCAATTGATAAATTAGCTAAAAAAATCACATTAAATGAAATAATTCTATTCAACCCCAAAAAATTAATAACCTTTTGATTTATTGAAACTAAAGAGCTTCAATAATCATAGCACTTGCTTCGCCACCACCAATACACAAAGTTGCAAGACCATATCTTTTACCAACTCTTTTTAATGCATAAATTAAGGTAGTAAGAACTCTTGCACCAGAAGCACCAATTGGGTGGCCCAAAGAAACTGCTCCTCCGTGAATGTTAACCTTATCGTAAGGAATATTTAATTCTCGACAAGTAATAATCGGAACGACTGCAAAAGCTTCGTTGATTTCAAACAAATCAATATCTTCAACCTTCATACCGGCTTTTTGGCAAACCTTTGCGATTGCTTTTGCAGGTGCAGTTGTGAACCAATCCGGTTGCTGAGCATATGAATCGTGGGCAATGATTTTTGCCAAAGGCTTTAGCCCTTTATTCATAGCAAGTTCTTCATCCATAACTAAAACAGCGGCAGCCCCATCATCAATCGAGGAAGCATTCGCAGCAGTCACAGTACCATCTTTCTTGAAAACTGGTTTCAATTGAGGTATTTTCTCGAAATTAACTTTGGATGGTTCCTCGTCCTTGTCAACAACAATTTTCCCTTTTTTATCTTCAATTTCAATTGGAACAATTTCCTGATTGAACCACCCTTTTTCTTGCGCCTCGAGAGCCCGCTTGTAACTCATAATAGCATACTCATCTTGTTCTTCTCTACTAATATGACATTCACTTGCACACAATTCACCAGCATTTCCCATATGAATTTGGTTATATACATCCCACAAACCATCGTGAATCATCAAATCAATTAGCTCTACATTCCCCATTTTAAATCCTGTCCTAGCTTTCTTGACAAAATAGGGTGCATTCGACATTGATTCCATACCACCAGCAACAACAATTGAAGCATCCTTACATCGGATTGCTTGGTCGGCAAGCATTACGGACTTTAATCCACTTCCACAAACTTTGTTGATTGTCATACAAGGTACACTTACCGGCAACCCCGCATAAATAGCTGCTTGCCGTGCTGGTGCTTGACCAACGCCACCCTGAAGAACTTGGCCCATAATTACTTCGCTTACTTCATCGGGTTTGATACCGGCTCTATTAACAACCTCTCTAATTACAATAGCCCCCAACTGTGGTGCAGTGAAATTCGAAAGGGAACCAAGGAAAGCACCTATTGGTGTACGAACAGCTGAAACAATTACACTTCCCATTTTAACCTCTAATTTATTGATGATTTTACAAATTAAGAAAAAAAGTCCTTTCAAAAAAATTAATTTTGTAGTTTTTTTAGGAATAAAATTGATTGGAGAATTAAGCGCATTAACGGCATCGGTTTTGTGGTCTATTTCGCCATATATTTTTTCGTCAATTGTTACAAGAATTGGTTCTTTTAATTTAAATATCTCTCGTTTATTAATCTCTTCTTTTCTAATGTTTTTTACTTGTATTTTACTTCAAATAACACTTTCAACGAACGTAAACCAATTATTTTTCCTAGTACTAAGTGGTATTGTAGGTTTGGTACTTGGTGACACATTCTTGTTTAAGTCTTTAAAAGAAATAGGCCCTCGTTATACAATGATACTGATGTCCAGCAATCCTGCTTTTGGGGCTATAATTGCTTACTTTGCATTTAACGAACAAATACCTCTCGTTGGTATTTTAGGTATGATTATCACATTTGTTGGAATCTGTTTGGTTGTATACCAACAAAATGGGAAAGAAAAAGCCAAATATAACATTACTCATAAGGGAATTATTTTTGGATTACTTTCCTCGCTTGGGCAAGCTGGAGGATTAATACTAACAAAATATGCTTTTTTTATTGACAACATACATCCACTTTCTGCTACTTTCTATCGCATTTTCCCATCTTTCCTTGTTTTAACATTTATAGGAATTCTCTCCAAAAGAATCAACACCAAATTATTAACACACCTTTACAACAGAAAAATATTATTCCTTTTGGTTCTTGGGTCTATCATAGGCCCCTACCTTGGAATTACATTTAGTTACATTGCAGTAACAAATACCCAAATTGGGATTGCAGCAACTTTGATGTCCCTTCAACCAGTATTAATGCTTCCAATTTCTAGATATTTGCAAAAAGAAAGATTTTCAATACAATCCATTGTAGGAGCATTTCTTTCGGTTATCGGAATTGCTTTGTTATTTTTAAAAGATTTATTTCTTTCATAAGTAAGATTACTAACTCTTGACTAAACAAATCAATCTATTTAAATCTTTTTATTTCAATTGGGGGAATAGTAAAACCAGTGTGTCTTTCAAAACAAATAATTTGGCTTTAACTTAATATCTTTCTCATTTTTTCATAGAAAACTAAGAATCTTTTTTAAAAGTAGATAGTTTTATTGTAATAAATAAAAATAAATATCAATCATTAATCAATTGTGAAAAAAGAAAACTCCTACGAATAAACTATTTCGCAAAAGATTAACCTAAACATATTTTTTGGAGAAAATAACTATTAAACTTAAATCTGATTATCTAATCCATAATTCTTCTAAAGTAGGGTCTTTGCTGAATATCGAGATTATTATTGTTTATGTTATTATTTTTTTGTTCTTCATTTTCTATCTCATCTTGGCGAAGAATGAAAGGTTGTTTACCATCAAAAGAAATATCTATATCAACAGATTTAGTTCTGAAAAGTTCGTTTCTTACTAAAGCGGGTGTTTGGAGGTCGTTTTTTATATCCTCGGGCAATTTTCTATAGGCCTTAAAGTTAACGGAAGGTTCAAACACATTTTTGTCAGTCAATGAATATTCATTTGTTACAAATTCTCCCCTATCAATTGGAGTTTTTTGCTTTTTCTCTTGTGTCTTCTTCTTTTCAAGATATTCTTGAAGAAATGAATTAGTAAATCCAGTAATAACAACTGTAACAGAAACTCCATTTTTCAATGTGGCATCTTCAACTAACCCATAAATGATATTTAAATTGGGATTCGTTGCTTCGCGAATCTTTGTTAAAACTTGGTCTATTTCGTAATGGAAAAAGTCTTCCCCACAAGTTATATTTACTAAGGCACTTTGGGCATTTCGAAGGTCAATACCTTCGAGCAAAGGAGAATTTAAAGCAGATTCGACCGCAGAAAGCGACCTTTGTTCGCCATCACCGAAACCTTTCCCAATCAAAGCATCTCCTTTTCCTTGGATAACGGTTTTTACATCCGAAAAATCAACATTAATTATTCCAACGCTATTAATCAAATCAATAATGCCCTTTGTAGCATCATAAACAACCCTATCGGCAAATTGAAAGGCTTTGGAAACAGAAAGGCCTTGTTCACGAGAAACTTTTGAAAGTTTTTCATTAGAAATAATTATCAACCCATCAAGATTTTTTCTCAAATTTTCTATTCCCTTATAAGCATTTTCCCATCGCTCGAAACCTTCGCTATTTAATGGAGTAACAACAATTCCAACAACAAGAGCATTGTTTTCCTTCGCTGCCTTCGCAACAAGAGGAGAAGCTCCAGTTCCAGTTCCACCACCCATACCAGCAGTAACAAAAACCATATCTTTATTTTTCAGCATATCCTGGATTGTTTGATAATCTTCCTCAGCTGCTTGCCTCCCAATTTCTGGATTTGAACCTGCTCCTTGTCCTTTGGTTCTATTTTTTCCAATTGCGAGTTTAATTGGTGCTGGATTGACACGAAGTTGCTTTGCATCTGTATTAATCGCAATCAAGTCCACGCCATCAATTCCGAAGTTAATTAAATTCTGAATTGCATTGCAGCCAGCGCCCCCAACCCCTACAACAGCAATTCTGGTTATTTCCTCGAATGAATTGTCAAGATCAACCATAATCCCCCCTAAATGTTTTTAAAAAAATTTATCAATTTTTCTAACAATGAAAATTTCTTATTTGTTTTCGAATTATCATTTTCAAAATTCTTACCTACTTCATCTATTTTTTGATATTTCAAACCATAAAGAGCAAGTCCAACAGCAGTTGAAAAGTATGGTTTATTAACTTCTTGAGTTAATCCACCATAACCTAAATCTGAAGGTAAACCAATTCGAACTGGCATCCCAAATATTTCAACACCTAAATCTTCGACCCCCTCTAACATCATAGTACCACCTGTCAGGACTACTCCGGCACCAAGTTTGTTCACTAAACCAGAACTTCTCAATTCATCAACAGCAAGTCGGAAAATTTCCTCCATTCTCGCCTGTATTATTCGACATAAATGGCTTCTTAAAAATGTAAGTGGTTTACGATTGTGTGCACCAGCAATCATAATCTGCTTATCCTCGTGTAATTCGGGTAGATAACAATGTCCATAATTCTTCTTAATCTCTTCTGCTTGTGAAAAAACTGTGTTCAAAAGCACTCTAATATCTTCCGTGATATACCTTCCACCAATTGGTAAAACCGAAGCAAATTTAAATAGCCCATCAACAAAAATCCCGATTTCGGTATATAGGTCTCCAATATCAACAACAGCAACCCCTAAATCCTTTTCATCCTCATCGAGCACTGCTAATCCTGTACTCAAAGGTTGAAGAACAATATTTTCTATTTTCAAACCATTGGGTTCAAGACAAAGCCCAATATTTTTCACATCCAATGCCAAAGCAGAAACAATTTTTGCTTCGACCTCCAATTTACTGCCACTCATTCCAACCGGATTTATCAAATCTCGTATGTTATTGTTAATTATATACTCCTGAGGCAAAATATGGATAATATGGTAATCGTTCGACAGACCAATTTTTTTTGCATCTTCCAAAACCCTTTGCACATCATTTTCTGTGATAATTTTATCTGGTGAACTAATAGAAACAAGACCACGAGTTTCGTGGAACTTCACAAATTTATTCATTAACCCAACGTTTACCGAAGCAACATCAACATTCGACTGATGTATTGCAGATTTCAGCGCATCTCTTATATCCTCTTTTGTATTTTCGATATTATCAATCCTTCCGTGGCGAGCTTTACTCCTTTTCCTTTCTGTAATTCCCACACCAAGGATAGTTGGTGAGCGACTTTCGTTCGATTGAGAAAGTATAACGCAGCAAACCTTCCAAGTACCAATATCCAACCCAACACTAATTTTTTCACTTGTCCTATTTTCTTTTGCTTTCTGTTTGTTGTCCATTTTTTTATCTAATTACTACTAAACCATCAAAACGAAAATCAATCTCTCTTTCAAAAAATTTCATCCAATCCTTTCTACTAAAAACCTCTTCAAACAATTCCACTTTTTCCAAGCTCATATTCCTATTGAATAAAACTTTAGTTCTTGTTGATTTGGTATACAAACAAATTGTGGACTTATCGCAATTTACTTCATCAATATTCATATAAACAGAAGGATAAAATTTCCTTAACCCTTTGACAAAATTTAGTACATCAAAGTACTCTTGTCTTATTATTGCTTCATCAATAGTTTCGAGAGAAAAAATAGGAACATCTATAGACTTTATGTTTGCAAAAGGGATGAATTCTAACCTTTCTGAAATAATTCTTTGTACACCAGATGAGCTGGAAAACAACAAAAGAGGTTCTTTTTCGAGTATTTCTACAACAAGAGTTTCCGAATCTTTCTTGTAAATCTTACATTTATCGACAAAATCAAATTTTTCTAAACTTGATTTCAACTCGTTGATGTTAATATTTCGATAGAGATTTGATGAAAGCAGACTTTCAATCGGTTTCGAATCAAAATATTTAAATCCCGAAAGTTCAAATCTTTTGATGGTTTTATTGCTACTCCAAAAAACAGAAAAGAAAATTAGTATTGAGAAAAATAAAAAAGCCAGAATTAACCAAATAAATGGAAAATTCTGCTTTCTGGAAAACTCAGACCCCTTTAGCTCGTCCCCAGTAATCATAATCAAAATCTAACCCAAAAGGTTAGTATCAATCCTCATTATGCTGCAATTACTAATTTAAGTTAATCTTTACAAATTTCCAAACATTTTTTCGTTTTTTTTCAATTAATAAATAGTTTTTATTAATTTTTCATTTTGTATGTTAATTAAAAGGGAATTTCTATGAAAAAATTTAGTTATCTTTCTTTTCTACTATTATTTACTATACTTTTCGTAACAAATTGTGGTAAAGAAAAAGCAAAACAAGAGGAGATTGCAAAAATGGAAAAAGAGTACGAACAATTAATTTCGGATTATGAAACTCAAATGAAGCCTGCATATCGAGAAATGTCGCTCCAATACTTTGTTGCTGCAACAAATAGTACCCCAGAAAATTGGGAGAAATTTGCTCAACTCGAAATGAAAGTTAACGAAATTTTATCGAACAAAAATCTTTTCGAAAGACTTAAACGAATTAAAGAATCCAACTTAATTCAAGACCCCATAAAAAAGCGCAGAATAGATGTGCTTTATTTAACATTTCTGGGGAAACAAGTGGACACAGCTAAGTTAAATAGAATTACCAAGTTGCAAAGTGAAATAGAAAACAAATATTCATCGTACCGTACTGAATATGGTAAGAAAAAACTATCGGATAATGATGTCGAAGAAATATTGAAAACTTCTACCAACAATAAAGAATTGAAAGAAGTTTGGGAATCGCAAAAGAAAATTGGCCGGCTTGTTGCAGAAGATATTATTAAATTAGTAAAACTCCGTAACGAGGTCGCTCGTGAGCTTGGTTTTAAAAATTACCACGATATGAGTCTTAGATTAAGCGAGCAAGACCCCGCAGAAATTGAGAAACTTTTTGATGAACTTGACAATCTAACCCGAGACGCTTTTGTGCAAGAGAAAAAACTTATGGACGAAGTGTTGGCAAAGAGATACAAAATAAAACCCGAAGAATTGATGCCCTGGCATTACCAAAATAGATTTTTCCAAGAAGCTCCAAAAATATACGAGGTAGACCTCGACCACTTTTATAAGGACAAAGATATTGCTAAAATTGCTAAAGATTACTATTCCTCTATTGGACTTCCAATCGACGATATTATGGCAAGGAGCGACCTTTATGAAAGAGAAAATAAAAATCAACACGCCTTTTGCATTAATATAGACAGAGATGCAAAGGACATTCGAATACTATGCAATATCAAACCAAATGCAAGGTGGATGGAAACTACATTACACGAAAATGGACACGCTCTTTACGAAAAATACCTTGCCGACAACTTGCCTTGGGATTTAAAGTCCCCCGCTCACATTTTTACCACAGAAGCAATTGCAATGCTGTTCGGTCGCCTTGCTTCCAATCCCCAATGGTTAGCGGAAATGTTAAATATTCCTCATAATGAAATCGAAAAAATAAAAGAACCTGTTCGAAAAACTTTGCGCCTACAACAACTTGTATTTTCTCGTTGGTCGCAAGTTATGTTTCGCTTCGAAAAAAGTATGTATGAGAACCCAGACCAAGATTTGAATAAGCTTTGGTGGGATTTAGTAGAAAAATATCAAATGATAAAGAAGCCCGAAGGTAGAAATGAACCAGACTGGGCAACAAAAATTCACATTGCAACAAGTCCCTGCTATTATCATAATTATTTACTTGGTGAACTATTAGCCTCGCAGTTACAAAATTATATCATCCAAAAAGTTTTAAAGGGCAATCCCAACCAAGATTATAGTTTTTATAATCAAAAAGATGTAGGTAAGTATTTAATTGATAATGTCTTCTCAGTCGGTGCAAAATACTTTTGGAACGATATGATTGAAAAAGCAACTGGCGAAAAACTAACTCCAAAATATTATGCTCAACAATTCTTGAGTAAGTAAAGTTCACCGATGCTAATTAGAAATGATTAGCTATAAAACCAACTTCAATAGTATTTTCTGGACAAGGGAATTTACCCTTGTCCAGACATCTTTTTCAAAAACAATTTTGTTCTACTTCTTGATTTGTTAACCAACCTTAGTATGTTGCTATGAAAAAAAATTTTGTAATAATAATTCTGTTGCTTTGTGGGATAAATCTAAAGGCTGAAGAAAGCTTTTGGGCAAGCAATTTGAAAAGTATTTTTGGCGAGGTCGGTTGGAGCAATTTGAAACTTAGTGCGGCATTAGGATTCCGTTTCTGGAATATTGGTGTCTCTATGGGTTTAACTGGTTTTGCTGCACCAAAACCAAAATATATCTATCCCTCGACACAATTTCCTTTGCCGAAACTTGGGGAATATGAAGATTACAAATTTACTTACGTTCTTGTTACAACAGATTTCTATTATTTCTTTGAAGTTTTCGATGATTTTATCATTACACCGAATATTGGTTTTTATGTTCAACAAGATTCTATCCTTGCAAGGTCGCTTAGAACCAATATTCAATACGATTTTGGTCAACTCTACTACACTGGCAAAACCGAAAACAAAGTAGGATTAAATTTTGGTCTTGGTATCGATTACTATTATCTCGATAACTACTTTGTCGGGATTGGTTATAATTTGCGACGCGGTATTTTTATTCGTTTTGCTTATTATTGGTTTTAATTATTATTAGAAAAGGTTCTATTTGTTTAAAACCTTTAAAGTCTGTTTCAAAAGTTCCTCAATTGTTAACTTGTTCGACTTGCTAATTATTTCTTTAACAATATTTTTCACTCGAATTTCTTGATATCCTAAAACACTTAATGCAGTAATTGCTTCTTCGTATAAATTTTTTCCATCCATCGATACCTCTACCTTTTCCACTTTATCGAACTTTTTGATTTTTTCTCGAAACTCAAGAAGAATTCGTTCGGAGGTTTTTCTACCTATGCCGGGTAACTTCACCAACTTTTTTATGTCGTTAGTTTTAACTACTTCAATGAATTCACTTACCTCTAAGTATGAAAGAATAGCCAGGGCAATTTTTGGTCCAATTCCAGAGATTTTTATCAATTCCTGGAAAATTTCTCTTTCGTCTTGGGTAGCGAAACCATAAACTTGAAAATTATCGTCACGAAACAGAAATATAGTGTAAATGATAATCTCATCCCCAACTTCACCAAGTTTTGAAAGGGAATTCAAAGACACAAGTAGTTCAAAACCAAAACCATTAACTTCTATTTCAATGGTTGAAGTAGTTTTCCTAATAATCTTTCCTTTAATGTATGAATACATAAAGTAAAAATAATTAAATTGCAATTTTAAAAAAATTAATTTTATTATGTATTGCAAGGTTCGAGATTTTCTATCAGATTTAAAGGATGAATCCGAAAAAACTTTGAAGATTTTCAAATCTCTAACTAATGATTCCCTTTCTACCAAAGTTTATGAAGAAGGAAGAACAATCGAAAATATTGCCCGACACATTATTTTCACTATTTCCGATATGTTTAAATATCTAAATATTCAAATTGATGGTATTTGCAAAGAAACAAAACTACAAAGTGTCCAAGAAATCGAAGAGAATTATAAAAAAGCAATTGATAACCTACTCGAACAAATTCCCAATAAGCTAACAGACGAGGATCTAACAAAAGAAATAGAAATCTATGGCGAAAAATGGAAAGTAAATTATATGTTGTATGCTTACATAAAACACGAAATACATCACAGAAGCCAAATCACTGTATTAATGAGACAAGCAAACTTGAAGGTGCCCGGGGTTTACGGTCCTTCTAAAGAAGAATGGAAAGACTATGGAATGGAACCAGAAGAATGAACCTATTGTTCCAAGTTTTAACGATATTATCGATGCCCATAAACGAATTCAACCATACATACATCGGACACCAATTATCACTTCAAAATCTTTGAATTCTATTGCGGGTTGCAATTTATTTTTTAAATGTGAAAATTTTCAAAAGGTAGGGGCTTTTAAAGCAAGGGGTGCTCTCAACGCTGTTTTATTGTTGGAGAAAACAAAACTAAGCAATGGAATTGCAACACATTCATCGGGGAACCACGCACAAGCTATTGCTTATGCCGGTAAAATCGTTGGAACTAAAACCACTATCATTATGCCATCGAGTGCATCAATTCCTAAAATTTCTGCCGTACGCTCCTACGGTGCAGAAATAATCTTCTGTGAACCTACGCAGCAATCCCGCGAAGAAACATTAAACTCTTTTATTGAAAAAACAAAAGCAATTTTTATTCACCCGTACGACAATTTTAACGTAATTGCTGGTCAAGGTACAGTTGCAAAGGAATTGCTGGAAGATGTTTCGAACTTAGATTTTATACTAACTCCAGTTGGTGGAGGTGGATTATTAAGTGGAACATTATTAACAACAAAGGCAACTTCGCCAAATACAAAAGTAATTGGAGTTGAACCTTCGGGCGCAGACGATGCCTACCGTTCCATACGAGACAACAAAATATATCCCTCGATTAATCCCAAAACAATTGCCGATGGACTTCTTACCTCACTTTCTCAAAGAACATTTTACATCATAAAGAATTTGGTTGAAAAAATTATTACTGTTTCGGAACAAGCAATAATAAACGCAATGAAATTACTTTTCGAAAGGGCAAAAATTGTTGTTGAACCATCTGGGGCAGTACCTTTTGCGGGTGTTCTAGAATATCCAGAAATTTTTCAAAGCAAGAACATTGGAATAATAATATCTGGCGGTAATGTCGATTTCTCTAAACTTCCATTTTAGTTAAAAACTATCATCGGGTTCATCAATATCTATATCGTCTATATCGCTTTCCAAATTCTCAAAATAGTCCTCTTCAACCGAAGGAGCAGTTGCCATTATTTCTTCGTCAACATATCTAAAATCACCATTATCAAAACGGAGTGTATCCTTCAAATAAACAACGCGGAAGGAACCTGTTGGCCCGTTTCTTTGTTTTCCAATAATAATTTCGGCAGTACCTTCTGTTGAGTCTTTGGAATCAGGCCAAAGACTTATTCCATAAATTTCGGGTCTGTAAATAAATAAAACAACATCGGCATCTTGTTCAATGCTCCCTGACTCCCGTAAATCTGACAATTGTGGCCTTCGGTCTTTTCTAGTTTCTACTACTCTATTTAACTGAGACAGTGCAATTATTGGAATATCCAGTTCTTTGGCAATTTGTTTTAATGTTCGAGAAATAATCGATATCTCTCGTTCTCTACTTTCTGCTTTTGGTGGGTCAATCAATTGTAGATAGTCAATTATTATTAGACCAACGTTATGTTCTGCTTTCAAACGGCGAGCTTTTGCTCGCAATTCAACCAGATTTATTTTCGGACTATCATCGATAAACAATGGAGCTTGCGAAAGTTTGTTTATCTTATTAATAATATTCTTTAAATCATTTCTATTAATGTTCCCTGTTCTAATTTTGTGGTTATCTATACCAGTTTGCGAAGAAATCAAACGGAGTGTTAGTTGTTGCGAAGACATTTCTAACGAGAAAAAACCAACCGGAATATTGTAGTCGACAGCAACATTTCTTGCAATCGACAAAGCAAAGGCTGTTTTACCGACAGAAGGTCTAGCTGCAATAATTATCAAATCGGACTTTTGAAAGCCCCCAAGATAACGGTCCAAATCGATAAAGCCACTCGGAACCCCGGTGATTCCTTTTGTTCCACCTTCTACTAATTGAGATAGATGGTCGATAATGTTATGTAAAATCTTTTTTATTCCAACATAGTTTTTGGAAAACCTTTTTTCTGCTATTTGGAAAATTTTTCTTTCTGCTTTATCAATCAACTCAAGTGAATCGACATCTCCTTTGGTACTTTCAAAAATTATTTCACCACAAACTTTAAGAAGTTCACGATTAAAACTTCGTTCAAGAATAATCCGACAATAATCATCTACATTTTCTGCAGAAGGGACATTTGTCATTAAATTGGCAATGTAGTCTCCCCCACCAACGATATCGAATTTATTTCTTTTCTTCAATTCTTCCGCAAGTGTTAAAGCATCGACTTGAACCCCCTTTTCGAACATCTGAACAATTGTTTCAAAAATTATTTTGTGACGTTCGAGATAAAAACTATCTTTAGTTAGCATTTCGAGCGTTTTCGTAATAGCAGAATTATCGAGGAGCATAGCACCAAGAACAGCCATCTCCGACTCTACCGAGTGGGGAGGTACAAAGTTACCTAAAATTGGTGTCAAATCAACATTATCACCATTTTTTGAAGTTTTAACTCTTTTGCCCATAATTGAAAAAATTACCAAAAATTTGGAACCCAATTTAACACTTTAACTTTAAACAAAAAATATTTACAATAATAACTTTCTAAGTTCTAAAAATAGATTAATAAATACATTTGGTATTTGAACATTAGAATTTATCATAAGATTACAATTTTCAATAATTTCGATAGCACTACCCAAAGGTTTGTTTCCAAATTTTTCCGAGAACCGTTTCAATGTATCTAAGTCGTCCAAATTAACAATTAAATTATTAGTACCATTTTGAGTTAACAAAATGGCATCTCTAATCCAATTTGCTAATAATTGTAAGCAACTTTGTGCTCCTTTTTTATCTAAATTCTCTGCAAATTTTTCTATACTTTCAATTAATTGTTTCCCCGGAAGTTCTTTTTTTAAAGCAAACCTAAGTATATTAACAAGATAATCTCTTGTTTCTTTTAGATTGGACTCTACAAGTTCGATTGCCTTAGTAATCGAGCCATTTGCAAATCTCGAAACTATTCTTAGTTCATTTTCACTTTTGTTGAAGTTTCTTATCAAATAAAAGAAAACTTCATCGTCGCTCAATGGTGGGAAAAAAATCGATTGACATCTTGAAAGAATTGTTGGCAATAGGCTTTCTCTTCTTGTTGTTAAAAGAAAAAAGGTAATATCTTCCCTTGGTTCTTCCAATGTCTTTAAAAAAGCATTTTGTGCTTCCACACGCATATCCTCTGCGTTAAAAATTACTATAAATTTCCTACCGGGAAATGAATTGGAAAGAGCAAGGCTTTTCCTTAATTCTCTTATCTGAGCAATACGTATTTGGTTCGCACCTTCAATTGCAAATTTTACATAGGGGTTATTTATTTTGTTTCTCAACTTAGAATTCATTTCTTCTATTACTGAATCAGAAAGTGATGAATAAATACTGTCACCTTCTTTTTCTTGTGTCTTAAAAGAAGGCAAGGAAAAGATATATTCAACATTAGGAAATTTTAAACTTCGAATCGAAAGACAATTACTACATCCTTCACAAGGTTCTAAAAAATCCCCTTCAATTTTTGGTTGAAGGCAACTATAAGTTTTAATAATGTTCAAAGCTAATGCAAATTTCCCAACCCCCTCAATTCCAAAAAAACAATATGCGTTCGATAGCGTTTTTTCTTTCAATACTTTTTGGAAAAAAATTTTAATTTTTTCTTGATTGATTATCTCTTTCCAACTCATAAAATACAATTTTATTCGTCAAAACCTTTTAAAAAATTTAAACTAAATTAATATTTTTGTTAGTTACCCATAAGTGCAAAAGTATAATAATAATGGAATACAAAAATGGCAAAAAATTCTTATCTTGATTTATCAGAGCAAGTAATTTCACAAGCAATCACTGACTCGTTCGAGACCGATTATTGTGTACACAATCGTGGTCCTGCGTGTTCGCGTGAATCAGTAAAATTGAGAAAGGACATTCCTCCTCACATTCAACTCGAACTTTCTAAAGAATACCTCTTAAAGGTTTACAAATTAATGCTTCAATCAAGGTTAACCGACGAAAAACATCTAAAATTACTTAAGCAAGGAAAATCTTTTTTTCACATAGGAGGTAGCGGGCACGAAGCAATTCAAATTGCAATTGGGTTAACATTGCGGCCCGGCAAAGATTGGTTCTGGCTATATTATCGTGATGTTGCTTTAGCTTACACCCTTGGAATTACACCTTTTGAGTATTTCTTAATGGCTTATGGCAAGCCAAATTGTCCAGCAAGTGGAGGAAGACAAATGCCCGGTCACTATGGGCATATTAAATTAAATATGCCAACCGCTTCTTCCCCGACTGGAACACAATTTCTGAATGCAGTTGGAACGGCTCTTGCTACTAAATTCTACGGAACAGACGAAGTTACCTATGTCGATTCTGGTGAAGGAGCCACAAGCGAAGGGGAATTCTATGAAGCAGTTAATTGGGCAACACGGGACCAATTGCCAGTAATATTTTGTATTCAAGACAATAAATATGCTATCTCGGTTCCAAGAGAACACCAATCTATGGGCGCAACAGTTGGCCACACGTTCTGTTGCTATTCAAATTTAAAAATTAAAACATTCGATGGTACCGACTTCTTCGAATCCCTCGTTGCTGCACGTGAAGCATTGGATTACACAACTTCTGGTTGTGGACCAGTACTTTTACACGCTCTTGTTGAAAGACTTCTTCCACATTCTTCTAGCGACGACCATCGCAAATATCGCTCGAAAGAAGAACTCGAAAGGGCTCTTGAAAAAGACCCAATAAAGAAATTTCAAACTTATTTAACAGATAATAATATTTCGACACACGAGGAATTAAATGATATTCTTGAACAAGTAAATAAAGAAATTGATTATTGGGCAGACAAAGCTTGGGATGAACCAGACCCTAAACCTGAAGATTCAATACTCCATATTTTTGCTCCCGAAAGCACAAGAAATTTACAATATTCCGAGGAATATCCAGAATCAGGTGAAAATGTTGTTATGGTCGATGCTATCAACCACGCTTTGCACGAAGAAATGGAAATTAATGAAAAAATGGTAATATTCGGTGAAGATATAGCAGACCCAAAAGGTGGGGTTTTTACTGCAACCAAAGGACTTTCTACAAAATTTGGCAACAAACGTGTTTTTAACTCACCACTTGCCGAGGCATCAATCGCTGGTGTTGCTTTAGGGTTAGCTCTTAGAGGAATGAAACCAGTAGTCGAAATGCAATTTGGCGACTACATATGGCCCGCTTTTATGCAAATAAAAAATGAAATTGCAACAATGCGATATAGGTCGAATGGTAACTTTTCTGCTCCAGTTGTAATACGAGTGGCTGTCGGAGGTTATATCCATGGTGGTTTATACCATTCCCAAAATATTGAATCAATTTTCGCACACATCCCAGGATTAATGATAGCATATCCATCAAATGCAGCCGATGCAAAGGGTTTACTTAAAACTGCTTGCAGACTTCAAGACCCAGTTATCTTTTGTGAACATAAGGGCTTATACCGACATCCCTTTTCAACTTCCATCGAGCCCGGAAAGGACTTCCTTCTACCTTTTGGCAAAGGACGTATAGTTCAAGAAGGTCGAAATCTAACTATTGTAACTTGGGGTATGGGGGTAAAAGACTCTGTTCAAGCCGCAAAAAGATTTATTAAATCAAATCCCGAAATTTCCATTGAAATAATCGACCTTCGAACCATTATCCCTTGGGATAAAGAATTGGTAATCAATTCCGTAAAGAAAACAAATAGATTGATAATTGTTCACGAGGATACTTGGACAAATGGCTTCGGTGCAGAAATTTCCGCAACTGTTTCTCAATTTGCTTTCAACCATTTAGATGCTCCAATAATCAGAGTAGCATCTTATGATTCACATATTCCCTACCATCCTAATTACGAAAATTATGTTTTAGTTACGGAAGATAAAATTTTCAACGCTATAGACCAGATTTTAAAATATTAATATCTTTTTTACAACTGCAATAATATTTAATTGTTGATTTATGCACAAAAGTTAGTGCAATCATTATTATTTTTGCATTTTTATTTTTAAAAAATGGAAGAAAAAAAACAAACTGAAGTTGTATGCGTCGACTTAGATTACACTCTTATTTCCACAGATTTACTAATTGAACAAATCACTTCATTCCTAAAACAAAATCCTTTAAGAATATTTTTAATATTGATATGGCTATTCAAATCGAGAAGGTTTTTAAAGAAAAAACTCTCTGAATATGTGAACATAGACTATCAAAATCTCCCTTATCGAACAGAAACAATTGACTATCTACTTGAGGCAAAAAGGAACAATAATAAACTATTGTTGGTAACTGCTTCCAATCAAAAAATCGCAGATAATATCAATAATACACTTCAAATATTCGACGAAGTGTACGGCTCGAACGAGGAAATTTTGATGAAAGGGAAAACCAAAGCAAAATTTTTAGAAGAAAAACTTGGGAAATTTAATTTCACTTATATTGGTGATTCAATTTGCGATTTCCACATTTGGAAAATTTCGAAAAATGCAATATTGGTTTCTAATTCCAGATTCGTTCAGTTTCTTCTAAAAAAACAAACAAAAAATTTTTCTGGAAACTTATTAGAGAATAAAACAAAAATTTCTAATTTTTTAAAACTTATTCGAATACACCAATGGATAAAAAACATTTTAATTTTTGCCCCGATACTTTTAGCCCATAAGTTTTTTGATTTTTCTGTTTGGACACAAAGTGTTATTGCTTTTTTTGCTTTTTCTCTTATTGCATCATCAATGTATATTCTGAATGACATAATTGATATTGAAAATGATAGAAAACATCCTAAGAAGAAATTTCGCCCAATTGCAAGCGGAATGATTTCTTTTTATACTGCTTTCTTCATTTCTCTCATTTTACTTATCTTAGGTTTTTTCCTTTCTTTTGAAATCAATCTTTGGTTTGCATTTGTCTGCTTTTTATATGTTTTATTGAATTTTCTATATTCTTTAAAAATAAAACAATTATTTATTTTCGATGTTTTCCTGCTATCCGTTTTTTATGTTCTAAGACTTTACGCAGGTGGACTTGCAACCAATATTCCTATTTCGAATTGGCTCCTTGCTTTTTCAATGTTCTTTTTCCTATCCCTTGCTACTTTAAAGAGATTCACGGAACTTAAAATCTCTTCTAATGCCGAGGGGAATATCTCTGGGCGACCATACAATATTGATTTTACCAACTTTATTCAAACATTTGGAATTTCTAGTTCATTTGCCTCAGTTATTGTGTTTATACTTTACATTAATAGTGAAAAAGTTTGGGAGCTTTACAAATTCCCTTCACTTTTATGGATAGATGCATTTCTCCTTTTATTATGGTTGATGTTTATTTGGTTTTTTGCTCAAAAAGGCAAAGTAGATAACGACCCAGTTATGGAAGCTTTAAAAAATCCGTATCTTCTTGCTATAGAGTTTATTATGATTGTTACTTGGTTAATGGCATTTTTGTTATGAAAAATTATGAATCTTGGGGACGCTACCCTAAACATCCCTTCCAAAAAGTTGAAAAAATTCTATGGAGAGACGAATTAATACCTTTCAATAATAATTTGAAAGTACTACCCTATGGCTTAGGGCGAAGTTATGGGGATGTTTGTCTCAACAAAAATGGAATACTTTTGGACACTACACTATTGAACCATTTCATACATTTTGACTCAAATAAAGGAATTCTTAAATGCGAAAGCGGTGTAACACTCGAACAGATTTTAAAATTAGTAATTCCATATGGTTGGTTCCTTCCAGTAACACCGGGAACAAAATTTATCACACTTGGCGGCGCTATTGCAAACGATGTACACGGAAAAAATCACCACAATTCTGGTTCATTCGGACGATATGTAAACAACTTTGAACTCTTACGCTCAGATGGAAAGAAGTATTTTTGCTCCAAAAATGAAAACTACGAGTTATTTTTTGCAACAATTGGGGGCTTAGGTCTTACTGGTCTAATATTAACGGCTGAACTCTCGTTAAAAAAGATAGAAAGCGAGTATCTCTACCTCGAAACTATTAAATTCAAAACCTTAGATGAATTTTTCAGAATCAATGAGGATTCCGAAAAAAAATTCGACTACACCGTCGCTTGGGTAGACGTTACTAATGGTGGGATAAATGCTATTAGGGGCATTTACCAAAGAGCAAATCATACTAATATTTCACTAAGAAAAAAAATAAAAAGTAACAAAATCAACATTCCGTTTGTTTTGCCTTTTTCTTTAATCAATAGATTTTCTAATTTTCTTTTCAATAGTTTATACTACTCGAAACAATTTGACAATTTTGCCGAGCAAATTGTCGATTATGATAAGTTTTTTTATCCCCTTGATGGTGTTAACAACTGGAATTATTTATATGGGAGGAAAGGATTCCTCCAGTACCAATTTGTAATCCCAAGGGAAAATTGCGAAAAAAATCTTTTATCGATTGTAAACGAATTTAAAAAAAGTGGTCTTACTTCCTTTTTGACAGTTTTAAAAACCTTCGGAAACTTTCCAAAACCGGGACTACTTTCATTTCCAAAAGATGGTTTGACACTTGCAATAGATTTTCCAATCGGAAACACAGTATTTTCAACACTGGACAAAGTTGACGAAATGATTATTGAATTCGGAGGAGCCTTATATCCAGCGAAAGACGCAAGAATGAAACCGAATACATTTTTGAAATCTTTTCCAGAGATTCATAGATTTATTTACTATAAAGACCCAAATTTTTCTTCATCTTTTTGGGAAAGAGTGCATCAAAATATGGAATAATTTTTGTTTAAAATATTTTTTTGTAATTTATTATTTCATTTTTTAGGATTATGAAAACAAGTATTCTTTTCATTGTCAACGACGAACAAATAGTAAAAGAAATAGTAAAAAACATTATTCCAATCCAAGACGAATTCGATGTTTTCTTTGCTGAAAATGGAGACAGAGGTCTTCAAATCTTAGCAAACAACAAAATTGACATTGTGTTTGCTAGCCCAAACATAGTTTTAGCTTCTGGCTCGAACCTTTTACACGATATTAAAAGACTATTCCCAGAAGTTGTTCGATATGCACTTGTACCAAATCTTGAAAACCAAACCATTGCCCAAATTACTCATTATGTTCATCAATTTGTTACACCTCCATATACCAAAGAAAATATTAAAGAAAGAATTGAAAGAACATTACATTTACAATCTATTTTAAAAAATGAAAAAGTTACAGAATTAGTTAAAAATACAACAACACTCCCATCCTTACCCGAAATTTATTTACAAATAGAACAAGAAATTTCTAAGCCAGATTTTTCGCTCACCAAAATTTCAAACTTAATCTCCAAGGACCCAAATCTTACTGCAAAAATTTTACAAATTGTAAATTCGGCATACTTTGGTTTGCAAAGGGAAATTACCAATATCAATTTTGCATTATCCTACCTTGGAGTTAATGTGATTAAATCATTAATTTTCTACATTCATCTATTTTCGAATTTCAAGGTGACAACAGAAAACAGAAAACATCTTGAAAAATTTTGGCAGCATAGCCTTGTTGTTGCATCGAATACATACCACCTTGCAAACAAGTACTTAAAAGAAAAATATGAAATAGATAGCGCTTATACAGCCGGAGTACTTCACGATGTTGGTAAATTTGTTCTTTTAAATACTTACACATACCCACAAAATGTAATGATTCTTTCTGAACAAAAGTCGATTGACAATTTAGATGCAGAATTGGAAATATACGAATGTACCCACGCCCAAATTGGAGCATATTTACTCGGGCTTTGGGGCTTCCCACTACAAATAGTCGAAGCAGTAGCGTACCACCACCAACCTTCATTGTTGGATAGAAGCCATTTGAATTTTGCTACAATTATTCATTTAGCTGATTTTCTATATTATGTACCAAAATTAGATGTTGCCCACATTCAAGAAATTGGTTTTGAAAAGGAACTAATTAGTTCCATCTATTATTTCAAAACTCTCAGACAAACAAGAAAAAAATAAAATTTGGAATAAATTTATGAATAGCATCTTATCAATATTTTTTTCACCAGAAAGGACATATTTGGCTCTTTTGGAAATGACATCTAATGGGTTAAATCTTAAAAACATTGGAACTACAACCGACCCTATTGACCTTGAAAACATAGATAATCCCAGCAATGAAATTCCTTTAAAAGAACTATATGGATTACTAAACGATTTCGTAGAATTTACTAATATAATTTCTGTGTCTATTCCGATGGAATATGTAATATTGACCCAATTCCCCGGTCGTCCAAACATTTCAACGAATGAAATCTTGTCTGTAATAAACATTGAGATTCGCCAACAATATCCACAATTCAATACAGAAGAATTCCCTACCCATCTTTTTGAATTAATGCCTAGGAAAGAACATACTTATTATCTTGCTGCAATTATTCCCAAAAAGATATTTCAAGGAATCAAAACCATTGCAAACAAGGTTGGGAAAATAGTCGAAAGAATAGAAATTAGTCAAATTTCAGCACACAATTCTTTGCTCTACAACTACCCAGAAGAAAAAAGCAAAATAGTTGGTATATTCAACATCTCCGACAAATTCATTGATTATAGCATCGTTAGGAACCAAGATTTCTTTGCATACAATCTAATCAAATACAATTCTCAGGAGCAAATTCCAAACCTTATTCAACAAAATTTTGAAAAAATTGCCAAGGAACTTAACATTACCATTGATTCTTTATTCTTTTTTGGTTCCCATCTAAACAAAGTTTTGCTCGAAAAAATTTCATTACAATTGAAGAACAAAGTTGAAAAAATTCAAAGGTTAAATCCATTTCGCCTTGTAACAAGTGAACTCGATGCCCCCACAAAGCAATTGTGCGCAAGAATTGCACACCACTTCGCACCTTGCGTTGGCTCAATCTTACCCGAATTTCACAAAAGAATAAAGATTTACTAATGCGAGTTGTAGGCGGAAACTTCAAAGGAAAAACCTTTAAACATAAAATATCCAGGAATATTAGACCAACTTCCGATTTCGTTCGCGAAGCAATTTTCGATACACTTGCAAACTACATAAATTTCGAAAATCTAATCGTATTGGATTTGTTTGCAGGAACCGGAATGCTCGGTATCGAAGCACTTAGCCGTGGTGCTTCTTTTTGTCAATTTGTAGACAATAATAAGGTTGCAATAGAGATTATTTCATCTAATCTTAATACTTTAAACATAGAAAAAGAAAAATACAAAATTACTTTTGCTGATGTTTTTTCTTTTTTAAGAAGCTACCAAAGCGAAAAAAAATTCGACTTGGTTTTTTCGGACCCACCATACGGTTTAGAACTTAACAATAAATTAATTTCGCACAATGGGATAAAAAAGATTGCAAAATATGGGACTATCTTCATTATTGAAATTTCAAACAAAGAAACAATAAACGAAAATCCCAATTTCAAAATGTTTAACAAAAAAAATTATGGAGATACAAACATATTATTTTTCTCTTATGAATGTTAAACATTAAGGGTAAGTTATGGGGCACAAAGACAAGGAAAAAGATTATGAACCAATTCCTAAGTACAACGAAAAAGGCAAACTTCACAAGAAATTTTACGAGCAAGAGCTTGCAAAACTTCAATTAGAACTTGTAAAACTTCAATATTGGGTAAAACATAAGGGGTTGAAAGTTGTTATTATTTTCGAGGGAAGGGATGCTGCGGGTAAAGGTGGAACAATCAAGCGGATTACTGAGCCTTTGAATCCCCGGGGCTGTAGAGTTGTAGCATTAGAAAAACCCTCCGACCGTGAAAGAACCCAATGGTATTTCCAACGCTATGTGGCACATTTACCATCAGCTGGTGAAATCGTGATTTTTGACCGAAGTTGGTATAATCGGGCTGGGGTTGAAAGAGTTATGGGATTCTGCACAGAAGAAGAATATTGGGAATTCCTCCGCTCCTGTCCGGAATTCGAAAAAATGTTAATCCGTAGCGGTATTATTCTACTAAAGTATTGGTTCTCAATTAGCGATGAGGAACAAGAAAAGCGGTTCCGAGAAAGAGCAACCGACCCCAAAAAAAGATGGAAACTTTCAGAAATTGACCTTGCGAGTTGGAACAAATGGGTTGAATATTCTAAAGCAAAAGATGAGATGTTTAAATATACTGATACCAAAATTTCCCCTTGGTATTGTGTTAATGCCGATGATAAAAGAAAAGCTCGTTTGAATTGCATTGCCCACATACTATCAATGATTCCATACGAAGATGTAACCCCAAAGCCAATTGAACTACCCCCAAGGAAAATCGATAATTCATATGTTAGACCACCAATTCAAGAATTTACTTATGTTCCAGAAATTTACTAATTATGCTAGCTTTTGAAAAATTAATCAGTATCCAGAAAACCAACAACACCAGATTGTGTATTGGATTGGACCCCCAAATCGAAAAAATTCCAAAGGGGCTCGCAAAGGATACACTTGGCATTTTGGAATTCAACAAAATAATAATCAATTGCACTTGGAAGTTTGTTTGTGCATATAAAATCAATTTTGCATTCTACGAGCAATTTGGTTCGAAAGGAATAGAAATCATCGAAAAAACCCTTGAGATAATACCCAAAAACATTGTAACAATCGCAGATGGAAAAAGAGCAGATATTGGAAATACTTCGAAAGCATATGCAAAAGCATTTTATGAACACTTCAAGTTCGATTGTGCTACATTAAATCCATTTCTAGGAATAGACTCGTTAGAACCTTTTTTCGAATATCCCGACAAGTTAAACTTTGTCTTAATATGTACATCCAATCCCGGTGCATCGGATTTTCAAAAACTTGAAATAAACGATGCAAAACTTTATGAAATAATCCTAAAAAGACTGTTAGCTAGATTCGACCAAAGTAATTTAGGCTTTGTCGTTGGTGCAACGAATGAAAAGGAATTTTCTTTAATTCGCGATCAAACCAATGAACATTTCATTCTTTTACCGGGAATAGGAACACAAGGTGGGAACCTCGGAAAAATACTATTTTTAAATAATAACAAAAACTTAATAGTAAATGTCTCTAGAGATATTATTTTTGCTTCTTCCGAAAAAGACTTTGAACAAAAAATAATCGAAAGAACAAGATTTTACTACGAGAATTTAACCTTAGTTGATGTATGAAAGAGAAAGAAAATTACTTACAGAAGAAAATACATAAATTAATATCCGACCCATCGAGAGTATTCACTACCGTAAGCGGAAAAAGATTGCAATTTTTATCCCCTGGCTACATCAACAAAGAAAAAGGACCAGATTTTCGTGAAGTTGCTATCTTGCTAAATGGCTCAATAATTATTTGCGATTGCGAGTTCCACAAAAATGCATCCGAGTGGAATTTGCATAATCATATTTTAGACCCAGAATACAAGAAAGTTGGTATACACATAGTTTTCAACAATGACACAAACCTTAACAATGAATTCGAAACTCTTGTAATTAATCAAGATGAACTACCAAATTTAGATGATGGCGTAATAAACCTCGAACCAAACGAATTTCTTGATTCACTTGACGAAATTCAAAACTATGCACTTCTGAGGTTACTACGCAAGACATCGGATGCAAAAATATTGTTACAAAAATTGAAAATCAAAGACGCATTTGAACTTTCCATAAAAACATTCTTGGGTAAATACCAATCAAAAAAACATAGACCTATTTACAATAAAATTGACACCGAGGAACTAATAGGGAAATTGGTTGAATCCGAAATGCTCAGCTTTCTTATTGACATCCAAAAAAATGTAGAATTCAATATTCCAGAACGCCTTTTCACAATTATGAAACACAGAATTCACAGCGAAGGTAGCCACTTGAGAAGAGAAATTATTCTGAATTGTTTGCTCCCTTTATCATTGGCTATTGCAAATGAGGAGCAAAGAATTAGTTTATTCGTATGGTTTTGGTCCACTCCTGCTTTGAATTCTTATGGAATATTAACCCGAAAATTCAAAAATATACCCCAAAATTTTATTTGGCAACAACAAGGAATGCTTGAGATATTATACTCTTTTGGAAAAAAAACAAAGATTAGTAGCAACAATTTTGTAAAAATTGGAGAAGTGCTGAGTTTCTTTTACCTTGGGAACCCACCTTACAAGTAACTTAAATTATTTTTCAAACTTGCTTTTTTTCTTTGAGAAAAAAATTGGTTGAATATCTACACTGCGTAAAACCAAATGAATAAAGAATTTCGTTGAATTCTTATAAAACATTAATCAATTTTTTACAAAATTTTTACAGAAACCATTGATTTTCAAAATGAAAAAACAAACAAATATATCATATACAAAAAATCGAAAAAATAATATGGATTTTTTCAAAAAAAACTATCAATTTAGAGAATTCAATGATAATCAATTTTTAGAAATTGAAGGGTTCTTGTTTTGTCAAAAATTGAAGGAGGCTTTTGATGATTAAGGAAATGCTATCGGGTTCTTTAATTGATACAGAATATTCATTGAATGATGATAACAATCTTTCTGTAAATTGGAAAAAATTCTTACGTTTTGTAAAAAATAATGTTTCTACCCACATTTTTAGAACCTGGTTCATTCCAATAAAACCAATCAAATATATTGACAACGAACTTCTTGTAGAAGTACCTTCCCAATTCTACTGTGAGTGGTTAGACGAACATTATTACGACCTTATTAAAACTGGTTTAACAAAGTTTTTTGGGGAAAACACAAAGTTGAAATACCAGGTCATATTGGACACAAATCAACCAGAAACATCAAGAATTAAAATCCCAAGTTCGAATGCTCTTGCCCAAGAACAAGTTCGAATAAATGCATTACAAAAATTAAATTACAACCCAAATCTTGCACCAAATTACACTTTCGATAATTTCGTTGTTGGCGATAGCAATGAATTTGCTTATTCTTCTTGTTTGGCAATTGCAAAAAATCCCTTGCAAACAAAATTTAATCCTCTAATTATTTATGGAAATACTGGTTTAGGGAAAACCCATCTTATTCAAGCAATTGGCAATTTTATCCTTGTCAATCATCCAAATGTACAAGTACTTTATTCAACAAGTGAAAACTTCGCTAACAACTTTATCGACGCAATTAAAAACAACAATATGAATGATTTTATGCAGTTATATAGAAGCGTGGACGTTCTTTTAATCGATGATATTCAATTTTTCCAAAACAAGGGGAAAATCCAAGACCATTTCTTCCATACTTTCAATACATTACATCAAGCAGGAAAACAAATAGTACTTACAAGCGATAAAGCACCAAAAGAACTCAAAGATTTAGATGAAAGATTAATTAGTCGTTTCCAATGGGGAGTTTTAGCATACATTGAACCACCAGAATTAGAAACTCGCATAGCAATTACAAAGAAAAAAAGCGAGAACGAAGGTTTAGAATTGCCAGTAGATGTAATTGAATTTATTGCCCAAAACGTTACTTCGAACATTAGGGAAATCGAGGGCGTGATTATTAGTTTAGTTGCTCAAGTGGCTATTGGAAATAAAAAACCCAATGTCGACCTTGTCCGAGAAATCCTTCGAACAAAACATATTCGTAGTTCCAAAATACTCACAATAGATAAAATTAAAAATGCTGTTTCCCATTATTTCAACGTTGATCCAAATGATTTGGAATCAAAATCAAGAAAAAAAGAATTAGTTGTACCAAGACAACTTGCAATGTATATATCCAAAGAACTCACAAATTCAACTTTAGAAACTATTGGTAAACACTTTGGAAATCGGGACCATTCAACTGTTCTTCACGCAATAAATATTACTGAACGAAATCTGCTTTTCGACGAAAGGTTAAAATCTGCTTACGAGTATATTATTCGCAAATTAATTTAAAAGCAAATTGAAAGTAAAGGAAATCTTAAACCAATTTAAAAAAATCCTATTTTTAATTCTTGGAATATTATCCGCTACTTTTGGTCTTAAATCTTTCCTCCTACCAAACAAATTTATCGACGGTGGAGTTACGGGCCTTTCAATGCTCACTTCTGTTCTTTCCTCTATACCAATCTCCATCTTCGTTATTATTTTCAATATGCCATTTATAATCTTAGCCTTTTACAATTTATCGAAAGAACTTGCCATACGAGCAATATTTGGAATTTTGGGGCTGTCTCTTGCTCTTGCAATAATTCCTTTTCCAATTCTTACTTACGATCGGTTACTTGTTGCCATCTTTGGGGGGTTCTTTCTTGGTGCTGGTATTGCTTTTGCCATTCGTGGTGGCGGGGTAATTGATGGAACCGAGATACTTGCCGTTTTCCTAAGCCGAAAACTACATACAACTGTTGGTGATATTATTCTTGCAATTAACATAATCATTTTCTCAATTGTTGCATTGTTTCTTGGGATAGAAGTAGCATTTTATTCAATATTAACTTATCTTTCTGCTTCAAAAACTACTGACTATATAATCGAAGGTATCGAAGAATATATAGCAGTAATTATTGTTTCAGAACATCCTGAGGAATTACGCAAAGCAATCTTATTCAATTTGGGAAGGGGAGCTACAATTTTTAAAGGAAGGAAAGGACTGAGCGAAAAAGAACCTCAATCCGATATCGATATTTTATATACTGTACTCACCAGACTTGAACTTCCAAAATTAACTGTAGAAATAAACAAAATCGACCCTAAGGCCTTCGTTGTAATGCATAAAGTAAAAGATACTATCGGTGGTTACATTAAAAAAAGACCCCAAAGCGTCATATAACTTTTTTTGAAACTATATGGAAAAAAACGAAATAAAAAATGCTGTTCTGTTAGTTTCGGTAATTACATCTTTCTTAACTGCATTTTTGGGCAGTTCTGTTAATGTTGCTCTGCCTTCAATTCAAAAGGATTTTCACATAGACGCAGTAAGTCTTGCTTGGATATCCTCTTCGTATTTGCTTGCAACTGCATCAATTTTATTGCCATTTGGAAGACTTTCCGATATCATAGGAAGGAAAAAAACTTTTCTTTGGGGTTTGGTTTTTTTTACATTTTTTTCCTTTCTTTGCGCTTTTTCTCCAAATATTTACATATTGATATTATTAAGAATATTTCAAGGTGTTGGTGCTGCTATGATTTTTTCTACAAGCACAGCAATAATCACATCAGTTTTTCAACCCGGTGAGCGCGGCAAAGCAATGGGTTATTCTGTCTCGGCCGTTTATTTCGGTTTAACCTTTGGACCAGCATTTGGAGGTATTCTTACTTACCATTTCGGTTGGCATAGTATATTTGTATTAAATTTACCAATAGGTATATTCATTGCCTATTTAGTCCAAATAAAACTTAAAGATACTGAATGGGCGGATTCAAAAGGGGAAAAATTCGATTGGACTGGTTCATTACTTTACATTCTTGGTCTATCCTCTTTGATGCTTGGTTTTACAAGAATTCAATCTCATTTTGGCAAAATTTCGTTAGTAGTATCAATTGTTATTTTAGTTGTCTTTTTAGTATTCGAAAATAAAACAAAATACCCAATTATTCCAGTTAACATCTTTTTAAAAAATATTACTTTTACATTTTCAAATATTTCTGCATTAATAAACTATAGTGCAACTTTTGCAGTGGGTTTCCTATTAAGTTTATATTTACAATACATCAAAGGCTTCACCCCACAAACTGCCGGCTTCATCCTTGCAATTCAACCAGTTACACAAGCAATTTTTTCGTCTTTTGCTGGAAGATTATCTGATAAGATAGAACCTCGATATGTTGCTTCATTTGGAATGTTTCTTACTGCTGTTGGTTTGTTTCTTCTCTCATTTATAAATTTTCATACACCACTACAATATGTTATTATTGCCCAAATTTCTTTAGGCTTAGGTTTTGCATTTTTTTCTTCCCCAAATACGAATGCTATAATGAGTTCAGTCGAAAAAAGGCACTACGGAGTAGCATCTGCTGCAGTTGGAACTATGCGTCTTGTTGGTCAAACATTAAGCATTGGAATTGTAACTATGTTTTTTGCTATCCACCTTGGAGGTACTAAGTTTGCAGCCCACCTTTTTCCAAAGTTTATTTCTCTAGCAAACTCAATTTTATTAGGCTTTTCGATATTTTGTGCAATTGGTATTATTGCATCACTTGCAAGAGGTAATATTAAATAGCTTTAAACCAGAGTACTAAGTGTATATCTTTTGAGATAAAACCTAATCAAACAAAGTATTAAACAAAATAAATATAAATTTACAGCAAAAAATTTTGATTTAATATA
Organism: Ignavibacteria bacterium; assembly: GCA_026416955.1. Lineage (GTDB taxonomy): Bacteria > Bacteroidota > Ignavibacteria > Kapaibacteriales > UBA2268 > Naka2016. The sequence goes on along the minus strand of JAOAEE010000065.1, from coordinate 62,889 downwards.
TAGTGCCCGGAACAGGAATCGAACCTGCACGGCCAAGAAGGCCACTGCGTCCTGAACGCAGCGCGTCTACCAGTTCCGCCATCCGGGCAAGCGGAGAGTGAGGGATTCGAACCCCCGGAAGGATTGCTCCTTCAACGGTTTTCGAGACCGCCCCGTTCGACCACTCCGGCAACTCTCCGAAAATTCAAAATTATTAATTTCCTCTCAAACAAACACTACTTACTTCAACAATACAATTCTCTTCACTACTTCGTATATTCCTACTTTGAATGCAATAAAGTAAGTACCATTAGAAAGTTCAGACAAATTAATTACACTTTCGCTAAGTAATTTGTTTCCAGGTATTCTAATTAATTCATTACCCAAAATATCTCTTACCAAGACATATTGCAGATTTAATTCTTGAGACAAGTTTACAAATAAATACCCATTTGATGGATTAGGATAAATGCTAATTCCATTATTTTCTTCTTCAACACCACTTATGAAATAGATTGGGTCGGACATCTCGCTTTCGCAACCAGGAGCCGACTTCACTTTCACAGTGTAATAACCAGTTCGTAATGGTACAATTGTTCTATTAGTATCACCAAACATTATTTGCCCATTAAAATACCATTGATTCCCATAAGGTGCGCTGGAATATAAATAACCACCGCTATCAACAATAAATGGTTTAGGAGGGACAGATGCAATTCTTATCATCCATACAATTGTGTCTTTGAAAAATGTTCCGGGGAACCATTGTACAAGTTTTATAAATCCAATTCCCGACTTACCCCACTTAACCCATACTCTACGGTTTTGAGAGTTTGATGTAAATGTACCACCCGAAACATACCATTGATTATTAGCCCCAAGATTAGAAATTGCCTCGAAGTATGTGTCGGAATTTTCACAAACAAGAGTGTCCCCGAAAATACTTACTCGCTCAAAGACCCTAACCATTAATTCAGTTGAATCTGAGCAACCGGCAGGAGTTCTTTGAACTAATTTTACCTTGCCAATTCCACCAGAGGGCCAACCAATTGTAACTGTATCCCCGTTGTCTCTACCAATTATTAATCCGTTTACCACACTCCATTTGTTTACAACATTAGGATTGAACCTCGAAGTTGTGTAACGCACAACATCTTCGACCATTACCTCTTTTCTCCCAGATATCGAAGCGCTCGGAGTGCGAAAGATATCAACTCTAAATCTGACAGAATCGGTGCAACCATATTGATTAACCCTTTTAAGAATAACAAAACCGGGTGTTTGGTTTCCCCAACGAACAACTACAACATTATCAGCAAGCTTCTTTTCGAGTGTACCATTTACAACAGACCAATAGTTTTTAATATTCGAAGAATCAGTGGTTGAATAGATAAAAGCATCACCAGAACAAACCCGATTTTGACCCAGCAACGTTTTCCCAGGTGGTGTGGACACATATATTTCTTTTATAATTGAATCGCTACATCCCCTATCAGTAAACACAATTAATTTAACCTTTCCAACTACAACTGTATCGAACCTAACAAGCACTGTATCGTTTGTTGGTGGTGACAACAAAATACCCCCTTCTACATTCCAAATAAAGGACCATAAGTTTGAACCTACTCCTTGACGAAGAGCAAGCAGTTTTACAACACCTCTCGAACAAATAATTGAATCCCCTATTATTTTTGGTTTTGGTAAAGGATTTACAATTAATGTATCGAAGTAACCTGAAGGTTCAGATACAATTGGCGGATTTGTCGAAACAATCCTTAATTGATATTTTCTACTTGCTGGAATTGAATTAGGTATATAACACAAAATAGTTCTGCTGGTTCTTGATAAAATTGAACCAATGATAAAAGTGGTATCGAAATTACCCAAAGTATCACTTAATTCAACAACAAATCTATTATTTGGTTCAAATGGATAAAATGTATAGAAATCCAATGGAAATGTATTCCCTTGGCAAATTTCAAAATTATAATGCTTAAGCTTTAATTCTGGCTTTATTGTATCTTTATTGTATACATAAAGTCCAAAATTTGTAGAAATCCAAATATTATTAGATAAGTCTACAAAAACAGAATTAAACTGGTTCGAGTAAAAAGGATAATTTTTCTCAGTTATTACTATTGCAGTTGTATCATTTATACCAACCCAAATTCCTCCAATTTGAGTAGTTATCCAAGGTTTGTTCTTTTTATCGAAAGTAATATGTTTGACATAATAATCTGGAAAGTCGTTAGTTGTTGGATTATGTGCTGTCCATATTGAATCGAAAGTAAACAAACCTTGTTCGAGTGTCCCAACGAGTAATCGTCCTAACACATCCTCTTTTACATCAGTAATGTATACACCAAGTAATGGGGAATTATTTTCATCAATAAATAGAATTGTATCTTTGTCAAATATTGCTATTCCTTTTCTTGAAAGGCCTACAAATATTTTTTCGAAATTCCCCGAGCTTTGTCTTATCCATTTTGAACTTAAAGCACTTATTTTACTATCAAGTTTACCTCTAAATAAGGTATCATAGCGTATCCAGACTCCATCTTTGAAGAGAACTAAGCCAGAATCTGTACCAATCCAAATTCCTCTTGTGGTTGGCAAAACTCTTGTAATGAAATTGCTTGGTATACCAGAGTTATCTCGATAGTAGCCTAACCAAAGATTATTTTTTCGAACAATTAAACCAGAATCAGTTGCAACCCAAAGACTATTTTCATTATCAACTGCAATATCATTGATAAAATGTTTAATTGGAGAATTTGTGCTATTATAGACCGACCAGTTGTTACTATCAAAGGAAACTAAACCTTCGTTTGTAATTATCCATTTAGTTAGGTCTATCCCTTCCACCACTTTTTGAACTCTATTTGTAGGAAGTTTCGAATTTTCAAATTTCAGAACAAGAAAGTTGGTGTCGTTGATAATAGTCAACCCATTACGAGTTGCAATGAACTTCCTATTCCTTGTATCAACAAATATAGAGTTAATGTAATTGTCCGAAAGATTAGAATTGCTTTTGGTGTAGATTCTCCAACCTTGTTGCGAGACAAAAGCCAATCCTTTATCGGTACCAATCCATCTATTTCTGGATGTATCGAATGCAAAAGATGTAACAATATTGCTTGGTATCGAGGAATTGCTTGTATCATACACAAAAAAGTTATTTCCGATCCAATGTACCAACCCACCGTGTGTTCCAATCCATTTAGAATTGAGAACATTATCAAACTCAATAAATGTAATATTATTATTAGGAATTCCAGAATTATTAGTGTCAAAAACATACCAGTTACTTCTATCGAACATACCTAACCCATTGGGTGTTGTAACCCAAACATTACCAACCCTGTCGACCTTAACACTTGAAATATAATTGCTTGGGATATTCGAGTTAGTGGTATTGTAAATAGTCCACACTGTGTCGTTTTTCGAAACAAGACCTTGGTCTGTAGCAATCCACCAAATACCTAATGCGTCCACAAAAATGTCGTTCACAATATTGGAAGGCAACGGTGAGTTCTGGTTGTCGAAAATCAAATATTGGTTTCCACGTAAGCGAATTAAACCTCTGTCGGTGCAAATCCAAAGTGTATCGAGAGAATATTTCCTAATTGCCCTTATGTTGTGGCTTGGGATAGGTGCATAAGGTTTTTGAATTATACCAATATATTTCATCGAATCCAAGTTATAAACCCCAAGCCCAGCTTCTTTTGAACCTATCAAAAAAATTGTGTTTCCAAATACTGGAACAACAGAAGTTATGTCATTTCCATTGAAATAAAACCTAACAGTAGGATTCGGTTGTGAATATACAATCGATGAAAAAAAAGTTAAAAAAATAAGGATAATAAAAGATTTTTTCATATTACCTCCAAAAATTTATTTGTCATTTTGCAAAATTCTTATATAATGCACAATACACCACTTATCAGTTTCACTCAACTTATCGTTAAACGAAAACATCAAGTTTTGTCCTGCCGATAATATATGAAAAAGACGACCGTCAGATTTATTCCTTGTATTTTCGCTTGTCAAATCTTTTGGGGAAGGGAAGCCCTCTTCATCTTCTTTAAGAGTAACTTGGGTTACAATCGGACCATTACCTTTTCCATCTACATTATGACACGGAACACAAAATCTGTTGTAAAGAACTTTTCCGCGAAGAATAGTCAACTCAGTCTTTTTCAAGGGGTTCTGAAATAATCTTTCAGGAACAGCAAACTCCTGGGGTTCGAACTCGTAAAAAATAGGAAATAATGGAAAATTATCTTTTAAAGGATATTTTTCAATTTGGTGCAATTTAGATTTACTCAAAAAATCAGTGGATATTTTTTTTTGGTCATCCATATCTGGTATTATTTGCAAATGAAAATTTTTGTAAATAGGAAATACCCCAAGATTTACGCAAAGCAAAAATAAACAAATTAATCCTAAAAACGAAATAAAGAAACAAATATATACCCTTTTTAACATTTAGATAACACTAATAAACCAAACTAGAATGACTACTATTATCAACTTATTTGCAAAAAAATTATGATAAATTTTCATTTTGCTCACTTTTAGATATATTATTGGAAAGATAAGAATTTTGAGTATTGTAACGAGTAACTAATACAAATCTAATAAATACCAAAAGTCCAGAAAAAAACAAAGACATTTCGAATGCAAATGGCAGTGAAGTAATAATATGAAAATAAGGTTTTGCACTTAAAACTTGTGGATTAACTATTGCATTTGCCCAGTAATTAAACAAAAATGACAAAATAAAAACAATTGTACCGTAGATAAAAAGGAAATAGGAAAACTTCTTTTTTGGTACTTTCATATGAAAAAAGAACTATTATGAAAATTCAAAAAAAACATCGTCAAATAGAATAATCAATTCATAGTATATCATCTTCAAGCATAGAAATATCTTCGGGACTTAGGTTCCTATCGTCATCATAAAGTTGTTCTTCAACAATTTTATCAGGAGGTCGAACTTTTCCATTCGCAACTAATTTATCAATCTCGGATTTTGGAACTATCCTAATATATCCAGTATTTTCTAAAAGCAAATGCACCCTATGGTTGAAAATATCAATTTTGTGAATCCTAGCAATTCCATCTTGAAGTTCAACAACAGAAAACATTGGAGGGTAGTTTTTGTATTCCTCTAAATAAATTTCGTGTTCATACAAAATACAACACTTTAATCTTCCACAATAACCGCTAAGTTTAGCAACATTATTAGCAAGTCTTTGAGTTCGAGCGTGTTCAAGAGTTACATGACAAGATTGACAAGAAAAAGTTGAACAACAAAGTGGCAATCCACAAGGACCCATACCCCCAATTCTTCTGGCTTCCTCGCGAGTACTTATTTGACGAAGTTCAATCCTTGTCTTGTATATTTTTGCAAGGTCTTTGACAAGTTCACGGAAATCAACACGTTGTGGGGCGCTAAAGTAAATTGTCAACCTCTGCCTATCAAGTTGCCATTCAGCATCGGTAACCTTAATATCCAGTTTGTGCTTTTTTGCCAATTCTTTTGTGGTTTCGACAACAAGAGGTTCTTCTTTTCTATTCTTCTCAAAAATGGACATATCTTTTTCGGTTGCAAAACGAACTACCGAAAAGTGGATTTCTTCTTTTTTATAATTCTTTTCCCATTTTTCTTCTGCTTCTTTGCCAACTGAAATCACGGTTCCAATGTCGAATCCATTTTCAACTTCGACAATAACATATTCATAATTGTAAAATGCAAGTTTATGAGTGTTCTTGTAGATTTTTTTTCTTTTAACTTTAAAGATTACCTCTACAAGTTCGGGCACTATTACTTTTTTCTCTCCATTGTATTTAATTTCGCCAACATCAAAGTCCCCAAAAAAGTCAATATTGTAGAACCTGGTCTCTACTCCGCGTGGATTATATGAATTCTGTCGTAATATTTGATAATAGTACGGACTTCGCTTCTTGATATTCTGAGGAACCTTATCATCGTTCTCAGAACTCTCGCAATTATGTATATTTTCCATTTATTTCTCTTGAATTTGTCAAAACATTAAAAGTAAAATTAACTAAAAATCAGTTTCTAAACAATTTAGAAATAAATAGTTCATAAACTTATTTATTTAAAAGGGTTAGAGAGAAACATTTTTTGTGGCTAGGGACGGAATCGAACCGCCGACACATGGATTTTCAGTCCACTGCTCTACCAACTGAGCTACCTAGCCAATTCAATTTGCAAAATTAATAAAATTAAATGAAATAATTAAAAAAGGGGCACAAATTTTTGTGCCCCTCACATCATTTAGAATGAATATCTTATACCAATTTGAATTTGCCAGCGTGAAGTTAAATCGGCTGTGGAAAATATTGCATCCTTACTTGGTTGATTTGTCTTGGTATCTTTTGGGATAGAGAAAGTTACAATCATTTTACCAAGGTCTGCTTGGGTAAATCCATTCTTTGGGTCATTTATTAAATCTTGTGTTACAATTCCATTATAGGTAAATGCCCTGTCGTATACTGCGTTACTAACAAATTTCAGGTGACCCCAATCCGAATTAATTAGGTTTAATAAATTCAAAACATCAACATAAAGTTGCAAAGATTGACCTCTGAAAGTGGGGAATTCTTGTGTAATTCGGAGGTCTAATTGATTGAACCAAGGTTGTCGCAAAGAATTTCGCTCTACAATCTTCCCTCTTTGCTTATCAAGTTCTGGGAACCAAGAAATAAATTGGTTAAGTTCGTTCCAGTTCCCTCCTTTTAAGACCATCACTTTATCATTACTCGCCAAAGGAATATAAACAAGGTCGTTTGTAGCTCGTCGGTCGGGGGTTCTATCCCCGTTAGCATCGTTTGAATATGCAAGTGAAAATGGTGCACCACTTCTTCCCTCATAGAAAATACCAAAAGAGGTCGCAAAACCCTTACCATAACTGATTCTATAGGAAAAATTTGCCAAAATTCTATGTGGAATTTCGAATAATGATGTTCCTAGTTCTGGGTTGTTTGGGTCGATTGCTCTATTGTACTGCCAATTGGAAATTGCCCTACTTGAAGTTAGACTATTTACGTCTTTAGCACGACTCCAAGTATAAGCAAGATTTAGATTTACTTCTGGTAAGAAACCTTTTCCAAATGGTTTTTGGATTTGGAAAGTTATACTTGTTTGATAACCCTGACTTGTATTGGTCATTAGTAGCACATTTGTGAATAAAGGACTTACATCAAAGCGACTATAAAGTGGTCTACCATCTGGAAGAGTGGAGTCTTTTCCATTGGAAGCTTTAAGAATTTGACGATTCAAATTTTTGTAAACCATATCATACAAGGTTTTTCCATACACAAATTCAATTGTACCAATAAATCCATAGGGTAGTTCTTTATCTAATGCAAGATTAAAGCGCAATACTTGTGGCATTTTCAAATTTTTATCAGTTATATTTATTTCGGTGGTTCTTACAGGAGTGAGCGAATCAATTTTTGTATATTGTTTAAATGGGTCGGGTTCAAATGTAATTTTAGGATTTCGAACATCAATCCTACCTATGTCTGTTCCAGTATTTGAAAATTGGTTAGAAATCCAAACACCGGGAGTTTTACCAGAAAAAACACCAATTCCCCCGCGAATTTGGAAAGTTTTATCATTGAAAACATCGAAGTTAAATCCTAAACGTGGAGAAAACCCAATTGGAGAAGGCATCTGGTCTGTTCTCAAATCTGGAAATACTTTTGTTAATGAGTCATTCTGGGGTGGTTTTTCTGGGAAAGCAAACATATCTGCTCGCAAACCCAAAGAAAGTTTCAAATTTGGTAGAACCTTCCACTCATCTTGCACATAAAAACCTAATTGAAGGTAATTCCATTTTGCTCTTGGTTTGGGTTCATTTGGAAGCAAAGAGTAACTTAGTTGGTATTGTGAAGGCTTCCCTGCTTCAAAATCCGCAATTGAAGTGAAAGAATAAGTTCCATAATAATCTTGTAAGAATAAATTATTGAAGCCTACAAGTTGGTTGCTTGTTCCAATTGTAATTGTGTGGTCGCCAAGGAAATAAGTAAAATTATCAGTCAGTTCAAAGATATCCTGGTCGAGTGCGTTTGCTTGCGAAAACCGTTCAACCCCAAAAAATACATCTTCACCTTTGGGCCCAATATCATAAAGATTTATTGCAGGGAAAGGCTTAGAAACTGGGTCTCGTTTATCTCGGATTGCAGTATAAACCAATCGTAGTTCATTAGCCATATTTGTGCCAATAATACTGTTTAATTGAAGAACAGTCTGGTTCTGCATCGAATTAAAAATATACTCTTGACCAGAGAAAGAAAAAGCAAATTGGCTTCGGGTTACTGCATTCCCTTGGTCGGCTTTAACAAAGTTATGCCTTAATGTCAATCTATTATTTTGGTCGATGTTAAAATCAGCACGGAGGAAAAGTTTAATATCATTTGTTTTCCTTGTGTAAAGGTCATAAGAACCGGGGTCGTAACCGTATTTATTAATAGCAATTTGTCGAATTTTTTCAAGTGTATCCCGAGAAATATTAAAATTGAAAGTATAGCCTTGGTCACCAGCCAAACCAACTCTTTGAGGGTCTTTTCTATTCTTCGTTTCTACATTGACAAAATAAAACAGTTTGTTTTCGATAATAGGACCGCCAATTCTACCCCCTATAAAGTAATCACTGAAATCTGGATATGGTTGTCTAACATTATTAGCATCAGGAGTAGGACTCTTTCCGACAAGTTCTTGGTTGCGACCATAGAAATATATACTTCCACGAAGGTTATTTGTTCCAGAACGAGTAATAGCGTTAATTAAGCCACCAGTAAACATACCTTGACGAACATCGAATGGAGCAATCGAAACTTGAAACTCCTCAATAGCATCGAGGGAAATTGGTTCAGTACCAGCTTGACCACCTGGTGTTCCTGATGTTGGCAAACCAAAAGCATCACCTAAAGCAGCTCCATCAACCTGAATATTGTTGTATTTGCTATTTCTGGAAGCAACATTCGAACCTTCACTGGTTGAAGAAATTACCAAAGGAGACAATCTTGAATAGTCGTGAATTGAACGAGCAATAGTAGGTAAAGTGGAAATTTCCACTTCCGTAACAGTCTGCGAGGCACCAGTTCTATTACTACTAATTATGTCGTTTCTGTCGCTAACTACTTGAATTTCTCTGGTTTGTATATCACGGGGTTGTAAAATAAATCGAACAGTAAATTCCTGTCCCACGGTAAGAAAAATATCTTCTTTACTTTCGGGCCGAAAACCGACCATTGTTATTTCGACTTTATATGGTCCACCGGGACGCAAACCGGGTATTGAAAAGTTACCTCTTGGATTAACTACAGTCCCTGTAATAGTTCCAGAGGGTAAATGAATTGCTTTAACAGTTGCTCCAGCAAGGGGTTTGCCATCTACATCTTTAACTGTACCAACGATTGATGAAGTTGTTATACCTTGGGAAAATGCTAAAAAAGGAAAAAGAAAAAGTATTAGGGTTAAATAATTAAAGCATTGCTTCATAGTAATACCTAATTGTGAAACCAAATAAAATGCAAATTTGCCAAAAAAAGTAAATTTTTTATGAATTTTTTTAAAAGTTTCTTTGTTTGAATTCGAAAATAATTATTATTAAAAACAAAAACTAATCAAATTCGTTTAAAAATTAATTGAATAGATGGAAAAAATATGGAAGATGGTAATCCAAAAAAACCATTAAGGCAACCAACTAATAAGGCTAAAGATATTTACAATACCTACCTTAAACACGAAGGGGGCAAATCTTCCCCAGTTACTTTTTCCGAAGAGAAAGAAAAGTCGGTTATTGATGAGCATAATGAACCCAACAAAACCGAAACAAATTTCGTTGCCGAAGAAGCAATTGATAATTCCTTAGTCGAAAAACTAAAAGAAGAAGTTAACGATTTGCAAAACAAATTAATCCAAATAGAAAAAGAAAAAAACGAATTCCACGAGCAGTTGCTTCGGAAAGCGGCCGAGTTCGAAAATTTCCGTAAAAGAACTCAAAAAGAAAAAGAAGAAATTATTAAATATGCAAATGAAAAGTTACTTTTTGAATTCCTTACAATTTTAGATGATCTTGGAAATGCAGTTACTTCTGCTAAACAGAACTCAGATTTCAATGCTTTAGTTACTGGTTTGGAACTAATTTGGAATAAAACCAAAAAACTTTTCGAACAAGCTGGTGTTTCTGAAATTGAAAACCCTGTTGGAAAGCCATTTGATGTAGAATACCACGAGGCACTTCTTACAATGCCTTCGGAACTCCCAGAAGGTTATGTAGTTCAAGAACTTCAAAAAGGTTACAAATATTTCGACAAAGTCCTAAGGCACACAAAAGTTATTACATCATTGGGAAAAGTTGGCGGAGACGGAGAAGAAAAACAAAAGTCTAACTAAACAGAGGAAATATGGCAAAAAGAGATTATTACGAGGTTTTAGGAGTTTCGAGAAACGCTTCGCTTGAAGAGATAAAGTCCGCTTACAGAAAATTAGCAATGAAATACCACCCCGATAGAAATCCCGGAAACAAAGAAGCAGAAGAAAAATTTAAAGAAGCAACTGAAGCTTACGAAGTTTTAAGTGACCCAGATAAAAGGGAGCGATACGACCGCTTTGGACACGAGGGATTGCGAAGCGGATACGACTACCACACATATACGACTATCGACGACATTTTCTCTGCTTTTAACGACATATTCAGTGGATTGGGTAGCAGTATTTTCGACGACTTTTTTGGTACCGGGCAAAGAACACGAAGAACACGAAATGTTACTATCGGCGAACGTGGTTCCGACCTTAAAATTCGTTTGCCACTGACATTAGAAGAAATTGCTACTGGAGTTGAAAAAACAATAAAACTAAAAAAATTCGTATCCTGTCCAGATTGTAAAGGTAGTGGAGCAAAAACCGGCACAGGCTACAAAATTTGTTCGAATTGCAATGGGACGGGAGAAATTCGGCAAGTTTCACGTTCTTTTTTCGGCCAATTTATTAATATTTCAACTTGTCCATCTTGTTCAGGAAGTGGAAGAGTAATAGCCGATAAATGCAATACTTGCAACGGCGAAGGCAGAATTAATGGCGAAGAAACAGTAGTTGTCAAAATTCCCGCTGGCGTAGAAAATGGGAATTATCTTCCTCTACAAGGAAAAGGAAATGCAGGGAAACGAGGTGGCGAACCCGGGGATTTAATCATAGTTATTGAAGAGAAGAAACACGAATATTTTGAAAGGATACGTAACGATGTATACTACAATCTTTTAATTAGCTTTCCCGAAGCTGTACTTGGAACAAAAGTCAATGTCCCAACTTTGTATGGAGAAGAAACAATTAAGATAGAACCAGGAACCCAACCGGGAACAAAAATTAAACTTTCGGGCAAAGGTATTCCCCATCTTAACCAGTATGGTAAAGGAGACCAAATTGTTGTTGTTAACATTTACGTCCCTACGAATATTTCATCAAAAGAAAAATCCATTTTGAAAGAACTTTTGCAAAGTGAAAATATTAAACCCAAAAACCAAAATTCAAGAACAAAAGATTTTTTTTCTAAAGTTAGGGATGTTTTCAGTTAATTTAAGTTAAATAGAATTAAATTAAGATTTTAACAACTTTGCAATCCAATTATTAATTCAAAAATTAATTAATAAATAAAAATAAACCATTTTAAGTTACATATTTTTCTGAACACAGAAAAAGCAGATTATTTTGTAATTTTGTTTTTTTTAAATTATGCTATCAATCTGGGATACAAATTTTATCGTTGTCGATGTTGAAACAACGGGTACTAATCCGGAATATGGTCGAATTATCGAGATTGCTTGCGTAATAGTAAACGATGGAACCATAAAAGGAGAATTTGTCTCTCTGGTCAATCCTCGTCAACACATTCCTAACTTTATTTCCCAGATGACAGGTATTACAAACGAAATGGTTTTTCAAGCACCCGGTTTCGAAGAAATAATCGATAAAATTCAGCAAATTTTTGAATTAAAAAACTCGGTTTTCGTTGCCCATAATGTAAATTTCGATTACAATTTCGTGAAAAAATCATTTGAAAGAATCGGCAAAAAATTTCCAGATTTGCCTAAGCTATGTACTCTAAAACTCGCTAGAAGACTAATAACAGGAATAAACAAGAAAAATGTCGGTTCTTTGTCTGAGTATTTAGGAATAAGTATTAAAAATAGGCATAGAGCCTTTGGTGATGCCAGAGCAACAGCACAGATTCTTTTAGAACTTCTTGAAATTGCTGAAAACGAACATAACATAACAAATTTGGAGGAATTACTTCAATTTCAATATAAGAATTTTGCTTCAATCAATATACCCCAAAAGTTATTATTTGAGAAAAATATCGAAAAAGCCCAAATTCCCGACACTCCGGGAGTTTATTATTTCATCGACAAGAACGATAAAATACTCTACATTGGGAAAGCAAAGTCATTGAGAAAAAGACTTCAAAGTTACTTTAATTTTACTTTTTCTAAAAAAATTCTCAGACTACTACGGGCAACGAAAAAAATAAAATGGAGAACTACAACAACTGAATTGCGTGCGTTAATAGAAGAGAACAAGGAAATTAAATTACATAAACCAGAGTTTAACATTTTAAGCAAAAGACTTCGAAGTTTTCCTTTTATTCAAATATCACATATAAAGAAATACCCAGTGTTCGAAATTACTTACGACCCAAATCCTACTGTTGGAGATAGTTTCGGACCTTTTAAAAATTACGAAACTGCAGAATTAGTTCTCGAGATTATTTACAAAAAATTTAGGTTAAAAAAATGCGAAAAAGAATTGGATAGGAAAAGTCCCGAAACTAATTGCCTTTACTTCCAAACTAAGCAATGTCTTGCTCCTTGCCTTTTAAATTTTAATGATGACATTTACTATTCAGAAATCGAAAGTGTGAAAAAATTTTTAAATAATTTCGAAGATGGTCTATTAAGCACTTTGGAAACAAGAATGTATGAATATTCCAACAATCTTCAATTCGAACTGGCAAACCAAATCAAAAGCCAAATTCTTGAAATCAAAAAAATTCTCCATTTTCCCAAAAATGGATGTTCACAGTTAAACCAAAAAAATTTTATTGTAATAAATCCAATAAACGGTTCCCAAAATCACGAGTTACTCTTCATTAAGAATGGACTTCTTGTATGGGATACTGTTATCAATGGCTCTTTTAATCAAGATACCATTAAGAAAAAGATTTACGAGATATACTTCAATGGTTCTACCAGCAATGACGAATTTGAACCAGAAGAAGTAGAGGAAATTCGATTAGTTTTAAACTGGTTAAACAAAAATAGAAACGAAGTCACAATCATTGAAATAAAAGAAGAGATGGATATTCTCAACAAGACCATTAATTTCCTACCTAATCCTTGATAAGCATAATCCCTTGAAATATTTACAATATTATATTATTTATCTTATACCCATAATCTAACAATTCCTTTTCTATCATAGGAAGTTCATCTTTACTCCAAAAGAAATCGAAAGTCCACTCTTCGTCGCTTGAATTTGGTTTTGCCAATCTTGTAAATAATAATTTAGCATTGAATATTGATTGTTCTGGTTTTAGCAAAGAGAGTGCATAAACATAGGTTTTCATTTGTAATTCATAGGTTTTTGCAACAAATTCCATTTCCTCTTTGTTTTTCACATTATTTGATTTCCAATCCCAAATTTCGTAATCACCTTTTTCATTTTGAATCAAAATATCGAACTTGGCAATAAGAAAATTATCTTTAAAAGGCAAAAGAACTTCAAATTCCTTTTCAGAGGAAAGAATAATCTCTTTGTTTCTAGTAAATAGTTTAGTTTGGACAATATTTATACATTGTTCAATAATTTGATTTTGAAGCAAACGGTCTAAACTTCTCTTTTGCTCGAACATAGCATTTTCGATTGTTTCAACGAGATTATTAACTAAAATTCCATCTTTATTATACCAATTGTTAATATTTTCAAGGCAAAAGTGGATTGTGTGTCCCAAAATTGAACTTAAAATTACATCGTCTCTTGCTTCATAATCCTCTTGCAAACTCGATTTTACTATTTCAAATAAATTACGATGGTAACCCAAAAAGTAACTCCTAATGTAATTTCGGGGATTGCTTGAATATAAATTGAATTTCGTCGAGGAAAGTACATTCCTAGAGATAGAAGATTCAACCTTTTGGAGAAGTAATATTTGGTTTCCGTCTGTTTGATTTTTTTGTTCCACTTTACTTGCATTATCTTCAAATTGATTAGGAAAGATGTCGTATATAAATTCCACTGGTATAGAAATATTCTCTGTGAAAATCTCATATTCACCCGAAATATTATTAGTCCCAACTTTGATTTTGGCTTCCCAAATTTCACGATGGTTGGGTCTAAGGTGGTTCAAATGAACTTCAAACACATTAAAAATTTCCTCCAATTTTTTACTAAAAATGTAAGTTGTTTTTTGGCTTTGGTCATTTCCCTTTAATTCTTTTATTTTCCCAGTAATTATCAAAAAGTCGGATGCCCGAGTTAATGCAACATACAAAATTCTTAACTCTTCGGCCCTTTGTTCCAACTTTAATTGTTCGGTCGCAAAAATTTTTTGGATCGTATCGATTCTCATAATTTCGTCTTCTACAACAATATCTATTGGAAATATTAAACCAAGTTCCCTCGAAACTTCAATTTGGTCGGTACTCTTGGTTGAATAATCAATATTATGAACATAAACAACAGGGAACTCCAAACCTTTTGCAGAATGAAAAGTAAGAAGTATCACAGCATCACTCGCAACGAATCCATATCTATCGACATCTTGAACTCCGTGTCGTGAAATATAATCAATCTCATCAAGGAAATCCAAAATAGTACGAAATCCGGGCGAGATGTATTCACGAGCATAATCCAAAAGTTCATCCATATTAGCCAATATTTGCTCGAAATTCTCAAATGCACAAATTTTTTTGTGCCATTCAGTTTCTACCAAAATTCTATGTATTAACTCATTGATTGGCAAAATTGAAACTTGGGGTAAAAGTTTACGAATAACATCGACTGCTTTGTTTACTCTTGCAATTTGAATATCTTTTTCTTTGATATTAATAGATACATTACTTTCTGAGTTTAAGAAATCATAATAAATCAAAAGTTTTTCCCAAAAACTTAGCCCTTTTTCGGAAGTAATCAAAGCAATGTTTGCAAGCATTTCGTCTGTAAAACCAAAAAAAACTGAACGTAGTATTGCGCAAAGTGAAATATTATCTTTTGGATTAATAAGAAATTTTAAGAAGGCAACAACATCTTGTATTTCTCTTGTAGAGAAGAAATTTTTGCTACCAAAAAAGAGAAAAGGAATTTTAAAATCACCAAGCACAGATGAGATTTTCGCAAGGTCATTGGTTTTTCTCGAAATTATTGCAATATCAGAGAATCTTATTGTTCGATAAGACCCTAATTCTTTATCAAAGATTTTCGCAGATTCATTATTGACAATATGTTTGATATGTTGTGCAATTAATATCGGGAGTGTAGAAAATTCTTCTTCATCTTCCTCGTTACTATTGTTGATAGTTTCAACTAATTTTTTTGTAGAATCTGAAACCTCTTTTTTACTTTCATTTTCCTTGTCTTTATTTTTACCAAAAATTTTCTTTTTTTCTTTTTTGGCATTTTCGCTTACCACTTCGAACAAAAAAGTTATTGGCGTAATCTGATTATTACATTCTTGAGAGGAAAAAGAAAACTTTTCAAAAGGAATTACAAAAGGTTCATATTTTATAATAAAATCCGAATGTGGGCTTCCCGCCGAATAATCCATTAATAATGAAAAAATTTTATCGACAAAACCAGCAATTTCGGGCTTCAACCGAAAAGTAGTTGTTAATTTCAAAATACCACCATCTTTTCCCGCAATTTGATTTAATTCCGAAATATACTCTTTCGCATAACCAAAAACCCTAACATCAGCATTTCGGAAAGAATATATGCTTTGTTTTTCATCACCCACAATAAACAAATTTGGAATATGTTCCTCATCCGAAAGATCTTGGGGAACTAATAATTGAATAATTTCAAATTGAACGTTATCAGTATCTTGAAATTCATCGACAAGCAAATAGTGTATGTCTTTACGTACTTCATTGAGTATTTCTGGATAGTTTTTCAATAATTCCTTAGTTTTAATTAACATATCAGAAAAGTCAATCAAACCTTCGTCGAATTTTAATTTATTGAACTCTGCGAACACCTCTTTAATAAACACAAAAATACTTTTGGAAGTTTCGAAATACCTTTGCTCTA
The DNA here is from genome assembly GCA_026416955.1 of Ignavibacteria bacterium. GTDB lineage: Bacteria > Bacteroidota > Ignavibacteria > Kapaibacteriales > UBA2268 > Naka2016. Next base: position 46,571 of record JAOAEE010000065.1, on the reverse strand, counting down.
TGTCGATGATTTGAAATTCCTTTTTCAATTCTTTAATTAAGTTGTAATAGGAAACCAATTTCATTAGGTATTGTAATATTGGCTTAAAAGTTTCCGATATTAACTTTAACTCAATAATAATTTCTTGGTCATCTTTGAAAAGTCTTTTCCTTGGGGTAAAGTTCTTAGTGTAAATGACATTAATAAAATTCCCTAATAATTCCCAAAAGTCAGAATTAAAAATAATCTGGGAATAATCATCTTTGGCAAGTCTGTCGTAATTACTAAAAAATTCTTTTAAAATAGACATATCCTCGCGAGACAGATTAACAGAACTAAAATCCAGCAATTCATATTGAAACCTTCCGATAAGTTCATTTACACAACTTTGATATGAAGATCTTGCAAAGCTTTTAAGAATATTAAGATACTCATTAAAATCTTTGGAATACAATTTGCTTAAATCATTCCATAAATCAATATTTGATATTGTCTTATAAGTTAATTCTTTCAAGTCTTTTACATTTGTGATGGAAAATATTTGGGTAAGTTTCTTTTTCTTTTCAATATCCTCGAGCCAATTCATCAATGTTCGATTAAAAGCATCCTCGATCAATTGTAACCTTTCAGATTCGCTTATTTCACGAAAGTTAACAGGAATACCTGCCTCAATTGGATAATTAGAAATTATTTGCAAACAAAAACTATGGATAGTTGAAATTCTTGCATTAGTTAATTTGTTTCTAAATGTTCTAATTTTTTCTAAAAATTGAAAATCTATTTTGTTTTTGTCAGTCTTTAACTTTTCAATATCATATGCAGTTGTAAATTTCGAAATTATTCGGGAAAGCATTTCCGCAGCTGCTTTTTTTGTAAATGTAATAGCCACTATATTGTCTGGAGTTGTGTCAGTATTTTCATTCAAAGCTTTTTCTAATATTTTAAAGTAACGCTCGACAAGAACGCTGGTTTTGCCCGACCCAGCATTTGCACTCAAAGCAATATGAATATCGAGGTTTAGTGCCTCTATTTGCTCTTTTGTAAATCGTTTATTCATTTCTCTTTATCAAAGTGATGATAATCCTTATACGATTGAAAATCACCGCCCCATCTCCATCCCAACCTCTTAAATTCGAGAACAACTGGATGAGTATCGTAAAATGTTCCCAATTTTTTTGGATTATAACTTGAACCTTCTGGAATTACTTTACCATCGGGATAAACCACTGGATTAAGAAAAGGATTAATGTCGATTGCCCTACCCCGAGCGTGAAGCGACAATCTGTTCGTTCCAGAAATTGTCCTATAATTAAAAGAAGAAGTATTATTATCCTTCATAGATTTATCATCAGACCAGTTGTATTTCACAATCGGGACAACTTTCCCCACGGGAAATTTCAAAATTTTAATCATTTCAAATATTTCCAATACTTCATCTTTCAGTTCTTTGTGAATAACAATTTGTCCTTTGTGAAGTTTTTTATCAAATGAATAGTAGAAAACATCAATCAATGTAAGAGAATCAATAATTTCTTTAGGGGCTTTTGACCCTTTTATTGCTTCTTCGAATGTTAAATCCGAGTCAATTATTAATTCCATAAAATTGTTATCATTCAATACATATGAAGAATTTAAAAATAAAAGTAGCAATATTTGAATAATAATGTTTTTCATTTTTGTTTTATTTTTGAAATTAATAATAATAGAAATTTAAATTACAAAATATTATGAAAAAAGCACTTATAACTGGAATAACAGGGCAAGACGGCTCGTATCTTGCTGAATTTTTGTTGGAATTAGGTTACGAAGTCCACGGTATAATCCGACGAGCTAGCACATTCAACACACACAGAATTGACCACATCTACAAAGACCCAATCGAACATCCGAGTTCTCGTTTGTTGCTTCATTACGGCGATCTATCCGATTCAAACATACTGACCGAAATTATTTACAATATCCAACCCGACGAAATTTATCATCTTGGTGCACAAAGCCACGTCCGTGTTTCTTTTGAACTACCAGAATACACTGGAAATATTACAGGCCTTGGAACTACAAGAATTCTCGAAGCAATAAGAAGAAGCGGAATCAAAACAAAATTTTATCAAGCCTCTTCTTCTGAACTTTTTGGAAAAACACCTCCACCGCAAAACGAAAATTCCACCTTTGCTCCTCAAAGTCCTTATGCGATTTCAAAATTGTATTCCTATTGGATGGTCGTTAATTACAGAAACGCATATAAGCTATTTGCCTCGAATGGAATTCTTTTCAATCACGAAAGCCCCCGGAGAGGAGAAATTTTCGTAACAAGAAAAATAACTCGTGGGTTAGCAAATGTTTTAGTTGGGAAACAAAAGAAAATCTTTCTTGGCAATCTCGATGCACGAAGGGATTGGGGATATGCACCAGAATATGTTCGTGTAATGTGGAAAATATTACAAAACGACGCACCAGATGATTTTGTAATTGGAACTGGGGAAAGCCATTCTGTCCGTGAATTTGTAGAAAAAGCATTTGAGTATTGTGGAATAGAAATTGAATGGCGCGGGCACGGAATCGAAGAGGTCGGATTAATTAAAAGTTTCGATAAAAAATGGGAGAACATCTTCAATCCTGGGGATGTTGTTATCGAATTGAAACAAAAATATTTTAGGCCCACCGAAGTTGATTTCTTGCTTGCAGATTCGACTAAAGCAAAAAAAATTCTTGGGTGGGAACCCCAAATTCTTTTCGAAGACCTCGTTAAAATTATGGTCGATTACGATTTACTTCTTGTTGGGATTAAACCTAAGTTTGAAGGATATAAAAAAGTAAAGCAAAAAGGGCTTGCTTGGACTGAACATAAAGTTGTAGAACTTGAAGACATTCAAAATGAAGTCTGATAACAATTTCAAAATCTTTGTTGCCGGAGCAAAAGGCTTAGTTGGTTCTGCAATAACAAAAAAACTCTTGGAAAAAGGTTATACTAACCTACTTACTCCATCGAGGAAAGAATTAGACCTAAGGAGACAAAAAGAAACTGAGGAATTTTTTGAAACTACAAAACCCGACTATGTCTTCCTTGCCGCTGCAAAAGTAGGTGGTATACTTGCAAATAATACATATCGAGCAGACTTCATTTACGACAACATTTTAATTGCTTCAAACGTGATATTCTCCTCGTATAAATATGAAGTAAAAAAATTAGTGAATCTCGGGTCTTCTTGCATATATCCTAAATATGCTCCCCAACCTTTGAAAGAAGAATATTTATTAACTGGCACCTTAGAACCAACCAATGAACCCTATGCAATTGCAAAAATAGCAGCAATCAAAATGTGCCAAGCATTTAATTATCAATATGGCACCAACTTCATTTCTTTAATGCCAACCAACCTTTTTGGAGAGAATGATAATTTCAACCTTGAAACCTCCCACGTTCTTCCTGCTCTTATTCGAAAATTTATTCTTGCAAAAGCCCTTTCGGAGGAAAATTTCGATTTAATTATGCAAGATTTCAAGTCAAAACCCATCGGTTTTGGAATAGATAGTAAAATTCACAGCTTAACTAAAGAAAACATTATCCAAACTCTTGGTTCACTTGGAATTTTCAGGAATAAAGTAATTTTATGGGGACAAGGCAAAGCAATGCGAGAGTTTCTTTATGTCGATGATTTGGCCGATGCTTGTATCTACTTTATTGAAAATTACGACGCCAAAGATTTGGAACCTTTTATTAATATTGGAACTGGCGAAGATATTTCCATTAAAAATCTTGCTGAATTAATAAAAAAGATAGTTGGTTTCGAAGGAGAAATAGGATGGAATCCTCAAAAACCTGAAGGCACACCTCGTAAGTTACTTGATGTATCGCGTGCAATAAAATTGGGTTGGAATCCCAAAACTACCTTAAAAGAAGGTATCGAACGGGTTGTAAAAAACTATTATAATTCTTTAAATAATGCAATTACCTAATCAAAATTAAATATGGTAATATTGCCAAAATGTGTTCAGTCTGAGTAGTTTGATAAAGACAAAGATACTGTAAGATTTGCATTCTTAATTCGATAGGGAATAAATTAATAATATTTTTTGCACTGATGTTGTTTATCACATTAGCTTCGTCCTTTTGCTTAGATAATATTTTTAGTAAAACTTCGAATTCATCCATTGGTCTTGGATACCTTTTAATCGTTGGATTAACCACCCCAATTCTTTTACTTGCAATATTTATAGCATCATTCAATCCACCTAAAACATCGACTAAACCTTTTTCCAAGGCTTTTTCTCCAGTCCAAATACGACCTTTTGCAACTTTATGAATTTCTTCGAAAGATTTCTTTCTACTTTTCGCAACTTTTTCAATGAACCTATCGTAAATCGGCTTGATGACTTCAGTTAATTTATCTTTTTGCCTTTTTGAAAAAGGAATAAATAAATTCAAATCTTGTGCAGAGGGATTTGTAGAAATAGTATCGATAGTAACCCCAAGTTTATTTATTAATCCACTAAAATTTGGAATCATAGAAATAACTCCAATCGAACCAGTAATTGTCGCTGGATGTGCAATTATTGTATCGCAAGCCATTGCAATATAATACCCCCCGGAAGCGGCAACATCACTCATCGAAGCATAAACTGGCTTTATCGCTTTAGTTTTTACAATCTCGTTCCAAATTTCATCGGAAGCAATCACAGAACCACCGGGACTATCTATTCTTATGATTATCGCCTTTACTTTTTTATCCTCTCTTGCCTTTTTCAAGTTTTTAATGAAATTGTCAGGTGTTATTTCCAGATCCATACTAAAAGGAGATTTTTGTGTTCTCTGTACAATTGGGCCAGACGCATAAACTACAGCTATTGCGTTCTCCTTATCAACATTTCCCAAAGAGGAATACTCTTGACTATTAATATAATCGACAACATTTACAAAATTCACTTTATCTTTTGTTGAATCGATTTTGACTTTCTTCCCAAGAACAACGCTACGAATAAACTCTTTTACTTGGTTATCATTTAATAAGGAATCAACAATTCCAAGAGCAAGTAGAGAATCGGGAGAATATACTCCTCGCTTAAATATTTGAATTATGTTTTCTCTTTTGAAACCTCTGTATTTTTCAACACCATCGAGAAAAATTTGGAGTCTTTGTTGAAGTAAATCTTTGTATGCTAATCGTGCACTATCGCTAAATTTAGAACGAGAAAATGTTTCACCAGCAGACTTAAAATCTTCAAATTGTTGAACATAATACTCAATACCAATTTTATCGAATAATCCTTTTAGAAATAATGCGGAAAGTCCGAATCCATTCATTTCCAAAGCACCTTCTCGTGCAAGAAAAATTTTGTCCGCTGGTAGAGCTAAATAATAATCACTCTCGTTACCAAGTTCAAGATAAGCATAAACAAACTTACCAGATTCTTTGAATTTTCGAAGTGCCTCGACAAATTCTACCCTTTTTGCCCATCCTAAAAGCGAATTAGAACATCGAAGATAAATCCCTTTTATCTTATTATCGATTGATGCATTTTTTATAGCACTAAGTAAATCGTAAAATGTAAATGTCTCTTCGGTTGAAAGAATTGAGCCGAGAGATTCACCAGTATATTCATTAACTGGTATGTTTAAATTAATTACTAATACACTATTGTTTCGAACTAAAACTGGCTCTTTTTGAAACAAAGAACCGATTGAAGAAACAATTGCAAGAAAAACAACAAAAAAGAAAAGTACTACTACTCCAATAATTACAACAGGAACCCACCAACGAGAACGACGCTTTTGTGCTGGAACATTTGGGTAATTTTGTAAAAATTGTTCCATTTTTCCCTCAATTAAAAAAACAAATTACGTAATTTAAAATATTTTGTTACTCTTTACAATGAAGAAAAAGTCATTAATTGGGTAATAGAAAGAAAAAAGTTAAAAAACTTTTTTTAAATTGCAATTTCGTTAAAAATCACAACTCGGAGGTAGTATGTCATTCATAACTTGGAATGACTCTTATTCGGTTGGAGTTGCAATTATCGATAATCAACACAAGCGACTTGTCAATATTATCAATGAATTAAATGATGCAATGGGTGCGGGAAAAGGCAAGGAAGTTTTAGGGAAAGTACTTTTTGAACTAATTCAATATGTAAATACACATTTCAAAACCGAAGAAGAGTATATGATTAAGTATCAATACGACGAATATGAACAACACCGATACGAACACGAAAAACTTACGGACGAAGTTAAAAGGTTTTACGAAGATTTTAATTCCGGAAAAGCAGTTTTGTCAATCCAAATTATGAATTTCCTACGTAACTGGCTTATGGACCACATAATAATAAAAGATAAAAAATTTGGTAAGTTCCTGAATGAAAAGGGAATGAATTGAAAAGGAAATTCATTCTTATTTTTTATTTTATCTTCCTAACTAACCAGTTATCATTTTCACAACTTTCGGATTGGAAAGATATTTTAACTTTTTCTTATTTCCAAAATCGGGGATACTTTCTCCTTCAAAGGATATGTGATGAAGCGGGGGGCCGACTTGCTGGTTCCTTTGAAAATGAAAAAGCTTTAAAAATTCTCATTGAAGAGGGTTTAAAGGACAACTTAAAAATAAGGTTTGAAGAATTTAATTTCCCTGGCTGGGTACGTGGTTCCGACTCCGTTATCTTGGTTAAGCCCTTTTTCAAATTCTTTAGGTTCGTTGCACTTGGATTTAACACAATTAGCAATACAATCGAAGCTCCTGTTGTTTTTGCCAATTTTGGTTACGAAGATGACTACAAAGGAATTGATGTAAAAGGAAAAATTGTATTAGTAACACAAGAACGTCCTAAAAATCGCGAGGAACTTCTTCGCTACGAAGCTATCGAAATTGCTTCGGAAAAAGGTGCAAAAGCAATTCTGTTTATGAATGATAAACCTGGTGGTTTAGTTCTTGCTGGTGTTGGAAACTTTCAAGGCAATCCCAACCCAATTCCAGCATTCAGTATTACATACGAAGATGGCCAACTATTAAAAAGGCTTCTTATCCGAAATATTGAGCCCATCATAAAAGTTAAAAGCAATTCTTATTGTATTGAAACAAATTCAAAAAATGCTATTCTAACTATTCCGGGTAAAACATCAAAAAAGATTGTTGTTGGTGGTCATTTCGATTCTTGGGACATAAGTCAAGGTGGAGTAGATAATGGCGTTGGAATAGCAGTTCTTTATGAAATTGCAAGAAATTTATCAAGATTTAAGAATAATTATTATACCATAGAAATAGTCTGGTTCAATGCCGAAGAACTTGGCCTTTGGGGCTCAAAAAGATATGTTGAAAAACATAAAGACGAAGTTGTGCTGATGGTAAACCTTGATATGCCTGGAGACCCCACTGGATTCAACATAATGGGTTTCAATTCATTAGACTCAATAACTCGGGCAATAGTTAATTCTTTGGATGGTTTCAACTTAAAAGATGGGATTGTAAACCGACCTTGGACAAACAGCGACCATATGTATTTTATGTTCGAAGGTATTCCCTCTATTACACCTCTTGGTTGGATGGAAGAATATATGTACCACCATTATCACGATTTTGGAGATACTTTCGATAAGGTAAATAAAAAATACATTTCTAACTCATCTGGGATTATTTCCCTCCTTGTTTACGAACTTGCTAATTCCAAAGTCAATTTCCCGCGCCTAAGTCGAAATGATGTCATAGAATTATTGAAAAAAAATGGTCTCGAAAATAGGTTGAGAAAACAGAAAGAGTGGAAATTTGATTGAGCGTATATTTGGTAGGTTTTGTTTTATTAACACATAAGGTTTAATTTACATTTTCAAAAACAATATTAATTAATAAATGTTTGAAGAAGTTTATAGGACAAACTTTGAATTGGAAGATAAATATTGGTGGTTTGTTGCCAGAAACCAGATAGTTTTGCACATTACAAACAAAATCACAAATTTAATGGAAGGAGATTGTGTTCTCGATTTTGGTTGTGGTACAGGGGGATTTGCATTCCTGCTTTCAAAGAAATATGATGTGATTTGTCTCGACCCATCACCAATTGCAATAGATTATTGTCGAAAAAGAGGTCTAAATTTTGTTTATCAATCTACTATAGAGGATTTTGCTCCAAATGATTATCAAATCAAGGGAATTTTCGCCCTCGATGTAATTGAACATATAGAAGACGACTATCAAACACTAATAAAACTTCACAGCATTCTCGATAGTTCTGGATGGCTAATATTAACTGTACCAGCATTTATGTGGCTTTGGAGTAATCACGATATTATCCATATGCATAAAAGAAGATATACAAAAAAACAACTAAAGGAATTGCTTGAAAAATGTGGTTTTGATGTGCGTTTCATTTCATATTTCAATTTTTTCCTTTTTATTCCTGCTGTAATAAAAAGATTAATGAAATTCAATGGAAAAAAAGACACTATCCAACCAGTCGACCCAGTCCCTGAAAGCCTAAATAAGATTTTTACCAATATTTTCTTGTTAGAAAAAAAAGTATTAACAAAATTTAAATTTCCATTTGGTTTGTCATTGATTGCAATTGCAAAAAAATAAATCGGTAATAATATGACTAAAACCTCACAAAGGAAAAAAAAGGTAATTTTAGCAATCAAAGAACCAAAAACGCTCCCTTTTTGGTTGATATTTTTAATATTTGTCACAACAACTCTAATTTTCTTTCACGACCAAATTCTCTACAAGTCCTTTTTCTGGGAAGATTTCGTAGAATATGTTTTTCCAGTCCAAAGTTTTTCGGCAAAGACCTTTGCAAAGGGCGAAATACCATTTTGGAACCCTTTTACTTTTGCTGGTATGCCATTTCTTGCTGATATCCAAGTAGGTTTCTTTTATTTTTTCAATAGAGTTTTGTCTTTGTTTACATTATCTGGTACCAATCTACCAGTCCTTGCACTCGAAATAATAATTATTTTGCACTTTCTCATCTCCCAAATAAATGTTTATTTTTTGTCGAGGTTTTTTAAAATCTCGTCTTATGGTTCAATTATTTCCGCTGTTTCCTACTCTTTTTCTATGTTGATGGTAGCCCACATTATCCATCCAATGATAGTTTACCACTTAACTTGGCTACCCCTCATTTTATTTTTTTTCATAAAATCATTCGAAGAAAACAAAATTTATTATTCAATTTTGTCTGGAATTATTCTTGGTTTTACATTGCTTTCCGGGCACCCTCAAACAACATTGTATGTTGTTACCTTATTAGGAATTGTTGGTATTTACCTTCTAATTTTTTATTTAAAAGAAAAATTTAAACTATTGCAAATACTTCGGGCAGTTTCTCTATTTTTTATTCCCTTTGCTATAGGCTTTGGAATTTTTGCTATCCAATATTTACCATCCAAGGATTTATCCAAGTATGCACAACGCAACGAGGTTTCTTACCAGAAAGCGACGGAAGGTGCTTTGCAATTTAAACAAATCTACACTGCTATTGTTCCTAAACTATTTGGTTGGGTCGAAGGTTCACAGTTGGATAACTCAACATTCTATTTGCGTTTTGGGGGCGAATTGCAAATTCATTTTTTCTGGGAAACTGTTTATTATTTTGGTGTTACTTCTGCGATATTAGGTTTATTTGCTATTCTAATGGGTTACAAAAATCGTTTTATCATTCTTTTTGCAATTTTAGTCGTTTTTGGATTTCTTTACTCTTTGGGAAGTGGAAGCCCTATCTTCGACTTATTTTACAACTTACCCTATTTCGGTATTTTTAGAAACCCAGGAAGAATGATGTTTTTTGCTGTTCTTGGAATGACAATACTTTCAGGTTTTGGTTTCGATTTTCTTTGGAAAGAATCTTTTAAAAAGGAAACACTTATTAAATTTTTAATCCCATTAGTTCTTGCCTTTGTAATTACCCTTCTTGCAGCATCTGGAAGTTTTATCGACATTTTTAATGCCCCGGTTATTGCTCATCAAATTATTAAGGATTCTGGAAGTTTTGCATTAGTTCTAATTCTAATTATTGCAACTATTGGTATACTTTTAAATAGAGCAATTATTACTCCAGCAGTTGCTGGTATTGTGCTTGCTTCTCTTGTTTTCATTGACCTTTATATTATAGGTTCCGATTTTAACAGAAATCCCAACAATCCAGAAAAAATCTACGAAATAAAACCAGAAATCAAAGCAATGTTGACACCAAAATTGCCTAATGAAATTTTCCGCGTTAGTTCCAGATTGTACGAACCAATTAGATTTATGGCATTGCAAAGGAATCAAGGCTTAATCGATGAAATTATGCTTATAGATGGTTATAACCCTTTAATACTTGAAAGAGTACTTCCACCACTTCCGAGCACAAAACAAGTTAACGACTTATATAATGTTAAATACGAAGTAAAAGTTGACCTCGAAAAAGGAACTTGGGGTTTTGTAGAAAGGGGGAATTATTTCCCAAGAGCTTGGTTTGTAGATAGTTTCATAGTCGTGAAAGAGACCGAGATTAAAAATTTTATGCAAAAGACCCCATTAGAATACAGAAAAACAGTGGTTCTTGAACAAGAACCCCAATTTGTTAAGAACAGTATTGATACAATAAAGAACGAAACATCAGTTATTTGCTTATTCTACAGTAACAATTATTTTAAATATAGGGTAAAAACAAATAAATCGGCTCTTCTTGTATTGAGTGAAATTTGGTACCCAGATTGGAAAGCCTATGTTGATGGAATTGAATTTCCCGTTTACCGTGCAAACTATTGTTTCCGTGCCGTAGAAATACCCAAAGGGGAACATACATTAGAAATGAAATATGAATCAAGTGCTTTTAATCTTGGTTTATTAATAACTCTTAGCACTTTGATGCTTTCAATAGTTGGATTAGTAATATTTTATAGAATTGAAATCGGAAAACATCTTCATATTATTATCCCAAAAGAACACAAATAGTAAAGGAAGAACAAATGAATAATTTTGAATTACTCGAACCACCAGTTGCATTGCGATGGTTCGTGCTCGCAGTTATTTCAATTGCAATGTTTGGAAATTACTATGTCTACGACTCTATTTCCCCGCTGGCAGATGTTTTGGCAAAACAATTAAATTTCACCGACGACAACATTGGATTGCTCCAAGGAATCTACAGCCTACCTAATATTATTATGGTTGCTATTGGAGGAATGATTATTGATAGGATTGGAACAAGAAAAGCAAATCTGCTTTTCTCCTCGTTGTGTATGATAGGTTCTTTTATGACATTTATCAAAGGCGACATTGTAACAATGGCTATCGGTAGGCTGATTTTTGGTTTAGGTGCTGAATCTTTGATTGTTTCGATAACTACAACTCTTGCAAAATGGTTCAAAGGGAAAGAATTGTCTTTTGCTTTTGGGTTGAACTTAACAATCGCCAGATTAGGTTCCTTCGCCGCGCTTAATTCACCTACTTGGGCGAAATCACTATACAATAGTTGGCAAGGACCTTTGCTTATTTCTTTTGTTGCATCCTTAGTTTCAGTAATTGCTGTTCTAACATATTTTTTTCTCGATATTTGGGCACGAAAAAAATATAAATTGCAAAAAGAACAAAAACAAGATAAAGTTATTATTAGAGAAGCATTCAAATTTGGTCCTGCTTTCTGGTTCATAACTTTACTTTGTGTTACATTTTATTCTGCTATGTTTCCATTCCAAACCTTCGCAATCAAATTTTTTCAAGAGGTTCACAACGTTTCCCGAGAATTTGCTGGTTTCCTTTCAAGTATTTTAACACTTTCTGCAATGATTATGACACCACTTTTTGGGTTACTTGCTGATAAATTTGGAAAAAGAGCTAAGTTGATGATATTAGGTTCTTTATTAATTATTCCAGTTTATTTGATAATGGGTTACACTAAAATTTCTTTGTTTATTCCAATGTCGATTATGGGTATTGCTTTTTCACTAATTCCAGCTGTAATGTGGCCCTCGGTAGCATACGTTGTTGATGAGGAAAAATTAGGAACTGCATATGGAGTAATGACAATGGTACAAAATATTGGTCTATTTTCCACAAATATTCTTATTGGATATGTTAATGAAGTTACAAATAGTTACCTTCCCGGGATGTGGATTTTCTCATTTTTTGGTATATTTGGAGTTGTATTTGGGTACCTGTTACTAAAAACAAACCGAAAATCTACTAAATTCGATTTGGAAAAACCAAAGTTTTTACAAATAAAAGGATAAATATTATGCCAAAAAAGAAGAAAAAAGAGGAAGAGAAGCTCTTGACATTGCACGATGCTGCTCGAATCGCTTTGCAAGACTATCTTGGTGTAACTTCTGTCGAAACACTACTTGTTCTTTCGGATGAACCTTTACGCGAAATAGGTCTAATTTTTTTTGAGGTTGGAAAACAAGTATCTTCCGAGGCTTTCTATTGCGAAATCAAGCCACGGGAAGTAAATGGTCAAGAACCTCCAGAACAAATCGCTACCCTAATGCAAGAAGTCGATGTTGTTGTAGCACCAACGAGTAAATCAATCACCCATACTAATGCTAGAAGAGAGGCATCAAAACTCGGTGTAAGAATCGCAACTATGCCAGGAATAACACCAGACACAATGCTAAGATGCCTAAGTGCAGACCCCAACAAAATACTCGAAACTTCGGAAAAAGTGGCAAAAAGGCTTCAAAATGTATCAACAATTCGAGTTACGACAGAACTTGGTACCGATATCATTCTACCAATAAAAGGTAGGCAAATAATCAAAAGCACTGGTATTCTTCGAAATATTGGTGAGTATGGGAATTTACCTTCGGGCGAAGTTTATTTAGCACCTTGGGAAAAACAAAGCAATGGTGTAATAGTTTTCGATGGCTCGATTGCGGGTATTGGTAAACTTAAAAATCCAGTTAAAGTTACGGTTGAAGATGGGTACGGGGTAGATTTTGAAGGGGATGAAGAAGCAAAACAACTTTATGATATGCTTAAAAGTATTGGACACGAAGCATTTGCAATTGGTGAATTCGGAATTGGTACAAATTACAAGGCTATTATTACCGGTAGCATACTCGAAGATGAAAAAGTCTTGGGAACTATTCATATTGCTTTTGGGAACAACTTAACAATGGGTGGTAAAATCAAAGCAAAAGGACATATTGATGGTATAGTTACAAAACCTACTGTTTTTTTCGACGATAATATGATAATGAAAGAAGGAAAGTTACTTTTATAAAAAAATCTACTCCCAAAAAACTTTTATGAAAACAATATTATTTTTTGTAATCTTCTTTTGCATAATAAACAATGCCTTTGCCCAAGTTACAAATTCTTTCCCAAAAATTAATTACCGTACTGTACAGTTTAAAAAATCCAGTGAACTCAACAAATTCCTAAAAGATTTTTTACCTTCAAAAGATAAAATTAAGTACAGAGTTATTACTACTCTCAACCGTAAAGAATTGCGATATTTTCGGATTAACCAACCAATAATTGTACCCGATACTTTTATTGAAGACTTGCGGGCTTATTCTGTATTCCCTCAATTTTATGAATCAGCTAAAAATATTCCAAAATTAATCATAGTATCCAATATTTATCAAGCATATGCTTGTTATGAAAATGGTATTCTTGTCCGGTTTTCTGCAATGAATTCTGGTAAAATATCAACTCCAACCTACCCAGGAAGATATGCTTTGCAATGGAAACAACGTCTTCGACGTTCTTCATTTAATGAAAATTGGATAATGCCTTTTACTTGGAATTTTCATAGATTAACTGGTATGGCGTTCCATCAATTTGATATGCCAGGTTATCCAGCTTCTCATATGTGCATTAGGCAATTCAAAGACGATGCAGAATGGCTCTTCCATTGGGGGGAAGGACCTAAGAAAGACTCCAATGGAAAATTTATTCCAATGTCTGGAACACCAGTTATCATCATTGATTTCTATAATTTTAAAGCTAAGGAAAAAAAATGGCTTCAACTTAGCTCCAATTTCGATATTATTTCCAACCTTCCTTTAGAACCACTTGAATTTGAAGAAGCATTAATTCCTATTATTCACATACCCCCAGATTTAAGAGGTACTCTCTCCGCGAAGGAAAGAAAAAGATATGAATTTGCCTTGGATACTCTTATTGCCCGTGGAATACTTCCAAAGGATATACGATTAACCCCATCCAAATCATTAAAAAGGAAAACAACTGATAAAAAACAATTAGGAAATGATAAGAAAGACTAAGTCTTATTGAACTTAATTTCTTGGGCCGACAATTTCAAATTTAACATTTTCTCGAAATGAGAAAAGTCCTTTTTTTTCACAATTAAATGCAAAACAGATTTTAAGCGTTGGTAAAAACTTTGATTCATATTAATACTTTCGGAAAAGTATTCAATTGCTTTATTCATTTGGCCCATTCTAGCATAAAATTCACCAAGATAAAACAAAATAGTTGGATTATTAGGAACCAATGGTTTTAAATTTTCCAAAATTTCTATTCCTTCGGTAAATCTTTTATACTTAAAGACATAGATATGAAAGTTTAACAACAATTCCTCGTTTTTTGGATTGTTCATTAAAGCATTAGAAAACATCGAAAATGCTTTTCCAATTTTCTTAATTTCTATCAAAAATTTAATAGCCATCAACCAAAATTCTGAATTTTTCGGGTCGAGCGAAACACCCAACTTAAAATGCTCTTCTGCCAATCTATCGTTCCCAAGATATTTATAACAAAGGGCTAAACCTATGTGTGCTGGGGCAAATGTAAATTCCTTATCGACAATTTCTTTGTAAAAACGAATTGCTGGTTTGTAAAATCCTAAATCTCCAAGTAAATTTGCTATTTCGAAGTAAACATATTTATCGTAATTTCCTCCACAATATTGAAGGAAAGAATGTATTGCCTGTTTGTATCTACCTAAATTAGAATATGCCCAGCCTAAATATAAATATGAATATTCAAAACCTGGATAAATCGAAATAGAATTTTTAAATGCGTCGATTGCTTTATAAAATCGCCCCAATTCAAGATAGCAAAGACCAAGGTTGAACCAAAGCCAATAATCGTTCGGTTCAGTTTCTATTGCTTGAATATTTATTTCCAAACTTTCTTCAAACTTACCTTGGAGAAAAAGAATATGGGAAATTTCTTGCAAGGCTTCGGAACGATACTCATCTGAATTGAGTAAAGTTTTAAAAATGTCCAACGCTTCATCATATTTTTGGTAGGATTGAAGAATTATTCCTTTATTATATAATGCGTAATCACTTGGTTCAATCGAAAGAAGTTTGTCTAAAGTTTTCAAGGACTTTTCGTAGTCGCCACTATTGTAGTAAGTTAAACTTAGATTCATTAAGGCTTCTGTATCATTCGGATTAATAAGTAATGCTTGTTGCAAAGATGAAATAGCGTTTGGAAAATCTTTAAGGTTCAACAAAATGTAACCTCGCATTGCCAACAGTTCATTCGATATTGGATTATACTCCAAAAGTGTATCGCAATACTTTAAAGCAGACTTAAAATATCCATTTTCAATACAGTATTCAAGAACTCGTTCGATTTCATTCAAATCTTCTATTGAAAAATCACTACCAGAGCTCTTTTTGGAATCGTGCCACTTATCAAAAGAGCGAATATATGATTTATCTATAGGCGGCTGATTTTCGCCGTCGTCTTCATCATCGAAGTATTCATCATCGTCGTAAGACCAAAATTCCATTTTTTTGTAAAGTTATTTTAAAAGACAAAAATATTTAAAAAAAATTAATAAAATATGTAGACGAGATTATTATTATTTTAATGAAAATTTAGTCTCTTTTTAATGATTCTCTTATTAAATCAAGATTAAACATTCCCTGTGTTCTTTGTAAATCTAGCAAGGAATTGATTAATCTATTTTTACTTTTTTTGAAATCATTTCTTTTTGTTAGTGGTGAAGAAATTAATATTACATACTTATACGTATTCGTTGAGGCAAATATTTGCTTTGTAACATTTTCCGAAGAGGTATCTAAGTAAGAAGTATTTCTATTCAATTCCCAAAAACAAACTTTTCTACCTGTTTTAGATTTCAATAATTTTGGTTTCAAATTTTGTAAGTCTGAATTGGTAATATTTGAAATATATTTTTTTTCGAATTCAAAATGTTGCAACAATGTGTCCAAAGTTAAGTCATTTTTAAAAAATTCTTTAACAGGAACAATAGTAAATTGAACTATTTGGCCATCGATAGAAAAAATTAATTCTTCTGGTTCAACATCGACAAATTTTTTACCTTTAATCTCTATTTTAAAACTCTCAGAAGAATCGTTGAAAACAAAAACAAAACCATTTTTGGATTTAATAACATTCAACCCTTCGTTCGAATTATTTTCAGCAAATAATAAAGCAATAGACACAAAAAAAACACCAATGAAAATTCTTTTCATATAATTCCATTCCTTTAATGATGAGTTTCGGGTTCTTGATGTATATGAATTTGACAATTAGAAAACTCTTTTTTAATCTCTTCTTCAACTTTATGAGAAATATTGTGTGCATCTTCTATGGATAAATTTGGGTCGAGATGGATATTCATATCCACAAAAATTGTAGAACCAGAGGTACGAATTCTTACATCGTGGACAGCGCGAACTTCGGGGATTTGCGAAACAATTTTTACAATATTCCCTTTTGAAAAGGGTGCACTATCCAAAAGAAGATTAACAGCATTGTATGCAAGCTTTAGGGCAAGATAAAGAACTACCAAAGAAACAATTATTCCTGCAATTGCATCGGCGATTGGTATTTTCAACAATGTAAAAATCAAACCCAAAAGCACCACACAAGAAGTAAGAATATCAGATGAAAAATGTAGTGCATCGGCTTCGAGTGCTTGACTATTATGTTCAACAGCTGCCTTTTTCAATATCCTTGCTCTATTAACATCGACAAAGATTGCAAAAAGAATTACAAAAAAACTCCAAAAATTAACAACAACGTAAACTTGCTTACCTGAAAGCCTTTCGTAAGCCTCCCAGACGACCCAAACACAAGTCAAAAGTAAAAGGAAAGCTTCTATCAATGCAGAAACATTTTCAATTTTTCCGTGCCCAAAATTATGCCTTTCATCTGGTGGTTTGGAAGCAAAATTTACCGAAAAAACAGTAATTCCAGCTGCGAACATATCCATTGCTGAATGAATTGCTTCGGAAATAATACCTAAACTTCCGGTAAGCAAACCAACTGTTCCTTTAAAAAGAGTTAGGAAAATAGCAATAAAAAAAGAACTTATTGCTACTTGTGTCTTGTTTAAACTTTTTACTCTTTTGATACTCATACAAAAGTAAAATTATAAAAAAAGGCTGTTCCAAATAGAAAGGAACAGCCAAAATATTCAAATTTTTTCATTAAGGTTTAAAATGCACTTGTTTAGAAACAGTGTTCCCATCGAATTTTGCCACTAAAATATATCTTCCGGGAGTTAAGTTTTGGGAATTCAAAGTGAATTTGTGTGTTCCCTTTTCTAAATTCCCTTGGAAAATTGTCTTTACAACATTTCCCATCAAATCACTTAGTGTAATTATTACTTCGCCACTTTTAGGAATTGTTAACTCAAAATTAGTGTTGCTCGAAAATGGATTTGGGTAAGGCTTAGAAAGGAACACTTTATTTTGATAATTATCACAAACTCCATCGTTGTTTGCATCAGTAAAATTTCTCAAGCAAATACCATTACCCTTGCCCAAGTTTTTCCCCCGTTCGTAACCTTTACCTTTTCCCACTCCTTTACCGAAATCACATCGACCATCCTTATTCAAATCAATGAAATTATCGCGAATTCCATCTCCATTAGAATCAACAAACTTGCAGCTATTCCTATTACCTTGGTTATTCATACCCAAACCATTCTTTTGACTGAATAACAAGTGCGATTGTAATTGAAAAATCGCTAGTACAGAAAAAATCCAAAACAGCTTTTTCATAATCACTCCTTTTATATTTAATAAAAACCACACTTATTAGAAAAAATAACCTTTAAAAGGTTTAATAAAAATATGGTCTTAATAACATCGTTTTCAAATTTTTAATTCTTGGAGTTTTAAATGATAGACAAAATCGAAATTTTAAACAAAATATCAAAAATCGAAGACCCCGACTTAGGAAAAAATCTTGCAGATTTAAACTCTATTAAAGAAGTTACAATCGAAAATAATACTATTAAAGTATACATCGAACTCGTTCAACCAATATTTACTATTTACGAAGAGATAACGCGAAAGATTAACGACGCGATTACAAGTTTGTATCCAACGATTGAAGTCGAAGTCAATATCGCAGAAAGAATGTACGACTTATCAAAAAGGAAGGTTTTAAAACAAGTAAAGAACATTATTGCTGTTGCTTCGGGTAAAGGTGGCGTTGGAAAGTCTTCAATTGCTGCTAATCTTACTGCCGCTCTTTCTTTAACTGGTGCAAAAGTAGGTATACTCGATGGGGATGTTTATGGTCCAAGCCAACCTACTATGTTTGGACTTGATGAACAACCATTCCAAGTCGTAGAGATGCCCGATGGAACCACTATGGCTTATCCATTGGAAAAATATGGAATAAAAGTCGCTTCAATGGGAATGATATTGCAAAAAAATGAAGCAGCAATTGTGCGTGGTCCGTTACTTGCAGGCTATTTCTCTATGTTATTTGAACAATTAGAATGGGGAGAACTCGATTATTTGGTATTCGACCTACCTCCGGGCACTGGCGATGTTCAACTTACCTTAACTCAAAAAATTCCACTTACTGGTGCAATAGTTGTTACAACTCCACAGGAAATTGCAGTTGCAGATGTAAGAAGAAGTATCGCAATGTTCAGAAAAGTGAATGTAGAAATTCTAGGTGTGGTTGAAAATATGAGTTATTTCATTCCCCCCGACCTCCCAGATAAAAAATATTACATTTTCGGAGAAGGTGGTGGCAAAAGAGTCAGCGAGGAGCTGGGGGTCGACTTTCTTGGGGAAGTGCCATTTGAAATTCTCACTCGGGAATCCAACGATTCTGGCATACCCGTAGTTTTCCGAGAAGAAGCCGAAAACCAAAGAAAAATCTTTTTAGACTTAGTTCGAAAGATTAATAAGAAAATTCGACAAAGAAATTATAAAATCCTTCAAATACCAGCAATGAAAATTTCTTTGTAGAGGATAATTTAGTTAAAAAATTAGTATACAATAACAATATCAATCAAAATAAAGATTGTAAATATCTCACTTGGCCAACATAATTTCTATTTAATAGCAAAAATTAATTAAAGAAATAAAACAACCCAATTTCCATTTACTTTCTTTTTTTGTAACAATACAACAAAAGCTAATACAAAAAACAAAATCCCTTCTCAAAAATTATTCAATTTGTAGATGAAGAAAATTATTCAATTTTTTTCAATAAATTAGAACTTTTGAACAAAAATAATCTTCATTTGTTAAACAAAACATCGAGGTTATATGGGGCTACTTAACTACTTGCGTTCTACTATTCTAAGCAAAGTAGTTATGGCAATTACTGGTGCAATTTTGGTTATTTATGTAATTGTCCATACTGCTGGAAACTTACTTATTTATCTTGGGCAAGATACTTTGAACTCATATTCGCAGTTTCTTCACAGTCTTGGGCCAATACTCTGGATTATACGCATTATTTTAATAGTTTCTGCCATTCTCCATATTGTAACTTCGATAAAATTAAAATTCGAAAACTGGGGAGCAAAACCAACCAAATATGCTGTGAAAAACTACTTAAAGGCAAAATTTTCATCACGGACAATGATATGGACAGGAATAATGGTTCTGGCATTTGTCGTTTACCACTTGCTTCATTTTACGATTAGAGTAACAAATCCCCAGCATTATTATCCCGAATTTTACCAACCACATAATGCAGTTAGCTATGTTTTATTAGAACGCTTCGATGTTTACAAAATGGTTGTACTTGGTTTTAAAAATCCTTTGATTTCTATAATTTACATTATTGGGGTGGTAATTGTTGGTTTTCATCTTGACCACGCCATTCAAAGTATGTTTCAAACTTTAGGATACAACCAAAAGCATTATTTCCCAATAATTCAAAAAAGTAGCACAGCTCTTGCAATAATAATTGTAATTTGTTTGGTTTCAATACCAATTTCTGTTTTGTTAGGTTTGGTAGGAGGTAAAATATGATACTTGATGGAAAAGTACCTTCTGGTCATATTACAGAAAAATGGGATAAACACCGTTTCGAGATGAAACTTGTTAGCCCCGCTAACAAAAGGAAATACAAAATATTAGTTATTGGAACTGGTCTTGCAGGTGCATCCGCTGCGGCCTCACTTGCTGAATTAGGATATCAAGTCGAAGTTTTTACATATCACGACAGTCCCCGAAGAGCACACAGCATTGCAGCCCAAGGAGGTATCAATGCTGCAAAAAATTATCCAAACGATGGTGATAGTATATGGCGACTTTTCTACGACACTGTGAAAGGTGGAGATTTCCGTGCACGTGAAAGCAATGTCTATAGATTAGCACAAGTAAGCAACAATATTATCGACCAATGTGTTGCACAGGGAGTACCTTTCGCAAGAGAATACAGTGGTTATTTGGCAAACCGTTCTTTTGGTGGGGCTCAACTTTCCAGAACTTTTTATGCAAGAGGTCAAACTGGTCAACAACTTCTTCTTGGAGCATACTCAGCAATGATGCGACAAGTTGGTCTTAAAAACATTATCCTGCATACAAGAACAGAAATGTTGGATTTAGTAGTTATAAATGGAATTGCAAGAGGAATTGTAACAAGAAATTTACTCACTGGTAAAATAGAATCTTTCGTTGGTGATGCTGTGGTTTTAGCTACCGGTGGATATTCTAATGTGTTTTTCCTTTCAACAAACGCACAAGCATGCAATGTAACAGCAACCTATCGCGCTTATAAGCGTGGAGCTTTTTTTGCAAATCCTGCATTTACACAAATACATCCAACTTGCATTCCGCAAAGTGGGGAACATCAATCGAAACTCACACTTATGAGCGAATCTTTGCGAAACGATGGTCGTGTTTGGGTTCCCAAAAATCCAGGTGACAAAAGAAAACCAACCGATATTCCAGAAGAAGAAAGAGATTATTTCCTTGAAAGAATGTATCCAAGTTATGGGAATCTTGCTCCTAGGGACATTGCATCACGGGCTGCAAAAAGAGTATGCGACGAGGGACGTGGAGTTGGACCAACTGGCAATGGAGTTTATTTGGACTTTTCTGATGCTATTAAAAGATTGGGGAAAAAAGTTATAGAAGAAAGATATGGTAATCTTTTTGAAATGTACGAAAGAATCACAGGCGATAACCCATATGAAACACCAATGATGATTTACCCAGCACCACATTATACAATGGGGGGACTTTGGGTAGACTATAACTTAATGAGCAATCTACCCGGCCTACACGTGATTGGGGAAGCAAACTTTTCCGACCACGGAGCAAACCGATTAGGTGCAAGTGCCTTGATGCAAGGTCTTGCAGACGGATATTTCATCCTTCCCTACACTATTGGACACTACTTTGCGACTACTAAACTCGAAAAAGTAACTACCGACCATCCGGAATTTAAAAAATGCGAAGAAGAAGTAAAAGAAAGAATTAATAAAATTATGTCCATTAAAGGCAAAAAAACTCCAACTCAATTCCATCGAGAGCTTGGAAAAATTATGTGGAATTATTGTGGAATGAGTAGAAACGAAGAAGGATTGAAAAAAGCTCTTGATTTGGTTCCCCAACTGAGGGAAGAATTTTGGAACAATTTAACAGTAGTTGGTGAAGAGGGAGACTTAAACATAGTCTTAGAAAAAGCATTGCGGGTTGCAGACTTTCTTGAATTTGCAGAACTTATGCTTTGGGATGCATTGGAAAGGAACGAATCTTGTGGTGGACATTTTCGCGAAGAACATCAGTATCCAGATGGTGAAGCAAAGAGAGACGATGAGAACTTTTGCCACGTTGCTGCTTGGGAATACACTGGGGTTGGCAACAAACCAATTCGTCACATCGAACCTCTTACTTTCGAGTATGTGCCACTAACAATAAGGAGTTATAAATAATGAAAGTTAAATTACATATTTGGAGGCAAAAGAACAACAAAGAAAAAGGAAAATTCGAAACTTACGAATTAAATAATGTTTTGGAAGATATGTCCTTTCTTGAAATGCTCGACGTTCTGAATGAAAAACTAATTTTGGAGGGAAAAGAACCTGTTGCTTTTGACCATGATTGTAGAGAAGGTATTTGTGGCGCTTGCTCTTTAACTATCAATGGTATTCCACACGGACCAGAAAAAGCAACAACCACTTGCCAACTTCATATGCGTAAATTTAAAGATGGAGACGAAATTTGGATTGAACCATTTCGTGCAAAAGCATTTCCGATAATTAAAGATTTGGTAGTAGACCGTTCAGCATTCGATAGAATAATTCAAGCGGGAGGTTTTATCAGTGTCAACACTGGGCAAGCACCCGAAGCAAATTCCATACTAGTTCCCAAACAAAATGCCGACAATGCGATGGATGCTGCACAGTGTATTGGTTGTGGTGCTTGTGTAGCAGCTTGTCCTAATGGTGCTGCTATGTTGTTTGTAGGAGCAAAAGTTAGCCATTTTGCATATCTTCCACAAGGCCAACCAGAACGAAAATTAAGAGTACTTAAAATGGTCGAACAAATGCAAAAGGAAGGTTTTGGAAATTGTAGCAACCTTTACGAATGCGAAGCTGCTTGCCCAAAAGAAATTTCAGTTCGTTTTATTGCTTTGATGAACCGCGATTATTTAAAAGCTTCTTGCTCGGAAGAGAAATTGGAAGTCATTAATAATGAATAACTTCTTCAGTATTGATTAATTAGAGTACTCTCCCCAAAGAGAGTACTCTAATTTATTTTGTAATTTTGTTTTATGGACTTGAAACAAAAATTAGAAAGCTTTTTTCAATATTTGAAAGAAAACTATGGAGAAACAATATTCTCCGAGTTTTTTTATAGTTCTACACTCCCATCGAACAAAGTCTTAGAAGACCAAACTAAGAATAAATATCAAACGAAATTAGTACATTCACTGGATATTTTTTCAATTGATAATGATTGGTATTATTCTCAATCGTTGAATGAATTGGAAAGCAAAATCAACACTTGCACAAAATGTGAACTTGGAAAAACAAGAATCAAGTTTGTCTTTGGTTCTGGCAATCCAAACGCAGAGATTATGTTAATTGGAGAGGCACCGGGCGCAGACGAAGATGTTCAAGGTCTACCATTTGTGGGAAGAGCCGGACAATTATTGACCAAATTACTTAAAGTTGCTGGAATAGAAAGGAAAGATGTTTACATTGCAAATATTCTTAAATGCCGACCACCAAACAATCGAAAACCTTTGGCTTCGGAAATTGAAATGTGTAAACCCTATTTGGTAAAGCAGATAGAATTAATAAAGCCAAAAGTTATCGTTGCACTAGGTGCAACTGCGGTTGAAGGTCTATTGAATATCAAAAAAAAGATGTCTGAACTTCGTGGGAATATATTAACTTTTAATCAAATACCAGTAATTGTTACCTACCACCCTGCTGCTTTACTAAGAAATCCCAAATTAGAAAAGGATTTAGTTGATGATCTTAATATTATTCGAACTAAATTTTCAAATTTATTGAAAAGGAAATAGTATGAAAATTGCAGTAATCTTTGGGGGATTATCTACCGAAAGAGATATATCAATAAAAAGTGGCATCTCGGTTTTTAATGCTTTGAAGGACCTAAACCATAAACCTTTACTTGTCGACCCAGCACTTGGAAACGAAGGTTTTTTTCATTCGTTAGATGAAATTGCAGATTTACCAACACTATCTTCTCTAGATAAAAACAAATACAGAATTGATAAATATCTTGAAACAATTGCCAATCCAATTTTCGATGAAATCGAATTTGCTTTCATAGTGCTACACGGTAAGTATGGTGAGGATGGAACAATCCAAACACTTTTTGAACTAAAGAATATCCCATATTCTGGAAGCAATCCCAAAGCAAGCTCCATTGGTATGGACAAGAATCTTTCTAAGATAATTTTTATTGCTTCTGGAATTCCGACGCCAAGATGGATAACACTTCGAGCAAACGAACTTGACAACTTCGAAATTTGCGAGGAAATTAGAGACGATTTCGGAAAAAAAATGGTAATTAAACCAAATGACCAAGGCTCAACATTTGGAACTACTATTGTAATGGATGGTAACCTTGATGAAATCTATTTGGGACTAAAAAAAGCGAGTGAATTTTCTGATATTATTCTTGTAGAAAGGTATATTGAAGGCAAAGAAATTACTGTTGGTATTGTTGGTGAAGAACCACTTCCAGTAATCGAGATAATACCCCAAAGTGGTTTTTACGACTTTGAACACAAATATACAAAAGGCAAAACTGAGTATGTGTGTCCAGCTGAATTGCCAAGCGATGTTTCGGAATTGGTACAAGACATTGCAATGCAAGTTTTTAATACTATAGGTTGCAACGGATTTGCCCGTGTAGACTTTCGTTTAACTGAAGATTTTCAACCCTTTGTTTTAGAAATCAATACTATTCCAGGTTTTACCGATACCTCGCTTGTTCCCAAAGCTGCAAAGGCAAAAGGAATAGAATTCCCAGAATTGTGTCAAAAGATAGTTGACGAAGGGCTTGAATATTTCAAGAGAAAAAATTCTATTAAATAGCAAATTGATAACTTAATTTTTCATTACTGAAAATATTTTAAATTGCAAATTTTAGATACTCAAATTTAGGATTTTCCAATGAGCATCTTAGTAAATAAAAGAACAAAGGCAATTGTCCAAGGAATCACTGGTTCCGAGGGTACATTTCATACTGCACAAATGATTGAGTATGGAACAAAAATTGTAGGAGGAGTTACTCCTGGTAAAGGCGGATTAAAGTACAAAGGCAACGAAACTTACCCTTTTGCTAAAGAAGTACCAATTTTCAACTCTGTTCGAGAGGCAGTCGCAGCAACCAAACCAGATGCAACTGTAATTTTCGTTCCGCCTCATTTAGCCTCTGATGCAATCTTAGAAGCAATTGAGTCCGAAATTAGATTAATTGTTACTATTACCGAAGGTATTCCAACGAAGGATATGGTAAAAGTCTACTCTGCACTTAAATCCTCCAAATCTAGAATGATTGGTCCAAATTGTCCCGGAATAATTACTCCAGGAGAATGTAAATTGGGAATTATTCCAGGGTTTATTCATAATCCCGGAACAGTTGGTGTGGTTTCTCGAAGCGGAACCCTTACATACGAAGCAGTTAAACAAATAACTGACGTTGGGTTGGGACAAAGCACTTGTATTGGAATTGGTGGGGACCCAATCATAGGAACAAATTTTGTCGATGTGATTGAACTTTTCAACAAAGACAAAAAAACGGAAATAATAATGATGATTGGAGAAATAGGCGGAACTGCCGAAGAAGAAGCAGCCGAATATATTAAAAAATATGTAAGGAAACCAGTTGTAGCTTTTATCGCTGGAAGGACTGCCCCTCCGGGACGTAGAATGGGACACGCAGGAGCAATAATTTCTGGCGGCAAAGGAACAGCAAAAGAAAAAATTGAAGCACTTGAATCCGCAGGGGTTACCGTTGTCGATTCCCCAGCTAACATTGGGAAAACAGTACTTGATGTATACAACAATAAGATTAACAAAGGTAAAAGAGGAAAGTATGGTACAAAGAACATTGGCAATAATTAAACCTGATTCTGTCGAAAAAAAGGTAATAGGAGAAATCATTAAAAGAATAGAAGAAGCTGGCTTTAAAATTCTTGCAATGAAGTATACTAAATTAACAGAAGAACAGGCTAAATCCTTTTACGAAATTCATAAGGATAAACCTTTTTATAACGACTTAGTAAAATATATGACAAGCGGGCCAATTGTACCTATTGCCTTGGAAAAAGAAAATGCTGTTGAAGAATTTCGTACATTAATTGGTAGTACAGACCCTACAAAAGCAGAAGAAGGTACAATCCGTAAGTTATTCGGTACAAATATTGAAAGAAATGCTATCCACGGTTCCGATTCTCCAGAAAATGGCGAAAAAGAGGTACTTTTCTTTTTCTCCAAAAGCGAAATAGTTTATAACTATTGAAACTTTTTAAAAATTTATGTGTTTTTTTTTATTCGTATACAGACAATTTTAAAGTGAAAAAAAAATATATTAAAATTGCAGAAAAAACAATCGACGTCAATCCTTACTGGCATTATAAAATTGATGAATATATACTTCCAAACGGGAAAAAAGCAAATTATTACTATGCTCATACCCCTGGTTCAACAATGATTATCCCCCAATTTGGAAAAGAATTCATTTTAACAGTACAGTTTCGATATCTAAATCAAAAAAAGAGTATTGAATTTCCAGGCGGCGGGGTAAAACAACAAGTCTCGATAGAAGAAAATGCAAAACTTGAATTATTGCAAGAAACTGGTTTTTATGCTAAGGAGATTAAACCTATTGGATACTTCAACCCTTGCAACGGGCTAACTGATGAAATTTGTTATGTATTCTATACAAACGAACTTATTAAAGAGAAACAAGATTTAGATGAATCTGAAGAAATAGAAGTCTTATTTTTAAGAGAGGAAGAAATTGAACAAAAAATCCAAAATGGTGAAATATGGGACGGAATGACACTTGCAAGTTGGTTATTATACAAATCGTTACATTATTAATATTTTTGAATCATTCCTTTTCGCAAGAGAAAGGGATTCAAAAGGAACCCAATTTACCCCCAGCCTACTTATTGAAAGCAAATTTTAAAACACAAGTTTATTACAATTATGTGCTTTCAGACACAACTAAAATAAAAAGAGTGTATGCAGATAGTTCTGTTAGAGAATTCCAACGCATAATCCGTTACTTTTTAACAATTATGCAACCTGATTCTCCAAAGGATGGTTTCAGTAAAGTTGAAATTTCTATCGACTCGATAAATTATAGATTTATTGAAGGCAATAAAGTTTATGAATTTACAAATATTGAAACTTCTAATCCAAACGTTTTTAAGTTCGATGACTTTCAAACTTACAATATTCCAATGAGTATGCAATTTGTAATAGTATACTCTCCTTATGGCGAAGTAGCAAGAATAGAAGGTGAAAGACTTTTAGAAAAAAGAGCTTACATTGAACAACTAAAAAATTCAATTCCAGACTCGATTTGGTATTATAATTGGACAGATGGATTAAGCGACAATAGGTTAAAATTTATTGGAGATGTAATCAAACTTCTTTACCCAGTTAATCCAGTCTATCGAGATTCAGTTTGGTATTCCCCACTTGAACTACAGATTGACGGAATTCTAATTTTAGATACCGTTGAATTAAGAGCCACTGGTTTTATTAATAACAAGTATACAATAATTGGAAAATTTGTCAATCCCAACTTAATTCCCAAAAAAGTTAAATTCTACGATATCAAAACACTTTCCTTTCCATACAAACTGACTGACTCATCTGGCTTTTTAGAACAAATCCTTTCTGCTGGCGGATTAGTTCAAGAGTTAAATATAAAACTTCAACTTACAGTTGAAGTTGGAAATCCATTTATTTTTAAAGAAAACATAACAAAAAATTTACATTGGGAAATGGTAAATAGTTATAGATTTAAATAAATTTTATATATTTGTTAATGTATAGTGAATTATTATTTTAACATTTTATAAATTTCTTTTTTTATAACTTGTATTTTGAAGAAATTCACAACAATTGAGGGTAGCTATGAAAAAACAATTTATTATCTTGGCAAACACTTTATTGTTAATCTTCGTTCTTGGTCTATTCCAAGAACTGAAAAGCCAAGTCACTCGCTGCGAGTCTTTTGACGGAACCACCTTCCCACCCACAGGATGGACAGCAACCATCATAAGCGGTAGCTATAACTGGCAAAGGTTGACAACAGGTAGATATCCTTCAGCTTCTCCTTACTCAGGAGCTGGGATGGCAGGTTACTATTCTTACTCAGCTACAACTGGAAGTAATGCAATTTTGGTTACTCCAAATATTGATTGGTCTCAACGAGGTTCAAATACTCCCACTGTAAGTTTCTATATGTACAGAGACCCCGGATATTCTTCTAGCCCCGATAGTGTTATTGTATGGGTAAATACATCTCCAAGTTTAACTGGAGCAACTCGACTTGGTGCAGTACATAGATACAATGCTACCTCGGGTTGGTACTATTTTTCATACAACATTCCTTCATCTTTCAATACCTCATCCAACTACATTATTTTTCAAGCATACAGCGGTTTCGGAAATGATATGTATATCGACGATGTTTGTTACGTAGAATATCCAAGTACAATGACCTACCAATCATCTACTACAACCCAAATTACTGGGGGAGTTGGTCCCGGTTTTACAAACCAACCAATTATCCGCCTTGAAATAACCGTTTCTGGTAGTGCAAATCCATTATCTGTATCAAGCATAACATTTAATACTACTGGGACTACAAATACTGCAGATATTACTGCAGCAAGGGTTTTCTATACTGGAACCTCAACAACTTTTTCTACTTCTACTCAATTCGGTTCCACTGTTAGCAACCCAAGTGGTTCATTTACAATAACTGGTTCCCAAACACTAAGTGCAGGAACTAATTATTTCTGGCTTGTTTATGATGTTTCTTCTTCAGCTACAGTTGGTAATCTCCTCGACGCTCAATGTACAGGCTTTGTATTAGGTGGTACAAGTTACACACCTTCTGTTACTAATCCATCGGGTTCAAGAGATATTCGTGGACCACGATGTGGAACCTATACCGTTGGTACCGGACAATATTATCCTAATTTAACCGAAGCATTTAATGAAATCAACACATTTGGAATGGGTTGTAATGTAACTTTGGTCATAATGACGGACATTGTTGAACCCGGACCCAATCCGCCAACCCTTAACCAATGGACTGAATACGGTGGTAGTGGTTACACATTGACAATTGTTCCCTCTGGTGGTAATAGAACTATCAGTGGTTCTTTTGCTTCGAATGGATTAATAGTTCTCAATGGTGCTGACAGGGTTACTTTTGATGGAAGAATTGGAGGTACTGGTAGAAACTTAACCTTCCGAAACGATGCTACAACTGCCACGACCGGAGCTGTAATCTGGATTAGGTCTCTTGGAACTAATGCAGGTTGCAACAACATCACTATTAGGAATTGTAATATTATTGGTATAGGTAACTTATATTCCTCACCATCTCAAACTTCAAGTATGGGTATATATGCTGCTGGCACAAGTATCTCTGCTTCTGGCTCTGGAGCAGATAATGATTTTCTCCGAATCGAGGGTAATTCGATTAGAAGATGTTATTATGGAATATTTGTTGGTGGCATTTCTGGCGGAAATGTTGACAGTTTAAAAATTTACAATAACTTAATCGGTGCCGATGCAACAACCGATTACATTGGATATCGAGGAATATATCTGTATCAATATGCCCAGGGGGCAGAAATTGTTGGAAATACTATTTACAACATTAAACGTACAGATGGCACTAATCTTGCTGCTATTGAACTAAATACTTACTGCTCAGATGTTAGAATAGTTGGGAATAAAATTTATGGAATTTACCAAGAATCCTCTGGTGGTTGGGGTGCCTATGGAATCAATGTTAACTCTGCAACTGGTAATTCCAATATTATTATCGCAAATAATATGATATCTGACATACACACAATGAATTATAGTGTAAGCAGTACTATTTATAATCCTTTTGGAATTAGATTAGCCGGTGGAACTAATTACAGAATTTATCACAACACAATCAATATGTATGGAACTCAGGCAAATGTAGGTTCTTCGGCAAGTATGAGTGCTTGTTTGTTAATTACAAGTACTGGTGTCACTGGTACCGATTTACGAAACAATATATTTGTGAACAGCCTTGGAAGTAACATATCTGGTAGCAAAATGTACGCTGTGTATGTTCCATCGGGCTTTACTTTCTCAACTATAAATTATAATAACTACTATGTATCTGGTAGTTACGGTATCTTAGGTTTTTACGGAAGCGATAGAACATCTCTTTCTGATTGGCGAACTTCATCGGGTGGAGATGCAAACTCTATTAATTTGCAACCCACCTTTATTGGAAATGACGACTTACATCTCACTGGTTCAACTATTGGGGATAACAGATTCCTTGCTCCTGCATTAAGTGGTGTTACAATAGATTTCGATAACGAAACCAGAAGAACTACAAACACTGTAATTGGTTGCGATGAAGTTAGACCATTTTTAACAACTTCTCCTATTACTTTCACCCCACAACAGAGTATATATTGTAAAGATGGTAATGTTCGACTTACTGCAACTGCTTCAATTACTGGTTACGCCGATGGAATTAGCCGTTCTGTACCAAGTCCAAGTTTCGGTTACCAATGGAGAAAAAATTCTATTAATATCACCAATGCTACAAGTCAAAATTTAATTTTCTCCTCTCTTGTACAAACAGACTCTGCAAATTATAGTTGTGTAATTTCTTTCTTCGGGGAAAGCATTACAACAAGTGATGCTCTATTAAGAGTTGAATCCCCAATTGAAATAATTTCACATCCACAAAACTCTTCCATTTGTGCAGACTTAAACCCAACTATTAATTTGACAAGTACAAGTATTGGAACTATAACTCGTTGGCAGTGGCAGAAGCGAGACCCAAATAATCCTAATTTGTGGATAGATATCCCCGGGGCAACTGGTCCAAACCTTGTTCAACCTATTGCTAATCCTCAAAGTGCCACTGGTTTCTATAGAGTTTTAGTTTTTGGTCCTGGAAATTGTGGACCCAACAGAGTGGCATCAAATCCCGCTTTTGTCGATGTTACTGAATCTGTTAAAAACAATGTTATTTCCTGTGATAAAGACCCATTAAATATTTGCGAAACTGATAACTTTACTTTAACGACTGCTGCTACCGGAACGATTACCGGATATAAATGGCAAAAGATGGTCGGTGGCACTTGGGTGGACCTCGACTTAGATAAATTCCCAACAGCAAGGCAAAGAACACTTCAATTTAGAATAGCCGACCCATCAATGTCTGGTAAATATCGTGTACTTGTCTATGGTTCCGACGCTTGTTATCCCAATGGGCAACCCGTTCCTTCAAACGAGATCGACATTATTGTTTGGCCATTGTTCCGCATTGTTGAGCAACCGCAAGCTCAATCTGCGTGCGTCGGTTCAAATATTTTAACATACGTTGTAACAGAGGGTGTAGTTCTTAAATACCAATGGCAAAAAGATGGTGTCGATATTACAGACAATCCCAGTGCAACGACAGCAGTATTAATTCTTAACAACTTAAAATATGAAAATTCTGGTGTTTATCGATGCAAATTGACAATACAAGATTGTAGAGGTGTCGTAACCGTCTATACAGACCAAGTATTGATATATGTCTACTCCAAGACAAGAATAACCAGAACTAATAAAGTTCAAACAGTTAAATTAGGAGATGTCGCTACATTCGATTTTGACGCATTAGTAGAAGGTAATCCACCAAACGGAGAAGTATTCATTCAATGGTATAGAGGTAACCAACCCCTTGAAGATAACGATAGAATATCTGGTTCTAAGTCAAATTATTTAACTATTCGTGATGTCCGACCATCTGATATTGGTACAAACTATTGGGTTGTAATCCGAGGACTTTGCGGAGCCGACACTGCAACTGGTTTCAGTATCTCAACCCCAACAATTGATATTGCAACTCAACCAGAGGATGCATCCGCTTGCGAGGGTCAAACTGTTGAATTTAGCATTCAAGCAACATACACCGGCGGAACAGAATTAAAATATCAATGGAGGAAGGATGGTGTTCCATTAACAGATAACGCAAGGATTTCTGGCTCCTCAACTTCTAAACTTGTTATTTCAAATATCAATCTTAACGATGCCGGCACTTATGATGTCGTTCTAACAAATCTACCCACTGGATTTACTATTAACTCTTCATCTGCACAATTAAATGTATTAATTAAACCA
This sequence comes from Ignavibacteria bacterium, assembly GCA_026416955.1. GTDB lineage: Bacteria > Bacteroidota > Ignavibacteria > Kapaibacteriales > UBA2268 > Naka2016. Next base: position 14,552 of record JAOAEE010000065.1, on the reverse strand, counting down.
AGAATTACTCAACAACCTCCGTCCAGTATTAATCTTAATTCAGGACAAAAACTCCAAATCTCTGTCGATGTTGATGGAAGCGCGCCTTTAACCTACCAATGGTATAAGAATAATCAACCAATTGACGGAGCAAACCAAGCCACCTACGAGAAAGATAATGTCACTTCCGAAGATGCTGGAACTTACTATTGCAAAGTAAGAAATCAATGTGGCGAAGTTAGTTCATCCAATTGTGTTGTAAGTGTTACTTTTAAACAAGTAGCTGGTCTTTCCGATGAAATCAACGGAGTAATATTAGAGCAAAATAATCCAAACCCTGCTGTTGCTATTACAAATGTAAGCTTTACAGTACCAGAAGCAGGATATGCTACCTTAGAGGTAATCGATATTTTTGGAAAGACAGTAGCAACACTTTGGAGCAATTATGTAAACAAAGGAACAACCATTGTTACTTTCAACTTAGACGAGTTGAATATCCCGAGTGGTACTTACGTCTATAAATTGAAATATAAGGGTTTGGAAGTTACAAAGACAATGGTTGTTATTCGCTAAACCATTCAAATCAACAAAAGGGGCTATTCTTTCGAATAGCCCCTTTTTTATTTCTAAAAATAATAACAATAAAATGTGATATTTATAAAGCAAATGTAAATAAATAAGAAAAGAATGAAAAGAATGTAAATTACTTGTCGGCGTGGCCAGATTCGAACTGGCGACCCCTACTACCCCAAAGTAGTGCGCTAACCAGGCTGCGCTACACGCCGGTAAATACAAAATTAACAAACTGACAACAAATATCAAAAACCTAAGATATTTATTTAGCATTACTACAATTAGCACATCTTTATGGTTTAGTTACAAATTCTTAATTTTGTATATTTAACATTAAAGGGGAAAAAAAATGTCTGGTCATAGTAAATGGGCAAATATAAAACATAAGAAAGCTGCAAAAGATGCGAAAAGAGGCAAATTATTTACAAGATTAGCAAAAGAAATAACAATTGCCGCACGAGAAGGTGGTGGGGACCCTGAAGCAAATCCAAGATTACGTCTCGCCATACAAAACGCAAAAGCAGAGAATATGCCGATGGAAAATATTAAAAGAGCAATTCAACGTGGTACAGGCGAAATCCAGGGCGAAAATTACGAAGAGGTAATTTATGAGGGCTATGCTCCATTGGGTGTTGCTGTCATTCTTGAGGCAATTACCGATAACCGCAATAGAACTTATCCATTAATTCGTTCTGAGATGAACAAATTAGGTGGTAGTATTGGAGAACCTGGCTCAGTTATGTGGAACTTCGAACGAAAAGGTGTCATCTATATTGACCCCGAAGGAAGAACCGAGGACCAAATGCTTGAAGCAATACTTGAGGCCGGTTGCGAAGATATGGAATATGACAAAGAACGCACAAGAATAATTTGTGCTTTCGAAGATATGGTATCCTGCCAAAAATACTTCGAAGAACATAAGTTCAAAATATTGGAATCAAATTTTGAATACATTCCCAAAACAACAGTTAAAATCGACAATATTGAAGCCGCAAGAAAGGTTTTAAAATTTTTCGACACACTCGAAGAACTAGACGATGTCCAAAATGTTTACGGAAATTATGAATTTACAGACGAAATCTTATCCCAACTTGAAAAAGAACAATCGTAATGCGTATAATTGGAATTGACCCGGGCTCTATTAGTTGCGGCTATGGAATTATTGAAGAAACAAATTCCAACATTTCGATAATTAATTTTGGAATAATTAAACCACGATTAAAATCAAGAACTAGTAAGTTTTCCGAAGTTCTTAAAATATTATACGATGATATTTTTAATCTACTTATTGAATTCAATATAGAAGAAGCAGCTATTGAAACACAATTTTATCATAAAAACGCACAATCTTTAATGAAACTAACACAAGCAAGAACATCGATTACATTGGCAGTTTTAAATTTGAATTTACCAATTTACGAATACTCACCTCGCGAAATCAAACAATCTGTTACAAGCAATGGTAATGCAACAAAGAAAAGCGTGCGCTTTATGGTAAATTCCATATTAAATATTAATATCGAGAAGAAACTTACCGATGCTTCCGATGCACTTGCTGTAGCTCTTTGCCACGTATCGAAAAAAGGTAAACTTGTGTTACAAAAAAACTCCCCCCGAAATTGGAGGGAGTTTATCGAAATGAACCCAGAAAGAATTATTTCTTAACTACTTACCAGTTTGTTCCCAAGATTCTACTGGTGTTTTGATGATAACTTGTACTGTACGATTATAAAACCTTCCCTCGGGTAACGAATTGTCGTACAATGGTTCATCTTCTCCAACACCTCTCTTGGATATATATCCTACTTTGCCTTTGGTCTGCTGCATTATTCCATTGTAAACAGTGTTTGCCCTTCGTTCCGAAAGTCCTTGATTATGTTCATATAATCCAACAACATCAGTATGGCCAACAACCTCAACGTAAGAAGTTGGCAACACACGATTATAAACATATTCTCTCATTATCCTTTCATTTATTGGACCAGCATCTGAACGGTCAAAGGGGAACAATATTAAACTATATCTTTCAATTGTGCTATCCTTTGCCCCCTTTTGAATATCTACCTTCTTTTGTTCGGTTGTAACTTGCATAACTGGAATAACTATGGGGTCCGAAGCACATTCCTTATCATTTGTTGCAGTAATTATTAATTGAGCAGTAAAGGGTACTTCGTCCTTAGGATATTCCCCTTCGGAACTATTCCAATTCCAAAGATAACGATTTTCGGTTAATCCAATGTCTTTCAAAGTTACCCAAGGTTTTCCACCCCTTTTTACTTCAATTCTACGTGCTTTTACCAATGCATCTTCAATTCCATTTTTTAGAGTAAAATTCATAGTTTCAGGTTGCGGAAATGTTTTGGGGTCTTTATCAAAAACTGGTTTCATAATATTCCAATCATTGCAAATAATTTCGACACGGCGGTTTTCGACAATTCCTAAGGAATCATTTAAGTTCGAAACTACTGCTGGTTGATTTCGAACTGTAATCTTCATTCTTTTTTCATCAATTCCCCAAACATCTCTAAAATATTTGAATACAGCTTCTGCTCTTTCTTTGGAAAGGTTTGGCCTTTTCTCCTCTGGTGTTTTTCCATCATTACATCCAACAATTTCAATTTTTGCTTCGGGGAACTTGGTCAATCGATAACCATAAATATTTAATATATGATAATATTTTTCAAGAGTACCCCCACGAATTGTTGTATCGGTAAATGCTTTCTTAAACTTATCGTCCGGAGAGCTGAATAAAATGTATCTATCTGGTATCTTCGAAGAACCTGCATCGAAAAAGACATAGTTCAACAATGGATACAAGTCCCAAGTTTGAAATTGCTCCATTACTAATCCTCGGAAGTTTGCAATTTCTGGCTTTATATGTTTATTCTCGGCAACATACTTGGCCTCCTCTATTTCTGCACCTATCACTGGTCGTTGCCCCAAAGGAATGACAACATTAATAACATCAGCATATTTTTTGGCTTCTTCGGGGTCTGTGGTAGGCTTAGGCTTATCGACTCGAACAGTTTTTGTCATTTTACCATATTTCGGGTTCTCGGCAGTTATTTCAAGATTAACAAACATAATTGAATCTCGCGGGTCGCCATAATCATTGTTTGTAACTACAAAATCCATTTCTGTCCGTGGAGGTCTTAGAGTATCAACAGCAATTCTATTGATAATTGGGCTTTTTATCCTTACAACTGCTGGAATATTTTCTCCACTGCATTCATCAATTACAATTGTTTTTACAACAACTGCCCTAAAGTAGGATGGTACAAAAGCCATAAATATGTCGAAATCGCCTTGAAATCCTTTAATATCTTTTCTTCTCGAAGAGAAGTAAATAACATCCCCAGAAGCCGGAAGAGTAATAAATTGGTCGTCTTGTGGAGTATTCAAAGGTTCACCAAGGTTTTCTGGTTTCGACCAAGTCTTTGTTACTGGGTCATAGCGAGTAACATAAAAATCTAACCCACCAAAATTTGGTGTGTGACCTTTTGAAGAGAAGAACAATGTTTGGTTATCTGCCGCAATAAAAGGACCAGCATCTTGAACTGGTGTATTTATTGCAGTTAAATTTTTTGCGGGTAACCATTCTTCTGTTTCTGGGTCGAAGTCGGAATACCATATGTCCATATTGTCCCACTTCTCGTTATTTCCATCGGAATTAGGTCCTGGTCGTGTTGAAACAAAATACAATCTACTTTGGTCTGGTGCAATAGATGGTTGAGCATCAAAATACTTAGAATTTACATTTGGACCAAGGTTAAAGGGTCTACTCCATTTATCTCCCTCAATCGTAGTTTTGTAAATGTCACAATCACCTAACCCATCGGGTCTATTGCAAGCTGTAAAGAATAGGGTTTGTCCATCGGCAGCTATTGATGCAACACCTTCATTTTCGGGGGTATTCACTCCTTGATATCCCCAAATCGTAGTAGTATCAATGTTAAAGGGTTTAAAGAAGATTGTGTCGAGCCTATCATTCTTTTTGGTTGCCCAGAAATCGTGGCTAGGCTTATCAATTTTAGGATTTACTTTGCTTCCGGGACGGTTAGAAACAAAATACAAAGTTTTACCATCTGCACTAACAGTTGGTGCATAATCAAGTCCTTTGAAATTAACCACTGGTCCCAAATTAATAATTCTTATTTTTGATTTGTCCAAAATTTGGGGTTGGTCTTGCGTTGGTTTCAAAGGTGAATCGGGCGATTTGGTTTCTTCGAGAACTAATCCATAGAGATAATACTCGTGCCCATTAGATTCTTGGTTTACGATTTCTTTTCCGTTCAGCAAAAAAGAAGAAACAACAAACAGAACGAAAAAGTAAAAAAGTTTCCAAATATTCATTTCCTTACCCTCTATTAATAAACATCAAATATTACCAAAATAAAACTCTAAAAATAAATAATAAATTTTAAATAAAAAAATTTTTGAAAAATTAAAATATTTATTAAAATTTTCATTGTGTGTAATAAGAAATAACATAATTATGTAGCAAAAATAACTACAAAAAATTGTTTTTTTGAAAATGAATTAAACTTAATAATTTATTAATAAATAAGAGAAAAAAGATAGAAAATTCAAACAAAAAGAGGGAATTTATTTTAGATAATAATTTGTCGATACATTTCTGGTCTTCTATCGGTAAAAATATTATTGAACTTGTCGATGTATTTATCTCTTGTTTCTTCTGGAAAGACTTCAGCAATAATTATTTTTTCTGTTTCTTCAGCTGCTCCAGCAATTAAACTTCCGTAATAATGCCAAATTCCTGACTTTCCGTTAAAAATCAGGGTTTCTCCACCATTGGTTTCAGTTCCAACACGATTTGCAACAATTACATAAACTTTATTTTCAATCGCTCTGGCTGGTATTGCAAGATGCCAGACCTGAGTAACTAAATTCGATGGACAAGCAATAATATCAGCACCTTGTAATGCAAGAGCGCGCGCAGCTTCTGGAAATCGCCAATCGTAGCAAATCATAGTTCCAAGATTAATATTCATTGGTGAAAAATCAACAACAAAAAAACCCGTATCCCCTGGGTCAAAAACAAATCTTTCTCGATAAAAAAGATGAGTTTTTCTATAGACACAAGAAAACTTTTTTTCGGGAAACAAAATCGCGCAAGAGTTAAAAATCTTTCCATTTGATTTTTCGGGGAAACCAAACAAAATTATTTTATTCAACGAAGTCGAAATTTCTTGAATTCGTGCAATTATTTCAGAACGAAAATCGATTGTAAAAGGTAACAATTCTTCCCTTGTTAAAAAGAAATATCCCGACAAAGAAAGTTCTGGAAAGCAAATTAAATCCGCTTCTACTTCCTTCGACTTATTGTATATATAATCGAAATTTTTGTCAATTTCCTTAAAAAAAGGACTAAATTGTATAGCTGCAACTCTCATTCTATGTTTCTCTTCTTTTAACAACAATAATGGTTTTATCGTCGTTTATTTCAGACTTAGAGGAAAATTTATTTACTTCTTCCAAAATGTTTAAAGCAATATCTTTAGAGGGAAGTTCTTTTGATTTTTTTATCAATTCAATTAACCTCTCTTCGCCAAATAATTTGTGCTCTTGGTTCATTGCTTCTGTAATCCCATCTGTGTAAAGGACAAGTATGTCCCCAACGTGCATTCTAATATTTTCGACTTTAAACTTCTGATTTTCTAATATTCCCAGCAATCCCCCAGTTGGGTTCAATTTTACAATTCTTTCTGAATCCACACGATAATGAATTGGGGCACAATGACCTGCATTTACATAAAGAACTAATCTATTCGATGCCAAAGTTAACTCGCAATAAAAAAGAGTAACAAATCTTTCGTATGGAAAAGTTTTGTAGACAAGTTTGTTTAATCGAGAAAACAAGTCGCTCATTCTTGTTGAATAGCTCCAACCCATTCGAAATGCACCAGAAATGAATAGAGCCTGTATTGCAGCTGAAAGCCCTTTACTCGCAGCATCGCTAATTACAATTCCAAGCCGTTCCTCTTCAATTTCATCCTCTTCAACTTGTAGGTAATCGAAGTAATCACCACCAACTTCACTGTCGGGTATACACACTCCGTAAATATCGTAATCGTAAAAATTTAATTGATGATCGGGGAAAAGACCTCTTTGAATTTGGGCAGCTTGATATAAATCTTCTCTTATTTTTTGTTTTTCAATTGTATCAATAATGTTTTTAATTGCTACCGTTGCAACGCTACTGATAATTGTTAATGTTTCAGCAAAAGTCGGTTTTATTTCGGGGGCATTGAACCCGAGAAGATATTTGTAAAACTTTCCATATTTTGTCTTAATAATTTGCCCAACTCCAGTAACTGAATATAACTTTATTCCCTTTTCCTTCAAAAGTTTATCGGTTTCGACTTTTGTCATCGTCCTTTCTTTAAATAAATTAATTAAGAAAGGCTGGTCTTGAATGTAAACACGATAGTTATTCGGTATTTTTTCTACATTTCCATATTGCATTCTCAATTCATAAGCATTTTCTTCTGGAATATATTCCCAGACTCTGCCTCCAGTAATCTCAAAACCTTTATGGTCGACTATATCTTTCACTAAACGTTTAAGCAACTCCAAAGGGTCGTTGTAATCCCCAGAAATAAGCTTTTCGACAAGTTTATAAGTTTCCCTTTGATGTTGCTCGATATTTGTTACATTTGGCATATTCTCTCAAAATAGTAAAAAATATAAAACCACAAGTGCAAGAAGCAAAATCAAAAAAAAGACAAATTTAAAAAGTCTTTTTACAATACCAAAAATCAGTGCTAACAAAATCAATAAAAATAAGATTTGCAACAAAAAAGGGAGAGAATCGAACCAATCTATAATTGAGGGGAAAAAATTGGACATTTTAACTTACTTTAAAAGTAAACGTAATAATTCCATACATTTCTTTATTTTCCTTTAAACGATTAAATCTCCATTGCCGAAGAGCCTCAATTGCAGCTCTTTCTAAAACTGGGTCACCTTTTTGCAAGGGAACAATACTTGTAACAACTCCATCAGCAGAAACTGTAAACTTCAATTTTATTTGAGCATTGACATTATATCCTGCAGGGTACTTTGGAAGCACTTTGTACAGAACAATTCTATTTCCACCTCCACCCCACTCGATATCTCCCAAACCATAACCTGCTCCCTGCCCATATCCCTTATCCCCTAAACCAGTACCATCAACCGCACCTTCTTGTTTTCCAATATCTTTCGACCCTGTACCTACATTATTTTTGTTCCCTACTTCCGAGGAGAGTTGATTTGTAGGTTGAATTTGTCGAGCCAAAAGTGGGTCGTCGACTTGGGATGGTTTGTTACCTTTTGGAGCAGCGATACTTGCATCTTCGAGTTGGTTGGAAGGAGATTTTCCTTTGTGTGCCATTCCTTCAGCGGAAAGATTTCCCTTGCTTAAACCAGTACCATCGCCTAAACCGAAATTTATGAGTTCCAATGGAATAGTTTTCTGCTCATAGATTGGAAGCGTAGGCGGTTCATACTTAACAAAAGATATTAGAAATAAAAGAAAAAAGAATATGACAAGCGATATAAGGAAACCCCTAGCTGTGTTTGGCTCCCAATAAATTCTTATATCGATTTTCTTTTCTTCTTGATAACCTCTATACATAAATCCCCCCCAGTTTTAACGCAAAAATAAGAAAAAAATTATAACAACTGCAATTCTTTTCTTTATTTGTTTGAATTTTTTTAGAATGCTAATAAATTAAAAACAAAAACAATTGAAAAACATTCATATTGGCTCCAACATTCTTCACTTGTTCTCGAAAAATAAAAATTTGGTTTAATATGAAATTGTTTATTAACTTTTAGCTTTAGGTTCTAAGACTTAGGTTTATTTTTTTCGAAAAATTAATTCAATTTTATCTATAAAATGCTCAATTTCTTTTATTATATGCAAAAAGTGAGGAGAATAAATAAATAAAAAAATTAAAGTACTTAGAGAAAACCAAACAGAAGTTTAAATTTCTCCAACCTTGTATCTGTTTTCTAATTTTTTGTACTTTACTTAAACCAAAAACCTATGGAGAAATCTCCATATTTTCTCTAATAACAAATATCTTGAGTTGTGTTAAACATCTTCTATATTTGGACCAAGCATTTTTTCTGGTCGTACAATTTCGTCAAATTTTTCCTCAGTCAACAATCCAAGTTCTACTGCAGCTTGTTTTAAAGTAGTATTGTTTTTATAAGCATACTTGGCAATTTTTGCAGCATTGTCGTATCCAATGTAAGGATTTAGGGCAGTAACCAGCATCAAAGAATTTTTTACATAAAAATCAAGTCGTTCTTTCACAGGTTCAATACCAATAGCGCAATGTTCATTGAACATAATGCAAGTGTCTGTAAGCAAGCGAGCACTTTGCAAAAAATTATAAATAATTACTGGTTTAAAGACATTAAGTTCGAAGTTACCAGAAGCCCCAGCAAAATTGATTGTTACATCGTTCCCAAAAACTTGCACGCAAACCATAGTCATTGCCTCGGATTGCGTTGGATTGACCTTACCGGGCATAATAGAGGAGCCTGGTTCATTTTCGGGTATTGTAATTTCGCGCAAACCACATCGTGGACCCGAAGCAAGCCAACGAATATCGTTTGCAATTTTCATCAACGATGCAGCAAGTGTTTTTAATGCACCGTGGGCAAAAACAATAGCGTCGTGGGATGCTAATGCTTCGAACTTATTAGGGGCAGAAACAAACGGCAAACCAGTAAGTTCCGAAACTTTTTTCGAAACTCGCTCGGCAAATTCTGGATGTGTATTCAAGCCAGTACCCACAGCAGTTCCACCAATTGCAAGTTCGTAAAGCCCGGGTAAAACCAAATGAATTCTTTCGATTGCATTATCAAGCTGCTGAACATATCCGGAAAATTCTTGCCCAAGAGTTAAAGGTACTGCGTCCATTAAATGAGTTCTGCCAATTTTAATTAAATCCTTAAACTCTTCCGATTTCTTCTTCAAAGTATTTCTCAAATTTGCAACCGATGGTAATAGTTGGCTATTCAAAACTTCAGCGGCAGCAATATGCATAGCGGTCGGGAAAGTATCATTAGAACTTTGCGATTTATTTACATCGTCGTTCGGATGTATTGGCCTTTTACTGCCCAATTCCCCACCAGCAAGTTCAATAGCGCGATTCGAAATAACCTCGTTGACATTCATATTGGTTTGAGTTCCACTTCCAGTTTGCCATACAGACAATGGGAATTGGTCGTCGAGTTTGCCTTCTATCACTTCGTCGCAGGCTCGGACAATTAATTCCATTTTTTCTTTGGCAAGTAAGCCAAGCTCATAATTTACAATTGCACAAGCCTTTTTTAAAATCCCAAAAGCGCGAATAATCGGACGGGGCATTTTTTCTTCCCCAATACGAAAGTGTATCAATGAGCGTTGGGTTTGAGCACCCCAATACACATTAGCAGGAACCTCAATTTCACCCATCGAGTCCCGCTCAATTCGAGTTTTCATTTCAACCTCCCAAAAAATAAAAAATTAACATTTTTTGCGAATAGTTAATTTAAAATAATTGATTTATTATTTAAACAACTTTTGAATATTAATGTTAAAGATATTGTTTCTTTTTAAAAATTTTCAAGCTCAAACAATATTTAGAATTCACTATCATACTTTTATTTGTTTATTTGGCGAAGATTAATTACAACCATTCATTTACTTTTGAACAAAGAAACTTAGATGTTATTTAATATGAATTGACATAGAAGTTAACATTAATTTTTTTGAATTTTTCTGCAAAACTTTATTATTTTACTTCTTGAAAAAAATTAACAAAAGTAAAATATTCTATTTGGTAATTAGAAAAACAAATTTTAAGCAATTCAGATAAAAAATAAAAACAAAAATGGATATATGATATATATATACTCAAAAAATTATTTCAATCTTTTACAATAAGGGGAATATATTTCAATTACAAATTTTTCCATTTTTTTAACCAATATGAAACAATACTGTGATTCGAACATTTTAGGGCTTTAGCAGTTTCAGAAATATTCCCTTTATGAATTTCTAATTCCCTAAGAATAATTTTTTTTCGAATATCTTCCAAAACATAATCCAAACCTTTTTCTTCTGAAATAGATTGTAAATAGTCAATTACAGTATCTAAATTAGCATTGGACAAAGAAATTATTTCATTTTTAAGCAAATGAATCGAAACAGAATCCCCCTCTGAGTGATTAATTAATCTTCTAACAAAATATTCTAAATCACGAACATTACCTTCCGACCAATCCATATAAGTTAATTTTTGAATAACTGAAGGCTCAAGATTAATAGTCGGTTTAGAAGTTTTACACTTGATAAAGTCAATCAACAATGGAATGTCGTATCTTCTTTCTCTTAATGGAGGGATATACAAGATATCTCCACAAATTCTAGTTAAAAATTCCTTCAACATACCTCTACTTAATAATTCATCTCGAGATAATGTGCTTGTAGCAATAATTTTCCCCGAGAAAAATTTTTCTTTAAATTCCTCTCCGAGTCTAGAAAAAACTCTGGATTGCAAAACTTGCAAAAGAGCTTTTTGGCATTCCAGCGGTAAATGGTGAATATCATCTAAAATAATTGTACCATTAGTTTCAAAAATACCTTTCTTATCTGTGATTGCTCCCGTATATGCCCCCTTTCTATGGCCAAATAAATGAGATTTAAACATATTGATTTCAGAAGAATATGTAGCAGTATGAGATTCAACAATCGGTAGGTTTGAAAAATTGCTTAGTTGATGTAATATTTTAGCCAAAAGAGTTTTGCCAGTACCTGATTCACCAACAATCAATACTGAAATTGTGTCGTTATTGTAAGTTTTTAAAGTATTAATAAATTGAGTAGCTATCAATCTACTTTTAGTAATAAAACCAAATTCTGAAAGCTTTTGTAAGATTTCAGCAACTTGCTTTTCTTTTGTGATATTTTCATCTGCAATCTTTTTCAAAAGTTCTACCAAAGAACTTATTTTAAACGGTTTATCTAAAAAACAATATGCATAATTGTAAACAGATTCAAGTGCAATAGCCCCTCTTAATTCAACAACCCCACTCATCATAATAACTTTTACTTCTGGGAACTTTTGATTAATTATTTTCAAAACATCAATACCATTTAAATAATCATTTTCATTTCCCTTCCATAAATCATAATCAAGAACTATTGCAAGAACGTTTGAATTTGAAGAAAGGAAATTAATCACTTCATTACCATTCTTTAATCCAACAACTTCGAAATTTTGGATTAGTAGCGGACTAGTAATTAGTGAGTTCCTAAAATCATCATCATCATCTACAATTAAAACCAATTTTTTGTTATCAATTGTGCTCATTGGTTTCTTTAAAAATTATTTTAACAGAAGTACCCACTTCCTGTTTTGAAACAATCTCTAATTTAGCATAATGTAAATCACAAATTTTCTTTGCAATTTTCAAGCCAAACCCCGTTCCAAAAGGTTTATTCGAAATGTTATAATCAAATAAATTTTCTAATTTTTTTTCTTCTATACCAGAACCATTATCAAAAATTTCGATTGCAACTTCTCCGTTACCTATAGAAAAGGCTCTAACTTCAATAACTTTATCAGAGTTTTTTCCCCTTAAAGCAAATAAAGAATTTTCTAAAATAATATTTAGTACACTCTCAATTTGTCTTTCATCAATTTGAATGAACTTCCTTTTACCAATCTTAAACAATTTAAAGCCTACTTCTTGGCAAGAAATTATTTCAAATACATTCAAATACCATTTTTCAAGGAATTCATCAATTTCAACTTTCCTTTTGAAGGGTTTATAATGATTTGAAATTATTAATAAATCCGACAAACTTTTGGATGTTTTGTCAATTAAGTAAAAAACATTTTTTAGATAATCTTTTAAACGGATTGTGCTTTTTTTAAAATCATCAAGATATAATAAATTTTCAAGATTATTTTGTATAGTACCTAAATCATTTTTCAAACTATGTATTTTGTTAATTGTCATTAAATGGATTTCTTTTTTTTCTAATTCCGTTGTCTCATAAACTAACACTAAATAAAAGTAGAAAAAATTCAAAAATGAATAAGAGGTAAGAAAAAATTTTAGATAAATCCTTTCATTGTTTTGATCATAAAAATTATAATCCTCAATTTTATCCTTAATAGGTCTTCCTTCCAAAAGAATTTGATAAATTTTTTTAGGAAAAGTCAAAGTTTGGTTAGTTCCTAACTTTACAATATCATCATCCTCGAAATTGTCGATTAATTTTTTATATGTTTCGTTACTAATTATCGGAAAAAATTTTCTTGACTTCTTAATACAACCAAGAAGAAGTATGCCTAAAATCTCATTTTTATAGGTGATTTTTCTCAAGGTTATTATACCCAAATATAAATAAAAAAGTAGAAATATAGTTAAAGGAGGCAGTAGTAATATTCCCAAAATAGTTAAGTATGAAAGGTTTGAGTTTAATCTATTCAAAAAAGAATTTTGTTCAACGATAAAAACTTGTGATTCACCTTTTTCTTCGCTAATTAATAGTATTAAATTTCCATCATTAGAGTAGCCAACCGAATAGTCCAAGAATTTTTTGTAACTTTCAGATGCAAACAAAACTTTGTTATTTTTTACGTCAAATCCAATAAGTTGATTTTGCTTATTTTGACACAAAATATCTTCAAACCCATCTTTGTTAATATCCGTAAAAAAGTCGAATTGTTTCGAGTATTTAAAATGAAATGGTAAAATTGAATTCATATTTATTCCCGGATTGAGGGCATTTTGGAGAAAGGTTTTTTTATAATTCTTAGTTATTTTGTCTAATGTGATAATTTCATTAACTCCAACAAAAATAATTTTATTTGAATGATTCATAAAAAAAACAGGTGCAAAATCATTTGGAAATTTGAAATTTTCTATGCTTGTAAGTTTTCCATTTTCGAATGAGTATTTTTTTATTAAAAATTTGGAATTACTCTTGGAATCAAGCAATTCTTTAATAATGCAAAAATTTTCCCCGTCTGAAAAACATCCAAGTATCCTTGCATTTTCAAGGTGAACCAAGATAGAATCATAGTTAACAATATTTAAAGTACTATCCAAAAGGATAAAATACCTATTAAAATCATTAAACAAATTATTGAAATTGTGTCCATTCTTTACATTTAAAGTAACATAAACTAATGTTGACCCTTTGAAAACTTTTTTTAAACTAAAATAATTTGCATCTGTACATAGAGAATGTTTATCAAAGAAATATCCGGGTGGCAAGCTTACTTTTTTTTCTATCTTCCCTGTATATGGATTAAAAGCAAAAACTGTATCTTGTTCTTTTGAAGATATAGAAGTTAATCTGTTTGTCTTTTGAAAAAGAAGATAAACTAATTTTTCAGAAATTTTCCAAATCCCAGAAAACAAAACCCTAAAACCATTTTCATTTCTAGTGGATAACCAAATTTCTTTAAATAAATCATCATTATTAGGACTTTTAGTAATAGGGTATTTTAATTTCATTTGGTCACGGATTTGTATAGAATAGAAGTTATCGTAACAGAGAAAATAAATTTGGTCTAAGGAGCCATTTCCATTAAAATCATCAAACAAGGGAATAAAATAAACTTCTTTTAAATTCTTATTTTCATTCTTTTGGAAATTTACCTGTTCAACATAAAAACTGGGATAATTATAAAAAATTAGCGACTTTGCAAAATAGTTTTCTGTTTGTGGTTCTACACTTATTAAACGTTGAAAAACCCAAAAAGAATCTGAGAAATTTGCAGTTAAAACTTGATTAATTTCTTGATTTGGTGAACTTAATTCTTTAATACCCAATGGATTCAATAAATATGGGGTTGAAGATGGAATTACAAAGCCATTTTCAATTTTTGTACAAGAAAGAAAAATAAAGCCAAATAAACACAGAAAAAAAGTAAATATTATATTTTTTGCCATCTTTAGGAAATGAAACAAAAGCAAAA
>JAOAEE010000059.1 GCA_026416955.1 Ignavibacteria bacterium | reverse complement strand
TTTGCCCGAATTGTGGACATAGAACCTTCGTTCCTTTCCTTGACACTGAAACAGGTGAGGTCTTAATCGGGTATGGGCGCTGTGATCGGGAAATCAAGTGTGGTTATTTTCGACATCCAAAAGATGGCACCCCAGTATTTCGCACTATTTTACCAATACAAAGTCCTAAAAAAATTATCGAGACTGACATTTCAAAAGAATTTGAAGAGTTGCCTAACAATTTCGAGAATGACGAACTTTATCGATTTTTGTGCACACTTTTTCCCACTGAAAAAGTCAAGCAACTCTTTGAAAAATATAAGGTTAAAAATTTTCTGGGATACACAGCCTTTCCGCAAATTGATGGCAATGGAACCATTTGGAATGCAAAGCTAATTAAATACAAAAGTGATGGCCATCGTGATAAGTCATTGGGGGCTAGCTGGTTGCATTCGTATTTCAAAAAGGGGGTTTCAAACAAATTTTATTTCGGATGGCATCTTGTAAAACAAAGCAAAAAAGTTTTTGTTGTTGAAAGTGAAAAGACAGCTCTAATTTGCAACCTTCACTTTGGAGATGAAGCAATCTTTATTGCTACTGGCGGTGTCCATTTGCTTCGGCCAGAGAGGTTACAAAACTTTGATGTGGTTCTCATTCCAGATGCGGACGCGGTAGAGAAATGGGCGCGTTTTGGCTTTCCTTTTATTGATGTAAGGAAGCTTGGGAAACTTGATTTCAGTGGTTTTGACATTGCCGACATAATTATTTCACAAACAAACAAGGAGGGTTTATGAATTCAATTTTCTCTATTGAAACTTTTGACAAAATCCTTTACGACCTTCGACGCATCATTGATGATGTCGAGCGTGCATTAAAAAATGACGACCGCGAGCATTTACGAAATCTTGCGGATAAACTTTTCTATTTTTTGCAGAGCGAATTTCTCTTGCAATATTTTAGTTCATTTGTCGACCGTGCATTAGACTACATTGCGCAAATTTTTGAATTTGGGACTTGTTGTGATGATTTTCTAAAAGCTTTGGATGACCTTTACGACGGCGTGAACTCATTGTATTTGAAACTCTCATTGACAAAAATTACGGTCTAAAAAAAAAAGAGGGCATGATGGACGCGCAAAAATACTGTTACGAGCAAGATAAGAAGTTAGTTTTTGACATTATCAGTGAAGACGAGTTTAATTCCTTTCCCATTGAAAAACAGCGGTTCATAGTATATTTACGGAAAGCGTTAGGGATAATTGCGAAGGCGTGTAAGATGGCTGGGGTATCAAGGAACTGGTATTATACTTGGCGTGAGAAGGACAAAAAATTTAGGAAAGTATGTGAGGATATCATAGAGGCTCAGATTGACTATGTAGAGAGCAAACTAATCGAGTTGATTGAAGCGAACAATCCAACAGCAATAATATTCTATTTGAAAACGAAAGGTAAAAACAGAGGATGGAACGAGAGAGTAAGTAACGAAAAGAAAAGCCCAAAGGAGATTAAATTCAAAGTAATCGATGGAGTAAAGAGTGAGAATTAATATATTTATAGTATCAAAAAACGATGCTGGACAACACAATGGACACAGAAGTTAAAAAGGGAAAATTTCTCTTTGAGCGAAAAATTTTCCGTTATTTCGAAAAATGGGTTCAGTTCCTTTTTGAGTATCTCATTGATAGATAATAACTTAACATTTTCAGGTTCAACTCCCCCAAGGAGCACGAAAGTTTTATTTCACACCTTTTTGGAAAACTAATACATTTGTTGTTGCCAAAGAAGGAAAAATTCTGTTAAAAATTAAAGTGTATTTAGTGGTACCGTAACCTCTGTTGTAAATAATAGTTTTATAACCTTTTTGCCTAAAAAACTTTTTAATAGAGAGTGGCTGGCACAAGTGCACAGCATCATCGTCGCTTCGTTCAAAATCGATTTTACCGTTTTTCATTCTTGGATAAATTAAAATAAACTTTGGTTTTTTCGAAAAGAGGTTCTTCAAATACCAGAAAATCGAACGGAAAATACCAGAAAGACAATCGGTCAATGTGTATAACTGCCAAAATCTGTCTCTTTTGAAGATAATATGGAAAAAAGCGGTAATGAAGTGATTTATGCCCGACCAGTTTGGGCAATGAATTATTACATAACCACCGGGTTTTAATACTCTATCAATTTCATTTAAAAAGTCTTCTACGTAAACGATATGTTCTAAAACGCATAACGAACTTATCGCGTCAAAAGTCTCGTTATTAAATGGAATAACCCCGCTAGCAATATATCTTGCTAATTTAACATTAGGAAGTGTAATTTCTTTTTGATAGGACTCGAATTCTTTATCGGAAAAATAATCAAGGCCAACCACTTCGGAAAAACCAAACTTTCCAATTTCAACTGGAATTCTCCAAGAACCAGAACCAAGGTCCAATATCCTAGAATTTTTGTTTTTTACAATATTCGAGATAAATTCTGCATACTTTTCGTAGACTTTTTGTGGTCTTTCTAATATTCCATATTCTTGAGGTCGACAAGAGTAGAACTCAACCAATGCATCGCTTATTTCCTTAAAGTTGGACTCTTTCAAAATTTTGGGTCGCACCATAATGATTTCAATAATAAAATAAATTCTTCAAAATAATCATTTCTGATGATTTAATAATCAAGAAAAAGAGACCAGTGTTTAGCCCTTTGATTTCTTCATCTATGTCAATAATATTTGTTCCAATAGATAAGGTTATTGGTTTAATAAAGCAAATTTCCCCTAAAATGTTGTAACATTCAACGTACACTTCTTGAACCTTGTCGGATTTGATAATTACATTTTTCTTCTCGGACATCGTTAACATATACTTTTCTCTTTGTGCTTCCTCCATCGAAGCATATAACTTTCTGGACCTTGCGCAAAAAGACCAAGCAAGCAAGTCGTGGTTTTCGTATGCATTTCCAGTTGCAGAAGTAAATCCTATGTATGCTCCTTCCCATTGGTCTAGACTTAATAAATTCGTTAAGTCTATCCTTTCAACTTCCAGTACAGGAGAAAGAAAATTTCCACTCGTATCGAGCCAAACTTTTATCCTACCTTTATCCTTTTCGTATTCCACTTTACCATAATAAATAGTTCCATCTGTATTAATAGGAATTATACTTGTGGTTTGTGCTAATAAATAAGGTGCCTTGTGTTTGGAAGAATTTGTCCCTCTTCCATTACTCAGTACAGCGATATGATTGTCGTTTGGGTCATTAAAGTTCTCTATTTGGGTTGAATCGTTGGAATAGGTGTCGAACTCGATTGCCAAAGAATTGGCTATTCCATCATATCCTAAGCCGCCTCCAAGTGTTCCAAGAGCATTTGGTGATGTATTCTGTATAACAAATGCAATCCCATCGGCACCGGGATAGTGCTCTTCGCTATGATTGGGATTTACACCATTTGTTATTCTGAACTTAAAAGTTGTTTCGAAACCTTGACCAACTGGTACAAGGTGCGAAGTCCATACTGCACCAGTTTGATTATTGGAAGAATGTGTCAATCGAATGAACTCTCCGACTAAACTTGCGTGGTTAATTAAATGAAGTTTTGGGGTTGAGTAAAACTTATCGTAAGCGAAAGACATTGGACCGCAGGAGTTGCATTCGGAGGCAATTTCTTCTTCGGACAATGCTCGGAGATAAATCTTAACTTCGTCTATTGCACCAGTGAAACGAGAAGATGTTCTTTCTTCTCCATCGTAAAACCACCAATGCCGACAAAGTGCAAAATTATCCAAGATATAATTGATATTTGTTTGCTTTGTGCCGATGTTATTACCATTGACGTACGCTGTCAATTTCCCTTTATCGTAAACCATAGAATAGCAAACCCAAGTATTTCTGAAATTATTGGAAAATGTCTTCTCAATTACATTCGAAAAGCCTTTTCCATTTGTTGCAAATTGAATAATTAAGAAGAACTTATCGTTATATTGTTGATAATGATTGCCAATTCCTAACCAACCTCTTTCAAAGTGGCCAAACCAGAAATAGAACTCACCGTAACTATATGAAAATCCCTCCTCGTAAACCCACATCGTAATTGTAAATTCATTTAGTCCGTGTAAGTTAATCGGGGGCAAAAGGATATGCGAACCAATTTCTTTGACATCACCATTAACTGGGATGTAATTGCCTTTGCCTTGGAAGTGCATAGCATTTCCAGAAACTCCGGGTACAATAGTTGGATTGTTCACCAAAACCCCATCGTAGCCATTACCAGTAACATCGCGTGCTGTTCCATCGTCGAAACTCCAATGGGCAAGTAAATCCCTGGCAAAAATTTTCGTTGGAAAGGTGAGAAGAAAAACGAAAATGAAAGCGAAATAAATTGCTTGCATAAGAAATACTGGATAACGAAACCAAAAATTAACAAATATCAAGGGAAAAATGTTACATCGAAAGGAAAATAATTTTTTCGAAACATATTATGAAAATATGTGATAATATCTCAAACAATAAGTAAAAATATTTTTAAGTTAGAGTTTTTCAATTTTTTCGGAGTTAAATAGTACGATATTTAGTTAATAAGGTAAAGATTTATTTTTGGATAATAATTTTTTCGATAAAGTAATTAAAGCAAACAAAGTAAATCCCGGGAGGTAAATCTTTTACATCGATAAACATATGTTTTTCGTTCGAAGGAACATAGGAAGAAGTTACGCATTCTCCCAGCACATTGTATATCTTAAGTGAATTATGATTAACCGGATACTCTGGAAAGTGAATTTCCAGATAATCAGATACAGGATTTGGATATAGGGAAAATTGTGCCACAATACTTTTCGCAACATTATTAACAGTTTTCGGATTAATTTCGATTGCACCAATCGAGCGAGGCGAATTAAATAAATTGCCAAAATAATCTTCGGTGGGATTTAAAACCTCCTTTCCTCTTCCAGCAACTGGGGACGACTTACTTATAGAAACACCATACTCGCTATTTTCTGTTACAAGTGGGTCGACATTTCGTATTCCGTTTGTTTCGGAAGCAGGAAGGTTCGGTCCAGCCCAATTCATATTATCTTTGTTGAACCAAAGGTTATTCGAAAATGTAAAGGTTTCGGGTAGTGTGTTAGTTCCGATGTTAATTGTCGGGCTGGCAGCGGAATTATCTATGTAAACAATATTGTTAATAAAACTATTGTTGCTACATTTCAAAAAGTTTGGTTCAGTTGTTTCTTGCAAAATTCGAATTGCCCATTTAGTTGGTTTATAAATAGTATTATTAACAACTTCGCAATCTACGGCACCCACAAAAACGATAGGTGCTTGGGAACCTACAAAAATATTAGAATAAACATAAATTTTCGAAGCCTCGTAGTTTATTCCTTGGGGGCGGAAGAATTGCAAACCAGTTGAACCACCAATGTTCAAAGTCCTTAATCCACCATTAACAAACAAATTTTTTTGAATGATGATATTGCTCGAACCACCCTTAGATTGAATTGAATTAGACCCTTGGTTTTCGAATCTACAATTTTCAATAATTCCAAAGTGGCAACCAACCATATCAATCCCACTACCGCCGGGCGAACCATTTCGAAAGATACATTTTCGAACAAGGAACGAGTCGACCCCCGATAATTTCAACAAATCGTTATTGCCAGTAGCATTTATATTTCTCCACTCGCAATTCTCGATTACAATGTGGTGGGCAGGAGTTTCATAAGTTCCACCATCGTCAATGTTTAACCCATTTGCCGTTTGGGCTTCGAAAACCAATCTCTCAATACGTAAATATGCTGGGTCCGAGAATTGTATGGCAGTACTTTGACCACGAAAAACAACTTCTTCGTTTGCTGCGGAAGTTATTGTTATCCAAGCATTTGGAATTCCTTGTAAATTTGCAATGTAGTTATAAGTTGTGTAAACTCCTGCTCGCAAAAGTATTGTGTCCCCAGGAACAGCATTTTTTGAAGCATCTTGAAGTGTTCGAATTGGACAAGTTGGGCAAACTTCGATTGTTTTGGAATAAATTTCAATAAGGTTAGAAAGCAGACAAACTATTACAATTGTTATATATTTTACCATACAAAAAAAATAATAAAAATGCAAGATAATAAATATTGGGGAACTTAATGTTTCTTTTTGAAATGCAAAGAATCGCCCCAATTATCGAACCCAATGGGTCTATGAATTTTTTCAATTCTGGAAATTAGGCACTCTCCACAATCATTTGTAAATTCGTCGACACAAGGCTTTCCATCGTAGAGGATGTAATTTCTGCGGTAACTTGATGGAGTTAGCAAAGGCATAACAACATTTGCCCCGAAACGCAATCCTTCTTCGCGTCCAAGTGGATATAAGGCTTGCAAAGCAGTTGTCGAAGCAATATTCACATCTTTCAATAGTATTCGAGCAACAGCAATCATTTTCAAAGACATAAGGTAAATTTTCCTTTTATTTTCCAAGAAATATTTCTCGTAAATATTAAAAGGGGTGTCCCTGTGAACTATATATGGTCCCATACCAATCATATCGGCGTCCAATTCCTTGAAGAACCAAAGGTCGTTGGCAAGGTCCTCGACAGTTTGGGTTGGAAGGCCTATCATAACGCCGGTTCCTACTTGAAATCCAATTTCTTTTAAATAAAATAGGCATTCCATTCGTTTTTCGAAAGAAATATCCGCTGGGTGAATTCTTGCAAATAAACTTGGGTTTGTTGTCTCTATTCTCAAAAGGTATCGGTGTGCCCCAGCTTCGAAAAACTTTTTGTAGGTCGCATAAGTTTGTTCTCCGACGCAAAGAGTTATCCCAAGCCCATTAGGTAGATTTTCGCTTTTTGTTGTGGATTTGATTTCTTCAATTATGCGACAAATGTAGTCGATAAACTGAGGGTCCCGCCGTTCTCCTGATTGCAGCACAATTGAACCATATCCATTTTGGGCAGCAAAACGGGCACATTCTAAAATTTCGTCACTTTCAAGTGTGTATCTCTTAATATTTCGATTGCTTTTTCTTATGCCGCAATAGTAACAATCGTTTACGCAGATATTGGAAAATTCAATAAGCCCGCGTAAGTAAACATATTCTCCAACATTTGCCCTCATAATATTGTATGCATAGGAGCGAAGCATTTCGATTGATTCCGGCTCTTCAAGCGAAAGTAAAAAGACTATGTCTTCTTTCGTTAAATTATCCTTTTGCAGTATTTTTGTTAATTTTTCCATATTGATTATTGACGAATTATTATTTGATTTTGTATTAATCGAAAAAAATATGCAAAGAACAGAAGAAAGAACGAACAAGATTAAAAGAGTGTTAGAAAACAGACAATTGGACTTAACGGTTGTTCTGGAAAATGTTCACGACCCCCATAATGTATCGGCAGTTTTACGAACTTGCGATTCTGTGGGTATTTACGAAGTTTTTCTTGTTTACCATAGTGGACAGAAATTCCCAGACTTAAGCAAACGAAGTTCTGCAAGTGCTGTAAAATGGGTGAAACTTAATTTCTTCGACAATGTGGAGGAATGCTTCGAATTGCTACGTAAGAGGGAATTTAAGATTTATACGACAGCTTTGACAGCAAATTCTGTATCGCTTTACTCTTTAGACTTAACGGAAAGAATTGCTCTTGTTTTTGGCAACGAGCATACTGGTGTTTCTTTGAAAGCAGTAGAACTTGCCGATGCTAACTTTAGAATTCCTCAAGTAGGTATGGTCGAAAGTCTAAACATCTCGGTCGCTTGTGCTGTAAGCCTTTACGAGGCATTCCGACAACGCTACCAGAAAGGGAAATATTCATCTCCACAAATAACTGGAGAAATGTTCGAAACCATTTTTTCGAAATGGCTTGAAAAATAGTTGCCAAAATATTATTATTTATATTGAATTTGGAGAATTATTACCTTTTCTTATTTTCTTTCTCTTTCCTATATTCATCCAGTTTTATTTCCGCTTCTTTGAAATTTGGAAAGATATCGAAAATCAAATCTAATTTGGTAATCTTGAAAAGGTTTCGAATATAATCATTTGGGGAGGCAAGTACAATTTTCCCGTTGTTCCTTTCGAACATAGCATTCGAGGAGAGAAGCACACCTAGCGACGCAGAACTCAGAAAGTTTGTTTTTTCTAAGTCTACTATTGCAAAATTATTTTCTTTTTCCGAAAGTGTTTTAAATGTCGAGCGAAGGGTATTAATGTCTTCGTTGGAAACGAAATCTCCCTCTAAGTGAATTACTAAATGTTTTTCGAATTCATCAATCTTTATAATTCCCATAACTGGATTGAAGTTTATTAATAAAAAAACAAATATAAAAAAAAGTTGTTTATTTTCAAATTTTAAGATATTTTTTTAAAAGAAAACACAATAAACCAGATATCAAGGGAATTTTTTTCAACAATCACCAACCATTGCAACAAAACTGTTAGAATTACATACAACAACGACTATTTATCAAAAACATTTAATGATTAAAAGGAAATATTTTTCAATTTAACTTGCAAAAGCACAGATTGTTTCTTACTTCAGATGTATCGAAAGCAACACCCGCTTTTGATATTATGTTTTTGAACACGCCTTTATCCCATCTATAAGAATGGAAGGTTTCCTTTTTTCCAACTCGTAGAGGGGAGTAGAGTTGTTAAATGAAATTATTTACGCACAAGTAAGAAGCTTGTGTTACAGCAGAGGCCATATGGTTCGTTCCCTGCGAAATGAGTAGGTAAAGCAACTTCTCTTGCGGGTAAATTTCCCAAAGTAAGGTGCGAATTCGATATGGATTTGGGTGCACAGATAGAAATGAAAAACATTTGAAATTGCAACAGAATGGTTGCAGTTTCTTGTTGCAAAATAAAATTTTTTATTAATTAGTTTGAGAATAATAAAGAGAATAATAAACAATTTGGAAACAACAAAGTTCCTTGAAAATTCGTTTCGTTAGAAACTTTTGGAAAATTTATATATTTAAAAATTTGATTAAATAACTTTTTAAAATAATTTAATAGGTGTCAAAATAAAAAAAGAGAAAAAAAGTATTTAATCTAAAAAATTATGCTAGTCCCTTCCTTTGAATTACAGCTCCAATCATAAGCAATTGCCATTTTACTTCACCTCTTTTTGTTCCCCCTCTCCTCTTAGAAAAAGTGGGTAGAGCCGGGTGATA
>JAOAEE010000078.1 GCA_026416955.1 Ignavibacteria bacterium | reverse complement strand
TCAAAAAATAATATCGTATAGCCTAAAAGAAATTAACTATATCATTATCTTCTTTATTCTTCTGAAGGTTCTTACCAGTCTTCTTCCCAGTATTCATTTCCATAAATATCCAGATAACCTTTTCCACATGGATCTTCAGCTTCTAAAGCCTCTGTAGGGTCTTCCCATAAAAGATGAATAAGTCCCGTTTCTTTATAATTATATAAGCTCAAACCATAATCATATTTGAATGGAATAACAACCTTTCCACTTAGGTCGATAAAACCCCATTTACCTTTGTGTTTCACATGAGCCAAGCCTTCGGAAAAAACTCCAACATCATCATATTTGCAAGGAACAACTTCCTTGCCACTTCG
The DNA here is from genome assembly GCA_026416955.1 of Ignavibacteria bacterium. Taxonomy (GTDB): domain Bacteria; phylum Bacteroidota; class Ignavibacteria; order Kapaibacteriales; family UBA2268; genus Naka2016. The sequence goes on along the minus strand of JAOAEE010000078.1, from coordinate 26,533 downwards.
GTCGATAAAACCCCATTTACCTTTGTGTTTCACACGAGCCAAGCCTTCGGAAAAACGCCCAACATCATCATATTTGCAAGGAACAACTTCCTTGCCACTTCGGTCGATAAAACCCCATTTATCTTCGAGTTTCACAGGAGCCAAGCCTTCGGAAAAACGCCACCCAACCTCATCATATTTGCAAGGAACTACTTCCTTGTCACTTCGGTCGATAAAACCCCATTTATCTTCGAGTTTCACACGAGCCAAGCCTTCGGAAAAACGCCGCCCAACCTCATCATATTTGCAAGGAACTACTTCCTTGCCACTTCGGTCGATAAAACCATATTTTCCATCAAAACCATATTTTCTATCAAGTTCCACACGAGCCAAGCCTTCGGAAAAATCTGAAACCCTATCATATTTGCAAGGAACTACTTCCTTGCCACTTCGGTCGATAACACCCCATTTACCTTCGAGTTCCACACCTGCCAAGCCTTCGGAAAAATCTGAAACATCATCATATTTGCAAGGAACAACTTTCTTGCCACTTCGGTCGATAAAACCCCATTTATCTTCGAGTTTCACACGAGCCAAGCCTTCGGAAAAACGCCACCCAACCTCATCATATTTGCAAGGAACTACTTCCTTGCCATTTTTTAGGTCAAAAATACCGTATTTATAGTCGAGCCTCACCCTGGCCAAACCATCTGGTAATAGTTCTATGCAATCATACTTGCAAGGTATTACTATTCTTTTTTGCCTATCGCAAAATCCCCACTTAAACCTTTTCTGATATGGGATTAACTTTGGTAGATTTACTCCTTCTTTCTTTTGAGAGTACGCTTCGAATCCTATTGTTAATGCCAAAAGAAGCATTAAAGTAATTGTCCAAGAAAATGCTTTTTTTACTTCCATTTCCCCTCCTTGTTTTGTTGAAAATAATTCTGCTGAAAATAACATTAAAATATTATATTTCTAATAAATACTTCTCTTTTCGAGATACAATACTGTTTACTTCTAATTGATAAACAAATAACCAAGCATCAACCCATAGAAGCCACCGAAAAATGAAAAAATAGTTATTCCTTTTCCAAGATAAACCAATACAAAAATCCATATATTACAAAGTACTCTCTTTTCAATATTGCGGGAACCAAGTTTTTTGGGTATCAATCGTTTCCATTATTTAGCCAAACAAGGTTAACACCATCCACAAGTTCATTTTGTTGCTTTTCCAATTTCAACAGTTTTTAAGTTCATCTATCGTAATAAGTTAGTTAATTATTAACGAAACAATATTAATTTCAATATTTTATTGAAAAAAATTCAAAAATGCCATAGTTCGAATATTTTTTTAATCCAGTCAATCTATATAAATTGTAAAACTTAGTCTTATCTTTCATCTAAGTTCAAACATCATCTTATGCTTCTAAATTACTATTTTTTTTTAAAAAAACAAAACTTTAAAATTTTTTCTAAAAAAATTGTTCAAACTTGGCAAGCAACATTCGGCTTTTTTAAGTTCTTATGTTTACACACAATTTAAGGTTGATATATTTAAAGTATAAAAATTATTTCAAGAAATAAATAAAACCAAGAAAATACATAAAAAGTCAAAGAATACGAAAAGTTATATAAAGAAAAAAAGTGTTGACTGGAAAGTTACTTGTTTTCAAGAAATAAAAAACCCGGCAGGGAGCCGGGTTTTGGAACAAAAGTAATGTATTAGAGATTAGTATTCATCATATCCGCGGGGCATCGGTGGAGTTTCTTTCTTTTCAGGCTTTTCGACAATTGTGCATTCAGTAGTAAGCAGCAAACCAGCAACGGATGCAGCATTTTCCAAAGCAACTCGTGTAACTTTGGTCGGGTCGATAACTCCACTTTCGAACAAATCTTCGAACTGTTCAGTTTGAGCATTGAAACCAAAGGAACCCTTTCCTTCTTTAATTTTATTGATAATAACGGAAGGTTCAAGACCAGCATTAGCAACTATCTGGCGAGCTGGCTCTTCCAAAGCACGACGCACAATGTCGATACCAATTTTTTGGTCCTCGTTCTCTGGTTTAAGATTGTCGAGAACGTGTAAGCATCGTAAATAAGCCACACCACCACCGGGGACAATGCCTTCCTCAACAGCAGCTCGAGTAGCGTGCAAAGCATCTTCGACGCGAGCCTTCTTCTCTTTCATTTCGACCTCGGTAGCAGCACCAATCTTCAAAACGGCAACTCCACCACTCAATTTTGCTAATCTTTCTTGCAACTTCTCTTTGTCGTACTCACTTGTGGTTTTTTCAATTTGTATCTTTATTTCGTTTATTCTCTTCTTAATTTCTTCTGGCTTACCAGCACCTTCGACAATTGTAGTATTGTCTTTGTCAACAACAATTTTCTTGGCAGTACCAAGATAGGCTAAGGTAGCATTTTCGAGTTTGAAACCTTTTTCTTCGCTAATAACAGTACCATTGGTCAAAATTGCAATATCTTCGAGCATTGCTTTACGACGGTCGCCGAAACCGGGAGCCTTGACAGCACAAACCTTTAAAGTACCACGAAGTTTGTTTACAACCAAAGTGGCGAGTGCTTCGCCTTCGACATCTTCGGCAATAATCAACAGTGAACGACCAGATTGAGATATTTTTTCGAGTATTGGAAGTATATCTTTAACGGCAGAAATTTTCTTGTCGTGTATTAAAATATATGGATTTTCGAGGATGGCTTCCATTGTCTCTGCATCAGTTACAAAATATGGCGAAAGATAGCCACGGTCGAATTGCATACCTTCGACAACTTCCATAGAAGTTTCTGTTCCCTTTGCTTCTTCGACTGTAATAACCCCATCTTTTCCGACTTTTTCCATTGCTTCGGCAATGAGCTCACCAATTGCACGGTCGTTGTTAGCAGAAATTGCACCAACATTTGCAATTTGTTTTCTGCTTTCTACAACCTTACTAATATTTTTAAGTTCTTTAGTAATAGCCTCGACAGCCATATCAATACCTCGTTTCAGATCCATCGGGTTGGCACCAGCGGTTACGTTCTTCAAACCTTCGGAAAAAATTGATTGTGCAAGGACAGTAGCTGTCGTAGTACCATCACCAGCAACATCGCTTGTCTTCGAAGCAACTTCGCGAACCATTTGGGCGCCCATATTTTCAATTGGGTCTTCAAGTTCAATTTCTTTGGCAACAGTGACACCATCTTTGGTTACTGTTGGAGCACCAAACTTTTTATCGATAATAACATTACGACCTTTTGGACCAAGAGTAACTTTTACAGCATTGGTTAATTGGTCGACACCTCGTTTTAATGCATTCCTTGCTTCAAAATCAAATGTGATTATTTTTGCTCCCATCTTTCTCCTCCTTACTTAGTTTAACATAAATTATTTAATAATTGCAAGAATATCACTTTCACGCATAATTAAGAATTGTTCGCCGTTGATTTCAACTTCTGTTCCAGAATACTTACCGTATAAAACTTTGTCGCCGACTTTAACCGTAAGAGGTATAAGTTTCCCGTCCTCTGTCATTTTGCCCGGACCAACAGCGATTACTTCACCTTGCATTGGTTTTTCCTTTGCCGTATCTGGAATAATAATTCCACCTTTCGTTACCTCCTCTGGTTGGGAGGGCTTGATAATTACCCTGTCGTGCATTGGTGTTAAGTTCATCTTCAAACCTCCTCATTTGTTCAACATATTCTCCAACTAAATTAGCACTCATTGGTATCGAGTGCTACTAATAAAACGTAAGATTATTTTTATTATTGTATTTTAAAAAAATTAACCAAAAAATTTCTCTTTCAATTTTTTGGCAACACAAGAAGGCACAAATTCAGATATATCGGCACCGTATTGTGCCAACTCTCTAATAATAGAAGAATTTAAGTAGGTGTATTTTTCATTGGGCATAAGAAAAATTGTAGTTATTTCTGGACACAACTTGCGGTTCATTAAGGCAATTTGAAATTCATATTCAAAATCGGAAACAGCACGAATACCCCGAATAATTGCACTTGCGGAAATTGATTTAGCGAATTCCACTGTAAGGGCTTCTGTCACTGCAACTTCAATTTTGTCGAAATTTGAAAGTGATTCCTTAATTAATTCGACTCGTTCTTTTTCGGTAAGCATTGTTTGTTTTTTTGGATTCCTTGCAATAACAACAACGACTTTATCAAAAATATTCAAAGCACGTTGAATAACATCAATATGCCCATTTGTAATTGGGTCGAAGGTTCCGGGGTAAATCGCAATTTTCTCCACTATTTTTCCCCAATAAATTTATATCCAATTGTTTCGACTGCTTTTTTAACTTCTTCCTCAGAAAAAGTCCCTTCAACTTTTGCAACCCCGCTCGACAAATTTATTTCTACATTGGAAACACCAGCAACACTACGGATGGCTCTCTCGACATTCATTACACAATGGTTACAAGTCATACCTTCAATTTTGTATATTTTTCCCTCCTTACTACCCAAACTCATAGTATATCCCTTATATTTATTATATAATTTTCTAGAATACGAAAGTAACAGCAAAATTAAGAAAAAGAAGGCAAAAAAGTAGTCCCAACTTGAAAAAGAAGCATTATGAAGATGTTGATGAATATGTTTCATTTGGGTATGTGGGTCAATTCCAGTAGCGTAAAAAATCCAATTTAGAAACATACCAAAAAATAGTGAAAGAATAATTACAGTGGAAACATAAACTGCTAATAGTTTTTTCCCTAAAACTTTGGATAGAACTGCAAGAGAGGCAGCATTAGTTACTGGTCCTGCAACAAGAAAAATATAAGCAATACCAGGGGAAAAACCTTTCAACATCAACATAATTGCAATAGGTATAGAAGCAGTAGCACAAACATACATTGGAATTGCAAAGAGAATAACTGCTATTGCACCCAAAAACTCATTGTTATTAAAAACGCTTGCAAAAAAATCGTTCGGTACAAAATAGGCAATCACCCCTGCAACAATTAAACCAATTAAAAATTGAATAGATATGTCGTCGATAAACTCAACGAAACCGTATTTCAGAGATTTTTTTAGCCTTTTACCAAATGGTAAATCTTCTCTTTCCAAATCAATTTCAGAGAAATGGTGCTCTACTTTCAAATTATCATTATGACCAGTATTTTTTTCCACAAACATAGTAACTAAGCCACCTAAAATACCCATAATAAATGCAGCAATAGGTCGAAAAATTGCAAAAATTGGTCCGAGCATTCCATATGTCGCAACAATACTGTCAATACCAGTTTGTGGGGTAGAAATTAAAAACGAAACAACAGCTGGTTTAGATGCGCCACTTTTCTTTAAGTAGACACTTGTGGGAACAACTCCACAAGAACATAAAGGCAAAGGAATTCCAAAAATTGCAGTTTTTATTATCGACGAAATATTGTTCTTACTTACTTGCTTGATAATAAATTTTTTAGAGACGAGCAAATCCAAAATTGCGACAAAACTTATTCCTAAAATCAAGTAGGGGGACATCTCGGCAAAAACTACCCAAATTTGGTAAAAAAAATCTATCATAAAACTAATAATAACTAATATCGAAAACTTAAACTCGTTTAAATTCTTTTTTTATTTTAATTAATAATTATTTGTTTGAAGTAGATTTAATCCCCAGTCGGTTCAATTGTATCTAATTCTATCATTAATTCAATCGACCTTTTAGGTGAAAATGGGCGATGATACAAACCTTTTGGAACATAAATTCCTTGAAACTTTTACAAGTGGAAAGTCCCTCTTTCTGTTTCAATTGTTAATTCACCATCAATAACAAAGAAAACTTCGTCCTCTTTTTCGTGCCGATGCCAATGAAATTCCCCTTGAAATACACCTAACCGAAGTAAAGAGCTGTTTACTCTACAAAGTGTTTGGTTGAACCAATTATGTGTATTTTGCTAAACAATTCCATTAATATTAAATACTTCAAGTTAATCGTACTTTGGCAATATATTAATAGCATAGATATTGTTTTCCTTTTTAATCAAATTATTAAGTTTAATTAATTATAGATATTTTAAACCTTTTATTCCAATATCCTTACGATAATATTTATTTTCAAAGTTTATTTTTTCAACTCCTTCATATGCTTTTTTTATTGCATCAGGCAAAGTCAAACCTAAACCAACAACTCCTAGAACCCTTCCACCATTGGTAAAGATTTTGTCGTCTGAAAAAATGGTACCTGAATGAAAAACTAAACACCCAATCGATTCTGCTTCCTCAATTCCAAAAATTTGATACCCTTTTTGATAATGGTCCGGATAGCCTGCAGAAGCTAAAACGACACAACAACTAAATAGTTCATTCGAAACATAAAGATAGTTCTTTTCCAACTTTCCGGTCGCTGCTGAGTAAAGTAAAGAAGCAAAATCTCCTTTTAACAAAGGTAGAACCGCTTGTGTTTCTGGGTCACCAAAACGACAGTTGAACTCAACAACCTTGGCATAACCATCTTTCACCATTAAACCAGCATACAAACAACCAACAAAAGGGAACCCTTCCTCTTTCATTCCCTTGATTGCCGGAGAAATTATTTCCCTTTGAATTTGCTCTAGAACTTTATCTTTAATTATTGGTGTAGGAGAATAGGCTCCCATTCCACCAGTGTTTTTTCCCTTATCTCCATCCAATATCCTTTTATGGTCTTGTGAAGTTGGAAGTAACAAATAATCGTTGCCATCGGTAATTGCAAGAATAGAAGCCTCCTCGCCAGCAAGAAATTCCTCGACAACAACCATTTTCCCAGATTCGCCAAACTCCCCAGCGAACATTCTCTCAATTACGCTAATTGCCTCTTGTTGGGTTGGACAAACAACAACTCCTTTACCAGCAGCAAGACCGTCTGCTTTAACTACAATCGGTGGTTCCAAGCTTTGGACAAACTTTTTTGCTTCGGAAAAATTCTCGTAAGTAAAGGCTTTAAAATGTGCTGTTGGTATTTGATGTCGTTTCATAAAATTCTTTGCAAATGATTTCGAAGCTTCTATTCTCGCAGCCAATTTCGAAGGTCCAAAGACTGGAATCCCTTTGGAACGAAAATAATCGGAAATACCATTAGCAAGAGGGTCTTCGGGACCAACTACAACAAAATCGATTTTCTCGTCGATGCAGAATCTTGATATTTGAGCGTAATCCTTTTCGTTAAGTTCAACAAATTCAGCAATCTTTTGTATTCCAGCATTATTACTTGGGGAAAAAACTTTTACTTCGCTACTGGAATTTTTCAATTTCCAAGCAAGGCAGTGCTCGCGACCACCATTACCAATTAAAAGTACTTTCATAATTAAACCAAAAAAAACAAAATTAGGAGAAATAAAGGAATCTTTTAGATAAAACTGAATGGAAAATGTTGAAATAAAAATAAAATAGAAAAAACCTTTATTAAACAAACATATTATTGAAAATTAATATCCTTGAAAAATTTTAAATTAAATTAATTTTATTTCAATGTTTTTTATTAATTTGTTTTTTTAAAAAATTTATGTTTAAGAAATTTGAAGCATTATCGAAAAAACTCTCCTTAATTACTTAATAATTTTTAACTTAATTTTGTAGTTTTTTGGGGACAAAAATGAGAGTAGTAAAAGTACCCCGTGGTACACAATTAACTTGTAAAAATTGGCAGATTGAAGCTGCTTACCGAATGATTCAGCATAATGTTGACCCTGAAAACGCTGAAAAACCGGAACAGTTAATAGTTTATGGTGGTTACGGAAAGGCAGCAAGGAATTGGGAATGCTTTGATGCTATTTTGGATGCTCTAAGAAATCTTGAACCCGATGAAACATTGCTTATTCAATCTGGTAAACCCGTTGGGGTTGTTCAAACCTATACTCTTGCCCCAAGAGTTATTATTGCAAACTCAAATTTAGTGCCTAAGTGGGCAACTTGGGAAGAATTTAGACGCTTAGACAAACTCGGATTAATTATGTACGGACAAATGACCGCTGGAAGTTGGATTTATATTGGAACCCAAGGAATTCTACAAGGAACATACGAAACCTTTGCTTCTGTTGCACGTCAACATTTTGGTGGCGACCTCTATGGAAAATTTCTTCTTACGGCTGGGATGGGTGGTATGGGAGGTGCCCAACCGCTTGCAGCTTTCTTTGCTGGAGCAGCTGCTCTGGTCGTAGAAATTGATGAAAAGCGAATAGACAAAAGAATTCACGATGGTTATTGCCAAATGAAAGTTTATGATCTTGACGAGGCACTTTCAATAGTTTTAAAAGCAAAAGAAGAAAAACGAGCCGTTTCGGTTGGTTTGGTAGGAAATGCTGCCGAAATTCATCCAGAAATTCTCCGCCGTGGAATAATCCCCGATGTTGTTACCGACCAAACAGCTGCACACGACCCATTAAATGGTTATTATCCTGCTGGTTACACCAAAGAAGAAGCCGATAAATTGCGTATAGAAAATCCAGAAAAGTACTTAGAAGAAGCTTATAAATCAATTGCTATCCACGTTCGTACAATGATTGAATTTCAAAAGCGAGGTTCCATTGTTTTCGATTATGGAAATAATATTCGGGGTATTGCAAAGGAATACGGTGGTGTTGAAGAAGCATTTTCGTTTCCCGGATTTGTTCCAGAATATATTAGACCTTTGTTTTGTGATGGAAAAGGACCGTTTCGTTGGGTTGCTTTATCTGGCGACCCAAAAGACATATACAAAACAGACGAAGCAATTATGGATACGTTTCCAAACGATACTGCTTTGCACCGCTGGATAAAAAATGCACAAACATATGTACGCTTCCAGGCCCTTCCAGCAAGAATTTGTTGGCTTGGTTACGGCGACCGTCTGAAAGCTGGATTACTTTTCAATGAACTTGTTCGAAAAGGGGAAGTTTCTGCTCCTATTGTAATAGGAAGGGACCATCTTGATTGTGGTTCAGTTGCATCACCTTATCGCGAAACAGAAAATATGAAGGATGGTTCGGATGCCATTGCAGACTGGGTCTATTTCAACTTTGCTTTAAATGCAATTGGTGGAGCAAGTTGGGTTTCGTTCCATCACGGTGGCGGAGTAGGAATGGGTCTCGCTCTTCACGCGGGAATGGTCGTAGTTGCCGATGGTACCGAAGAAGCAGAGATTCGACTAAAAAGGGTTCTAACCTACGACCCAATGACCGGTATTATTCGACACGCTGATGCTGGCTACGAAAGAGCGATAGAAAATGCTAAGAAATTTGGCATAAAAATTCCTATGCTTAAATTTTAGTTTAAGTGAAACTTTTTTATATTTTATGTGTCTATATTAAAGTATAAAGAGGGAAAAATTTAAAAAGATATAGATATTTTAAATTATACCATTTTACGAGGGTTTATGAAGAATTGATACTCTATATCAATTTTAAGGGGAAAAAGATGAAAAAAGAATTGAACAAGGTAAAAGAAAATCGAATGATACTGACATTTTGTCAGTGTTTGCCAGTTTCCCTTGTAAAATGGTGTAATTTAAAATAAAGGAGGACTTATGGATTTACAATCTCAAATCGAACAATTGTTTAAAACCGACCGAAAAAAGTTTCTTGGCTTCATTCGTCAAAGGGTGCGTAGCCAAGAAGAAGCCGAAGACATTTTGCAAGATGTTTTTACAAATGTACTCGCTGCATCACAACAAATACAAAAGCCCATAGAAAATATCTCTTCGTGGGTTTTCACTGCAATTAGGAATAGAATTATCGATTCATATAGAAAAAAACGAGCAGAAACATTCTCTGATATGCAATTACCTAGTGCAAGCGAGGACCCCTCTGATACATTTGAAAGTTTTATTTCCGACAGAACCTCGGACCCCGATACTGAACTTTTACGTAAAACAATTTGGGAACGTGTACAAGAAGGTCTTGCAGAACTTCCCCCCGAACAAAGGGACGTATTTATTAAAAATGAATTTCACGGTGTCTCGTTTAGGGAAATGTCGGAAGAAACCGGGGTAAATATTAATACTCTCTTAGCCCGAAAGCGTTATGCTGTGCTTCACCTCAGAAAAAAGCTCAAAGAGCTTTACGACTCTATGAATGGCAACTAAATGTTGTCCATTTCTAATAGCGACAAAAAGGCAGTCATTCGACTGCCTTTGTCTTTTTGACAGCAAAATATGGCAAAATGTCGCGCTCTATTCATTGAACTCAACAAATTCCAGAACTTTGGCAATACCCGCCCCGTGGCGAAGTATTTTAAAATCATCTGTGGTCATATCAATAACAGTGGACTCCCCAACAAAATTGTAATCGTCTGTTTTAACTGCGACATCGACCAGATTTAAGAATTTTTCCAACAATTCTTCTGGATGTGTATACTCAAATCCTTCTATTTTAGCACTTATTGAAATAATAGGAGAACCAAGCTCTTCCAATAATGCTTGGGAAAGAATATGGTCGGGAACTCTTATACCAGCTGTTTTTCTTTTTGGATCTTGAGCATATCGAGGGACTTCTTTCGAGGCTGGAAGAATAAAAGTATAGGGACCGGGAATAAGTTTCTTAATTGTTTTGTAGGCAAGATTGCTGACTTTTGCAAATTCTGATATATTCGATAAATCTCGACAAAGAAAAGTCAAGGCTTTGTCTTCGGGAATATTTCTTATCAAGCGAATTTTTTGAATAGCATCCTTGTTTGCTAATGCACAACCAAGAGTAAATCCAGTATCAGTCGGATAAATAATAACACCACCTTCGTAAAGTGCTTCGCAAACCTTTTGCAACTTACGCTTTTCTGGGTTTTTTGAATGAATTGTGTACACTAATGCTGGCATACATTCTCCTTTTATGAACTGTTAGAAATGTTCTCCAATTTTTTCTTTTTTGCCATAAAGTAAAAATAAAAAGGAATTCCGATTAAAACAAGAGTAGTTCCAAATATGGAATTAATAAATTCGCTTTGTCCGTTTCGAAACATCTGTATGTCGTTAATTAATGTAAAGATAACAAAAACAAATGCAAACAAAACAAAAATAGCAGGAACCCAAGGATAACCAAAAACTTTATATAATCTTTGGGCATCTGGCATCTTTTTCCTTAGAATGAAGACCCCCAATGCACCCATAGCATAAAAAAACCAACTAACAAAAATCAACATATCAGTTAGAATATCGAAGGTTCCGCTTAAAACAAGAATGCTTGCCCAAATTGCTTGAATTAACAACGATTTCGATGGTGTGCGAAATATAGGATGAACAAAAGCAATGTTCTTGAAAAATAAACCCTCCTTAGCCATAGAATAATACAACCTTGCGCTGACCATTATTGTTCCATTAGAAGTTCCGAAAGTCGAAATCATTACTGCAATTGAAACAAAAGTTCCACCAAAAACTCCTAAAACATTAACTGCCGTGTCGGAAGCAACTAAAGTAGATCGGGCAATTTTATCTATTGGCAAAATATACAAATATGAAAGATTGATTAACAAATACACAAGAATAATTATTAAGGTTCCCAAACCCAATGCAAATGGTATGTTCTTTTTGGGATTCTTTACTTCCCCAGCAATGTAAGTAATATTATTCCACCCATCAAAAGCCCAAAAAGCAGCCGAAAGAGAAACCAATATTCCAGTGAAAATATTGACTTCGCCTTTTTGAAACGAGGGAGTATCTTTAAAAAAATTTTGAAAATTACCGTTACCGAAACCAAATGCAATAGCCACAAGAAATAATATTGCCGAAACCTTCATAAAAGTAAAAATAGCAGAAACTTTACCGCCAATAATGACACCTCGAATATTAATTAGTGTCAAAAAAAATATTAATAAAATTGTTAATAACTTTACCCCAAAATTTGCTAATGGATAAATGTTTCCAATAAAAGGAATAAACAATTTGTAAGATTGTTCAATTGTTTCGGGGAATCGTGGAAGAGTAACGAAAAATTGTGCATAATCGGAAAAAATATAACTTATCGAAGCAATCGACCCAGTTTGGACAACAATGAACATCGACCAACCGTAGAGCCAAGCAAAGAAATTACCGTACATAGCCTCAAAAAATTTGTATTGTCCACCAGTTTCAGAAATAAAACTTGCAATCTCGGCATTGGTCAATGCTCCAAAAAGAGTTATAATGCCAGCAATTATCCAAATGGAAAGCAAAAGTTCGGGGGAACCAAGCATCTGAGCCATAACGGAGGGCTTTTTGAAGATACCCGAACCAATTACTGCACCAACTACAACAGCAACTGTTGTCAATAAGCCCAACCCGCGAACAAGCTCTGAATTCCCGCTTTCTTTTGTATTATTCACAAAACCAGTAAGTTGTCAAATTGAACTCGCAATTAACTCAATTTCATCATCTTTTAGATATGGATGCATAGGTAAAGAAAAAATTCGCTTGGAAATTGCTTCGGAAACTGGAAAATCCCCATACTTATACCCTAAATCTGAATTTACTTTTTGCAAATGTAGAGGTATCGGATAATATATTGCTGTTGGAATTCCCTTCTGTCGCAATCTTTCAAGTATTTCTTTTCTGTGGTCTTCATTTTCAGCTAAAACAGAATACTGGGCCCAGCAAGAAAAAAAACCTTCGGGAACGTAAGGCGTTTCAACTTTACCAGAAAGTAGTTTTGAATATTTTTCTGCAATATTGTTGCGAAGTTGCAATTCTTCGTCGAAAATATCCATTTTAGCCAAAAGCACAACTGATTGAAGTGTGTCCAATCGACCATTAATTCCTAAGCGAACATTTTCGTATTTATCTTTACCTTGCCCGTGTACTCTAATAGAAACGAGCAACTCGTAGAGTTCGTCATCGTCGGTAAAAACAGCTCCACCGTCGCCATAACATCCTAACGGCTTTGCTGGAAAAAAGGAGGTAGCGGAAACCTCACCAAAAGAACAAGCCTTCGAGCCATTAATTGCACCACCAAAACCTTGCGCAGCATCTTCCAAAACAAGTAGTTTATATTTCTTTGCTATTTCTAAAATCTTGGAGTAATTTGCTGGTAATCCAAAAAGGTCTACTGGAATAATTGCTTTTGGCTTTAATTTTCCATCTCTTACAACTTTTTCAATTGCTTCTTCCAATTTGCTTGAGTCGATATTAAAGGTTTTTGGTTCAATATCAACGAAAACTGGTGTGGCACCAACCAACCTAATAACCTCGGAAGTAGCAATAAAAGTGAAAGGGGTCGTAAAAATAGCATCACCTTTTCCTATGCCCCAAGCAAGCAAAGGCATTAGTAGAGCATCTGTACCAGAGGAACAAGAAACACAGTATTTCCTTCCAACATACTCAGCTAGTCTTTTTTCCAACTCTTCAACTTCTGGACCCAAAATAAACTTACAACTAGAAAGTACTTTTTGTAGTTTAGGATTTAAAGTCTCTTTTATCCTTTCATATTGCCGTTGTAAATCAATAAATTGCACTATTATCTCCCAATTCCTTTATAATAAATACCAAACTTCAAAATATCTTCTTTATCGAGAAAATTTCTTCCATCGATAACAACTTTTACCCCAAATTCGGCAAGTTTCTTGCCAGTTAAGACTTTAAATTGCTCGTGTGCAGTAGCAAGAAGAATAGCAAAAGTTCCTTCTAATGCCTTGTCTATTGTTGCAACAGTCGAAAGTTTAGGTACAAAAGGGTCGAAGCATATTAAATCTGCTTCTTTTTGTTCCAACAAGTTTTTAATTTTCAAAGCTGGGCTTTCCCGCAAGTCGCCTAAGTTTGCTTTATAGGACAGACCCAGCAAGGCAATTCTTGTTCCTTTAATGGGTTTACCAAATTTATTAAGAGCATCGACTAAATGATTAACAGTATAAACTGGCATTGAATTATTTATTTCTCGAGCAAGTTTGAGAAACTTGTGGTCAAATCCACTTTTCGATGCTCTATCGATTAAATAATAAGGGTCGACAGGAATGCAATGTCCCCCAACTCCACAACCGGGATAATGGGGCAAAAAAGCAAAAGGCTTATTCGAAGCACCTTTAATAACAGCCATTATATCGATACCCAGAACTTCGAAGCTTTTGGCTAATTCATTAACAAAAGCGATGTTTACATCGCGAAAAGTATTTTCAATAATCTTTGTTGCTTCTGTTGTCTTTAAATCTGGCATTTCATTGATTTCTGCATCAAGAACTTTCCTATAAAAATCTGCAATGAACTTTGTTGCTTCGGGGGAACTGGAACCAATATTTCTTGGTATATTGTATACATTCCAAATTGGGTCGCCAGGATTAATCCTTTCTGGGCAATGTGCTACATTGAAATCTTTAACAACCTTTAAACCAGTAATTTTCTCAAGCAACGGAATGACAAGTTCATCGCATACTCCGGGATTAACTGTTGATTCTATAACTACATATTGCCCGCGTCTGAGAAATCTACCAATCGTTTCGATAGCATTTGTCAAAGGTCTCAAATCGGGTGTGTAATCGTCTAATACTGGTGTAGGAACACAAACAAAATAAATATCGGAACCATCAATGATTTCCTCGTTTGCCGAGGCTTTAATTGTAAACTCTCTTAAATCTTTTTCTGCTTGGGCATCTTCGATTGGACAAATTCCTTTTAGTATCTTATCGACTTTTTCAGCTTTTGGGTCGTATCCAACTACATCATAGTCTGTTTTTCTTCGAATTGCCAAAGCTAATGGCAATCCAACATAACCTAAACCTAAAACTGCAATTTTCATATTCAATACAATTTTAAATACAAAATTAGAAATATTGATTAGAAAAATTGTAAAGAAATTTCTTTCTTTATAATTATGAATTTAGAATAATTTGAAAACAACTGAAAAATTATTTCAATTTTTTAACAAGCGTAAGATTTTTTACAACTTTTAGGAAAATGTTTATTAAAAGAATTTTCCACGCCACTCGTCAACCTTTTTTGAAAACAATAAGCAATTATGGAAAGAGCATATTTTGCTGGTGGTTGTTTTTGGGGCGTTGAATACCTTTTCAAGCAGTTAGATGGTGTAATTTCTACTACTGTTGGATACTCTGGCGGTAACGTCGACAATCCAACTTACGAGCAAGTTTGTACAGACAAAACTGGCCACGCAGAAACTGTCGAGGTTGTTTTCGACCCACAAAGAATTTCTTTCCGGGATGTTGCAAAATACTTTTTCGAAATACACGACCCAACCGAATACAACCGTCAAGGGCCTGATATAGGAACTCAATATCGTTCAGCTATTTTTTATGTGAACGATGACCAAAAAGAAATTGCAACCGAACTTGTTAACATTCTAAAATCGAAAGGTTACGATGTAAAAACGGAAATTGTCCCATTTACTAATTTTTGGAAAGCCGAAGAATACCACCAAGATTATTACAATAAAACCGGCAAAGTCCCTTATTGCCACTTCTACCAAAAAAGGTTTTAATCGCGGAACATTTGTAGAAAGTAGGAATTTTCCCGAAGCCACTTTTCTTTTTCAGCATAGTTGATAGAAAACTGGGATGCAAAATATTTAAACTGTTTAGAATGATTGCGATATACAAGGTGCGATAGTTCGTGAATAACAATATGCTCGATAATTTCCTTCGGTAGCAAAATCAATCGCCAGTTCAAATTAATGCTTGCATTTTTACCGCAAGAACCCCAAAGTCTTCGAGCATTCTTAATTCGCAAGGTTCTATATCTTACCCCCATAATATTCGACCATTTGTCCAATTCTTCTTTAAGCAATTCATAAGCCTTCTGGTAATAAAATTTCATCAATTTTCGTTTTAAGGTAGTTTGGTCGCTAAAAGGTAAAAAAAATATTTTTCTTTCATAATCAACAAAAATATTTCTATCGTTATGATATGATATTGTGTAATATTCGCCTAAAAAGGGTATGCTTTCTCCTGGTTCAAAATTTAAAGGCCGACATTTTTGGTTGTTTTGCAGAATAATTTCGCGAGTTTTAATAATCCAATTAGCTTTTTTCTGAATAACACTTTTAATATCGGTATCCGTAGCATAAAGTGGAGCAATAACAATTAAGTCGCCGTTTTTATCAATTCTTAAACAAAAACCCTTTCTCCTTCTAAAAATTAGTTCCTTTATTTCGATAACCATTTTCTGATGTTCGAAAATTTTCAATATTGAAAATCATTCAACAGTAACGCTTTTTGCAAGGTTTCGTGGTTGGTCTACATTACAACCCAATTCCACTGCAATATAATAAGCAAGTAGTTGCAAAGGAACAACAGTTAAAATCGGTGTCAACATCGGCAATGTTTCTGGAATATAAATTACTCGTTCAGCATACTTTGTAATTCTATCATCATTTTCAGTAGCAATTGCTATTACCCTTCCTTTGCGAGAGCGAACCTCTTCGATATTAGAAAGAACTTTATCGTATATTTCATCTTTGGGAGCAATAAACACAACTGGCATATTTTCATCAATCAAAGCAATTGGTCCGTGCTTCATTTCGGCAGAAGGATAACCTTCGGCGTGAATGTATGATATTTCTTTCAACTTTAAGGCACCTTCCAAAGCAACCGGAAAATTATAACCGCGGCCTAAATACAAAAAGTTTCGGGAATAGGAAAATTCCTTTGCAATTTCCTTGATTTCTTCGGCTTTTTCCAAAATTATTTCCACTTTCGAAGGTAATTCAGAAATACCTCGAGCAATTTGAATTCCATCTATTTTCGACAAGTTTCGCATCCTACCCAATAGCAAAGCAAACAACGACAAAACAACAAGTTGGGATGTAAAAGCTTTTGTCGACGCAACTCCAATTTCAGGGCCAGCGTGAATATAAACTCCAGCATTTGTTTCCCGAGCAATTGAACTTCCAACCACATTTACTATTCCAAGTACTGTTGCGTTTTTTTGTTTTGCTTCTTGGACAGCAGCAAGGGTATCTGCTGTTTCACCGCTTTGAGATATTGCAATTACAATATCATTTTTGCGAATTATGGGATTTCTATAACGAAATTCAGAAGCATATTCTACTTCGACAGGTATTCCACAAAGGTTTTCAATTAAATATTCACCAACAAGAGCAGCGTGCCACGAAGTTCCACACCCAGTGATAATTATCCTATCTATATCACGTAACTTGTCCAAAACAGGAAGTAGACCACCAAGCCTTGCATTTCCCTCTTCAATAAGCAAACGGCCACGGCAAGCATCACGAATAGTCTGAGGCTGCTCGAATATTTCTTTGAGCATAAAATGTTCATATCCACACTTTTCGATTTTGCTTAAATCGAAATCCACTAAATGTATAATATTTTTTGTACGAACATTATCGATTGTTTTAGTGCTGTAACTTTCTCGGTTAAGTGTAACCATTTCGTTGTCCGAAAGATAAATAACCTGCCGGGTGTATTGTATTATCGCAGCAGCATCGGAAGCAACGATGTACTCGTCTTCGCCGATACCAACAATCATTGGGCTACCACGTCGTGCAGCAATGATTTTGTCTGGTTCCTTCGAAGAAAGAATTGCAATCCCAAAAGTACCTTGAACTTCGGAAAGAGAAGTCCGCACCGCTTCTTCCAAATCCTGTGTTTTCTCGTAAAAATAACCAATTAACACAGCAAGCACTTCTGTATCGGTTTCGGAAGTAAAATAGTAACCTTTAGAAAGAAGCATTTGTTTTAAAGAGTAATAATTTTCTATTATACCATTGTGAACAATTGAAATAGTATTGGAATTATCGTTGTGAGGATGAGCATTTGTATCACTTGGTTCACCGTGAGTAGCCCAGCGAGTATGGGCAATCCCAATAGTTGAATTGAACTCTTTTTTCTCCAATAAGTTAACTAACTCTGCAACTTTACCTTTTTTCTTGAAAGTTAATAGTTTGCCATCTTCAATAATGGATAAACCAGCAGAGTCGTACCCACGATACTCCAATCTTTGCAAACCGTTTAATAAAACCTTAACAGAATTTCTTTTCCCTATATAACCAACAATCCCACACATTTTGCTCTATTAAGATGAATTTGTAATTTGTTTTTTAAAACAAATTGCAAATTAATGGAAAAAATTAACATAAATTCTCTACCAACGGTCAAGTTCTTAATATTCATATTGCCATCGCTACTTTTAGGTCTTCTTTTTCAAAAAGAAACGATATTTTGGTCAATGATTATTTGCGGTTTAGTGGGTTTTACTTTCTACTTCTTCAAAAAACTCAATTTCGCATATATCTTTTTCTCAATGGGAATAGGTTTCATTGTTTCAATTAATTTTAAGGATTATCAATCAGTTAATTCGACAACAAAATTTACCGACTTCAAAGCCAAAGTTTTTGGGGAAATTACAGATGTTTCCACTTTCGATTCAACTTTCTATAGGATTAGAGTAATTGGTGAAATCAATAACCCTCAAATTCACAATTTTCGAACAAATATAATGCTTTCAATTTTCGACCATGAAAAAAAATTAAAAAAAATAGGAGTTGGAGATAAAATCCTTTGTATTGCATATTTGAGGCTACCAAGAAAAAGTAATTTACCAACCGACCCAGCTGAAGTTCAATTTGCCTTATCGCAAGAAGTTAATTTTTTCGGGAAAACCAATAGTAAAAAAATCATTAGAATTTGGGAAAACAAAAACAAGTTTGAAAATCTATTAGCAAATATTCGAGAAAGAACATATCAAAATTTATCTATTCTTTTCAGCGAAAAAAACATACCACTTTACAATGCACTTTTATTAGGAAATAAATCTCTTTTAGAAAACGAGCAACGGGAAAAGTTTGCAACTACGGGTATTTCCCATATCCTTGCACTAAGTGGTTTTCATTTTGGTATACTTGCAACAATCGTTTTTTTTGCATTTTCTTTCATAAAAAACAATTGGTTCAAGTTTTTCTTTGTTACATTAGCACTATTATTTTATTTAGCAATTGTGAACTTCCCACCTTCGGGTATTAGAGCAACAGTAATGATAATTACTTTTCTTTATTCATATACATTGGAAAGAAAAATATCGATTTACAATACATTGGGATTAATATTGGTGATAATTATTTTATTTGCGCCAAATTACTTATTTTCTATTGGTTTCCAACTTTCGTTCTTTGCGGTTCTGGGAATTGTTCTATTTTACAATCAATATTTTTGCTTCATTTCAAATTTTTTTAATTCCAAAAATAAAATCTTAAGTTACTTCATAGCAATTCTCTCAACCACCTTGGCAGCCCAAACATTTACAGCACCACTTGTTGCTTTATATTTTGGTTACTACACTTTCATTTCCTTTTTTTCAAATATTTTGCTACTTCCATTATTTACTCTTGCAATTTCATATGGTTTTGTTGGATTGCTTGTATCTTTTATATCAATCGAGATTGCTAAGTTTTTTTCTAATTCCTCAGAATTTTTTATTAACATCGCTGTGGCCATCAATGACTTTCTGGCAAACAATTTGGAATTTCTTACAATTAATGAGGAAGGAACTATTTTCCTTTCAATTGTTGTCTCTGCATTGATTATCTGGTTATTGAAAAAGCAACCAAAGA
Source organism: Ignavibacteria bacterium (assembly GCA_026416955.1). Taxonomy (GTDB): domain Bacteria; phylum Bacteroidota; class Ignavibacteria; order Kapaibacteriales; family UBA2268; genus Naka2016. The sequence goes on along the minus strand of JAOAEE010000078.1, from coordinate 7,100 downwards.
AACTTTTCATTCTAAAACTTGCTTTTTCGATAATTTTTGTTGCTCTTCTTTTGCACAATTTATCTTCGCCAACACGGAACGAAATACATATTTTCCCAAGAAAAAAATATGTTGCATTAGTTCTTCAAGATGATTTAAAAAATAGAAACATATGTTTTCTGTTCGATAGAAAGCCAAGTCAAATGCCTACCAACGATATACCAATGTTAAAGTATCTTGCATCGATGAAAGGAGAATTAGTTTTCGGAGTAACTGGAAACGCTGGCATACAGATAACTGACCAAATCAAAAGAATAAGAAAAGTTCGAATAATTGAATTACCAAGCGAAATTCAAAGAAAAATTTCACTTGCAATTTTTGGCGATTTAAGTTTGTTCAAAAAGTGAATTATGAAATTAGACATTATTAAACCCAAAATTTTCCCAGAAAATAAAATTATCGCTGGCGTCACCGAAAAAAATATTCACATCCATCCACAAGGTTTTTCCTTCGTCGAAACTCAACTTATCGATACAAACACTGCACAACTCCACCGTAAACTTCTTGCCAATTTTCTTAGTATTACACCTGACGACTTCGCGTTCTTAAAACAGACACATAGCGATGTAATTCATTTTGTTGACAGTAGTTTTACAATGAAAGAGGGAGACGCGTTAATTACAAAAGAAAAAGGAAAAGTACTTGTTGTAAAAATTGCCGATTGTGCCGGAATTCTTGTTTACGACCCAAGAAACCAAGTAATCGCTGCAATTCATTCTGGATGGCGAGGAAGTAGCAAAAGAATAACATTCAAAACAATAAATTTATTGGTAAAAGAATTTGGAACAAATCCAAAAGATGCTTTGGTTTATGTTTCACCTGTACCTTCGGTTTTAAAATACGAAGTCGGTGAAGAAGTTGCAAAACTTTTCCCTCGCACAACTATTAAGACCAGCAACGGAAAATATTTCTTTGATAATAAAAAAGAAATTCTATTTCAATTGCTTGAATGTGGTGTGAAAGAAGAAAATATCGAGATATCCCCACTCTGCACAATATCAAATGTAAACTTGCATTCGTATCGACGAGATAGAGAAAAGTCTGGTAGAATGGCTTGCTTTATAGGAATGAGAAAATGAGCGGGCAATTCTTTAATTCTTAGAAGCGAAAATATTCAAAAAATTCTCCAACTCCTCGCGCCAAGGTGGAATGGAAATCCCAAGTAAATCAGATATTTTCTGATTACTCATAGCCGAAAATTTGGGCCTTTTGGCTGGTAGCTGAAACTCGTCGACTTTGGCTGGAATTACATTTACACGTAAACCAAGTTGCTTTTTTAACTCTAAAGCCCACTCGAATCTCGAAGCATAGCCTGAATTGGTCAAATGAAATAACCCAACCAAACCTTCATTTATAGATTTCATTGTAACAGCTACAACAGTCCTTGTTGAAGTAGGAACCGATATTTCATCTATTGAAACTCGAACTGTATCTGTTTCCTCGCTCCAATTTAAAAATTTCACAATGAAATTTTGCGTACCAAAACCGTATAACCAACTAACGCGGAGTATAAGATATTCTTCCAACTCTTCTAAAATTGAAAGTTCACCAAGAAATTTGCTCAAACCGTAAAAGTTAATAGGATTGGGTTTGTCTTCTTCAAAATACAAAGATGGCTTTTCCCCGTCGAAAACATAATCCGTACTAAAATGCACCAAAAAAGAATTATATTTTCGACATAAATAAGCAATATTCCTCACACCGATAGTGTTCACGCGAATTGGTGTCCACCGGTCGTTTTCTGCCTGGTCTACATAATTATAAGCAGAACAATTAATAACAACATCTGGTTTGAATGTTCCAATCATTGTATCGACATCATCAAAATTACCTACATCCAAGGTGGGTAAATCTGTTTCGATGAAATCTATGTTATTTTTCTGGAAATAGTTCTTGAATTCGGTTCCCAATTGTCCCAAACTTCCAATCAAAAGATATTTCATTATCTATAACCATAGTTAATTTCTATCCATTTTAAATATTCTCCACTACGAACCTTATTTAACCACTCGATATTTCTAATATACCAATCAACTGTAAAATCTAAACCGGTTTCGAAATCAACAGACTGCCTCCAACCCAACTCATTTTTAATTTTTTCACAATTAATAGCATATCTTCTATCGTGTCCAGGTCTATCTTTAACAAATTTAATTAATTTCTTTAAACTTCCAGCCTCTTTATTGATTTTTTTTGCAACTAATTCACATAGAAATTCGACCAAGCGAATATTTTCCCATTCATTCTCCCCTCCGATATTGTAAGTTTCCCCGACTTTTCCTTTTTTTAATATTTCCCATATGGCAGTACAATGGTCGTATACAAAAAGCCAATCACGAATGTGCTTCCCATCGCCATAAACTGGAAGTTCTTTATTTTCGAGCATATTTACAATCATCAATGGAATTAATTTTTCAGGAAATTGGTAAGGTCCGTAATTGTTCGAACAAATTGATATTGTAACATTAAGACCATAGGTATTATGGTAGGAACGAACAAGATGGTCAGAGGCAGCTTTTGATGCAGAATATGGACTTCGAGGTTGGTATGGCGAACTTTCGTAAAAATATCCTTCCTTTCCTAGAGAACCATAGACTTCATCCGTACTAATATGGTGAAATCGAATAATCTTACCCTTTTCGAATCTCTCTCGAACAGCCTCGAGCAAAGTAAAAGTTCCCACTATGTTTGTTTTAACAAAATCGCTAGGTCCTAAAATCGAGCGGTCGACGTGGGATTCGGCTGCAAAATGTACAATTGTGTCGACGTCGTACTTATCAATAATTCTCGAAATCGATTCAAAATCGCAAATATCAGCTCTTTCAAAAAAATATCTTTTTGAATAACGCTCTTGAATATCCACAAGATTTTCGGGATTCGCAGCATAAGTTAGTTTGTCGACATTAACAACAATAAAGTTTTCACCATCCTTTTCGAAGAGAAAACGAACGAAATTCGTACCAATAAAGCCACAACCTCCAGTTACAAGTATAGAATTCATAATTTCTTCAATTTCGAAAAATCAAACTCACTCACAAAAGGAGCATTTCTATCTTTTATCGAAAGGATAAAATCCGTTTCCAAATTTGGCCAAGAAATAGCAATTTGCGGGTCGTTGTACCTTAGAACACAGTCATTTTCGGGAGAGTAAAAATTATCGGTAAAATATAGTACCTCGCTTTCTGGCAAAAGTGTAAGATAACCGTGGGCAAAACCCTTGGGTATAAAGAACTTATCGGGATATTTTAAAATATAATCACATTTGATTTTAGTTTCTAATTCCAAAATAGTCTCGTCAACAAAGGGACTTAGTATCAAACACGAAACATTCCGAAGGAAATTCTTGCTCTCGGGAATTATGTTGACTGCAACATCGAAGATTGCACCTTTCAAGCAAGTAACAATCTTTGCTTGTTCAAAAGGTCTTGTTTGAAAATGTAAACCGCGAAGTGTTCCTTTCGCTTTATTAAATGAATGATTGACTTGCACTGGAACAAAATCCAAACCAATTTCCCCCAAATCTTTAAGGTTCAAACATTCAGAGAAAAAACCTCGCTCGTCAAAAAAAATTTTTGATTTGATAATACATACTCCATCAACTTGTGTATCTATTTTTTCCATTTTAGCAACAAACACATTTATACAAAAATAAGATATTACTTTCACTTTCTAAATATGTAACAAATTTCTTATTTCACAGTTATTAACTTAATTTTGTAATTTGTTTAATTATTAGAAAATCGAAAATGAGAATTTTTTCGGCAACGATTTTATTGATACTATTGAACTTAAGCTTATACTCCCAAGACCTTCCGCTTGTTTCAATAAGTGAAATTTATGACCAAGCCCCAGATGTAAGCAACTGTAACGAAGGAAAATTAAAAGATAGTGAAAAACAAAAGGCAACGCAATATTTAAATTACATTCGTTCACTCCACAATCTTAAACCAGTTCAATATGCTTCCCAATACGATAAAGAAACTGCTAAAAGCGCACTTATTTCGGTTGCCAATGGTCTTTTGGACCACTTCCCAAAAACTTCGTACCATTGCTATACTCAAGATGGCTACACTGGTTGTGTAACATCCAATCTTTATCTTGGTTCTAATTTTAGCCCTAACAATGTTGTTAACACAGAAAAAGGTATTCAAAGTTGGATTATCGATCAAAACATAGAAGACTTAGGACACCGAAGGAATCTTTTAAATCCATTTTTAAAATATACCTCCTTTGGTCGGGTCGATGGCTATTCAAAAGCAAATTCAAGTTGGTTCCTAACGGGAATGTCCATAAAGGTACATCAATACCCCGACTATCATAATTTGTCGGATTGGACGTCAGACTTCGTTGCCTACCCATACAACGATTATCCAAGTTCTTATTTCGATGCTTCTTGGTACCTTTCCTTTACCGTTGTAGCAGACAAATCAAATATTTGGAATAATGACAATAAAAAAGTTGATTTTTCCGCTGCTACTGTAAAAGTTACAAATCCAAGTGGCAACGAATTATCAATTTCAAATCTAAAATACGACTATCTTGGTTACGGTGTTCCAAACTGTATTTATTGGAAAACTTCTGGATTGCAGAAAGATGTTAAATACACCGTAACCATTTCGAATGTAAAAGTAAATGGGACCCCGAAAACCTTTACCTATTGGTTCCGTATCACCGACAATCCTCCAACTGCTGGAATTCAACCACCAACTCCGTTGTCGCCCCCAGATAATTCGACCGATGTAGAAATTCCAGTAAACCTTACTTGGTCCAATGTATCGAACGCTCAGTATTATGCTTTACAAGTATCAACCAATTCAGACTTCACCAATTTATTGGTCGATTTAAAAAATATCACATCAAACTCTTACAAATTAACTTCACTTAACGATAATACAAAATACTTCTGGCGTGTTGCTACAATTAAAGATAATCAAATGAGCAATTGGTCTAGCACATTTAGTTTTACAACAAAAGCATTTCAACTTTCTGCACCAATCGTATTTGCCCCGCAAGACGGCGAAGTTAGTATCGACCTAAAACCCACTTTCAAATGGAGTAAAGTTCCCGGAGCCGAAAAATATCATCTTCAAACTTGCTTAGATAACTCTTTCGATGACTTTGCACTAATCATTAACAAAGAGGATATAACAGATACCGTTTACACCTCTACAACAAAGTTTTTCCCAAAAACAATTTATTACTGGCGTGTTCGCGCTTTAAAGGGCTCGAGTGCTAGTAGTTGGTCGCAAGTACGTACTTTTTGGACACTTGACCCAAGTTTTGTCGAGGAGAAAGATGTCAACAAGCACAATTACTTCATCATAGACGACACCAGGAAAGCCACAATTCTTTTGGATGAAATCAAAAATATTGTTGGTGTTTATCTATGTAACATATATGGCGAAAAAATTTCACTTCAAAATGAAATTTTTGAAGAAAACTTAATTAATATACCTTACCATAGAGTTTCCAGTGGTCTTTGGATTTTGGAAATTATCACAAAGAAAGAAATTCACAATATTTATCTTTTAATTCTAAAATAGGAATAAAGTTGATAGAACGTGACAAAGAAAACATTTTCCAAGTTCTTCAATCTTTAAGAAGGGATTATTCGCAAGGTAAATTTGACGAAAGTGTAGCAAAAGACAATCCTTTTGAACAATTCTCCGAATGGTTCACGGAAGTTCTTAAATCAAACTTCCTTGAACCAAATGCTATGGTACTTTCGACAGTAGGAACAAACGGAATACCTACTTCCAGAGTTGTCCTTTTAAAAAAATTTGACGACAATGGGTTTGTCTTTTACACTAATTACGAAAGCCAAAAAGCAAAGGATATTGAGGAAAATCCGAATGTTTCCCTATTATTTTATTGGGACAAACTCGAGCGCCAGGTACGAATAAACGGAAAAGCAGAAAAAGTTCCTATGCAAGAGTCAGAAGAGTATTTTCGTTCTCGACCGTACCTTTCGCGAATTGGTGCTTGGGCATCGAAACAAAGCCAACCCTTGCGCTCGAGATTTACACTAATGCGAGAAGTAGCCAAACTTACCCTAAAGTTTCCTTTTGATGTTCCACTCCCACCATTTTGGGGTGGCTACCGAGTTATCCCAACATATTTTGAATTTTGGCAAGGGAGACCGAGTCGGTTGCACGACAGGATTGCTTATATTTTGCAAAGTGATGGTTCGTGGAAAAAACAACGTTTATATCCTTAAATTACATTCTAAATACACCATACTTCTGGTCTGGAATTGGAGCATTAAGAGCCATAGAAATTCCCAAAGCCAGAGCAGTCCTTGTATCCAGCGGGTCAAGTATTCCATCGTCCCAAATTCGAGCAGTGCTATAATAAGGGCTTGCTTCATCTTCATATTTCTGAATAATCGGTTCACGAATAGAGCGAATTTCCTCCTCGGTTAAAGTTTTGCCTTGTGCCTCAAGTTGTTTAATTTTTACAGTTGCCAAAACATCGGCTGCTTGCTCGCCCCCCATTACTGATATTCTACCGCTTGGCCACATCCAAAGCAAACGGGGGTTATAGCCTCTGCCACACATCGCATAATTACCAGCACCATAGGAACCACCTACAATTACAGTGAACTTTGGAACATCGGCATTTGCAACTGCGTGTACCATTTTCGCTCCATCTTTTGCAATTCCCCCGTGTTCGTATTTCTTTCCAACAATAAATCCAGTTATGTTTTGCAAAAAAATTAATGGAATTTTTCTAATTGTACAAAGTTCAATAAAATGGGCACCTTTCAAACTTGATTCAGAGAAAAGAACACCATTATTTGCTATTATCCCAACTGGATAACCCATAATTCGAGCAAAACAAGTAACAAGGGTTGTACCATAAAGTTCTTTGAACTCTTGAAAACGGCTTCCATCAACAATTCTTGCTATTATTTCCCTCATATCGAAGGGCATCCTAATATTTTTTGGAATTATTCCATAAATCTCTCGGGGGTCGTAATAAGGTTCCTCGGGTTCCTCCCTCCCTATGTCAAACTTTTCGTTTTTTCCTAAATTCTCGACTATATTTCTTGCAATCTGTAA
>JAOAEE010000053.1 GCA_026416955.1 Ignavibacteria bacterium | reverse complement strand
AGTAGATATTGAATTCATCAACATTAACAAAAAAGATAACCCTTTAGTTTCCGTAATCATTCCTTGTTACAATCAAGCCGAATTTTTGCCCGAAGCAGTTGAAAGTGTTGTAAATCAAACTTTTCAAGATTGGGAATGCATTATTGTCAATGATGGAAGTACAGATAATACAAAAACAGTTGCGAATGAAGTTATTTCGCGATATAGGGACAAAAGAATTAAATACTTAGAAAAAATCAATGAAGGTGTGGCGATTGCAAGAAATTTTGGTATTTCAAATTCACAAGGTAAGTATATTTTACCTCTTGATGCGGATGATAAAATCCATCCAACTTTTCTTGAAAAAGCAGTTGATATTTTGCAGAAAGAACCTTCTATTTCCATAGTTTTTTCCGATCAGGTTTATTTTGGCAATGAGGAACGAATTGTTGAAACCCAAGATTGGAACCCTTCCTCTGAAATTAAAACAAATCAAATTGGTATTACTTCTCTTTTTAGAAGAGAGGTATGGGAAACTGTTGGTGGGTATAAGTCTGATGTTGGGTACGAAGATTGGGAATTATGGATTAGCGCAATTGAAAATGGATTCCGAGCCTACAGGATACCAGAACCACTCTTTTATCATAGAATTACAGAGATTAGCAAATATTCACTAGACAAAAAAAAGGACATTTATAATAAAGCAAAAATCATTTCACTTCATCCCAATATTTATTCTCGTTCCCAATTAATTTGGGCAAAGAATTTTGTATTTAATAACGCAAGTACTATTGAATTTCAAAATATTACTGGTTTGATTCCAGACTTTTCCGTTCGACAAAACCATCCATATTTTAGTTTTAAAATTCTTGCAATATTATCTGCTTATAATGAAGAAGATATAATTTTAACAACTATAAAAGACTTAATTGAAAATGGAATAGACGTTTATTTAATCGACGACAATTCATCGGATAATACAATAGAAATTGCGAGGCAATTTCTTGGTAAAGGACTTATTAATATTGAAAGGTTTAATTCTAACGCTACTGATTTCGAAAGAAACAAATATAACTGGGAGTTGATTTTAAAAAGAAAAATCGAAATAGCAAATGAACTTAATTATAATTGGTATATTCACGGTGATGCTGACGAATTTTTTGAATCACCCTGGTTGAACTTGAATCTGAAAGAGGCTTTTTATTTGGTTGATTCCTTAGGATACAACACTATATGCTTTAAACTATATAATTTTAGACCTTACAATAACAATTACAATCCAGATTTAGATGTTAGGAACGTAATTGACCATTTTGAATTACCAGAAATATATGATAGAATTCAAATTAAGGCTTGGAAAAAAGTAGCCGAAAATGTCGACTTATCGCAATCCGGTGGTCACGAAGTCATTTTTCAAGGAAGAAATGTTTTTCCTTTACCATTTATTATGCGACATTATCCCATTCGTTCCGAAGAGCATGGAAAAAAGAAAGTATTAAAAGAAAGATTTCCAAGATTCAAAACTCAAGAAAGAGCAAAAAATTGGCATATTCAATATGACAAATTGGTAGAAAATCAAAAATTTATTTGGAATAAAGATGAATTAATAAGATGGGACCCGGTTAAAGTTAGAATGGATATTTTTGAGGAATTTACTTTGCAATCTTTCTTACTCAATAGTCTTGTTGGGGTTAATTATAATACAATTAATACTTTTTCTTTGTCAATGAATATTTTGAGTAGATTTTCAGATTTTGAGGAACATAATATTCAAGACATTCTTAAACCTTTTGAAGAAAATCTAAAATACCTTTTTAGAGCCGACCCAGAAAAAGTATCACTCGAAATTATGAACAAGATAAACCAAGAAGCTCTTCAAATTATACAAAACTATTTAACGATAAAATTTTGCCAATACTCACTGGTTGGAAATTATGGAGTAGCATCTAAAATAAGAGAAATATTATTGTATCTTCAAAATAAGCAACTATTGCTTCCTCCCTTCTCAACTATTGCATCCATTAAGTCTGGAATTGAACTTTTTAAAGAAGATGTAAAAATTTACCCCAAAGAGGTAGTTGAGGAGTTAATTGAATTAAGAAAATTTGAAGAGGCAGAGCAAATTATTGAAAATTACTTAAAAAGTTCACCCGAAGATATAGATGCTTTAAATGATTTGGCAGTTATTAAAATACTTTATGGAGAATTCGAAAAATCTGAGGAAATTTTGAACAAAATTCTTCAAATTGATTCAGAAAATATTGCAGCTAAAGAAAATTTGAAAATCCTTAAGGAATTATCTTCTCAGTAATCTTCAAAACTGGTTAAGTTTATTAATCACTTTCAACAGCTCTTCACTTTCTTTGGTTTTTCCTGACATTCTATAATAGCTCTCTAAATATACAAGATTTGTCGAAGTTGCTTGGATGATGCCTTGTACAAGGTGATGTTTATTTCCAACAAAGTTTTCGAATGGTTGGGTGTTTATTTTCCGGAGATCTGTAGAAATTTCTTCGAATTCTTTAAGTAAGCGTAATGCAAATCCTTGGGGCACTTGCTCATAATCCAAAAAGGGACGCCTATCGAGTTCATTTTGTAGTATATCATAAGTAATATATATTGGTCTTTCTTCTATGTTTTTCGAAACAAAACTACGCAACAGATTTTCGAAACGAAATTGTATTTCTTGTGCATCAAACGGCTTCTCCGACTCGAACAATTCCAATTGCTCGAGAAATTTTTCCATTTCTTCTTTCGATTTGTTGATTACCTTTGGATACCACCGCCGCAATTGCTCTAAATACCACGTTCTCCTTAGCAATTCCTTTTCGATAAGAACTACATCTTTTCTGTAGCCTTCGACCTGTTGCAAGTACCAGAAGGCAGAGCAAAAGTAATCCCATTGAGAAGAAAGTACAACAGCATTGGGTTCCAAATTGTCTACAATATTTTTGGTGTAAGTTATTACAAGGTTATTTCTCGACTCGTCGTTCTCTTTGTAGTTTAGTACGATTAATAGTATTGGAACAATTATTCCAGAAAACGAGTAATATCTAAATTTTTCCCACAAAAAATAAATACCCACAGAAAAAAGAATATACAAGGAAATGAAAGCAAGAGAAAAGTATGTTTCGATGTCGTGTATTTGATAATTCAATGAATAAAACAAGCAAGAAACAAACGCTAAAAGCAAAATATATAGTATGTAGCGACTCTTAAACATTAAAACGATGAAACCCAACACAACAACAAGTAAGCCAATGTAGGCAAATTCAAAAGGAAGTGTGGAAAAAAATTTGTCGAAGTTTTCAGTAATTGTTTCGGAAGAACTGAACATCCAAACTCGATATTGTTTCCCCGAAACGTGATACCAAAATTTATCGAACGAACGGGAAACCCATCCCCAGTTGAAAGTTGGAAATTGATTGCTCCTAATTGGTAGGTACAAGTAAAAACTTAACCCAGCAAGAAATGGTAAAAGAAGTAGAAATAATGATTTGAGATTTGGTTTAGAAAAACTAATCTTTTTGTCAAAATGAAAGAAAAGTAAAATTAAAATACTTGGGAAAATCAAAATAGTGGTAAGATGGTTCGAGAAACCAAGTCCTAATAGAAAGAAAACAAAGAATATCCATCTTGGGTTGTAAGAACTTCTGATTGTTTCGAAAACAGCAAAAAAGATAAGATTGAATAGAAGTAGTTGTAAGGAGTAAACTTCCAAAGATGTTGCTTCGCCCCAAATTGTTTTCCCAAAAGCAAAAGTCAACGAAGAAATAAGTGCCAAAAAGTAATAATCCCAAGGAATTATAGAATTAGGTTCGCTGTGTTTTGTTTTCGAACCACGATTTAATATTTTAAATAGCGAAATATTTACAAAGAAAAAGGCTAAGCTTGCAAATCCAGTCCAAACACTAGCAAGTAAATTCATTTGGAAAATCTTTGAACTGCATAATGGTAGTAGATACCAAAGGTGTCCCAAGATTGTAAACAAAGGATAGCCAGTTGGGTGGGCAATTCCCAAAGTGGCACAAACCCCCATTAATTCGCCATTGTCCGTGAAACTCAAATAGGGATTTGTTGTTAGATAGTAGATAATGAATGGTACAAAAAAAGAGCAAAAGGCAAAAAGAAGTTGTAATAATTTCTCCTTTTTCATTTTTATCTCAATGAGTACTCATATTCCGCAAAGGAATCGAAAGTTTCGTAAAATCTAACAATTACTTTTTCAATGTTAGGATAAGCTTTAAATTTATCGGCAATTTGTTTGGAAATCCAAACAGCAAGATTTTCGGATGTGGTTGTGCAAGGAACGATGACAAACCTAAAATTGTTTTCCTTTAAGAATTCAATCATCACTTTGTCGCTTTCGTCGACAACAAAGGAATGATCTAATTGGTCGATAATTGGTTGAACTGCTGAAATCAAGTCGTAAAAGTCTAAGACCATACCATTTTCGTCGGGTTCACCTTCCAATGTAATACGTACTTTGTAGGTATGACCGTGAATATTGCTACAAAGTCCTTTGTGAAATGGGAGACGGTGGCTCATATTCCAAACAAAATCCTTTGCTATTTTCAATTTCATTTTTGCCTCCCCGGTCGAACATACTTTGCAATAATTGTTGAGTTCATACCCCCACGGGTAGACCAGTCGGTTTGTATTTCCATTTCCAATGGGTCGCAGGCTTCGACTAAATCGTCGAGAATTTTGTTTGTAACCGCCTCGTAAAATATACCCATATTCCTAAATTGAAGAAAGTAATACTTCAAAGATTTTAGTTCAAGGCAAAGTTTATCGGGAATGTATTTAATTGTAACGGTTCCAAAATCGGGTAAGCCAGTCTTTGGGCACACCGAAGTAAACTCTGGATTTCTGTGGATAATAACATATTCCCGTTCTGGTTTGGGATTTGGAAAAGTTTCTATTTCCATATCTACCGACAACAAAAATTACAAAACAGTTTTAAAAAAAGTAAAATTAAAATATTTTTGAAATATTTTTTCGAAATACATCGTTATTAATTTTGAAAGTATTATGGAACGAAAACTTTATTCTAAAGAAGAGGTGGAAAGAATACTTAGCCGAGTAATAAAATCGAAAGGTTTTGAGGGAGAAAAATTTTCTTTTGAAGAAATATTGAACATAGCAAAGGAATTGAACTTAGACACTTCGCAAGTAATCCTTGCAATCAAAGAAGAGGAAAATATTTCGGAATTGGAGCAAGCAAAAATACTTTGGCAAAAGAAAAAGAAACGCGATTTTTTTCAACACCTTGGAACCTATGCAATTATTAACTCCGGTTCTATTTTTGTTAATTTACTTTTGGGTCCTCCGTTCCCCTTAATTGCATTAATGATTGCTTTCTTTTGGGGAGTAGGTCTCCTTTTCGACTTCTTCGAAAGTTTCTTTCCAACTGAAGATAAAATTGAACGAGGTGCGAGAAAATTGCTACGAAGCAAAAAATGGAAAGAAAAAATTAATTCAATTATAGATAACATTCTCGAAAGCATACCTAGTAAAAAAGGAAAATTGTTTTAGTTTTTTCCATTCCATCCGAAAATACTCAAGTAGAATTTGCAATTGCTAATGCTTACCAAAAAGAAACTTAATCCTTTGGTTTAGCGGAAACAGATTTGCAGTTTTTTAAATAGAACCGAAGAAGCAAGTCGGTCGATTTGACTATTCCAATTCTTGGAGAAGCGCCAATTTCTTTTTCGTCAAAGTGTAGGAAGTCTTGAACGAACAGCTCTGGGGTGAAAAGGGTCTTGAAGTTGTCGGAAAGTGTGAAATTAAATCCTTTTGCAAAGTTTCCCGGTCCACTTAAGATTTTATTACTATTAATATGGTTTCGAAATTGCCTAAAAATTTCTATTCCAAAAATAGGTTCGCCCGCTCTAATTAAAACTGCACAACCTTTTCCTTTGGATTCTGTAACAATATTTACGCAATGATGAACACCATAAATTTTGTAGACATATATTGTTCCACCATCTTCAAACATTGGGCGATTTCTATTGGTAATGCCAACAGCAGAATGGCTTGCAAGGTCGTTTTCTGCTAAATAGGCTTCTGCTTCGACAATCATTGCCGCCACATAAGTTCCATTGATGTTTCTTACAAGTACCTTGCCGATAAGATTTCGTGCAACAATCTCTGTTGCTTGCATAAAAAAATCTTTTTCCAATCGTTTATTAAAGTTAATCTCGAAATTCATAAAACAAATTTCTTGTTGTTTTTTATTAAATTTATCTTTAAAATTTTCAAAATTATGTAAATTGGTTTATGAATAAGGATTTATTAAAAATTTTTACAAATATTTTGTTGCTTGCCTCTATTTTGTTGGATAATACCTTATTAGCCGAAGATGCAAGGGAGTTTTTCAAAAAGTTAATGGAATCGGCCCATCCATTACCCGAGTTCAATATCAAAGAAACTCCTTTAATTCCATTTTCGGAACCGATGGGTCAAAGTTTTTTTATTAACTTTCCTACTACCGTAGATGAAGTTGGACAATACCAAATGCAGAATGAATCGTCGATTGCAATAAATCCAAAAAATCCGAAAGTTATTATTGCCTCTGCGGTTGACTACCGCGATACTTCAGCTACTTGGGTCTATTTCTCGACCGATGGTGGTTCAACTTGGAGAAACAAAAAATTGGGCAGGCCCTACCCGGGATGGCGTTCTTCGAACGACCCATCTGTTGCATTTTCTTACGATGGTATCGGATATATGGTTTATGGTGGCTTTGGGAATGTCAGCGATACTGGGCTATTGTTCGGGGAAAATGGAGTGTTCCTTGCACGTACTTTTGATGATTGCAAAACTTGGGAAGCACATATTCCTATCATTGTCCACCGAGGAGTTCAAACCTTGGACTCAAATTTCGAGGATAAATACTATATCACAGTTGATAATAGTCCCAATTCTCCTTTTCGAGGTAATCTTTACGTTCCTTGGAAAAGAGTTGTTCCAAGGGATTCTTCAACTCAGATTGTAATTTCTAGATCTACCGATAAAGGTTCCACTTGGTCTGTGCCAATTCCAATCAGCCCTCGTAAGCGGGGTACATCGGAAGATACAACCTTTGGGCAAAGTTTTCCACTTGCTACAGTTGGACCGAATGGCGAGGTTTATGTCGTTTGGAACGATGGCATTGAAAAGGGGATTGGCTTTGCAAAGTCCACCGATGGTGGTAGAAACTTCACCCCGCCAAAGATTATAATTCGTTACAATCCATTTGGTAGAGCAAAGTACATAACCAACCAAGGTTACCGACATACTGTAAAAGGAAAAGTGCGTGCCGAAGCCTATCCATCAATTGTTTGCGACTACACCGGTGGAACTCGGAATGGTTATTTGTATTTGTGTTTGGCAGCAGATTCTATACCAAATGTTTATTTTTCTCGGTCAACGGACGGAGGCGAAACTTGGTCAAGTCCAAAAGTAGTTCATTCGGAAACCAAAAACGACCAATTTTGGCCTTGGATTTCAATTGACCCAACTAATGGGGATTTAGCCATAATGTATTTCGATAGCAGGAACGACCCGGAGAACATTCTTGTCGAATGTTGGGTAAGCTATTCAAACGATGGTGGTGAAACTTGGATAGACAGACCAGTTTCGGATGTAGCAAGCGATTTACGGCTTAATCCATTTACCGATAATTCATTTGCTGGCGATTATAGTGGTTGTGCTTTTTACGGAGGCAAGATTTTTCCTTCTTGGGTCGATATGAGAAATTCTGTAAAAAACATTTTCGATAGCGATGTCTATTCTGCGTATATTAATTTGAATACCCCAAATCCTCCGCAGAATTTCCTTGCGAAAACAATTCCAGCAGAGCCAAGTGCAATACAATTAACTTGGTCTTCGCCCAAAACCAAGGTTTTTGGTCACCCAATTAATTTAGAGAAAGTGAAATATATATTAAAAAGAGAAAATGTCTTAATCGGAGTTTTTTCATCATCGATTAATTCTTTTAAAGATACTGGACTTATTCCATATAAATTCTACTCCTACTCAATTTCTGCATTTGTCGATTCTGACACAAGTATTGAAGTTTCTGCTGGTGCGTATGCTGGAGGTGCAAAGAACTTACTCTCGCCATCGATTGTTTCCTCGAAAGTAAGCAATGGAAATACTAGCGAAATTTGTGTCCTACTTCCCAAACTTCGAGCCGATTCGCTTACACCAATCGTAAATTTGGGAAAAATTCTCATTTTCGATTTAGATACACTTTTGTACGAAGTGCCAATAGCTGAAACCGATACTGGGAAAGTTGTGTGTGTTGATTTCAAAGTTACAAAGGACGGATTTTACAGAATAAGAGTAAAAGCCGAAGATAAAGATCGAAACCAAAGTAGCTTTTCGAACGAGATTGTTGCTTTCAAAGGGCGGATAATAGATTTGGCAAGCCAAGTTTATTTCGATGATTTCTCCTATCAAAGCCCCAGAAAATATCTGAAATACAATGGATGGGGTTATGCAACAAACTTCTTTTCCTCTGCCCCAAGTTCTATCACAGATTCACCACAAGGGAATTATCCCACACGCACCGAGCTCATTCTTGGTCTTTTCCCTTGTAAACTTCCACAGTCTGGATATTTGATTTTAAATTTCGATAATGCTGCAATAGTCCATAGAACAGACACAGCTATTATTGAACTTGTTAATTCAAAAGGAGAAAGTTTTGTTTTGGCAAAATACAACATAGAAGATTACGCACCTTGGGGCGACAAAGTATTAGACCAAAATGATTGGAAAAGAGAAAACATTGTGGTAAGTGTTACCGAAATTATTGAAAAACTTGGTGATGAATTTGTTTATCCAAGGCTACGCCTCGTTAGTGGAACAATAGGGGTCGATGATGGCTGGTATATCGACAATTTTGAAATAAAACAATCGGCTACATTTGTCGAAAACGAAAATTCTGGGAACTTTTTCAAAGTTTCTCCAAATCCAACAGATAAATATTTAAAAATCAATACTAATCTTGATATTCAAAATATTAAGATTTCCGACCTTTTAGGCAATTTTATCCAAATAGAACCTTTGTTTAAGTCTGCAAACGAACTACTTTTGGATGTATCTAATTTATCGAAGGGTACTTATTTTATTTTTGCAGAAACACATCCAAAAAAAGAACTAATTGTTATTCCTTTTGCAGTAAGCAAATAAAAAATTTTCAAAAAATTTATTGAATTATTGTTATTTTTTCAAAATTTTTTTAAGCCTTTTCTATTAAGGCTACCGTTAGAGTTTACTCTTTTGTTTTAACACTTTTTATTGCGCTTTAACATTTCACAAATCCCTCGGCAAAAGCTGCTTATCTTCAATTAATATTTACTAAAAAATTTGAAAATTTGATTCTTATTCTTTAATTCTTAGGAGGAAAGGCAATGAAACTCTTAGATTTACTGTAAAAAAGAATTTACATTCTGGACTTTGGAACCAAAAAAAGTCTAGTCTACTTTTTTTCACAAATTTAAAAAATGTTATTGAATGGCTTATGTGGTGGATAAGAAGTGAAACACATTTTAAAACTTTCTATATTTGGGAGTTTGATTTCCCCTGAAGAAAGTTTACCAATGAACTTTATTGGGAGTTTGAAGTTCGTTGGCCACTTGATATTGTTAAGATTGGTAAAATTATTAGGGTTTGAAAATATACTATAAAAGAATTATATAAATAATGTAAAATTATTAAAAAGAAATATTCCTTTTGGTAAGAAAATGTTACTGGAAGAAAAGAAGGACAAAGTTAACTTAAATGTTAACAATCCATTCGTAGTGAGATTTATTTATTTAACTATAATCAGTACAATTTGTATATTTAGAAACATTAATCCTAATTAATTTCCATAACAATATTTACTATTACCTTTCTGTAAAACAAAATTTTATTAATTTTGATTTTTGAAATATGGCGAGCTTAGCTCAGCTGGTTAGAGCACCAGATTGTGGCTCTGGGGGTCGTGGGTTCGAATCCCATAGCTCGCCCAATTACTCGTTTGCCCACCTTTACTACTTTTATTAATTTTGCTTTTATTTCAAATTCGAGGTAGATGATGAAAAGTAATTTTTTTGTCTTTTTTTTAATCGTCTTGTTATTTAACTTTTGCACAAAAAACGAAGAGAAAGAAATGAAAAAGTTTATCGACAAAACAACTGTGAACAAAACAGTTAAGGCATTGGTTGAAAAATATGGGGAAAACGAAAGGGAAAGAATATCGCGAAGTATTTCTCAAATGGCAAATTTTTGGAAAGAGGAAGATGGTTCGAAAAAAGAATTTTTCGAATTTTGCTTAAATAATTTTGTCCCTACTGGGGAGAAACTCGACCAAGTCTTCCAAAGGCTATCCAATTATTTCGAAGTTATTAGTGGGCATTTCAACAAGATATCCCTTGAATTGAACCGCCAGTTGCATCTTGATTTAGGGGAAATTCTTCCAATCGACTTGATGTTTGCTGGGTACGACCCTTCGGCAAACCTCACTAATGACTTCTTTAAAAATAAAATTGCCTTCTATGTCATTTTAAACTTTCCAAATTATACACTCCAAGAAAAAAATACACTTGGCGAAAAGTGGAGTAGAAAAGAATGGGCTTTCGCAAGGATGGGCGATATCTTCATCTCGCGTGTTCCAAGTGAATATCTGCAAAAAATTTCGGAAGTCTCTACTAAAGCCTACGCTTACATCTCGCAGTATAATATTTTTGTTGGTAACTTAGTTGATGATAATTTTAAAACCTATTTCCCTAAGGATAAAAAATTAATTTCCCATTGGAACCTACGCGATGAGATTAAGTCTTTGTATGGGAAAGAGAATTCTTTATTTAAGCAAAAAATGATTTATGAAGTAATGAAACACATAATTAACCAAACAATTCCCGAAAATGTAATAAACAACCCAGAATTTTTGTGGAACCCCTTTAAAAATAAAGTTTACAAGGAAGGGAAGGAAATTCCCTTCAAAAGTGAACCAAACACTCGTTACGAATATCTTTTGAACAATTTTCAAGTCCGAAAGGCTGTCGACAAATTTTACCCAGAATATCCAACATATATAAGCCGAAAATTTGAGTTAGAATTTGAAATTTCACAAAAGGAAATCGAAAAACTATTCGTTGAACTTGTTTCTTCGCCGACCGTGAAAAAAGTTGGGGAGTTAATCCGAAAGCGATTGAATAGAGAATTGGAACCATTCGACATTTGGTACGATGGTTTTAAAGCTCGAAGTTTACTTGATGAAGCAAAATTGACCGAAATTACCCGTGCTCGCTATCCAAACAATACAGCATTTGCACAAGACTTACCCAATATTTTAACTAAGCTTGGATTTTCTAACGAAATGGCAAATTTCATCGCTTCCAAAATTGAAGTAGACCCTGCTCGCGGTGCTGGACACGCCTGGGGTGCACAAATGCGAAGCGAAAAAGCACATCTTCGAACTCGTATTCCCCCCGAAGGAATGGATTACAAAGGTTACAACATTGCTATGCACGAGTTTGGCCACAATGTCGAGCAAACTTTGACTTTGCAAAAAGTTGATTACTATATGCTCAATGGTGTTCCCAATACAGCTTTCACAGAAGCAATGGCTTTTATTTTCCAAAAACGTGATTTGGATATTTTAGGTATTAAAAACCCAGACCCAAACGCAAAATATCTTGCTGCGTTGGACAATTTCTGGGCTACATACGAAATTATGGGGGTCGCATTAGTTGATATGTATGTATGGAATTGGCTTTATCAAAATCCTAATGCAACGCCCGAAGAACTTAAGCAAGCCGTTGTTTCCATCGCAAAAGATGTTTGGAACAAGTACTACGCCCCAGTTTTCGGGAAAAAGGACGAACCAATTCTCGCTATTTATTCGCATATGATTGATTATCCTCTTTATCTTCCAGCATATCCACTTGGGCACGTTATTGAATTCCAAATCGAAAAGTTCGTTGAAAACAAAAATCTTGCCGATGAAATTTATCGTATGCTTATCCAAGGAAGACTCACTCCTTCTATTTGGATGAAAAATGCGGTTGGTTCGGATATTTCGGTAAAACCTTTAATCGAAGCTGCCGAAGAATCGTTGAAATATGTGAATTAATTAACGCACCAAAAAATCGAGGTAATACTTTGTTTTTATTACTTCGAAATTACGGTAATTTTTAAACGATTTTTCTAATTTTTAGATTTGTTTAAGTTTTTGATGTTTAATGTTTTAAAAATAATCCTATTGATTAACTTTCTCATTGTCTCTTTTTGTTTTTCCCAAGAGAAAGAGTTCCAATTCGAGAAAGCAAGACCAATAGTTCGATACATTAGAATTTATGGTGAAAAAGGAGAACGAGAACCACCTATAATTACTATAAATGATGAAAGAACATCTTTTAGTAGCGGTTTAGGAAGTAATAAGTTAATTATTGAGTTCGATGTTTTTGCAAATGTTCCGCCGAATATGTTTGCCCGTTTTGTACATTGTTCGTTCGATTGGAAAGAAGACGAGAATATTTTTATTAACGAGGCAACCGGAATTCGAACAAGCAATATCTTTTGGGAATCCGCACCAATTAATTCAAAATACTACAATTTTCGTGGCAAAATCACTATCCCTAATGAACAAATTCGTTTTAAGTATTCTGGAAATTGGAAAGTCAAACTATACGACTACTCCGAACCCGACGCATTGTTGGCCGAAGCAAGGTTTTTCGTAGTTAATCCCATTGTTTCAACTGAAATAAGATTTTACTCTGATTTTTATAAACCTCAACGGAATGTTACTTCTTCTGCATACAGTATAGAAGTGCTGGTCTCCGAAAAGAAAAGTTCCAAGTTGGTCGAAAGCTTTCTGCATTCTGTGGTAATTTATCGCAACAACAGATGGTACGAGCCTTTTTTTATTTCTCAATATAATACCCCAATTAGTTTTAGTAGGTCTTTTGGAAAAAATACCTCGATTTTTGGTTTTCTTTCTGGGGGTAAAGTGTTCAGAATTGATGGTATTCCCGCAGAAAATGGTTATCGGGTCTTGGACTTAACCAATCTTGTACAGTTCCCCGCAATGAATACACCGATTCGCTTGCCCTTGTCGGATTACCGCAGAAGAGGAAGCTATTTCGAACCACACGACGATGGTGCTATGGTAACCACTTTTGTTTCCCCTAATTACGACGATTATGTTTATGTTGAATTTATTCTCGACCCCGAAGGCTGGGAAACAAATAAAGATGTGTTTGTTGTTGGTTCTTTCAACAATTGGAAGCCTACACGCGATTGGCAAATGTTCTACGACGAAAACGAGCGACTCTATAAACTTCGACAATGGGTTCGACGTGCAAGACAAAATTATATGTATGCCACTGGTTCATACGATGAATTAGGGAACATTGTTGATATTACATTCGAAGAATTCGAAGGTAATACCGTAACAAGTGGTCATACTTTTCTTGCTTTTGTTTATTATCGTAATCCGGGATTTGGTGGCTTCGACGAAATTGTTGGATTTGTGCGAGCTAATTATTTTACTGCTGGTCGTTGATTTTTATTTATTCAAGGTGAAATTGTGGCTGATAAAAAAAGATTATTTATTGGTACTTTTTTGAAAACAGACAAGCTGTTGAAAGAATACCCTAAATTGAAAAAAAATTTCGAGAATGCAGTATTTGGGAAATGGGTTGAAGACTGGAACTTACACTTCACATACCACTTTCTTGGTGAAATCGAGGCCGATTTAGTGGAAACTCTTCATTTTCAACTTTCACCTTTTTTGATTGAATATGAATCGGAAATATCGCTTTTGGGTTTGGGATGTTTTCCTTCTTTACGTTCTCCAAAAGTTCTCTTTGTTAATTTAGTCGATAAAAATGAAATATTAAAGGGGATACATCAAAATTGCGGAAAAGTTTTAAGCAATTTTAATATAGAGTTGGAAAAGCGAGATTACCATCCTCATTTAACTCTTCTAAGAATAAAAAGTTTCGAGCGTAATTTATTTCAAAAAACACTCGAAAAATATTCCAATTTTGATTTTGGAAAAGTCGAAAAATTTAAAGTTGAACTCATAGAAAGTAAACTGACAAAAGAAGGCCCCATTTACAAAGTTGTACAATTTTTACCTTAATGCCTCAGCAAATTCCTTCAATTTCTCGGGTATTTCTAAGTGATTTGTTTTTGAACTATCCACTGCAACTTCTAATGGCAAACGTGTTGGTTCCTCGCCGGGATGGAAACAAGTGTAGAACGCACTATCGACACCAGCAAATGCATCCTTGACCATAACAAAACCCAACCAGCTTGCTGTAATAATATCTTTTACCGCTGCTTTCCCTCCTCGTTGAAAGTACCCCATATCGACGTGCCGAATTTCGTGTTTAATATTTCTACGGGCAAAAATCTCTTCCAAGATTTTTCGGATTTCATCGGCAGTTTTGGGGTAGCCCTCGGCTACAATTATCCTTGTATCCCTATCTCTTTCACTTATTAAGTTAACAAGTTGTTCATAATCAACATTGTCGTTGGGGAGAATGATATGTTCGGCACCAGTTGCAACACCGGCGTAGAAAGCCAAGTAGCCAGAATCGCGTCCCATCGATTCGATAATGTAGACACGTCGGTGTGCCGAGGCTGTATCGCGTATCCATTCAAGCATTTCCAAGCTCTTATCGATTGCACTATAAAATCCTATTGAATAACCATAATTGTTGCATACATCATTGTCGATTGAACCAGCAGTTACAAGTATTTTTGTTCTTAAACTTTTGCTTTTAATTATGTTGTTAATAACATTTGCAGCTGCAAGACTTCCGTTGCCTCCAATTATGAAAAGGTAATCGAAGTAGTTGTCGTGAAGGTTGAATGCAATTGCCTCTTGCATATCTTTATCTTCTTTCAATTCTGGAACCCGCAAAGTTCCAAGTATGGTACCTCCTTGGTGGGCAATTCCGGCAGTGTCCTTTTTGGTAAGTTTTCGGAAATTACCATCGACCAGACCTCGCCAACCATCGATTACCCCCCAAACAGAAGTCGCTGGCCGCAAATTCAAACAACTACGAACTACAGCACGAATAAAGGCATTCATTCCGGGTGAATCCCCGCCTCCGGTCATTATTGCCACTTTCATAGTTTCCCTCTTTTATGTGAACAAACTTATTAATATAGCTAATATAAACAAGACAACGCACACTATCAAGATGTTTCTTGTTTTTGTGTTTAACTTATCGTTTGTTGTTCTAATTTCATTTAAGTTTTGAAACAACAATCGAATATCTTCTTTCAACTTTTCGGAACTCCCCTCTTTGCTTTGAAGAGTTACTTCGGCTTGCTGTTCAAAATTGCTCAAAATTTGGTCGAGTTTGATAAATTTCTTGTTCAATTCTTCCGAAAATTCCCCAAAGCGTGCTTCTATTCTTTGGCGTTCCTCGTAAAGAGATTGTTTTATTTGATGCAAGTTTTCTTTTATGGTGTCGATATCGTCGTATATTGCTTTGCTAAAACGACTTTGAGTTAATGTCAAGTTCAACATTTTTTGGTCGAAGTTCGAAAGTTTCTCGTCCAATGTTTTAAATTTAAGTGCATATTTCACTTCTAACATTTTCAAGGTGGAATCGGTTTCTTCTTCGATTCGTTCCATCACTTTTTGGCTATATGTTTCAAACTCCATTTCCATCTTATTTTCGAGCGTTTTCACTAAACTGTCGACTTGTAACAATTTTACTTTTAAATCGGAATATAACTTAGTTAGTTCGTTTCTTAGAGTTTCTATTTGATTTAGATTTTGATACACATTTTCGAATGAACTGGTTTTTTGTTGAAAATCGGTGATGAACTCATTCAAAGAATTTTCCAAAAATTTTACCTTTTCGTCCAGCAAGTTTGATATATTCGTTGCGAAATTGTCTAATTCATTCATTTTTGCTAATATTTCTTGCCGAGTTTGCTCAAAAAAATCGAAAGCCTTTGAATATTCAATTGCTTGTTTTTTTATGGTTTCGAACAAACCCTTGATTTCTGGACCTATTGCTTTGGATTCTTCCATTGTTTTGTGTAATCAATAAAGAATTGGAGGCTTTCACAAAGTTGTTCTAAATAGTATTTTTCAAGGACAGTCGCCCTTTCTTTTGAGTGCGTTAGTAATATTTCATTGATATCCTCTCGGAATTTTTCGTTCTGCTCGTAAAAACGTTTCCATTGGTTTCGAAGCAAATCGTCCAAAACCCCCATTTCTGCAAGTTCTTCGAATATTCTCTTTGGCTTAATTTTCTTCAATAATTATCCTTATATTTTATTTAATCCTTGCTCTAAGCCCCAGATTAAGTCATCGATAGTCTCTATTCCAACAGAAAGACGTACCAAACCATCTGTTATTCCAGCCTCTTCCCTAAGTTCTTTCGGCATACTTGCGTGCGTCATACTTGCTGGATGTTGAATTAATGATTCAACGCCACCCAAACTTACTGCAAGTTGCCAAACTTTTACGTTGTTCATAAGTATTTTCCCAGCTTCAATTCCTCCTTTTATTTCGAACGAAATTACTCCCCCACCGCCAGTAGTTTGTTCCAAAGATAATTCATATTGTGGATGCGATTTTAAAAAAGGATACCAAACACGCTCAACTTTTGGATGTTGTTCAAGGTACTCAGCAATTTGTTGGGCATTTTCGCAATGCTTTTTCATTCTTATTTCGAGTGTTTTTAATCCTCGATGCACAAGAAAAGCATTGAACGGGTCGATTACTCCGCCAATATGATTCGACATTTTTCGAAAAATTGGATAATCTTCCTTCCTTTTTACTACCACAATCCCAGCGACCACATCTGCGTGGCCGTTAAGAAATTTCGTCATACTATGGACTACTATGTCCGCACCCAGTTCAAAAGGCTTTTGCAAAATCGGGCTCATAAATGTGTTGTCTACAACAACAGATGCATTATATGAATGTGCTATTTCGCTAATTTGGCGAATATTCGAAACGGAAAGTGTAGGGTTCCCCGGTGTTTCAAAAAAAATTACGCGTGTATTCGTTTTAAAGGCTTTTTCTACTTCTACAATATTCGAGGTATCTACAAATGTAACTTCCACATTAAATTTGGATAGGATTTGGGAAAGGAAAGTTGTTGTCGGTCCATACACAGAAGTCCCACAAATCACGTGGTTCCCAGATTGCAAAAGTGTAAAAAATATTAGACTTATAGCAGCCATACCACTCGCACAGCCAATTGCCTTCGCACCACCTTCCAACTCAGCAACAGCGTCCTCCATTGCCTCGATTGTAGGATTGCGCATCCTTGTATAGATAAAACCATCTTCTTCGCCTTTAAACAATCTGGCTCCTTGGTCGGCATCTTTGAATTTAAATGTTGACGTCTGGTATATTGGTGGAACAACCGGACCAAACTCGTAATCTTTGATTCCAGAATGTACGCATTTTGTTCCAACACCCATATCTTCGTTTGTTTCCATAGTTCAACTTTTAAATAATAGAAAAAAAACAATTTAATTAATTATTTTGAAAAAGAAAAATTAAAGAATTGGGTTTTGATAAGAGTTATTTCAACTTTTTTTGGTAAAACTGGTAAATTTTTCCAGGACTAAAAATTTCATTCTTAAGCAACAACAAGAGAATTCTACATTTCTTACAGAAAACATCTGCATTGAATTCAAGTGCTTTTCAAATCTTCAGCCAAACATTGCCTTGAATAGTAAATATGTAGCAAAGCACTCTTTACCCCTCGAAAATACCAAGCAAGTAGTAATATAAGCCTACTATCCGTTGCATTCTCGCAACCAGTGATGCTTGCACTACTTTTGATTTTTTTGCCTCATCTCTAAATTGCACTTGCCATATTATGTTCTTTTTTTATTTCCTTTTTATAATATGCCCAATTTCAACAAACAAAATAGTTTTCTTTATGTTCAATAGATTAGGCTTAACTATTTGGTAAGTAGACAAGGAAAACGAGCCAAAAAAGTAAGATTATTAAAGAAACCAAAAAATTAGAAAATTTGTATAAAAAATTTAAGAGTTTATTAGTTTCGTTATTCTGATTTTCCAAAATTTATGAAATGGTATTGGAAAAATATTACTTTTCGATGTTGAAAAGTTTCAACTTCACTCATAAATTTTGTAATCATTATTTTTTTCCTTTTTTGGAGGGACCTATGAACTATAGTTTAGTTTCTTTTGTTTCTGCAATCCCGTGCAAGGGATTGGTTCGCGTTGTTGGTTTTCTTCTTGCTGTTGTGTTTTCCCTTGCCCCGCAACTTTGCCGAGCCGATTTGCCCGTAGTGGGTGATTGGAGCGACATTATTTGGTGGGGAGGGAATAGTTATATTCATCGTTCAATGTCTTTTCATCCTAGTTCATCATACCTTGCTGCATCCTTATCATTCTTAGAATTTACAGAACTTGTTGAAATTAAAGACAGCATCAAAGTTAAAAAAACCTATCCCGGAGATATGCCCACCTTTACTCGTAGCGGGAAATATCTTGGATATGTGTGTAAGGTCAGCGTCGATGAATACGAAGTAAGAATTCTTGATTTCGAGGCAGATACAATTGTATTTAGGAAAAAGGTTCGACAAATTTTAGATTATAATCCATCCTTCGCTATAACATCGGACGAAGAAATTGTTGCAGTAGGATGGGGGAATAGAATAGACTTGCATAGGATATCAACTGGTGAAATAGTTAAAAGCAAGACACCTCTTGTTCCCAATCCAACTGGGCGACCCACTTCGATAACATACTTAAAATTCATACCGAATCAGAAGAAGATATTCTTTGAATTCTATGTATCGTTCATTGACTCAAAAAAGAGTTACATTTGGGATTTAGAGAGCGACAAAATAACGGAAACGAATTGGAAAGCACCAATAGCAATTTCGTATGATGAAAAGTACTTGGCATACACTGGCGGGGCGGGTCGAATTGCAACTGTGATTGATTTGACAACTGGCGAAGAAGTAGGTTTTGTGCCCTCGCACCCAAAAGTTCAATATATTGATGATTTGGCACTTTCTCCAGATAGACGATATTT
>JAOAEE010000054.1 GCA_026416955.1 Ignavibacteria bacterium | reverse complement strand
ATGTTTTCGATTTTTATACAATTGAAGGAGCTTGTTCACTAAGAAGTTTCTTCAAAAAGTGGCAAGGAGGAAGGTTAGTAATTCATATTACTGAAATGCCTATCAAATGCCCCGTTGCCCCTCTTGAATTTGCATTCTTAGCAGATTGGTTCTTTACAGAAAGAGGAATTAGAGATAAAGTCGACATTAGTTTTGTTACTCCATTGCCCGGAGCGTTTACAAAACCGCGTGCTTCGGCAATTCTTGGTGACTTTTTGAACAAGAAAAACATAAAACTTATACCCGATTTTAACATAGCAAGGGTAGACAACGAAGAGAAGAAAATCGTGTCTTGGGACAACGTCGAGGTACCATTCGATGTATTAGTTACTATACCAACAAACAAAGGCGACGAAGCTATTGCAAGGAGCGGAATGGGCGACGAATTAAATTACATACCAACGGATAAACATACTTTGCTTGCCGAAGGCTTCAACAATATTTTTGTTATTGGCGATGCCACAAATTTACCTACCTCGAAGGCTGGTTCTGTTGCCCATTTCGAAGCGGATATTCTTTTCGAGAATTTTATGGATATTATTGACGAAAGACCACCTTCCGCAAAATTTGATGGTCACGCAAATTGCTTCATAGAAAGCGGTTTTGGCAAAGGGATATTAATAGATTTTAATTACGATACCGAGCCACTTCCTGGTAAGTTCCCGCTCCCGGGAATAGGTCCTTTTTCTCTACTTGAAGAAACTACAACAAATCATTACGGCAAGATAATGTTCCGTTGGATGTATTGGAATTTCCTTTTAAAAGGTGTGGAATTGCCAATTGAAACTCATATGACTATGGCTGGAAAGAGGATGTAGTTATGGAACAAAATCAGAAGGAAAATGTTTTAGAAGAAATCAACAGGAAATTGGATGTAATACTGGCGGAAATTGAACTTCAGCGTCGGCATCGACGCGAAATGGAGGATTTTAAGGAAGATTTGATGCGAGTGCTTCGGGATTTGTATTCTAATGCAATTGTTGAACTTGAGCAAGTTCACGATTATATTCGTACTGGGGATATTTTTCATTTCTTTAAGAAAATTCTAAGAAATTTGAATAACCTTTCGAGTTTGTTCGACCAAATCGAAAGTATTCGCGATGCAATGAAAGATTTGGCTCCGATTACTCGCGAAACTTCTATCAAACTTATGTACAAATTGGACGAACTCGATAGAAAAGGGTACTTTTCCTTCTTCAAAGAACTTCGAAATATCCTTGATAAAATTGTTACTTCCTTCACTGTCGAAGATGTAAAAGCCCTTGGCGATAACATTGTTACGATACTTAACACGATAAAAAACTTGACCCAACCCGATATGTTGCAATCGATTAATAATGCTGTCAGCGTTTACAAAAACTTAGATGTAAAAGTAGAACACGATGTTTCGCTAATGAAGTTGCTGAAAGAATTGAACCAACCAGAAACTAAAAAAGCTTTGTACTTTGCAATTGAATTTTTGAAAAATCTTTCTTCATCGAATAACACTAACAACCTACAAAATATTCAAATAAAATAATGAGGTGAAATTATGCCAACGAGAGAACTTTTTGGTAAGACAATTGAATTCGATGACGACGGCCATTTAAAGAATTTTTCGGACTGGAATGAAGAAATAGCTAAAGAACTGGCGAAAGAAGAAGGAATAGCGGAGTTAACTGCTCGTCATTGGTTAGTTATTAATTATATGCGACGCGAATTTCCGAGACTTGGCGATGCCCCGACATTGCGTAAGTTGACAAAAGAAAGTGGGGTCGATACAAAAGAGTTGTATGAACTCTTTCCAAAGGGTCCGATGAAAAAGGCAGCTAAGATTTCGGGTTTGCCAAAACCAAAAGGTTGTATTTAAATAAAAGGGTAATATTATGAGTGGGCAAAACAATGATATCGGGAAAGTCTCGATAATTATCTCTCGCGGTTCTTTGGATGGAGTTTATCCCGGTCTTATTCTTGCAAACGGTGCAAGAATGGAGGGATTCGAAGCAAACTTGTTTTTCACTTTTTTTGGGCTCGACGCCATAATTGAAAAACGAATGGACAAACTTTCTATTTCGACAGTTGGAAATGCTGCACTTAGATTGCCTTGGGGACAGAAGATGCCTACTTGGCTAGGTATGCTTCCCGGTATGGCGTCCTTTGCTACCTGGATGATGAAGAATGAAATGGAAAAATTGGATATTCCACCAGTACGAGAATTTCTACAAATTATTAAGGATTCAGGGGCTGGTATTTATGCTTGTAAACTTGCTATGGATATGTTTCATCTGAAAAGAGAAGATTTGTGGTCCGGAGTTGACGATATCTTAACAGTTGGGGATTTTTATCAAATTTCTACTGGTGGTTTAGTTTTATTTACCTAAAAGAAAATTTTAGCAATTGAACGAAAAGATTTTTTAAAAATAATTTTTATTTGTTTAAAAAATGAATTTAGGTTCAATAAAAGAATATTAATTCCAAATCAATGTGCATCGAACCAGCTTTCTCCAATCCCAATATCGACCACGATTGGTACTTCGCCTAAACTTAATGCATTCTGCATTTCGTATTGAATTATTTCTTTAACCGATTCAAGTTCGTTATATGGAACTTCGAAAAGCAATTCGTCGTGGATTTGCAAAATCATCATCGACTTGAACTTATATTTTTTAAATTTTTTATGAATTCCAATCATTGCAAGTTTCATCATATCGGCTGCTGTTCCTTGGATGGGCAGATTAATTGCAGCGCGTTCGTCGGCAGAGCGTAGATTTCTATTCTGACTTGTTATGTTTGGGAAATATCTTCTTCGCCCACATAGAGTTTCGGCATAACCCTTCTTTTGTGTCGATGATATTGTTTCTTCAACATATTTCTTAATACCTGGATATTTTTGTAAATAATTATCGATAATATTTTGTGCTTCCGAACGCCCAATTCCTAATCTTTGCGAAAGCCCAAAGGCCCCAAGCCCATAAAGAATTCCGAAGTTTACAGTTTTTGCAACTCTACGCATATCAGAATCTACTTTGTCCAAAGGTTTGTTGAACAAAATAGAGGCAGTAGCAGCGTGAATGTCCAAGCCATTTTTAAAAGCATCGATTAAGTTTCTATCCCCAGAAATATAAGCGATAATCCGAAGTTCAATTTGAGAGTAATCGGCAGACAGAATCAACCAGTCCTTGTTCTGTGGAACAAAAGCTTTGCGAATTTCTTTGCCAAATTCACTACGAATAGGAATATTTTGCAAATTTGGGTCTGTCGAAGAAAGCCTACCAGTGCTGGTAATTGTTTGATTAAATGTTGTATGAATCCTTCCAGTCTTGGGATAAATCAATTCTGGTAGAGCCTCTACATAGGTCGAAAGCAATTTTGTTCGTTGCCGATATTCAAGAATATCCCTTGCAATTGGAAAACTTTCGGCAAGTTGAGTTAAAACACTTACATCGGTGCTGTACCCAGTTTTAGTCTTTGCAATAACTGGAAGTTGCATTTTTTCGAACAAAACTTGGCCAAGTTGTTTGGGTGAATCGAGATTGAAACGAACCCCCGCTTCTTCAAATATTTTCTCTTTTAATTCATTTACTTGTTGCGTTAAAGTGAGAGCAATGGATGAAAGAATTTCTTTACTAACATAGACACCGTTGAATTCCATTTCGCAAAGTACTTCGATAAGAGGAAATTCAATTTTTTCGGCAAGTTCCTTTAAATTTTGCTTTTCAAGTTCTTTGGCCAAGGTTTTGGTCAATCGGAAAGCAAGGTCGGCATCTTCGCAAGCATAATTGGTAATATCTTTGGGGGCGAGTTCTCGCATCGATTTTTGTCCGGTTCGTTTTTCTCCGATTAAAGTAGTTATAGAAATTGGGTTGTAGTTCAACCATTTCTTTGCCAGAGCATCCAAGTTGTGTTGGTCGTCGGGGTTAAGAACGTAACTTGCAACCATTGTATCGAAAGAAATTGGTTGCAAGTTGATTCCATACCTTTTTAGAATAAATGCGTCGAATTTGATGTTCTGTCCATACTTTTCTACTTTAGGGTTCTCGAAAAAATCTTTCAACTTCGAAAGGGCATATTCAGAGGGAAAGCCAAGTTTAGGGTTATAGTCAATTTTTGTTTGATTCTTTTGGGTGAAAGATACTTCGTTGTTTTGGCTGAATAATTCAAGTTCGTTGTTGTTTGGATTTTCGTTTATTTTGTTGGTTACAATGTTTTTCTCGTTTCCATAAACGGGGATGTAATAGGCTTCAGCTTCGTTGAAACAGATGCTTATTCCAACAAGCTCGCAGTTTAATTTATCGAGCGAACTGGTTTCTGTATCAATTGCAAAGGACTTTACATTTTGAAGTTTATTAATTAAACTTTTGAATTTATCAAATGTGTCGACAAGGAAATAATTTACATTATTTTCTTTGAAGCTTGAAGTGGAAAGTTCAATAACACCCTCAGTTGGCTGTTCTTCGAGGGTTTCTCCAAATTTGTTAAGGATTCGTTCACGCAAAACTTTAAAATCAAGGATACGGAAAAGTTTATCGATTTTTTCTAAGTTGGGTTTTTCGAATTTTAATTCATCGATATTAATATCGATATTGGCGTTGGTTTCAATTGTTACCAATTTTTTTGAAAGGAAGGCTTCGTTTTTATGTTCCAAAAGTTTTTGTTTAAGTGTTTCCTTGGGTATTTTATCGATTTCAGAATAAAGATTCTCAAGACTTCCAAATTGCTTTATCAAAGGGATAGCAGTTTTCTCGCCAATACCTTTTACTCCGGGGACATTATCGACCGAATCACCAACAATAGCAAGTACATCGACAACTTGGTTTGGAGGAACCCCAAATTTTTCTTCCACTTCTTTGGGTGTTATTATTTCGAATCCCTCGGTTAGGTTCTTTCCAGTTTTATATAAGATAACATTATCTTTGACGAGTTGATAATAATCCTTGTCGTTTGTAATACAAACGACGTTCCAACCTTCTTTCGAAAGTTTATTGGATAATGTTCCGGCAATATCGTCTGCTTCGAGCCCTGGAATTTCAATTCGCTTTATTCCAAAAGCGTCGAGCAATTCCTTAATACGATTCAATTGCGGAACTAAGTCCTCGGGGAAAGCCTCTCGGTTGGCTTTATATTCTTTGTAGATTTCGTGGCGAAATGTTGGTTCTCGACTATCGAAAAGTACTGCAATGTACTCTGGATTTTCTTTTTCGAGTAAACTTGTAAGTATATTGGTAAAGGCAAAAACAGCATAAGTAGGTTCATTTGTTATGGGGGATTTTAATCCCGAGCGGCTTAATGCGTGGTATGCTCGAAACACAACCGACATTCCATCGATTAAATATATCCTTTTTCCCAAATAATTAACCATTTTAATTACAAAAAAATCAAATTAAGTATATTAAAAAAAAATAATATAATTTTTATTTTGTAATTATTAACATTTTTTTACTATTTTAGTTTTTTTATTAACATTAAGGAGGTATTAATGGCTGAAAAATTACTTGAATTTTATGAGAAGGCTTATAAGTTAGGTGGTCTTAAGGCACAAATGAGGCTAGCTCTGTTAACTTTGATTCCAAGTCCAAAAGCGAAAACCGAACCAGATTCCCCAGAGAATATTAAAAAGTTTGAAAATGCAATGAAAGAAATTGAGAAGGAATTTCAAAACAAATAGGAGGTATTTTATGGCACAAATAATTAAAAACACCTTGAAGTATTATCACACGTTTGACCCTTTGACAAAAAGGCATTATATTAATGGATATCAAGCAGTGTTGCATTGCCACCATTACGCTACTCTTTACACACAGTTGGCATTAGATGCGGGTGAAACCGAGTTGCTACAAGAATGTGCCCGGGATGCTTTTAGAGAAGTTCTCGATACATATTTTAAAGATAATCCAGATATTAAAACTCTTTCCGAAAAAATTGACATAGCAGTACAATATTATTCATTGATGGGTTTGGGGAAAATGAAGGTAAATTTCCTTGGTGACTATAGCGGCGAGGTTGAATTACTTTCCTCTCACATCGATAGTGGATGGCTAAGGAAATGGGGACCTTATGATAAACCCGTGAATTATATTTCTGCTGGTTATATCGAGGCAATGTTTGAATCAGTACTTGGGTTACCATCGGGTACTTTCTGCGCAAAAGAAATACAAAGCATCGTAATGGGTAGTAAAACATCAATATTTAAAATTACAAGGAGGTAAGTTATGGCTATCGACAGAAAAAAAATTATTGAATTAATGTCAAAAATCGATGTGTTACCAGATGAAAATGGTATTATCGAAGGTTTTAATGTTTATGTTAATCAATTACCAACTAAGTTTTGGAACTCATTTGCAGAACGCTTAACAAATAAGGCAGAAAATCCAGATATATTACAAGCGAAAGAATATTTACTTTACAATGCTGCACATGAGTGTGGTTACCATACTGGGTATGGAATTATTACTTCCGAAGAATGGAATGCAGTTGTTGCACCAATGATTGAAAAAGTTCCAGAAGATATCCTTTTTGGTGCCTATGCAGTATTTACTGCTTGGGGCTGGGCAGATGCTGAAATTGTGGAACTTATCCCAAACGAAAGGATGGTTATTCGTGCTTATAATTACTATGAATCTGATATCGTTAAATTTGGTTATTCCAACAAGTTGTCTGCTTATATGATTGCAGGAGTTAGTGCTGCCTTTATGGACCTTGCCTATGGTGGTGAATACGACCCCAAAGGAAAACCAATTGGTACCTTTGAATGCAAACAAATAAAAGGTATTGAGACTGGTGATTCTTACGGGGAATTTGTTGTAACTCGTGCAAAGTAGAAAAAAATATTTTTTTGTATATCTTATCTGGGGGTAAAACCCCCTTTTTATTTTTTTTTCTTTTTCCCATAAAATTTTTTCACTATTTTCGAATGAACTTTTTCAAACCATTTATGAAAGTTGTTTCTGTTAAAATATTAGACAATTGTTTTGTAGAGAAGAATGTTGTTGAATGTTCTTTTGATGAGAAAATTACTAGAGAAATTATTTTTAAAATTGGAAAACAAGGGGTTTTACAATATTACCCTGAATTCCCTAAACCTTTTTTTAAAATTCATATACAAGAAATTTGTGATATAAAGGGAGTTGAAGGTAGTAAGACTTTGAGAATTTTCCTAAAAAATCCAAAGAAATATACTCTTGAAAATATTATTAGTTTCCTACTTAACTTTTAATTCGTTTTTTTATAGCCAAATATACTAAAATATGCATATACATAATTATTTATACTTTTACGTTTCTAATTTTAGAAAGGCTATATTTTTATTATTGATAATTGCTAAGCAAAATGTTTAAAATTTTCTTTGCACATTGGGGGATAATCGTTCCGGGACCAAAAATTTCAGCAACACCAGACTTATAAAGAAATTCATAATCTTGGGGTGGGATAACTCCACCTACGACTACCATAATATCCTCGCGCCCGTATT
>JAOAEE010000048.1 GCA_026416955.1 Ignavibacteria bacterium | reverse complement strand
GGGTAGCCATCGCTATCCATATCGAAATCTGGTTTGTTTTTATCGTTACTTCCACGGAGAACATCCACAAATTTTCCACCGGGTGTTTTTAGTATTGGGATATCAAGTGTGTTATCTGTCCAATAAAAAGGCACATCTTTGGGAATGTATTGAACGTACTTTGTCTCGACCGCAGCAGTTCTTTCTTTGTTTTCAATAATAGTAAATACTTTGAAAGGTTGAAAATCCAGATAAAGAATGTTCTTCCAGTTTAAATCTGTATCTGCAATTAAGCGAGCGGAAAACATAAAATCGGCATAATTTCTGTATTTCCAAAAGTATTCGATGCCTTTTTCTCCAATGTTTACAACCTCGCAGACAGAAACATAAATGTAATTTGCCCAAGAAAGGTATTTGTCCACTTGTTCGTGAATTTTGTCCGATGGGTCGGGGGTAGAAATCAACAAAACTATATCTATTTCTTGGAATGGGTTTAGCGAAATGTTTGTAAATGTGATTCTTGTTCCAGAAATTTGATAATTTATGTTTGCATTCTTTACTCCAATAATTTTAAAATAGTCCCTAACGTATTCGTTAATTGTGAAATTACTGATAAGTTTACTCGAAAGGTTACGAATTTTTATTCTAACTTCAAAAGTGTCCAACCTATCGTAGGAGATTGCATTCACCCCAGCAGTAACTTCGGGGGGAAGATTATTATAAATCGACCTTGTAACATCAAGGTTCGAACAAAAGGCAGAAAAGATTGCGTTCAATGTCCATTGCAATTGCCTGCTACCTTTACTTAGTTCGTTTATTCCACCAACTGTTGGCAATCCAGTATTAACAATAATTTTCCCTCCGTTTGCATTTTTACCACAAAGAATAAAAACAACTGGATTCTGTGTATTTTTCAAAAAGGCAACGATATCGGCATTTTTAACATTTATTTTTGGAAAAGAAGCACCATATAATTTATTCACAGCAAAACGTGTAAAAGAAAGTGGGTGTTCCAAATTCGAAAATTCCACCGGCACAAGGTTATCCTCGTTAACAAAAGAGTAAGAATTTTCGAAATCAACAGCACCAGTTTCAAGGAAACCCAACTTTTCGACAAAATAGACTGCATTTCCCTCGGCATAGATAGTGCCACCCCGGGAAAGGAATTCTTCCAATTTTCTCTTGATATTTGGAAACTTTGCAAAAATTTTGTCAACATAATACTTGTCGTCGTTGCCATATTTTCTAAATGGTGGAATAATTAACAAACGGGTCGAACCAGAAATTCCAAAGCTATCTATGTTTTTTTCATTGGCAAAGTAATACATATTGTCGTAGAAATTCAAATCGAAAAGATTCTTGTAGTAGAAAGAAGCCCAAGAAACTGTTGCATTGTTTTGTTTAAATTCACTTTGGAAAATACATACAACTTGGGAATTATGCTTAAATTGAAGAGAAAAGTGTTCAGTAGCTGACCAGTTATACGAAGAATACTCTCTCTTTATTACGCTCGAGAAATCTCTGGGAATTATATCTGGATAAACAAAAGCACCAGCATTTTGCCCTTGCTTTACCCAATAAACTGAATATTCTCCATATTTAGGGAACAACATACTATCCATCGTTGCATTGGTGAAGCGAAAATCGACTTGTGCCGATTGGAGTGCAAATCTATAGGCTCGGAGAAAATCGCTTTGAGAGGTATCTGTTGGAATCACACTTGTTGTAGAAAGCCCTTTTAAATGAAGTAAAGTAAGGAAAATAAGAACGAGGAAAACATTTTTCATAAAAACCTCCAAAAAAGTGCTCGAATTTAATAAATAATCTTTGAATTTCAAAAAATAATTGATTTTCCTTAATTTTTTTATAATTAATAAACTTTGATAGTTTCTTCTAGACTTAAAAGGAACAGCAATTTTCCTCTTGTCTTTTTCACTCTTTTTTTCTATTTTGCTTGTTAAAAATTGGGAGTTTGTATGAAAAAATTACCTAAAGTCGAAGAAATAATGTCGAAAGACCTTTTCGTAGTTTCTTGGAACGACACTTTACGGAAAGCATTAGATTTAATTAGGATAGAAAAAATTAGGCACATTCCAGTGGTTGAAAATGGTAAATATGTTGGTATGATTGAAGAGAAAAGATTGAACGAGTATATCCGAAAAAAAATATACGACCCGGAGGAGGAAATAGAAGACGCAGAATTTTCAACTATTTCGGATTTTGATTACTTAGTGAACCGAAATGTCCCTATACTATTTATTGGAGATAGCATTCTTAAAGCATTAGAACTCTTTATTAAAAAGAAAGGTGATTGCTTTCCTGTGGTCGATAACGACCAAAATTTAATTGGCGTCGTCTCCTACATCGACTTGTTGCTTTACACTTACAAAGAATTGTCGGAAAAACCTAAATAAATAATGTATTCCAAAGTATTGTCTGCAAGTGTTGTTGGTATCAATGCTTTTATTGTTGAAATAGAAACGCATCTCGACAACGCGCTTCCAAATTTCGTCATCGTTGGGCTCCCAGATTCTGCTGTCAAAGAATCGAAAGAACGAGTGACGGCTGCAATCAAAAATAGTGGTATACCCTTCCCCGCAAAGAAAATTACAATCAACCTTGCCCCAGCAGACGTTCGAAAAGAAGGCAGTGGTTTCGATTTGCCTATTGCTCTTGGCATTCTTGCTTCCACTGGACTGGTTCCCCAAGAAGCAACGGAAGGCATTTTGTTTTTAGGCGAACTATCCCTCGAAGGTACATTGCGACATATCCACGGTGCTTTGCCAATTGCTTACGAAGCAAAAAAACTTGGCTTCCGTGCCATAGCTCTTCCCGAAAGCAACGCAAACGAAGCCGCACTTGTCGATGGTATTGATGTTATTCCTTTGCAATCTTTAGTTCAACTTGTTAATTATTTGAACGGTAACGAAGATATTTCCCCAAGAGTGGTCGACAAGTTCAAGATATTCGAGGAGAGCCAATATAACTACACTCTCGATTTTTCCGATGTTAAAGGACAACAAAATGTCAAAAGGGCTTTGGAAGTAGCTGCAGCGGGAGGGCACAATATCTTGATGATTGGACCGCCGGGAGCAGGCAAAACTATGCTTGCTAAACGCATTCCTTCTATACTTCCTCCTTTAACTTTGGACGAGGCATTGGAAACAACAAAGATTCATTCTGTCGCTGGATTATTAGAAAACAACGAGTCGTTGATTACAATTCGTCCATTTCGTTCACCCCACCATACAATAAGCGACGCAGCATTGGTTGGTGGGGGTATGAATAAAATAAAACCCGGCGAAATTTCGCTTGCCCACCACGGAGTTTTGTTTCTCGATGAATTACCCGAATTTGCTAGAAACGTGCTCGAAGTACTTCGCCAACCACTCGAAGACAAGAAAATCTGCATATCAAGAACAAAGATGACGATAGAATATCCAGCAAACTTTATGCTCGTTTGTTCGATGAACCCTTGTCCTTGTGGCAACTTTGGAAACCCGTACAAAGAGTGCAATTGCACACCAGCACTAATTCAAAAATACCAAGCCAAAATTTCTGGTCCACTTTTGGATAGAATCGACATCCATATTGAAGTGCCCGCTGTTAAATACCAGGAGCTATCGGACAAGAGCAGTGGAGAACCCTCTGCGAGAATTCGCGAAAGAGTTGTACGAGCCCGTGAAATCCAAACACATAGGTTCCGTGGAAATAAAAGCGTATACAAGAACGCAGATATGGGCTCGAAAGAAATTCGCAAGTTTTGTATTCTCGATGCCAAGTCGCAAGAAATTCTTAAAGTTGCAATGTCAAAACTTGGACTTTCGGCTCGTGCCTACGATAAAATATTAAAAGTAAGTAGAACTATCGCCGATTTAGACAATTCCGAGTCAATACTTCCACATCATATTAGCGAAGCAATTCAATACCGCAGCCTCGACCGCGGAATTTGGCGCGGTGGTCTATAATACCTACTATTCCCCTTTAAAATTTGGTTTTCGCTTTTCGAGGAATGCTTTTGTACCTTCCTTGAAATCGTATGTTCCACATAGCTTGCCGAACATCCTACTTTCGTATTCCAAGCCCTCGATGTATGGCAAATGTTCAGCCGAAAGTACACAATCGAGCGCACTAAAAACTGCAAGGGTACCCTTCGATAGCATATTTTGAACAAATTCTACTGTTTTGGACATTAGTTCAGAATGGGGAAATACTTTGTTGACAAGCCCTATTCTTTCTGCCTCGTACGCATCAATCATATTTCCGCTAAGAATTAATTCCAATGCCTTTGCACGCCCAACAAGGCGCGGGAGTTTCTGTGTTGCTCCGTAGCCGGGGATAATTCCAAGGTTCACTTCTGGTTGCCCGAACTTTGCATTTTCGGAAGCGAAACGAATATGGCAAGACATAGCAAGTTCACACCCACCACCAAGAGCAAAACCATTAACAGCAGCAACCACTGGTTTGCGGAGGCTTTCCAATCGAAGCATCACCTTCGAGCCATATTGGGAAAAATGCACACCCGTTATGTCGTCGCTTTCGTGAAGTTCCATTATATCCGCACCAGCGGCAAAGGCTTTCTCGCCTGCACCAGTCAATATCACTGCTTTAATATCGCGGTCGAGCTCTATTTGGCGTATCGCTTCGTTTAATTCGGTAAACAATTGAAAATTTAACGCGTTCAGCTTTTCTGGTCGGTTCAATGTTACGATAACATAATTCTCTTTCTTCTCGAATAGTAATGTTGCAAACTCCATACTTAAACCCTAAAAAAACAAATTTAAAAACTTATTCGATACAAAAAAAATTTATTAGATATTTATCCTAGAATTTTCACATAAACTTTATTATTTTTGCTGAATTTATTTATGAGGGATATATGGCAAAAAGTGTAGGATTTAAAATTAATGCTCTACTAATTTCAACAGTTGCAGTTGTAGCGTTAGTGTTCTTAGTTTTTCTACTATTTCGAACAAATAGCATTGTAAAATTTTCCGATCGGGAATTAGAAAAATCTGCAAAGCAACAAATAAGCGAAATCGCACAAAATGTTTACCACCTTGCTGCAACTGCAAACGACCTATCGAAAAAAATGCTGATGGTTTCTTTGAATACTTCGAGGGAAGTAATTGCCCGTTACGGAAGTTTATCAATTCAAGGTGTTCAACGTTGGACTGCAATCAACCAATTTAGCAACGAATCGATAGAAATCGATGTTCCTAACATAAATTTCGGGGGGACTGTCCTTCCGAAAGTTACAAGTTTCGATGTCAAAGTTCCAATCGTTGACGAGATAACAAGATTAACTGGAGCAACC
Source organism: Ignavibacteria bacterium (assembly GCA_026416955.1). Lineage (GTDB taxonomy): Bacteria > Bacteroidota > Ignavibacteria > Kapaibacteriales > UBA2268 > Naka2016. Next base: position 68 of record JAOAEE010000048.1, on the reverse strand, counting down.
TCGACAATATTTGTTAAAATGAACCAAAATGGTGATATGCTTCGGGTTGCAACTACTGTTAAGAAAAA
>JAOAEE010000036.1 GCA_026416955.1 Ignavibacteria bacterium | reverse complement strand
GGTTAACTAAATTTTAATTCGAAAAAGAAAGTGAAATATTAACCGATTGTTGTCGTTTTTGTTATTTTGAAAGCAAAAAAGAAATATGAAACGGTTTATTTCATTGACATTAATTTTGTTACTATATACAACAAATTTGCTACTATCGCAGAAAATTCTAATTCCAATGGATTTGACTCAGACAGACCATCTCAAATCCTACGGATTGGCATATTGGGTATTGAAACAAGGGCAAACAGTAGATTGGCTTCTGAACTACCGAGGTGGTTCGTTTATGACCGATTACTCTCCGTTGGTCGAAACCGAGGCAAGATTGCGAGGTGTTTCCTTCGAACTCATCGATGGTGCTACTGCTTCGCAAATCTACGCACTGGTGCAAAGTCCAGACCAAAATATGGAACTTATTCATTTGGAAAAGGCACCTAAAATAGGCGTTTACGCATCTCCGGGTACACAACCTTGGGACGATGCAGTCCTTCTTGCACTTTCCTACGCTGGAATAGACCACGATGTGTTCTGGGACGAGGAAGTCCTTCAAGGTAAACTTGCCGAATACGACTGGTTGCACCTTCACCACGAGGATTTTACCGGGCAATATGGAAAATTCTGGGCTTCATTTTCGAATACACCTTGGTATATCGAGCAAGTTACTTTGAACGAGGCAATGGCAAAGAAGCTTGGTTATGCAAAAGTCTCGGAACTGAAACGCGCCGTCGCTTTCAAAATCAAAGAATATGTTGCCAATGGTGGCTTCTTGTTTGCAATGTGTAGTGCAACAGACTCGTACGATATAGCTCTTGCTGCACACAACATAGATATATGCGAAAGTATGTTCGATGGAGACCCGGCCGACCCAAATGCAAATTCCAAACTTGATTACTCGCAAACCCTTGCTTTCGAAAATTTCAAACTTGTAATGGACCCCTTTATCTACGAGTTTTCGGATATCGACTGCCCACCCAATATTTCTGCACTCGACCCATCGAGCGACTATTTCACTTTGTTCGAATTTTCTGCAAAGTTCGACCCCGTTCCAACAATGCTTACCCAAAACCACGTTAATGTTGTCAAAGGTTTCCTTGGTCAAACCACTGCATTCCACTTAGACAAAATCAAAAAAGGAATTACGATTATGGGAATTAAAGAAGGTACCGACCAAGTTAAATATTTGCACGGAAACTTTGGCCGCGGTATGTTTACTTTCTACGGTGGGCACGACCCCGAAGATTATCAACACGCTGTTGGCGACCCTCCTACCGATTTAAACCTACACAAAAATTCACCCGGTTATCGCTTAATTCTAAATAATGTGTTGTTCCCCGCAGCAAAAAAGAAAACATTAAAGACATAGTTTTATAAAAAATGGTCTAAACTTGTTAATAAAAGTCATTTCTAAAAAGCAGATTATTTGTTTATTTTCTTTTTCTTATTATTCTTTTACTTATACCCTATCACAGAAGAAATTTTAAATAAGACCTCTTTTGGTCGATAATTGTAAAAAATTTTTTTATTATACTTCTAAAGCACTTTATTTATTTTTGCATTTCTTCTTAACCAATGATTAAATATGGCAAATCAAAAATCTTTAGAAGAAGTCCAAAATATTGTTGAAAAATACCTTAAAGTTCAAAAAGAGAAACGCGCCATAAAGTATAATGAAGAGATGACAAAAAAGGATTTTATTCTTCCACTTTTTCGTGCACTTGGTTGGAATACTGAAGACTCTACAGAAGTTACTGCGGAAGAGAAAATATCCCGTGGTCGTGTTGATTATGGTTTTCGAATTAATGGTATTCCAAAGTTCTTCTTAGAAGCCAAGCCTTTAAGAGCAGACATACAAAACCCTTCATTTGCAATGCAAGCAATAAATTACGCTTGGCATAAAGGATGTACTTGGGCGGTTCTTACTAACTTTGCTACAATTATGGTTTTCAACGCAGAATGGAAAGCAGAAAACATTATTCAAAGCCATTTCAAGACAATAGAAGTAGATGATTTCATAATTAATTTCGATGAGCTTTGGCTTCTTTCCCGTAAAAGTTTCGAAACTGGATTAATCGATAAAGTTGCCGAAAGGTGGGGCAAAAAAACAAAAAAAATTCCTGTCGATAAACAACTACTTCAAGATTTTACCCATTTCCGCGAAATTCTTACTAAAAGTGTTTACAAACATAATGCAGAACTTAATCTTAACGAAGAGGAACTCGACGAGGCAGTTCAAAGAATTCTCGATCGTCTAATATTTATTCGAAACTGTGAAGACCGTGAACTTGAGGAAAGAAAACTTCTTCCAGCTCTTAATAATTGGAAATCAAGTGAAAGATCCAAACCTTTATTCTTATCTTTGCGAAAAATTTTCGAAGAGTTCAACAATACATATAATAGCAAAATATTTTCTCCCCACCTTTGCGACCAACTAAAAATAGAAGACTCTATACTTGCCGAAATTATTAATGGGTTGCATTATTCCAAAGACAAATCTATTACTTACGACTTCGCCAATATTGAGGCAGATGTGCTTGGAAATATCTATGAACAATATCTTAGCCATATATTGAAAAAGACTCAAAAGCGTACAAAATTAACAGTAAGCCAAGCCCATCGCAAAGAACAAGGGATTTACTATACCCCAACTTACATTGTCGATTACATTGTTAGAAACACTTTAGGTGAAATTTTAAAAAATAAGAAACCAGAAGAAGTAGAAAAACTACGAATACTCGACCCAGCCTGTGGTTCTGGTTCTTTTTTAATCAAAGCCTTCGATGTTTTAAATGAATATTATTCTCAACACGATAAAAGCTACGACCAAACAGAAATGGATTTTTCCACTGGATTACACTTCGACAGAAAAGTAAAGATTCTTATGAACAACATTTTTGGTGTCGATTTGGACAAACAGGCTGTGGAAATTTCACAATTGAACCTACTTTTGAAAATTGCCGAACGAGGACAAAGATTACCTTTGCTACAAAACAACATAAAATGTGGCAATTCACTAATCGACGACCCAGAAATTGCCCGAGAACGAGCATTTAAATGGGAGGAAGAATTCAAAGAAATTATGGACGAAGGCGGATTTGATGTTGTTATTGGTAACCCACCATATTCTACAATTGGTTCAAAAGACCCATTACAAAATTTAAGGTTTTACTACAAATTATCAAAAGGTGTGATCAATTCTGCTGCTCTTTTTTTAAAAAGAAGCTATGATTTGCTAAAACAGAATGGATGTTTAGGGTTTATTATTCCTAAATCTTTTTTGTATGTTAATTCTTGGTACAAAATTCGGCAATTTTTATTACAAAATTCACAAATCTTGGAAATTTTGGATGTAAGTAAAGCATTCAAGGATGTTAGATTAGAGCAGGTCATTATTATTATCAAAAAGTGTCATCCAAACTTAGACAAACCAGTTGTTCTGAAAACGTTAACTAATTCAAGAAAAGCGCTGGAAAACAAAATAGAGCAAAAAGAAATTATTAATCATTCTATGTTTGTTTTTGATCCAAAGATAAGGAGTATTTATAATAAACTAACCCAACAATCAGTTTTCTTAGGGGAGATAAGTGAAAATTTTAGAGGTATTGGAATTCAAAAGTTATGCAAATCTAACAACTATGAAAAAAACCTTGTTCCAGTAATTGGTGGCAAACAAGTTGATAGATACATTATAAAGGGAACATTTTGTTATGTAAATCCTACGGAATTAAATAAATTTCTAAAAAAAATTAATAAGTTCAAAGGACCTAGAATTTTAGCGCAAAACATTGTTGCACACATTAAGGACCATATTAGAATAACTTGCACTTATGAACACACTGGATTATTGGTTTTAGATACCGTAAACAATATTAAAATTTATGATACAAATTTTAATATTAAATATATTCTATCATTACTAAACTCTAAACTTATTTCATTTTATGCATATTACTTTATCTATTTTCGTGCTATTAGAACAATGCATTTCGATAATAAATATTCAAGTAGGATACCTATTAAGAAACTTCATTTAGATGATCAAACACCTTTAATTTTCCTAGCTGACAGAATGTTAGACCTGAATAGAAAACTGAACGAAATTGGAGTAAAATTTACTGACGAACGACTAAAAATTGAAGAAGAAATTCGTTCAATTGACGAACAAATCGACCGACTTGTTTACCAAATTTATGGTTTGACGGAAGAGGAAATTCGCATTATTGAAGATAATTTTAAGTAATTTAAACTTTTCTTAATTTCTTATGTCTAATTATTTAATTATTACTGTGGATTAAATGAAATTTCGTTTACTTTGTTTGCTTTTTCCTTTGATGTTCTTCCAAGGTTTTAGCCAAATTGTATACTTCCCACCAATTGATGGACCGAGTTGGGACAGTGTTCCACCGCAAGAGCTTGGTTGGAACACCGACGCTATCCCTCCGCTATACAATTTCCTTGAAAGAAACAATACGAAAGCATTTATCGTATTGAAAGAAGGAAAAATTGTCCTTGAGAAATACTTCGGAAGATTTTCCCAAGATAGTGTTTGGAAATGGGCTTCGGCTGGGAAAACTTTGACCGCTGCATTAGTTGGAATAGCACAAGAAGAAGGATATTTGTCTATTTCTGACAAGACAAGCAAATATCTTGGCGAAGGTTGGACAAATTGCCCAAAGGAAAAAGAGGATTTAATTACAATTCGACACCAATTGACTATGACAACTGGTTTGGACGACGAGGTGGAAGACCCTTATTGCACTAAGCCCGAGTGTCTCAAATATAAAGCCGATGCAGGAACTCGCTGGGCATACCACAACGCTCCGTATACGCTTTTAGAAAAAGTTGTTGAAAAAGCAACGGGGAAAAATTACAACATATACTTCAGCCAAAAAATTCGTAATAAAATCGGTATGAATGGACTATGGGTGAAAGTAGGCTACAACAATGTGTATTTCAGTAATGCTCGGTCGATGGCTCGATTTGGAATTCTCCTTTTGAACAAAGGCGTTTGGGAAACTATAAGAATTATTCCAGAAAAATACTACAACGAAATGATAAACACATCCCAATCATTAAATAAATCCTATGGATATCTTTTTTGGCTCAACGGAAAAGAAAGTTTTATGGTACCAAATTTTCAATTTACCTTTAAAGGACCTTTGTTCAAATACGCTCCCGAAGATTTAATTGCAGCGTTGGGAAAAGATGGGCAAGTTTTGAATGTCTCTTTTAAACATTCTTTGGTAATAGTTCGTATGGGCGACGATACTTCCTTCGACCTAACAATGTCGTTAAGCGATAGCATTTGGAAGTACTTAAATCAAATTATCGTTTACACAACCAATGTAAACGAAGAAACAAATGAAAAGGATACCTACATTCTAACCCCCCAAAACAGCGAACTTACTATCGAAGGCGATGAAGGAATTGGAAAAGAATTGAAATTGTTTAATCTTTACGGGGAATGTATCTATTTCAAAGAGTTTGAGTACAAAGAAAAAGTAGTTATCGATTTGAACAGATTTCCATCGGGAATTTATTTTCTTCTTTTAGGTAGTAAAATCAAAAAAGTGATTAAATACTGGTAAGGTATTTTATTTTTGATTACTTTTTTTAAAAGATTTGTTTTCCGAAATCAAAACTTTATTTATTTTAATTGGATTTTTAGGGATACCATCTAAACTATCGAACTTGAATGGGATAATCTCTTGCATTTCAATTTTATCGATTACATCAAAACCTTCGACAACTTTACCAAAAATTGTATACTTTTTGTCCAATTCTATTGCTTCGTCGAGGCAAATGAAGAATTGGCTTAAATTCTTGTTAGGTCCACTATTTGCCATAGCGACCGTTCCATAAGTATAACCAACTTTGTATAGAATCGAGTTCAAATTAATTTCATCTTTGAAATAACCACTATAAATGCTCTTCCCCCCTTTTCCCCACTCGTTTCTTTTCGATATGTACTTGGTATTACCATCACCCATTTGAATAAGGAAATTTTTAGCTACTCTGTGTATAAGAGTATTATCGAAATAACCTTGTCGGGCAAGGGAAACAAAGTTTTTCACTGTCTTGGGAGCATCTTCGCCGTAAAGAGCAATTTTGATATCACCAAAGGTAGTTCTCAATGTGGCATAGTGCGTAATTTTTATCGAATCGGGATTAAGCTGAATATCGAATTTAAGTTTCGAAACTGGTATAACTTCTTTGTAGGTTTTATCAGTTGTATCTAAATTATTTTTTGAAGAATAGGAATTGGATTCATTAGCCTTTTTGCACGCGTTTGCAAACAAAAGGAGGGAAATAAGAAATATAAAACCTAATTTCATAACAAAAAAGCAATAATAACTAAACCAAGAACTATTCTATAAACGATGAAAACAAGAGTAGATTTTGTCTTTAAAAATTTTAAGAGAAAGTTAATTGCAAATACTCCAGACAAAAAAGCAAAAATCAACGAAACAAAAAGGAAAGTTAAATTCTGTTTAGAAATCAATTCGAAATGGTAAATAAACTCGTAGAGGCCACTTACAAAAACTGCTGGGATACTCAGCAAGAACGAGAACTTAGCAGCTTCGTCTCTTTTCATTCCCAAAAGTAACCCGGTTGTGATTGTAGCTCCCGAGCGCGAAACTCCCGGAATTAAGGCAAGAGCTTGGGCAATTCCGATTAGAAAAGCCTCGAATGCAGTAATGTCGTTGGTAGATTTAGAAAACTTCCCTATTCTTTCAGCCAATAACATAATCAAAGCCACAGCAACCAATGAAATACTAATTGTCCAAAGACTTTTAGTAAATTCTCCTTCGATGAATTCTTGCAAAAAGTACCCAAAGAAGAAAATGGGAACCGAACCAATAGCAATCATCCAACCTAACTTTGCCTCGGGCGAAGCAACTTGAACGGCAACTTTGGCATACGAGGGTCTTTCAGTAAGAAAACTCTTCCCAATCGAACGCAAATCTTTCCTAAAGTAATAAAGTAGCGAGGCAAGTGTGCCCAATTGTATCGTAGCCATTGTTGCTGTCCAAACTTTTGGGTCGGAAAAGGCTTTTGAACCAAGAAGTTTCGCAACAATTGTCATATGGGCAGTGCTGCTAATTGGCAAAAACTCTGTTAGCCCTTGGATAATTCCAATGATTATAGCATAAATTAATTCACCCACATTAACCCTTTAAAACTTGAAACACAAAAAATTTTAGATAACGAGTTTCTGGCATTGGCAAAAGAATTGGATGGTCGGGTGCTTGACCTCCACGATAAATTAATTTAAGTTGGTATTTCTGGGAAAAAGCCACATCTTGGATTATTTTCAAGAAAGTTGGCTCGTCGATATGCATTGAACAACTTGCAGTCGCAAGAAAACCATTGTCGGCAACAACTCTCATTGCATATTTGTTGATTTGATGGTAACCTGCAATAGCGGTTTCCACATTTTTCTTGCTTTTGGTGAAAGAAGGTGGGTCCAATATCACAAGGTCGTACTTTTTTTCTTTTTGGTACTCAGTGCGTAAAAATTCCAATGCATCGGAACAAACAAAGTAGCCATTCTTCAATCCATTGAGTTCAAAATTTTTCTTTGCATATTTTAGAGCATTATCCGAAATATCGACAAGTGTTACATCCCTTGCTCCACCTAATGCCGAGTTCAAAGCAAAACCACCAAAGTTGGAATAACAATCCAGTACACGCAAATTAGATGAAATGCGACGAATGAAACGTTTGTTCAATTTCTGGTCTAAAAACAATCCAGTTTTCTGTGCCTCGAAAAAGTTCAATATGTATTTCACTCCACTTTCGACAACAATTACTTCTTCGGGAATCTCTCCGTACAATACCTTCTCGTAAGTATCCAATCCTTCGAGTTTCCGAAAATGAGTATTGTTTTTTGCGATTATACCCTTACAATTAGGAAAAAGTTCACACAAAATTGGAGGAATTTTCTCGATAAATTTTTCCATTCCAGCAGAATTCACCTGAACAACGAAATAATCCGAAAACCTATCGATTATTAACCCGGGGAGACAATCGGATTCCGCATAAACCAACCTATAGCAGTTTTCGTTTGGAAAAATCTTTTCTCGAAGTTGTTTTGCTTTGTATATTCTAAACTTAATTGTCCGCAAAACATCATCAACAATTGAAATTTTCAACAGACGAAGGGAAATTAAACTGTGGGGATTGAAAAATGCAAGACCAAGGCTTTTGCCTTCGGGAGTAAAAACTTCGACTATCGTGCCCGGTTCAAGTTTTGGAACAAAGGAAAGTTCATTGCTGTAAATCCAAAGATGCCCACTTTCAATTCTTTGAATATTACTCGTTCGAAGTCGGATTTTTTCCATTTCCTTCAAGTTCATTGGGATTTAAACTTGGAAGCAAACTTAGGTTTTCTCGTAAAAGGAATATTCCACCAACAAGTACTTGGGTTAAAAAGTTTACTGCGTGGGTTACAGTTGCATAAGCCAAGGATTCTTCCATACTTATGCCATATAACTTGTTCAAGGCATTTTGAATAAGGTAGTGGTAGAAACCAATTGCCCCCGGGGTCGGTGCAATAGTATAACCAATTCCAGAAATGATTATCAAAAGAATTGCGTCGTCGAAACCTAAATTGTATGAATAGGAAAAACTAAAAGAAAAAAACATCAAATATAGAGGAACTGTGTACAAAAACCAAATAAGTAGGGATTCTAAAGCAAGTTGAATGTATTGAGATGGTTGCTTTATTACTGTTAATCCAAGAAAAAATTTTTCGAAAAGTTCAAGCAATCTCGAATAAAACTTTTTCGAAATTGGTCGAACAACCTTCATTAGAACAAAGTCAATCCACTTCTTGTAGAAACTTAGTATTCCAACGATAATAATCAAAATTGTTGGGTAAATTATTTTTTCGATATGTAAATTTGGCAAAGCCATTTTCAATTGATTTCGGAAAAAGTAGTAGGCAAGGACGAATACCAAAAGAAGAGAAATCAAATCGATAAACCTTTCCACAACGATTGTAGCAAAAGTCATCGTAAAAGATATTTTTTCGCGTTTGCTGTAGTAATAGGGTCGGAGCAATTCACCACCGCGTGGTACTATATTGTTCACTGCATAGCCAGCCATAACAGCGGAAAATAGGTTCCAAGTTGAATGGGGATTTGCTATTGGCTTCAACATTGTTTTCCATCGCAATGCTCTCACCCAATGCGAGGCTAATCCAACTGGAATAGAAAGCAACACCCACCAATAATTCGCAGAAACAATGTATTTTGCCAAAGATTGTAAATCTAATCCTTTCAAGGATAAATATACCAGAAGAATCAGTAATATTAAAGATATAGAAATATTTATTATTCTTCTGACTTTGGTGTTCTTTGGCTTAAATTTCTCTTCTATACTCATTCTTTATCGGGTTTTGCAGAAAGAGTATCCAAAACAAAGTATAAAATCAAAAGAGCAAACATAATTATGCTTAGCCATTCGGCTGCATTGGATTCTCCCCAATCTCCAACAAATTTATAAAGTTGAACTTTGAAGAATAACAACAAAGCCCCGACGACACCAAAGAGAGACGCCCCAGCCATAAATCCACTAGCAATTAATGTTCCTCTTTGCACTCGTGCACTTCGTAACTTCTCTTCTTTTGTCCATTTTTGTACAAAGTGGGAGATTAAACCACCAACAAGCAAGGGAGTATTCAAAGGAAGTGGTAGATACATACCCAAAGCGAAGGCCAAAGGAGAAATTCCCAACCAATTAACAAATAAAGCAATAAATACACCAACAAGATATAATATCCAATCTACTTTTGCTTGTGGCGACATAAGGGGCTGGATTACAGCTGCCATTGCATTTGCTTGGGGAGCAACCAAGGGTTCGGCAGCATTTAAGGCTTTCGCATATCTATCGAGCAATTCTTTGTCGGCAGTACCATTTTCAATCATCAATAGTTCAGTCTGAGTGAAAATATTTTGGTTTCGAACATAATCTTCTTTTGTAAATCCATACGAAGCGTTGAGAATAAAAATAACAAGACCAACGGTTGCTGCTGAAACAATAGCACCAAGAAATTTATAACTTTCTTGCTTCAAGGGTGTTGAACCTATCCAATAACCAACCTTAAGGTCTGTAATAAAACCACCAGCCATCGATAATGCTGTGCAAACAATTCCCCCAATTACTAATGCACTAATCATCCCTTCTTTGCCCGATAAGCCGGCTTGGGTTAATATTAAAGAGGAAAGTATCAAAGTCATCAGAGTCATACCCGAAACTGGATTAGTTCCAACAATAGCAATTGCATTTGCAGCTACTGACGTGAAAAGAAAAGAAATGATAACAACAGTCAACAAGGCAATAATTGCTTGCAATGGAGTTATATTCACACCAATTAGCAAGAAAATAAAAATTCCAACAATGGTCAAACCAACAAGCAACAAAAGAATATGCATCGAAATGTCCTTTTGGGTTCTCAAATGCAACTCGGCATCGTATTGCGATTGTTTTTTCTTCTTAGTAAATCCTTTAATTGCTAATGAAAAAGCATTACCAATAATTTTATACGATTTCAAAATACCAATTATTCCTGCCATTGCAATCGCCCCGATACCTATGGGCCTTACAAATTGGGAGAAAATTTGTTCTGGTGGCATAGCAGCAAAGAAATTTGCCCCAGAACCTGCAGCCGCAATTTGACCAATTTGGTTAATCAATGGAATAATAACAAACCAAGAAAGGAAAGAACCAATGGTAATTATCAAGGAGTACTTCAAACCAATCAGATAACCAAAGCCAAAAATCATTGCGCTCACATTGAGTTGGAAAAGAAGTTTCAACTTATCGGCAATAACTTCGCCCCAAGGTAAAACTCGGGAAGTAAATGTTTCCTTCCATAAGTGGAGCGAAGAGAAGCAAAAGTCGTATAGCCCACCAATAATTCCACTTGTTACAAGAACGCCAGCACTTTTCCCACCTTTTTCCCCAGTTACAAGGATTTCAGTAATTGCTGTTGCCTCGGGGAATGGAAATTTTCCGTGCATTTCCTTAACAAAAAACTTACGGAATGGAATTAAAAATAGAATCCCCAAAAAACCGCCAAGCATCGAAGCAAAAAATATTTGGAAAAACGAAGCATTTAGTTTCAAAATATAAAGAGCAGGAATGGTAAAAATAGCCCCAGCAACAATTACCCCAGAAGATGCACCAATCGATTGGACTATGACATTTTGTCCAAGAGCCTTTCTTTTTCTTGCTGCCGCGGAAATACCAACAGCAATAATTGATATAGGTATTGCTGCTTCCATAACCTGGCCAATTTTAAGGCCAGAATAAGCAGCAGCAGCCGAAAAAATAATTGCCATTAACAAACCAAGCGAAATAGAGTAGGCAGTTGTTTCGGGAAATTTGTACTCTGGTTGAAGAATTGGTCGGTATACTTCTCCGTGTTTAAGTTCCCTATGCGCATTTTCGGGCAAACCAACAGTAGTTGTAGAGATATTTTCACTTTCCATTAAAACCCCCAAAATTTATTTTGCTTTTTCTACCCAAATTTGAACTAAGTTTACAAGTGTTTCAACGGTTTTATTCAAAAAGTCGGCAGAAAGCCATTCAGTTCGGCTATGAAAATTGTTTCCACCTGTGTATATATTCGGAGTAGGAATGCCCATTTCAGTCAATCGAGAACCGTCGGTACCACCACGAATTGGTTTCCAATATGGTTCAACCCCACTACGAATAGCAGCCTCCCATAGATTATCCAAAACTTCGGGACACTTCTCCAAACTATCGAGCATATTTCTATACTGATACTTTGTTTCCAGTTTAATTTCACTTTTTGGAAACAACTGTAAAACCTCTTCGATTATTTTTTGCAAAATCTGTTTTTGCTCTTCCAATCCGGGTGTTCTAAAGTCTCGAAGTAGCAATTTTAATGTAGTTTTCCCTACTCCACCTTCAATTGTATAGGGATGAATATAAGGTTCGTATCCTTCTGTGGTTTCGGGTGCCATATTTTTAGGTAACCGAGAAATTATTTCGGCTGCTATGCGAATGGAATTAATCATTATTCCCTTTGCTGTTCCGGGATGAATGTCGCGTCCGACTATTGTTATTGTGGCTTGGTCGGCACTAAATGTTTCTTTATTCAACTCGCCGGGCAAATCACCATCTACTGTATAGGCATATTTGGCGTCGAGTTTTTCAAGATTTAAATACTTTGTGCCATTACCAATTTCCTCGTCGGGTGTAAAGCATATCCTAATGTTCCCGTGCAAAATCTGGGGGTTACTAACCAGAGTTTCTGCCATAGTCATTATCGCAGCAATACCAGCCTTGTTATCGGCTCCAAGCAACGTGGTGCCATCTGTGGTAACGATTGTATGGCCAATACATTTCTTTAGATTGGGGTTCTCCTCAACTCTAATTACTACTTCTGGATTACCAGGAAGAACAATATCTTTCCCATCATAATTTTCAATAACTTGCGGATTGACATTTTCGCCCGATACCTCGGGAGAAGTATCTAAATGGGCTAGAAAAGCAATATTTGGAACTTTACCAAACGAAGGATGCGATTGGGGAACGTTCGAAGGAATTGTAGCCATCACATAGGAATGTTCATCAACTTCTGCATCGTTAATTCCTAATTCTTTTAGCTCGTCGACAAGAATCCTTGCAAGTTCAAATTGACCTTGTGAACTTGGAGTTTGCTCGGAATTTGATTCGTTTGATTGTGTGTTGATCCTAACATAACGAAGGAACCTTTCAAGTGCATTCTCTCTCATTAGACATCATAATAAAAAAAGACAAAATTAAGAATTTTTGCAAATAATCAAAGTTTTTTGCAAATTTCTTAAAAGAATATAATAAATTATTTGTTAATTATAAATTTTTGTATTTTGTAAGCAGAACCATCCCAAATCGATACAAGATATACACCATTAAAAAGATTAGAAATATCCAAAGCAGTTCGGTAACGAAATCGATTATTCTCGTTACTAATTAAAGTTATGTTGATAGGAGAACTTCCTACTTTTTCCCCAAGTAAATTATAAATATCTACAACCATAGAATTCGAACTAGGATTTTCTGAGTAAAAATCGATATAAAGGATGTTGCTTACCAAGTTGAAAACGATTTCGGGGGTTCCATTCAAATTGTCCCATTTTTCCACAGAATTAGGAAATTCTTTTGTATCGAGATAGTACAAAACTGCTTTAATAGTGCTATCAACTTCTAATTTATTGCCAACAAAGTATAATATCCCATCCTTATCAATTTGAAAAACGCTACCAAGTGTACCAGTCAAATTCTTCGGCAAAGGTATCGATGCGACTTCACCAGTTTTAGAAATTTTATAAATATTTTTAAAACCTGTGTTCATTGTTACCCAAAGATTGCCCAAACTATCGATTGCAACAAGAGCTGTTTTTCTTGCATCCAAAGAAAATGTATCGACAGTAGGGATTTTGCGAAAAGTCCAAGAAGTACCATCGAACTTAATAAGATTGAAAGCCCTATCGAAAATATAGATATTCCCACTTCTCTTATCAATTTTCAAACCACAAAGAAGCCCTGATTGTGGAAACATTTGGTCTATCCTTAATTCACGAATTGTCTTTTTCGTGCTAATAGTTTTCAGCAAATCGTTGGTAATAAAGGACAAATTTCCATAACCATCTACATCTGCCCCATTGAAATACACTCGGAGCGAACTAAGAAACGAGATAGTATCCTTTACAACAAAGGCAAATCCATCGGCAGTCTCTATTCCATATGCAAGAAGAAACATTGTCCTTTCGCCCTCTTGCTTAGTTTCGAACAACCAGGGAAGACTTGTTCCCCCACTACCAAGAATTCTAGTACTTCTCAATGGTGAAATAGTATCTAAATTTGGAGTTAACAAAATTGGGGTTACTCCAAAAAAATTATCCTTTGAAAAAACATACAACTTATAAAGGAAAGAATCTTGCCCAAGATAGTTTTTGAATGCACACAAACCAACAAGCCACAAATCACCATTTGAAGTACATTCAAGTGTCCCGCCAAGAAATCCTTGGAACAATCGTAATCGTTGGTCGTAGGTAGAATCGAAATTAACTAACTTACGATAAAAATCCGATTTTGTTAATGCTCGGAATTCAAAAGTATCTTTTTTACCACTTCTTTCAACCCAAAATCCAAGAATTGTAGTATCGAATGCGGTAACAAACACCCGATTGCCACAAACTGCAAGGTTGCTCGAAATTCGAACAGGGAATTCAAGATATCTCCATTCTGTACTATAACCAAGAGTGCAAATAGCAAGAAAAGATACAACAATAAGAAAAAATTTTCTCATTTTTTTCTCCAAAATTATTACAATATAATAAATTAACTCTTTAATTATTTGAAAAAACTAAAAGGATTTTAGGCGAGGGAACCATTTGCTAAGAATTTTCTTGATTGTGTTTCCAACGGCGGTGTGTCCAAAGCCAAAGTTCTGGTTTTTCGTTAATTACATTTTCGAGTTTTTCAATGTATCTTCTTGTCAATTCATAAATTCCTTCTTTATCGAAATTTAAATCGGAATGGTCTATTTCTTCTAATCTAACTTTGTAATAATAACTTTCTCTTTTGGCAAAACCAATGATAACTGGTACTTTATACTTTAGTGCAAAATGAGCAGGCGAATCGAAAGTTGCTGCTTTCCGCCCGAAAAAATTTACATATATGTCTTTATCTTTTGTTGCACTTTGGTCTGCAAGCAAAGCCACAATACCTTTCTCTTTCAATGTCCTTACAACTTTCAATGCAGACTCGTACATCGAAACAACTTGGTTACCACCTTGAGTACGAAATTGGTTAATTACTCTGTCTAAAATATAATTCGAAAGGGGTTTGACTATGATTAATACTGACAGCCCCAGATAAACTTTCACTGAATAAGCAAGCAATTCCCAATTTCCGTAATGACCAGAAAGAAGAAGTACACCTTTGCCTTCGTTGTATTTTTCCCTTATTAATTCGACATTTTCGAATCGTATATAATCTTTTATTACATTCTCGTCGAACCAAGGAAGTGCAAGAAATTCAGCAAAGACAATACCTAAATTCTCGAAAACTTTTTTCGTAATATCATTTACCCATTTTGGGTCTTTTGTAGGATATGCAAAAAGCAAGTTCTGGCGAGCAATTTTGACCCTTTGCGGAAGCAAAAAATATAAGATTCTACCCAAGATTTTACCAAAAGTAAGTCTTTTCGAAGGAGAAAAGAGACTTGAAAACCATCCTATTAAGTAAACAAAACAAGTTTCAAGATAAAACCTTAAACGCTTCATCTGTTCAGAAACATTTTTTGAATTCGTTCGGAATTCGTTCCAGTTACGAAATCGGTATACCAATTTTCATTATAAATCTCATTCATTGCAGTCGAGTGTACAAGAATGAAATTACCATTGCCAACCAGGTCGACAAAATAAAAGAACGCCCCACCTTGCAATTCACTATAGAACCAAATTTCATAGCTACGCTTATTTGGTTCTCGTGGGTAGAACTCTCGGGAAGTTGGTTCACCATATTGAATTAATACTCTTCCTCTATCGGTTTTCCACCCCTCTACTTGATTGCCCACCGAAAAGAATTTATTTGCATAATTTACTTTCTGAACAAAATTTTCGTATGCTTGGTTATATATCAAAGTAGTATCGGGGTTCCTACGCCTCCAAAATTGAAAAAGGAAACGGCGCTTTGCTTCTGTTGTTGTTAAACTTTTAAACAATTCCTTCTCGTAGTCCGAAGCAATATACTTAGCTTTTTCGAACTCCAAATCGGCTTCTTTGTCGGACAACGTAGCAAAAATGCTTTTTTCGAACAATTCTGGTTCGGTATACCGACGCACAGGCTCTGGGGGTAGCTCGGGATTCAATAAATAGAATTTCTTTTTCTTCGAGCGAGTAAGAAACTTGCCATTAGCATCCAATAAAGTTACCTCAAAGAAATACACCCCCGAACTTAAAGCATCAAGCGCAAAACCATTAATATCGAATTGGGATTTACCAGCAACTTTAGCATTCTTAAAAGTAAATAAAACTTCTTCTTTCAGATTGTTGAAAATTCTATATTCAATTCTAACTTGTTTAATAGAAATATTAGAGCCTAAATAATACTCAAAGTAAGAATAAAGGCGAGGGTTCGTTCCAACAACCTCAAGGGTAGGATTTGGAATAACATAAAATTTTCCTTTAAGAAACTCTTTTTGCCAAAAAAAATTGGTAGTATCGCTGTGCTCGAAAAATTGTGCAAATTGAATGTCACTTATCGAACATTCATTCGGAGGGAACAAGAGATTTTCAACTTCGAATGTCCTACGATAATAATTTGATGAATCCCGAATATCAAAACAATCAAGTTGGAACTTAATCTTGGAATTTTTATCGATTACAAAATTTTTCTGACCAACCAATAAGTTCTGTAATTCGTTGGTGGTATCAATTTTGTCTTTTTCATAGTAAACTGTCCAATTGTATGAATCGTAAAGAGTGTCATTGGCAAAAAATTTTATTTCCATAGATAATTCAGCAACAAATTTTTTCCCTTGCTTATGGTAAGATAACTGATTATCCAAAAATCCATAGTAAATTTCTACGACATTTTCCTTTTCGTTTCGATTGAAAATACAATAGTCGACAAAAATCGGTATTGTATATGGATAGGATTCGTAAAGAAAAATCACCCAAAAAATACCAACAAAACCAACGAGTTTAAATAATGGTTTGAAATTTACTAAATAAGAAATTCCCATATAAAGTGTCACAAAAACAAAAGAAAAATACAAAATTTGTACCAAAAAAAGAGCAAGGGGTTCAACCCCTTGCTAAATCGAAAAAAAAATTGCTTACTCAAAAAAACACATCCAAAAAAAGAAAGAAATTTAAGCTACTTAACAGCAACTTTAATACTCAAACGATTCACTAAACCAATATTCTTAGTTGGGGTCAATGAATAGTCGAATTCACCTTCGAAACCACCAGCGAAATACTTCAAACCAACACCGCCAGAAAGCCCGAAAATATCAGTTCCAAACTGATATCCAGCCCGTAGCGATAAGAAATCCTTGAAAGTATATTCAGCGCCTAGTGCATAATGTTCCGGGGTATCGGAAAGAGTAATAAAATCAGCAGCTGCAACAACTCGGTGGTCTTCGGCTTTCCAGACTTCTGTAGAAATTCCCGCACGGAAAATCAACGGTAGGGAATAGCTACTGGCAATATAAGCAATATCCAATGGAGCAGCATTCAATGCCTCGTACAATTTCCTCGAGGAATTTAAATCTTGTCCACTGTACGCTTGCTTCACACCAAGATTATGAATGGAAAATCCAAGCCGAATGCCACGAATTCCAGTCTCGTACATAGTTCCAACATCAAAGGCAATACCACTACTCGAAAGGTTAGAAATCATATTGTTAACATACTTGGCAGTGATACCGAATGAAAACTGGTCTGTCAAATACCCCGAAAAAGTGAAAGCGATTGCAACATCGTTAACTTGATAGCTCAATCCTGTTCCATTGGGCTTTTCGAGCGTAGTTATTTCGATATTCCCGCTATTTAACGCTACCAAAGAAATAGCAGAAGTAAAATTACGCCCAATTGGCAAAGCAAAAGCACCAAAACTATGTTTGAAACCAGCAAACCATTGAGTATAAGAAAAATCGGCAGAAATATATTTGACATCTGCCAAACCTGCTGGATTCCAAAAAATCGAGGTTAAATCGCTACACAAAGAAGAATAAGCACCAGCAAGCCCATTTGCTCGGGCACCAATAGGGATTTTCAAAAATTGTGAACCAGCGGCACCAACCTTCACAAAGGTTTCGCCAGTGGTTGAACCTGAAATTGCTCCCCCAATGGAAAAAACTTCAAAGTACCCGAATAAACCAATTAAAACCACTGTCAAAATTATCTTTTTCATTTTCTCACTCCATTTTTTTCAACATAGTTAAAGGTTCCCCCAAATTGGGGGAACCAAAAATTTATTGTTGACTTTGAATTAACCTAAATCCACCAACAACGACAGAGAATTTTTGAACTGCTTGTGCTCCATTTGGGGTCTTCAAAACCGCAACGAATGTTTGGCTAGTAACTCTTAAACCGTTCTTCGAAAGCAAGTCCCAAATTTCGACAGAGTTTTTGTCTGGACCATCTGCACTTGTTTCGTTGTGCTCAATCGTTCGCACTAAATCTCCTGCAAGTGTATAAATCTCGATTGTGCATCGCGGTGGAAGCTTTGTAAAGTAAATCTTTGCATCGTAGGGCGTTTTTTGCCCTTGGTGTGAAATATAGTATGGATTTGGAACAACCTTGAACTTTTCGAGCATTTCGTCGGTATAGTTTTCGTTCTCAGGTTTGAAGTCGGAAATTTTAAATCGAACTTTCGCACCAGGCAAAGGTAATCCAAATGCACCACCACGGATTTTCAAAACGATTTTGTCGCCTTCTTTGAAGTCTTGCCCATATTGGTATTGATTGGTAGGAATATATTCCCATTCAGCATTTCCAAATCTTCTACCTTTGTTTGCATAATCCAAAGCAAACTGGCAGCCTCCAATTATTAACACGTGGGTGAAATCAACAGTATCCTTGCCATCTTCGCTAACAGCGGACAAGTAATATCGCCCTTGTGTGCCAATATAAGTGCTGAACGAACTTAATCCAGTATTCCAAGCTGGGTTGGCTTGCTGCTCGCGCATCTTGATTGCAGAATTATTTCTTCTTCCGTTAACCCAACCATAGGCACTTAGATTGAACTTATTTATAAACTCATTATTTCTCGAACGCAAATTGGTCGGAACCGGATATTGATTTACTCCGGGGATGGTGTCAATCACCATATGTTCTAGTTCAAGAGGATAAGAGACTACAACAGAGTCTTTACCATTTTCAGAAGGACGCTTGTAAGTCAGAAGATTACGAACTTTTAATGTAAGGTATTTAACTTTAAATGTTTTTCTCTTTCTATCGCCAGCGGGACCCCATACCAATTCCATTGTCTCTTCTCCACCAGGCATAAATGTAACTTCGAAATCTCCGGGACCATTATTGAAACTACCATAAATCGGTTGTCCGTAACCCTGGTAAACAGGTTGCCTATCGGCTGTGTAACCGAGGAATTCTTGTCGGAGCGTCATAAAGTCGACTTGTTGTGTTGTAAAGATTTTCGATGGGTCTGTTATAATATTGATTGGTGTCTTGTCGGGTTCCATACGAATTGAAGATGAATCTGGTCGAAGAATTCCACCGTACTGTTGTATTGTATAGTCGAAACTGAATCCTAGAACACCAAATGCAGGACCCGGACTTGGGTAGTTCGTCATAAAGCCCCAACTGTAATAGTATCCTGGAATTGTAAAGTCCCCAGTTGTAATTTTCCCAGAGCGTGTAATTACACCATTGTTGAAAGGTAGACCAAATTCATTTCGTTTCCCTGTTATTGTATCGACAATTGCAGTATCGCTAAAGATGTACGAGGCAGCATTTTCTGTTGGGGAGCCGGAATATCTAAGCATTCCGGGGCTTTCTTCGAGTAAAGTTAGTGAATTGAAAAGCAAAGTATTTGTAGTTAAATCTTTCAAAGTCATTCTACGCCAATACATTCCAAAACGCAAGGGTGTAGACCTACCTGGAAGTGTAATTTGTTCAAGTTCCCAATATGGATTGAATTCCAACTCAAGCTCGTGTCCAGCAAAAAGTTGGACAGCTCGGTCGTAGTCAACAGCAAATAGTTTGAAGTTATACAAACCACCAATTCTTGCAGTATCTACATAGGTTACTTTGAATTCAATTGGTTTTCCAACAGGGGCAGAACGAGCAAAGACATTAAGCATATTTGGTAATCCGGGAGAAGCATCATTCAATTTTTGTGGTGTTTGTTGTATATAATCTCCTTCGTCGTAGGAAAGTAGTCTATAGTAATAATCTACATTGTTAATTATCTTTTCTGTCTTAGTGGGGTTATCGTTGTAACTTACAATCATATCTTTATTGTCGTCCCCTAAGTCGATAAATGTCCTGTGGTTGGTAATACTGTCCATATATGGAACGACAACTTTATTTAGCGCCTCGTCCGATTGTTCAAAGTTTGGAAATTCGACCTTTGCCAATCCTTGTTGAATATATTTATAAATTGAGTCCAATGCTTGTTGTATATGCAAAGAATCGCGCAAAACCATTTGGATATTCATTGGCACCATTCGGTCTATCAAAAGAACACTTGTTCCATTTACTACTGCACGACGGTAAGTTTTCTTCAAGTATATCGTATCAAGATTTGGTCCGGTTCTTTCTGGCAAGGTCGCAGTATCGCTTGGATTAACATTGATTGTTTCCTTTCTCCAAAGTAGTGGGTTATAGGTAAGGAACAAGCGGTTCAACTTAACTACTCCAAGCATCACACTATCAAGTAGATAATGTCTTCTTGGATTAATTGCGTTGAACGGGTCGTAATAAATTGGAAGTTCTCTTGCAGCCATATTAATTTTTGATTGCCAGAACGGACCCCAAGGCTTGGAGAAATAAGCAGTATCAACTCCGCAAATCACTGGGAAAATGTTACCACTGGATTGGGTAATATTTTGAATTACCCATCGATTGGTTGGATTAAGTTTAATACCCCGACCCACACGCAAAACTCGTATAGCAAACGAATCGATAACTATTTGTCCCCCTCGATTTTCAAGGTATGGACCAACAATTCTCAATGAATCAATAAAAGGCATTGTTGTAAGATTGCTCCCACCCGCTCTATAAACAGACTTGTAGAATGGGGTTGGAAGTTCCCATTGAGCAATTTGTTTCCATCCAAATGGTCCTTTTCCAGAAGGATATTGCAAACTTGGAGAGATATTGTCGATATCGAAAGTGTCGAGGTCGGTTCTTCTGGCACGATAAAGTTTATATCCAAGGAAATCCATACCTTTTTCGTAAAAGTCCTTCGAAATTTCGGCGGTACTATCCCATTTGAGAATAAAGCCATTGTGCAAAGGTGTCCAAGTAACAAAATTGGCTCGCTCCGGTGGCGAAGGAGCACGGAAATTGTCGTCGTAAACTTGTTGAGCAAATTTATCTTTGCGTATCATTTCTGCAAGGTCTTCCGTGCTTCCGTCAGCATCTTCTCGCACTGCTGTTTGAGCGCAAATTAAAGCAACAACCAAACGAGCAGTATCTCCGGGAGCCATATTGAACGGACCAGTTGCCATCATCAACCGTCGGTCGCCAGGTCCAAAGTCGCCATCGCGAATACCAGAAGACATAAAATTGTATCGTTCGTCGTCATCATTTTTATCATCATCAATATGCCAATTACGGAATGTTTTCAACCCAAGTTGTTCACTTGTTTCGAAAACTCTTCTATCCTTTCGAATAAAACCAGTAATATCATATTCAATGTTATTGATAACAACAATTCCCGTGTCGGTCTTCCTATGCAATGAAGTCCATCTTTTTACAACTTCCTCCTTCAAACAAGCAACTGAATCTTTGTAACCAATAACATTTCCTACTGAATCTCTAATTTCAATTTTAAAGAATTTTTTATCGTAGCACATATATTCAACAATACGGAATAAAGTATCAGCACCTTGCAGTTCATATGTTACAACACTTCTTTCCGATTTAACAACGGCGGGGCTCTCCAAAAAGTCGAACCCTAAATATCCGAATCCAAAGCCTTTTTCGCCTTGGTCTGTATTTGTCCATTGAACACCAAGGTTCAAAGTAGTATCTTCTTCGTAAAATCTGGCTCTATCGTTTCGTGCACCGTTAACAAGGTTGGGTGCTCGTGCGATATCGATATCCATCACCGAACCAAGCCAAACTTCTCGAAGTGTATCCTTGCTGAAATTAATAACATCGTATTTGATAAAGATAAAATCTTTGTAATCGCCAAAGCCCCAAGAATAAATCATTTGCTCGAACTGAAGGCGAAGTGGATATCCTTGGCTCTTTCGCAGCCCAGCCCCGCCATCGAATTCGTTTACATCAGTATCTTTATATGTGCAGAATATATCCTCGCCAGAAATAAAGGCAGGACCTTTTGGAAAAGCTGTAGTATTTCTTTGGTTTACATCATCAACGTAATAACCATAGTAACGATTATATTTCAAAGTATCATTTGGGCTTGTATCCCAAATGGGCCAACTGGGTCCGTGGTCAGCATTTAAAGGTGTACCATCACCTTTACGGAAATCAGTCGAGAAATAAGTTCGATACTTTTTAATGTCGGACACATCTTTGCTGTCGCCATCAGTAATGCGGCCCGGAACCATCCAAGAACGACCATTATTTGGGTTGTAAGTAACCTCGACATATTTTTTGGGTTTACCATCGGGTCTGGGTTTGATCGCACCAACCCAAAGGCCCCCACCAAAAATATACTGATTGTTCGACCCACGAGGCCAGTATCCACCACCACGATTTTGAGCAACATTTAAACCAAAAATTCCATAGTTGGTGGTGTAAAATTGAATATTGCTAACGCTATTTTGTTGAAGGTCGAAAAGTTGTGTGTAGGTTCTTTGCGGTTCATCGCCGCTTTTTTTGCTTTTTTCATAATCTTTTGGTAGCGAAAAAACCAACGTAGTACAAGCAATTAGCGCTACCAATGTAAAAAGTCCTAGTTTCATTCTTTTCATATATTCACCCAATATTATTACACATTTTCGAATTAAAACCTAAACATTATACCAGCGTAAACAGTTCGAGGAGCAAGGAAGTTCCCCCGGAACCTACGAACATCTTCCAAATACTTTGTAAAGGCTTGGAATTTTTCTGTTCGTGTAACCATACCATTTCTATCGAAATCGGCATTAATATTATAAAATCTATCTCCGTAGATTGTATACTGGTCGGTAGAAAATGATTCAGCACGGGCATAATCAGCTTCTCGATAATAAACTACAGCGCTGAAATCAGTTTCTGGACGATAGAAGTTTACTCCGTCATCAATTGGGTCTCCAGTTCGAGCAAACACGCCGGCAACACTTGTAAGATTGAAAATATTGTTTACATCAATAAAGAACTCCAACCGAGAATTACCAGCTTGGTCGCCAAACCAATCACGCAAGAAAAATCCTTTTTGAATCCTCATATTAGCATTCCAAATCGAAGGTTGCCTTTCGGCATTAAACTCTCCGATTGCATTTCCCGCCCTATCCAATCTTGTATATGGAGTTCCAGTTTGGAAGAAACCTGTCAAATTTATAACTGTATTTTCCAAGGGATAAATACCCGCAATGGAAGGTCCTTGCTTGTAACCCCAAATAAAGTCGATGATTGCATTCACTCTGTGGGTTCTGTCGGCAGAAAAGGGGAATTCAGCCAATGGGAAGGCCTGTTTCCCAGTGAATGGGTCAACTGCTACCAAATAGTTCGACCCAGGGGATGAACCAGTTGTTGTAGCATAGGATAAATTGTAATTTAGGTTTAATTGTATATGGTTAGTTGGCCGTTTTCTTAAGGTAAATTCAATACCTCGAGCACTTCCATATTCCGAAACTGTATACATATAATATGGAGTGGGGACAGCAGCAACATAAACCAAACCAACTTGGTTATAATTGTCCTTGTAATAAGCAGCTATATCAAGAGCAAAATCATCAGTAAGTTGATTGTTGTAAGTTACTTGATACATATTCGATTTTTGTGGTTTCATATTGGGGTTTCCAAGAATTGAGTTGCCGCGCAATTGGTCGACAGCAAAAGCATCGTAAAGATATTGCATTGGTGGCATTTGGAACAGAACACCGTAGGAAATCGATATATTGGAACGGTCGGTAATTGGATAAGTTACATTTATTCTCGGGCTGATTTGTGTTTTGGTAGTTGCTTTTGCAAAGCCTGTGTCCGAAGTAATTGGAACAAAATATTCTACCACGGTACGATAATCTGAATTAGGGATATAGAAATCAAAACGCAAACCGGGAGTAATAATCAAGCCCTTGTAGGTAATTTGGTCTTGTATATATAATCCACCTGTGATAGGTTTATATGGTTTACTTGTTTTATCATAAACACTTTTATTGTCGGCATAAAGATTACCACCCCACTCGTCTGTGTAAACATCAAAGAAAGGATTGGCATCCCAAGGCAAACTATTCATATGTCGGCGAAGTTGATAGAATTGAACTTCGAAACCAGTTTTGAACATATGACTGAACTCACCTTCAACAGCAAGTGTGTAATTTCCATCAACTTGCCAATAATTGCTTCGTCGAAATTCAAATGTCCTTTCATTACCGTGTAAATCGAAAATTCCAGTCAAACCATAGGCATTTTGTGCGTGTTGAGTACTGGAACTTCCTTCGATGTAACCAGTAAGTGGGTTAACAATAGGCATATCCATTTTGATAAAGCCATCCTTTGAATTCTTAATTTGGGTAACAGGTGTGTATTGGTCTAATATTTTATCTTTTCCGGGCTCCAAATTACCAATTGTTACTGCAAAATCATCTTGTGGGTACCATACTTCAAATCCAGTAAAGAAATTGGGGTCGTCGAACGTTTTCCTTCGCGAAGCATCGCTATTGTTCGATGTATTCGAAATTTTTATCTCGTAAAAACTATTTGAACCTAATCTATGTTGAATCTGAACGTACCCACTCTTTGCAAATTGATTATAAACAGGGGACTTGGCTTTTCTTTCTTCTACACCATAAGAAGGCAATCCGGGTATTGAACCGGGTTCGATAGCATAGAGCCAAGACCAATCGAGAGTTTCAAGGTTAGTCATCCCAAAGTTCCCAAATAGAATTAAATCGATATCTTGTGTGATTGGGAACTTCAATTTCGCTTGTACGCTTTTCTTCCAAGATTGATTGTTGGGAATCTGCCCAAGATTATTTTGGTCTACCTTGCCTAAGTTGTTGATATGAACTGGGTCGTAAATATCGTAACTTGCA
Source organism: Ignavibacteria bacterium (assembly GCA_026416955.1). GTDB lineage: Bacteria > Bacteroidota > Ignavibacteria > Kapaibacteriales > UBA2268 > Naka2016. The sequence continues at coordinate 65,792 of JAOAEE010000036.1, read as the reverse complement.
GAACGATATTTTTCGTAAAAGTAATTCCCAGCAATGAAGAAAGTGGCTTTATCCCATAAAGGTATTGGTCCACCAATACCAAATTCAAAAGTATGCTCTTTGGTACCTTGCAATTTTCTGCCTTCTCCCCAATCGATTGCTTTATATCGGTCGCCTTCGCGAATGAGTTTCAAATCGTGAGGTTGGCGACCAAACAAGGCAGGAATATCTGTTCTCCAACGAATATATCCTTCGTATCGGTCGGTTCTACCAGTCTTCAAAGTAGTATTAACAAAACCACCCAAAACGTTACCATATTCGGCAGAAAAGCCACCAGTCAAAACTTGTACTTCTTCGGTTGCAAATGCACTTACCATCGGATAATAAGTAGCTCCAACAATTCCAAAGCCACCAGTGAACTTGTCGCTAACGTCTATACCATCAATCCTTATCTGGCTTTCGTTGGTTCGGCTCCCACGTATTATCCAACCACCTCCAGCATTGAAAACGCCAGCACTTAATCCTATTATTGCTTGCAAACCCTCGCGAGCAATAGATGTAAGTTGTTGGTTTTCAAATTGACGCTTGACGCCAATGTCCTTGTGCGAAACAAGTTTTTCCCCAACAACGACAACCTCTTCTGTCACCTTGCCTTCTTCTTTAAGTCTAACATTAATTTCGGTCTCATCGTCGGCAGAAATTCTAACTTCTGCTTCAAAAGGTGCATATCCAACGGCAGTGATACGAACTTTGTATGTTCCCGCTGGTATACTTACAACGATAAATTTACCATCGGCTTTGACAACACCACCAAGACGAGTTCCAAGAATACGAACGGAAGCACCCACAACTGGGTTCCCGTCTTGGTCGACAACTTTACCTTTAAGGGTACCATAATTGCTTGCTTCCAACGATATAGGAAGCAAAACACTAATACATAGCAACAATAAGTAGGATAATGTCTTCCTCATATTTTCCCTTTCTATTTGTTTTACTTCAGTATATTTATCTGCATTACTTTTTTAATACCATTATACTCTACAACAACATTGTAAACGCCAGATGCAAGGTTATTTGTCTTGAACGTAACTCCTTGAACCCCAGCAAAAGTATTCCCATCGAAAATATTCATAACTTTTTTCCCAAAAACATCGTATAAATCTATAGTCAAACGTATGGGTGAACTTGTAACAAATTCAATAGAGCCAATTTCGCTCATAGGGTTCGGGTAAACTTTAAGGTTTGTAATCTCTGGATTTTGATAGATTTCTTCTTCAACATTCAAAACATCATCTGCATCGAAGAAACCAACCAAAAGGTATTGTGGAACAGTATCGAGCATTCGTTGTCGAAGTCGAGCTTCTGCCGCGGTTTGACCTTCTATTGGAATAGAAGCAAGTTTCAAAATTGGAATATCTCTTAGATTACTTGGAACCATATCGGGCAACCAAGTAATTCTGTCATAATCAAAGCTTTCAGTGATATTTTTGACTTTCGACCACCCGGGGCTATTGATTCGTCTCACAGAAACGAAAATATCGTTCGTTGCTCGTGGATAAACTGTATCGTTAACCACAACATCAACGAAATCAGTCCACTTTGCAACAAGAGCTAAACCATCAACTGTTCGAACAAGTTGTGCTTCGTCTCCAAGTTGATTTGAAGAAGTTGGTGCAACATAAGCAAGAACATAACCAGTCAAATCGGAGACCTTTCGAACACCCCAAACACCATTTTGTTTATAAACTTCAACCAGTTGATGAAGAGCATTTTCCCAAAGACGGAAAGTTTGGGTAGTATCTTCATTAATATTTACAAGAAATGTGTAGTTATCGTTTCCCAATGGAACAAATTGTGGTTGCCCCCAGGTAATCAACGAAGTATTTAGACCATATTCCTGTAAATATGAGTCGAATAAATTCTCGGGTGGGAATTCGAAATCGCTCCAAGTTTTTCCAAGGTCAGTGGATTTAGAAACACCAAAGAAAAATCTATTTAAAGTGAGGTTTGCAAAATTTGCATAGGCTGCCATATAAATATAACCATCATCGGCAAATTTGAAACCAGCAATCAAAGAGGACCTTACACTATCATTTTGTGAAACAGGAGTTTTATACTTACTTGCTTCCCATTGAGGAGGTATAACTTCGTTCCATTTATCGAAATCTGTTGTACGTCGGTAACCTAAATGGCTCGTATGTGTAAGTGGTAAGCCTCCTTCAATCATTATTGTTCCAACAGCAATTGCATAGGGGTCGCTTCCGTCCATTCCCCCAACAATACGAGAATCTGTGCCGCCCCAGTTATATCTATTTCCATCTTTCCAAGTAAAAGACTTTGAAAACGATTGAAAGAAATTATTTTGATAGTATAACCCATTTACAAAACCAACCCAGCCACTTCCATCTGTACAAGGTGCAGTGTAAACATAAGCAATATCTCCCTCGTAATCGAAAGCATAAACACTTGGGTAACGGGCACGCCAAGTTGCATATTGTGTCCCACTTGGTACTTTGTAGACAAGTATTGGATTCGACCAACTTTTGCCCCAATCCGTAGAATATCTAATAAAAAGATTATTCTTCGTGTCGTCGCCAGTATATTCTGGATACTTGTCAATATCCCAGTATCCCCTTTTGATAGTTATAAGTTGTCTAATTTTGGGAACGTATACAAACGGTTGCTGAGACTCGCTAAAATATGAATATGCATTTGCTAAGGAGTCCAAGATTTGGAAGTTTATTGTTGACAGTGGCTTATCTACTGGCGACTTAAAGAAATAATTAGGTATTTCCGGAACTAACTCCACCCCTTTGAAACTTTTGGGCGAGGCAATCGTAGTATTAATTTGCTCGATAGCAAAAATTGCAGGATTTTGTGCTAAGAAAAATAAAATAATGAGAATGTGTAAAGACTTTCTCATAATAACACCTCTTTTTGTTTAATAATATCCACATAAATCAAGCAAAATTAATTTATTTTTAGCAAAATTCAAACATTAAACATTATTTCCCAAGATTAAATTTCAAACTTAAACCATAAACCAAACCAACCACGCTTTTCAAAGTAGATGTTTCCGAAGGGAATGCGCTCCAATAAGTTTTATTCTCTAATCCAAAGTTTAAGGTTAAGCCATTAAAGGGTTGGAATTCTGTATAAACTACAACGCCTCCAAGAAATCCATCGCTTGTTGCTCCAACATTCATACGACCTACTATCGATAGAAATTTATTTAATGGGTATTCATAATCGACAAATAGGCTACCCCAATAATGTTGATATTTTCTATCGATAGGTACAGTTACTTCTACATATTTTGGATAGGAATTATCTTCTCCGTTTGTTAGAACAACTGTTTCATTCTTTTCTTTTTTGATATATTTATCATAAATTTTTCTTTCTGGTGCATAGGGTTGTATTGCTGGAACAAGGATTGTTGTGTTTTGGGTGTAATCGAAGTCAAAATAACCGAATTCTAACCCCAAACGAAAGTTGTCGGAAATTTGATAACCAACACTTTGAGAAAAACTTGAATATGACTTCAAATTTTGAGGATTGTATCCATATTCCCTTAAAGGTAAAGAAGAGAATGCAGTTAACGAAATTCCTTTTGCTGGTAAGTCGTTAAAATAATTTGGATGATATCCAAATTTGTTAACATTTTGATAATCCAAAGAAAGTTGAGCAGAATGTATACTCAAAACATTTCCCTTTTCCTTTGGTAGAAAAACCAAATTTCTATCTTTTTCTACTTTACTGTCGTATTTGAAACCATCTTCTACAAACAATCCCTTCGATATCGTAACAACATTATGTTGGAAAAGTTCATTTTTCGATACTCCTTCGTATCGACTAATTGCTGAAATTTCTGTCTTGGTAGCTGATTGGTTCGACAGATTAGAAAGGGCAAGGGAATAAGCAGGATTAATTTTACTATCATTTGGCATTGATTGCTCTTCCGCAATTGGGATTTGTTGGTTCAATATATCTTGCTGTTTAACAATTTCCGAAATAAAATATGTGTTGTTGTGAGGTAAATTTCCCTCATTTATATAATAAATACTAATTAAGAATAGGAAAAAGAACGAAGCAAGCGCAAAAGCAATTTTTCTTCCTTTTCGACTTGGTTTGGTTGCTACCATACTCAAATAGGTAGCAAGTAATCTTTGCTCGACCTTCTCTTCTAAACTTTTGGGAACTTGGATACTTTCGGCATCATTTTTAAGTATCGAATTGAGCGACAACATCAAATCGAATTCCTCTTGGGCTTCTATATCATTTTCGAGCAATTCCCGAAACTTGTTATCATCTTCGGGAGTAAGCGTACCATCAAGATAATCATTAATGAACTTATCGATTCCCATAATATTCCTTTGCAATTGGTTCCAATAATTTTTTTAAGAGAAGTCTAGCACGATGAACTCGAATTTTTGCCAGGGAAATGCCAATATCCAGAATTCGGGCTATCTCCTCGTAAGAATATTCCTCGTATTCTCTCAACAACAAGGCTTCGCGCAAACTAATCGGTAATTGCATAATTGCGCGTTGAACAAAATCCTTCAACCCAAAGTCGCTATTATTAACATATGATAATTTCAAAGAGTTGTCGTTAACTTCTTGGTATGGTTTCTCCAATCTTATCATATTCAAACAAACGTGGCGTGCAATTGTAAATAGCCAAGGACCAAAATTATCACTCCGAAAACTTTTTGCATTTTCAAATACCTTGATGAAAGTTTCTTGAAAGGCATCTTCTGCTTTTTCTTTACTTCCCAGCATTCTTAAACAAAACCTATACACTTTTTGGCTATAGTGCGAATACAAAATATGAAATGCCTCGGCACTTCCCCGACGAAAATCCTCGGTTGCCCGAATAAGTTTCTCTTCCTCTACTTTTTTTTCGCCAAAATTTTTCACATTACTCCTTCGCACTCAAATACAAAGACAAATCATCATTTAATTTGGTTACATCTTATTTCTTATTTCTTACCGAAATACCAATAGCCCCCGAAATCCTTCTTCCGTTGCTCTCGCCGTTTGAACCAACTTTCTTGCCATTAACCAACATTATCGAAGAACCTCCTCCGTCCAAATTCATTGCATCGAAGCAACCTATCTTTTTAGCTATTATTGACAATTGAGAAAGATTTGCTCCAAGACTTCTATTGGTCTTGCTTGCCTCTGCAACAAAAAGGAATATCTTTGTTTTGGACATATTTGTACCAATTGCAGTTCTTGGCAACTGGGCCCCAATAAATCGAAATCCTCGAGAACCTTCCTGGTATGCTTCGTGTTTTGCTACACCTTTCCTTACAAGCCGTGGTGTCCCAGAAACTGCATTAGTAAATTTAATATATCTTAAACGGTCGGTTGAAAAATATAGATAACATTTTTCCCCTCGTTTAAGTTTCAAAAGATTCCCTTTTTCGGCTGGCAAGGTAAAAATAAATCCATTACTCGGAATTTTAACAACCGAGGAATCATATCCTAAAAATTCAACAAGAATTTTCCGATTGATTGCCGGTTGTTCTAAATATCTAAAAACTAATTTTCTTGTCGAAAATTCTTTCGACTCCTCTTTTTTAGAATTAATTATTTGATTTCGGATTTCGTTTGTGTCTATCTCTATCTCTGTGGTGTCGGTAAAATCGGAGTTTTGAATAATTGCGGAAATTGTCTCGTCGACTAATTTTTCTAAATCCTTGATATGGACTTTCGGTATGGTATCGCCAAAATATTTGTTGTAAAGAACAAGAACATCGGTTTCACTACGCCGATTTACATTATCAATTCTTACTCTGTGTCCGTCGGGTAGAATAATTTCCCCAAAAAGTTCAAAATTATCGATATATGGTCTGTTCTCTTCATCAAAGAAAACTGTGCTCCATTCTTTATATTTTTTCATTGAAATTACTTCTCCCTCTGTAACAAAAATACCAATAGGGTAATTCATAAATGCCGACCAAAAATTTGCATTAGAAATAGCAATTAAATCCCCACCATAAATTCTTGTCAGTTCAAATTGAAAATCATCATAGATATTACGGATATAATCGAGCCCATCAACTGTGTTCTTTGCCTTCAACAACCTGACTTGGTAAGGTGTTGAATCAATATCAACTTCGATTAAATGCACTAAAATCCTTAATTCGTCCGTTCCAAATTGTATTTGTTTATAAAAGACTCCTTTGCTAAGTTCTTGACTATCCAATATCTTCATTTGATTTAAAAGAACCTTGGGGACGACCAGACGTGGTTTCTTTTTTCTTTTTTTCTTGATTTTACTCTTGGTTATATGTTTGCTTGCAGAGGCTCGGCTTAATTTACTTTTTTTTGAAATTGAAGGTTTGCTCTTCTTTTTTCCAGAGTGTGCTTCGACCCCAAATTCCAACGAGAGGAACAAAGAAAAAATGAGCAAAAAAATTATTTTTTTACGGAACCACACTCCCATCATTTACCTAAAATTACAAATTTACCTAAATCTATTGTAATCGAAAATTATTAATTGATTAATATCTTGTAATTTTGCAACTTATCGAAACGAAATTGGAGCAATTATGAACTTAGAGCAGAAAATTAGCGAGGAGTTGAAGAAAGCAATAAAGGAAGGGAACCAAGTTCGCTTGGATGCCCTTCGTTCAATTCGAGCAGCAATCCTTGAATTCAAAAAAAGCGGAATTGATAGAGAAATGAACGAAGAAGATGAGTTAAGAATATTAAATTCATTAGCAAAAAAAAGAAAAGAAGCAATAGAACTTTACGAAAGAGGTGGTCGAAACGACCTTGCCGAAAAGGAACGCCAAGAACTAGATATCATTCATAGTTTTTTGCCAGCCCAAATGACAGAGGAAGAAATTCGTACTTTCCTAAACAACATAATAATTGAAATAGGTGCTAAGTCCCCTAGCGATTTCGGAAAGGTTATGGGAAGAGCGATGAAGGACTTAAAAGGTAAAGCCGATGGAAATCTTGTTCAAGCAATTGCAAAAGAACTTTTGTCTCAAAAAACAGTTTAGAAATGGAACAAATCGACCCACTTTATCTCGACTCGCTTAAACAACTTGAATTCTTTACTGTTTTGGAAAAAGTTTCGAAATATGCAATCACAGAATACGGAAAAAATCAAATTTTGAATTCACTTCCTATTTTAGACCCAAAAGAACTTTCCAAAGAGCATATTCTTGTCGAAGAAAGTGTGAATCTTCTTAACATCTACCAAAATGTTCCTTTGGAAAATTTTGGAGATGTGAGACAAAAAATTTATAAATCTGAAATTGAAAACGCTGTACTTTCCACTGGTGAAATCCTCGAAATTTTGAATTTGTTGCAGATTTCACGTACATTTCGCTCCTTCATACAATCGAAAGCCGAAGAATTCCCAAATCTTGCTGAACTTGCTTCCCTTTTGTACGAAAACAGAATTCTCGAAAAACATATTCGCGAGGCAATCGACGAAACGGGCAATGTTCGCGACAATGCGACTAAAGAATTGTTGCGAATTAGAAACGAAATAATCGAAAAATCGGCAAAACTTCGACGCCGCCTTGATAAGATTTTAAAAACCATAGCACAAGATGAACTTGTTCAAGACGAATTTGTTACTATCCGCGAAGGTAGATTTGTTCTCCCTATTAAAATTGAATATAAAAACAAAATTTCGGGAATTATTCACGGGGTTTCGCAAAGCGGACAAACTTGTTTTATCGAACCCGCAGAAGTTATCGAAATGAACAACGAACTTTCCCTTCTTGAAAATGAAGAACGAAGGGAAATCTATCGGATACTTCGTAACTTGACAGAAGAAATTGGCAATGTTGCAAAAGAATTAATTCGCTCTCTTGATATTCTTGTGCATTTCGACGCAACTTTTGCAAAAGCCAAATACGCAATACAATTTTACTGCCAAAAACCTATTATTTGGGACAATAAAGAAATTTTCTTGCAAGATATTCGCCATCCAATTTTAGTCCACAATCGTGGCTTTAAAAACGTTGTTCCTTTAACAATCACCTTTTCTGAACTCAAACGGGGCCACATTATCTCCGGACCAAATGCTGGAGGTAAAACTGTCGCACTAAAAAGTATTGGGCTAAATATTGCACTTGCTCTTTCTGGTTTTTTTACACACGGCTACTGCAAGACCAAAATCTTTAAAATATACACTTCTATTGGCGACCTACAATCTGTTGAACAAGATTTAAGCACTTTCAGCTCTCAAATTTTAAGAATTAAAAATATTATCGAAAGTTCCGACCCCGAAACTCTTGTCCTAATCGATGAAATTGTTTCTGGAACCGACCCACACGAAGGTTCTCTTTTAGCCGCATCCATAATCGAAACTTTTATCACAATAAATTTGTTCTTTGCAGTTACAACCCACCAATCTTATTTAAAAGTATTCTCGTTAACTCGAAAAGAAATCGAAAACGATTCGTTAGAATTCGACGAGACCAACTTGAAACCTACTTACCGCTTCCTTCAAGGTTTCCCCGGCAATAGTTATGCTTTTGAACTTGCAACTCTTCTTGGTTTGCCAAAGCATATTATCGAGCGTGCCCGCTCCTATCTTTCAAAATCAGAAAACGAAATTGAACAACAATTGAAAATTATCTACCAACTAAAAATCCAAGCCGAGAAATTAAAATTGGATTTGGAAGCCGAAAAACTTGAACTACAAAAGATAAAAGAAGAATACCAACAGCGACTTAACGAAATAAAGGCAAAGCGTAAAGAATTGCTCGATAACGCTAAAATCGAAGCCTACGAAATTATTCGCAAGGCAAATGCTTTGATTGAAAACACAATCAAAGAAGTACGAGAACAACAAAAAACTCTTGGTTCTATTAAAAAGGACTTTGCTTTGCAGAAGAAAGAAATCGAAGAAGAAGCAAAAAAGGTTTTTACTGCTTCCGAACAAATCGCACACAATATCGAAACATTGTTTGAAGGTGATTTAGTTTATATCGACGACCCCACAAGTATCGGACAAATAATCAAGATTTTCGACGAGACAGAAGAAGCACTTGTCGATTTCAATGGACTAAAATTTAAAACTAAACTAAGTAAACTACATAAATTTTCGCAAAAACCAACAGAATCAAAGAGTTTACCCACAGATTACCTTAAATTTTCTGCAAACACCCGACTGGACTTGCGTGGGAAAAGAGTAAGCGAAGCAATCCGGGAAGTCGACAAATTTATTTCCGAGGCCATATTAAGCAATGTAGATACAATTACAATAATTCACGGGAAGGGAACTGGGGCGTTGCGACAGAACTTACACGAATACTTCAAGTCCCATCCCCAAGTGGATAGCTTTCGTGAAGGAACAATAGAAGAAGGTGGGGCTGGTGTTACTATCGTAAAGTTGAAATAACCTTCTGTTAAAATAAAATCTTAAAATAATTATTTTCCTTAATCGCTTTCTATTTTTTAATTAATAAGGGAAAATGCAGAAAATAATTCCACATTTGTGGTTCAATACTGAAGCAATCAAAGCAGCAGAATTCTACACATCAGTATTTGGTGGCAACTCAAAAATCAGCGAAAGAATTATTATTAAAGATACTCCCTCTGGGGAAACTGAACTTGTTTCATTCAACTTACTTGATTATAGTATTATGGCAATAAGTGCTGGTCCACATTTTAAATTGAACCCCTCGATTTCCTTCGTATTGACTTTTGACGCAATAAAGGATAGGAATGCAGCCAATAAATTAGACTACTTTTGGGAAAAATTGAGTAAAGACGGCAACATATTGATGCCAATAGATGAATACTTTTTTAGCAAAAAATTTGGATGGGTCGAAGACAAATTTGGATTGTCGTGGCAATTAATTCTTGTCGAGGATGAAACGAACGAAAGAAACTTTATCACCCCAGCCTTAATGTTTGTCAACGAAGTTTATGCAAGGGCCGAAGAAGCAACCGACTTCTACATCTCAATTTTTAATAATAGCAAAAGAGGTGTTCTGAAAAGATATTCAAGTGGGATGGAGCCAAACAAAGAAGGAACAATACTCTACACAGACTTTATGCTTGAAAACCAATGGTTCATTGCTATGGACAATGGTTGGCAACACGACTTTAACTTCAACGAAGCTTTCTCTTTTATCGTTACTTGCGAAACACAAGATGAAATTGACTACTTCTGGGAAAGATTATCAAGTATTCCCGAAGCTGAACAATGCGGGTGGGTAAAAGACAAATATGGTATTTCTTGGCAAATTATTCCTATCGAATTTTTTGAAATGATACGGAACGGAACACCCAAGCAAATAGAACAAGTTTTCAAGGTCATACTTAAAATGAGAAAACTTGAAATTAACCAATTACGCGAGGCTTTTTTATCCTAGCACCCTTAGGATTTATAAAAGTATTCAACTAATTTTAACCAGACTTTGCGTTTTTCGACATCTACTTCGACAATTCTTGTTGCAACTCGGTCTCCAAACTTATACACTTTCCCTTTCCTTTTGCCAACAAGACGAATGTTTCTTTCATCGTAAACATAATAATCATCAATTAGGTCTCGAACAGGAATTAACCCTTCGGCATAAATAGAATCTAAAACAACAAACAAGCCAAAATTCGTAACCCCAGAAATTGTTCCAGTAAACTCTTTCCCAATATTTTCACCAGCAAGAATTGTTAGCATAAGTTTTACACTTTCGCGTTCGGCTTCCATAGCAACTATCTCACGCTCGGAACTTTGGTCGCTTGCAATATCAACAATTCTACTCAATTTTTGCAATTCATCCTCCTTCGGAATACGATTATTATATAATTTCAACAGCCTATGAACAACAAGGTCGGGATATCGACGGATTGGCGAGGTAAAATGTGTATAGTACCTAAATCCCAAGCCGTAGTGACCAATGTTCTCGGGCGAATAGATTGCTTTTTGCATCGCTCTTATTAAAAGTTGGTGGACTATTGGCTTCTCGGGGCGACCATCGAATTGCTTTAAAAATTTGTTTATTGCTTTTGCACTAACCAAGTTTTTTGCATCAATCGACATCATTTTGAAAAAGTGAACCAATTCTTTAATCTTTTTTTGTTCTGGTTCGTCGTGGATACGGTAAACAAATGGCAATTCCGTTTTCAATCTATGTTTTGTTTTCAATTTTTGAATATGCTCCGCAACAGTTCGATTTGCAGCGAGCATACATTCTTCGATTAATTGCGTAGCAATTGTACTTTCCTTCAAATAGGCACTTATTGGGTTTTTATTCTCATCGAGAACAAACCGTACCTCCACCGTTTCGAAATTTATTCCACCTTCGCTAAATCTTTTTTCTCGCAACTTTTGTGCAAATTCATTTAATTCGTAAAGTAATTTTTCGATTTCGTTTGATGGTTCCCTACCCGATTTCAAAAGTTCATAAACTTCGTCGTAATTTAATCTTTTTCGACTTTTTATAACAGATTCAAAAATTTCGTATCGAACTCGGTTCAATTTCTGGTCGAATTCCATCATAACACTATAAGCTAAACGAACTCGGTTTGGTCGCAACGAACACAAGTTGTTCGAAAGTTTTTCGGGAAGCATTGGAACCACTTGGTCAACAAGGTAAACACTTGTCCCCCGCCGAAAGGCTTCTTTGTCGAGTTCACTATTTTCCTTAACATAATAACTCACATCAGCAATATGCACACCCAAAAGATAATTCCCATTCGGCAGCCGTTCCAAAGAAACGGCGTCATCGAAATCCTTTGCGTCTATTGGGTCGATAGTGATTATTAATTTTTCGCGTAGGTCTACTCGACGTTTTATTTCGCTTTGAGGAATTTTCTCTGGTATTTCTGTTACTTCTTTCAAAACTTTTTCTGGGAATTCTTTTGGCAATTTAAATTCATAAAGTATTCTTTCCGATTCGGAAGCAATATCGCCCGCACGACCAAGAATTTCTATTACTTCGGCTATCGGACTTTTGTTGGGGTCGTTCCATTCCACAAGTCGAGCTAATACTTTCGCCCCATCGCTTGCTTTTTTCAGTTTCCTTTCTGGTACCACAAAATCGATATAATACTTATCGTCCGATGGAACCAAGAAGAACAAGCCACCATCGTACTCGATGGTGCCAATAAATTTATGCTCTGCTCTCGAAACAATTTCTATAACTTCACCATATTGTCTATCTTTATTCTTTATACCAAGCAATTTCACAAGAACCTTATCCCCATCAAATGCTGTAAAAAGGTTCTTGCGTTTTATAGTGATTGGTTGTTTCAACTCTTTGGATTGTACAATCCCCCGGCCGTGCTCAATCCTCAAAATTCCAGTAACCAAAGAGTCGTTTAGATACTCTTGAAGATGATATTTTCTCCTTGTTGATTTTATGATAATGTTGGAAGTGCAAAGGTTTTCGATAGCTCTTAACAAATTCGTATATTCTTTTGTCTTTGGAGAAATATTTATGCGTCGGCTAATTTCTTGTAGCCGCATAGGGCGACCGCTATCTCGAAGTACCGAGATTACTTTTTGCTCGAGTTTGTGTACATCCATAAATAAGTTTTAATATAGTGTAACTGTGTTTTTTCTTGAACAAGATATTTCCAAAGCCTTGTCTACATTTTCAATTAATTTATCGACGTTTGTATCCCGATTAAATTGAGCAATTCCAACCGAAATCGTAAAGAAAACATTTTCGTTGTTGATTTTTAGCATAGTTTGTGCTATATTCTTTCTTATCATTTCAAACAGCAACTTTGCATCTTTCCCAGTTCTACCAATCAATACCACACCAATAGACTTATCTTCCAAATCTGCAAAGTATTCAAAATCTTTGAGAACTTTTTGCAAATTTTCTTGCACAACTTTTCTACTTTGGCTCTCGAACTCTACAAGTAGATTTGAATCTATCAAATAGTTATCAATAGAAATCTTACATATCGAAAATGGGATTCCAAATTCTACTGCACGTTTCCACTCCTCTTCCACTTTTTTGTGGAATAATTCCTTACCAAAATGAACTTCTTCTTTCGATGAACTTCTTGCTACAAAGTTTAAATAATCATTCTCGTAGAACAAACCTAAAGTAAACGATATATCCTCCAAAATTCGAATTGTATTATTAATAATTGGATTAAGTTCATCGGTCCAGCCAAAAACTGCACCATAAACACCAGTTTGCGTCTTTATTGGTACTGCGACAAAGTTCCCCCGTTTTATTTTTGTTTCCAAATAATGCACTCTTTGGATATGTTCATCAAATTCGACATTTAAAACCCTTTTCTCGCTCAAAGACTTACCCAAGAGTGTTCTTTTCAAATCGACCTTTTTGTTTTTCAATTCCAAATCTAAATTCTTTTTTGAACGAATATAGTAAATTCGATAAAATTTAGAATTAAAATCATAAAGGCAAATTCCAACAGTAGTAAAATCGAATAAATTCAAAATAGTTTGCACCAAATTTTTCATCGATTCAGAAACTTTGCTTCCACCAGCAAAATATCCTTTTCGGAACTCATCGACGAGCCCCAGTGCTTGCGATTCCAACAACAGTTCGTATTTTTCAGTGTAACTTTCCAAGAAAAAGGAAAAAATTTTCGCATAATGTAGGAAAAAGTTCATTGTATAATTATCGAAAGCATCGGGCGAAGTTGAATCGGCACAAAGCACGCCAATAATGCTGCCTCGCATTGTAAGTGGTACTCCAATAAACGTCCTTGCACCAACTTCCTTCGAATAATACGGCAGCAAATCCAATTCAGATGCATATGGATTGAAATCAATTATTTCTGGTCGCCCTCTATACACTATTTGACTTATTAGGTCGCCATCCAATGGTATCTTTCTCTCCTTTCGCAACGCCTCTGGGTTATGAGATACAATTGCCTGAAGTACCAATTCATTTTTCGCTTTGTTGACTAAATAGAATGCGGCTGTTATTGTTTTCGTAACTGTTCCAATCACATTCAACATTCGCTCGAAAAGTATCTTCATCTCTTTTATCGGCTCTCCACGAATGAACCCATCTTCGGAATATACTTCTCCGACATCAAACTCAACGCTTCTATTCTTAAACTTTGGCTCATTTACAATGTCAACTCGAAACTCTTCTTGAACCTCCTTCTCTTCTTTTTTTCCTTTCAAAATCGAATCGGTTTCAATTTCTTTTGTTTGAACTTCACCATAGTCGTCTTCGACTTTTTCTTTGTATGGTTCCTTTATCTCTATCTTAACTTCTTGCAACGGCTCCTCGAACTTCGAATCTTCTTTATTGTTAGGAAGGTCACTCCCAACATTTGTTTCAGTGCGATTTGTTTTCGATTTCCTTATTATTTTAAAACTGCTCTCTGGCTCGTCTCGATAAACATTCATCCTTTCCAAATCGCTCTCTTGAATACCAGAAGTTTTCTTTGTCTTTAATTTTGAATCACTTGGGAAATAAGATTTTTCCTCTGCTTTTGCAACGAAATTGATAAAACCTTGGACTAAGCCAAATTTTTTCTTTGGGCTTTTCTTTTGGGGTTTACTATCAACACTATCAATAATAATATCTGTCTCGACATTTTCGAAGGACTTAATCTTGCCTTTTTCTGTACGAATCTCATCAATCTTCAAGTTCTTGGGCAAAGGTGTCGATGGTTTCTTTTTTTCTACGATGAACTCCTTACCAGTTACATACCCTCGTTGATAGAAAGAAATTATCAAACCCAAAATAGAAAGTATTACAACACCTATACCCAGAAGTTTCATTGCAAAGGTTGGAACAATTAGGATTAGAACCAAGCCAACAATTACGCAAGATACAAGGATTAATCCTTTTATCCCTAATTGTTTCAATATATTATAAGTATTCCCCAGCATCATACGACCCAAAAAAGAAAATTGATTTTCCCCGTTATGCGAAATGCATTATAACATTTTTCTTTGAGAAAACAAAATATTTTTAACAAATTTTGAGAAAAAAATGAAAAATCAAGAAGCAAACGCAAAATTACATTTATTCTTTATCATTTCCAACCGAACCTAACGCGAATCTACTGCCAATTCTGCATTCTATTCTTCTGCCTTCGCTCGTATTGCACCAAACAATGTAAAACAAACTCAAACAAATGAACTTCCTTTTTCAATTTACTCTGTTTTTTTTTAATTCTAACTTTGTAGGAAATTTATTGAAGTAGGAAATCTAATTGAATAAATTAAGTCTATTAAATGAATTGAGCTATTTGGATGATATAATTTGTCTACTTCTTTGATGTTATTGAAAATATCATTAATATTTTTACATTACTTATTTTTCTATATAAACCTTGTTGTTGTCTTCATTGTTCAGTTTTTCCTGTCAAAACATATTGCATATTAAATCGTTTATCGAGTATTTTAACATTATATTCTTTTGACATCCGCAATAGCAAACTGTCCTCCACAATAAGTTGCGATTATCGGTGGTTGGTACGTGGTTAACGGAAACCCCAATTTTTTTTATTCTTAAAATTATTAATAAAAAATTTTATTTTGCAACAAATAACTTCAACCATTCTGTCGCAATTTTAAATGTTTTTCATTTCTATCTGTGCATCCAAAAGCATATCGAATTTGCACCCTACTTTCGGAAATTTACCCGCAAGGGAATTTGCATCCGCTACTTCTTTTCACTTAAGTTGAGAAGCCAGTATTTCACACGGTAGCATAAGCATCTTATTTGTGCTTCTAAACGGAAAAGCTCCCGTTGTTACTTACGAAGTAGCAAAAGCACTCTAGTTTCTTCATTACGAAAAGGCCTTTTTTTTAATGACGGGTGTTTGCTTTAACATTCAACATTTTTCGGACATTAGCGAAATTCCGCAATGAAGAAAAATGGTAACATAATTGGATAGGTAGATAAAATATTCTTAATTTTGTTCGTTTCTGAAATTGTATGGTGGAAATAGTAAAAAAAATACTCGGCATTGTTCTTGCAATAGGAATTATCCTATCTTCTGCCGGTGTAACTATTTTAAATCATATTTGCAAAGAAGAGCAAAAAATTTTTGTTAGCATCGAGGAATTCTACGAAAGCAAGTGCCAACACCACTCACACAATTTTGGCTGTTGCGATGTAGATTATTCCCAAACTTGTTCGCATCCGTCCGAACCTAAATCCATACCAACCATAAATAGCAATGATAACTGCTGCTCCGACACAAAGATTTTTTCGAAAATCGATATTGCTACCAACGAGAAGAACTTGAAAAAATTTACCGAGAAATTCAAATTATCTCTTAGAATTGAATACATCAAATCTTCTATTACAAATTACTTTAAACTAAAATATGAACAAGTACAAGTAAAAATTATTAATCCTATACAAAAAATTGTACGTTTTATCCAATTGATAACCCATTTCATTTTACCCACCAATAGCGAGACACTCCATTAATTCCTAATCTTTTTTGCTTATTCTTAATCTAAAGATAACCTTCATCAAAAATTAATCATAAACCTTTTGGAGGGAAAAATGAAAATTAATAATAGATTTAATAAAATTCTTTCTATCATTACTATTATTGTAATATTACCATTATTTGCACAAGCAAAAGTTATCAAAGGTAGAATATTAGGAATTAACGAAAACGGACAAAAAATCCCACTTCCAAACGCAACAATTAAAGTGAATAATTCAAAAATAGGAACAATAGCCGACAAAAATGGTGAATTCGAACTGGAAGTAAATCCACCAGCCGAATTGGTGGCAACTTATTTTGGATACAAATTGGACACGATTTTAGTTCAACCAGAAACAAATGAAATCGAATTTGTTTTGTACCAAGAATTTAAAACCCCCGAAGTTGTTGTCGAAAAACCCAAACCCGATTTCATTCTCGAAAATTCCTCGATTGTGAAGACCGAAGTTATTACTGGAAGTGGACTAAAAAAGGCTGCTTGCTGCAATTTAAGTGAAAGCTTCCTTACTAACCCAACTGTCGATGTAACCTATACGGATGCTGTAACTGGGGTGAAACAAATTCAATTGTTGGGTTTGGCACAGAACTACACTCAACTTATGGTTGAAATAGTGCCAAATCTTCAAGGTATCGCCTCGAACTATGGTTTGCTATTCGTTCCGGGACCTTGGATTAATTCAATTTCCATTTCAAAAGGAACTTCCTCAGTAACTCGGGGCTACGAATCTATTACCGGACAGATAAATGTGGAACTAAAAGGACCAGAAAGTTCCGAGAACCTTATTTTCAATAACTACTTGAACGATATTTTTAGGCTTGAAGCAAATATCATAACAAAATTTGAATTAGAAGAAAATATTTTTCTAACAAATCTTATTCATAGTAACTATTTTAATAAAAAGATCGACCACAATGGCGACGGTTTCTTGGACATTCCAACAAACAAGCAAATAAATATATTGGAAAGATTAGATTACTCAGTTGGTAATTTCGAGGGCAAAACTTTTGTCCATTGGCTATTAAATAATTCAAAAAGTGGGCAAGTTTGGTTTTTTGATTCCCCAAATTCAAACTCCTATTGGGGTTCGAATGTGGATATTCAAAGAATAAACCTTACAACTAAAAACGGGTTTATTTTCGATGAGGAAACAAATAGAAATATTGGAACAATATTAAGTTTTATTCATCATAAACAAAATTCCTACTTTGGGCAAAGAACCTACAACGCCGAACAAAACTCGGTTTTTGCAACTATACTCTTTTCGTCCTCTTACAACCTTCTGGAGGGTAGCAATGATAACTCTGAAACAAACCTAAATTACACTTTTGGTCTAAGTTATCAATACAACAATTACTTACAAATTTTGGATAATCTGGATTTATCGACCCGAGAATCTGTTGGTGGATTGTTTGCAGAGTTTACAGTAAATCCATTGGAAAATTTTCAAATCATTTCTGGGATTAGATTAGATTTTCACAACATTGCTGGAAAATTGTTTACTCCAAGAATTCATATTAAATATCAACTTAACGAAAATAATATAATACGAGTTTCTGCTGGCAAAGGCTATCACTTCCCTCTCCCAATTCCCGAAAATCAAGGAATCTTAACATCATCGCGCGAAATAACATTCAAAGAAGAACTAAAAATCGAGGAAGCTTGGAACTTTGGAATAAACACAACCCATAACATCGAAATGCTTGGAAGATGTTTTGTACTCAACTTGGAGTTTTTCCACACAAAGTTCATAAACCAAACAATTGTCGACCGAGACATTGCACCAGATAAAATTTATATTTACAATCTAAATGGTAAATCCTTTTCAAATAGTTTCCAAATTGATTTAACTGCGGATATTTTTTCGAATTTGACTATACTTGCTGCATACAGACTAAATGATGTTTGGACAACTACAAATTGGAAACTTCAAAGGAAACCATTAATTAGCCCACACAAAGCTTTGTTCAATATTGCCTACAAGCCAGAACCGTTTATGTTTGATGTAACACTTGAATACAATGGTGGTGGTCGCATTCCAGAAACAAATTCTAACCCAGCAGAATATAAATTGCCCGATACATACAACCCCTACTTTGTACTTTACGGTCAAGTAACTTATAAAATAGGAAAATTCGAAATTTATATTGGTAGCGAAAACATTACAAATTTTCGTCAACCAAATCCTATTGTTGCATACAAATCGCCATTTTCAAACTACTTCGATGGTTCGATGATTTGGGGACCAATCGAGGGGAGAAAAACTTATCTTGGATTAAGGTATAATTACTAAAAAAATTTCGTGGTGGCTACTGGATTCGAACCAGTGACCTTTCGCGTGTGAGGCGAACGCTCTGGACCAACTGAGCTAAGCCACCAGTTACTGCAAAATTAACTAAAAATTTTTTACTTTTGCTTGTATTATTTATGTTTTTTCCTTATATTTGTAATTGATATTGTGTATTGTGTGGAGTAAACTATGATGATTAACCCTGTAAATTATTCACAACAAAATAACGAAGAAAACAAGCGAATGAATGTTCAATTCGAGATACAAAAAGATGTATTGCGTCAAGCAATAGGTGTTTCTCCGAATTCATTGCAATCCCAATTGCTACAACTTATTTCATCTAGCTTACCCAATTTACAACAAGCCCAAGCAACTGCACAAGCACAAATTTCAAAAGGCTATCTCGATATTAAAATATAAAAGTTCCCAAACTCCTTGCTTTTATCTGCAATAAAATAAAAATTTAATCTTCTTTAAACTTTGTTTTTGTTATTTTTAATAATGAGGTTAAAATGGAAGGAAGAATGCCCTTAATCGGCGACCGATTTCCCGAAGTTCAGGTCCAGACTACACACGGACCGATGAAGTTACCAAACGACCTTGCAGGTAAATGGTTCATCTTGTTTAGCCATCCTGCTGATTTTACTCCTGTATGCACAACCGAATTTGTTGCTTTTCAGAATCGTTACGAAGAATTCAAAAAACTTAATTGCGAATTAGTTGGGTTAAGTATCGACCAAGTTTTCTCACACATCAAATGGGTTGAATGGATTAAAACCAATTTGAATGTGGATATTCAATTTCCAATTATTGCAGACACTGGTGATTTGGCTAATACTCTTGGGCTAGTACATCCATCCAAAGGGAAGAATACTGTTCGTGCTGTTTTCTTTGTCGACCCAAATGGAATAATCAGAGCAATTGTGTATTATCCCCAAGAACTCGGTAGAAACTTCGACGAATTTTTAAGAATGTTAAAAGGTTTGCAAACTTCCGACGAGCAAAAAGTCGCTATCCCAGCAAATTGGCCAAACAACGAATTAATTGGCGACAAGGTTATTATCCCACCCCCAACAGATATTAAAGCCGCTGAGTACAAAAAAGCAAAATATCAAAACTTCGACTGGTGGTTCCTTTATCGCGACTTGAACGAAAAGGACTAAGACCTATAATTTTACCAAATAAGGAAAGGCTGTTTCGATTTGAAACAGCCTTTCTTTTGTAAAAAAGATTACCTTACTTTACTTTTTTCTGAATATCTTTTAGCAGTTCCTGAACCACTTATTTCGATATTTGAATGCGAAGGATTGCCAAGATAATAAACATCGCCCGAACCAAAAATTCCTACTTTCATACTTTCTTGGCAGTTTACATAAACATCTCCCGAACCATTTATTTCAACTTGAACCTCTTTTGCAACAAGTTTCACCCCTTGGACATCACCGCTACCATTTATTTCAACATTGAAACTTTCGGTGATACCTCCGACTCTTACATCTCCGCTACCATTTACTTCAACAGAAACTTTCTTTGTCTTTATGCTATCAATAATAATATCCCCCGAACCATTAATCAAAATAGCTAACTTCTCTGTATTTAAAGGAGATTGAGCAATAATATCGGAATTACCGTTGACCTCAATCTCGGCAAAATCGGGGCTTGTAATATAAATATCTAATTTCCTTGGGCAAAGTCCCTTTTCGCTTTCGATTATCAATTTATCGTTGGAAGTTTTTACATAAAGAAAATAAAACAAGTTGTCGTCGGTTTCAATCTCCAATTTTGGGGTTGAGTCTTGGACAATAAATATGTTCGAAGGAACATTGATTGAAATTTTATTGAACGACGAAACCTCATACACTTGTCGGGAAAGATGACCACTACCTTCGGTACATATATAAACTCCGAAGCATCCAGAAAGAGAAATTGAAACGACAAACAGCAAAAGTAAGCTTAAAATTCGTATCATCACTTTATATCGTATGAACTTACCTTTGATGACTACGGAGTTTTGAAAAAAAAGTTTCAAAGTTTGACCCGACCCACACAAATGTAATCGAAACCATATTTCCCCATTTCTTCGAAAGTGTATAGGTTTCGCCCATCGAATATCAATGGATTTTTCATCAAATCCTTCATCTTCTTAAAATCTGGGTTTCGAAAGACAGTCCATTCAGTCGCAATTATTAAAGCATCGGCATTTTCAAGGCATTCATACATATTCGTAGCATAAAGTATCTTATCCCCATAATGCTTTTTCGTATTGTCGATAGCTTCGGGGTCGTATGCAAAAACTTTTGCTCCTTGTTCGAGTAGGGCATCAATTATTTTAAACGCTGGGGCTTCTCGAACGTCATCAGTATTCGGTTTGAATGATAAACCCCACAGTGCAAAAGTTTTATCTTTAATATCTCCAGAGAAATAGTTTAAAATCTTATCGATAAATCGGCGGATTTGCTTTTGATTGACCTCATAGGTGGCTTTTACAATAGCAAGGGGCGTACCAACCTCTTCGGCTGTTCTTATTAAAGCACGGATATCTTTTGGAAAACAAGAACCACCAAAACCCAATCCAGCAAATAAGAACCTTTTTCCAATACGACTATCGGAACCAATGCCAATTCTTACTTTTTCTATATCGGCACCTACGGCTTCGCAAAAAGCCGAAAGGTCGTTCATAAACGAAATTTTAGTTGCAAGGAAGGAGTTTGCAGCATACTTTACAACTTCGGCTGTCCGCTCGTCGAAAACATAGATTGGGTTTCCACTGCGAACGAATGGTTCGTAAAGGTCGCGTAAAACCTCTTCGGCAAATTTACTTCTTGTTCCGATTACAATCCTTTCGGGTTTCATAGAATCTTCGACAGCAAATCCTTCGCGTAGAAATTCCGGGTTGCTTGCAACATCTACATTATTTTCGGGAAAAACTTCGGCAAAAAGGGCTCTGACTTTATCGGCAGTACCAACGGGAACTGTGCTTTTATTGACTACAATTCGATGTTCGGTTATGTTATGTTTCTTGAAAATTTCTGCAATTTCTTTTGCTACTGCCAATAAATGTGTCAAATCCGCGGAACCATCCTCGTTTGGGGGAGTTGGCAAACAAAGGAATGTGACCAAAGAAGGTACAACCGCTTCTTCCAAATTAGTAGTAAATCGAAGTCTACCATCCCTTACGTTCCTTTGCAAAAGTGGTTCCAAACCCGGCTCGAATATTGTTGGTATTCCTTGGTTCAATTTTTCCACTTTTTCTGGGTCGATATCGACGCAAATAACATCATTTCCAGTTGCAGCAAAAGAAGTACCAGAAACAAGACCGACATAACCAGTTCCTACAACACAAATTTTATAAGCCATTTTTCCTCCAATGAAATTTGGTTAAGAAATAAAATAAGTTATTTATCTTGGTCAAAATGATAGAATTTTCGTAATTAACTCGAACCAATAGCACAAGACTAAACGAAAAGATAATAATATTGCCCAACCACATACTCAGAAAAGGTGAAATAATGCCACGGTCGGCAAGTTTTTCGCCACCAATTAAGCAAGCCCAATAAAAGATGTAGAAACCCAAAGAAATTGCTGCAGTCACACCAAAATTTCCACGCCTCGAAATCAAACCAAGTGGGCAGCCAACAAGTGCAAAAATTACACAAGCAAAAGGAATTGCATATTTCTTTTGGATTTCGACCTCATATTGCCGGGCACGCGAGTCGTAGTCGGCCAATCGAAACATCTCTGTGGTAATTTGATTTTCTAGGTAAGAAAAGTCGTTCTTGATAAGCTCAAAAATTGCTTCCCCATCGAGTTTATTCTCTTCTTGTGCTTTGTTGAATATTTTAGGAGGTGTGGTTAACAATTTTCGTATTCTTTCCTCGCTTTCTTCGACAATCTTTTTCGACTCGTCGACAATGTTTTGCATATCTTTAATTCGCATTTCGCGGTCGCTACGAGATATCAAACCTTCAGGGGTTCGTTCAAGGGTGAAACCTTTTCCTTCGAGCAAAAGTTCCAATTCTTTGAAATAAATTTTCTTATAATTTTTGGGCTCAAAAGGGACAACTTGAAGAACCTCTCCATTGAAAAGTAAAAAACGAAGTTTTTCTATCTGTGGAATAAAAACAACATAACCAGAGTCGGCCGAAATAGTATTAGTTTGCCGTGAGTTCGATAGGTCGTAGATAGTAATTCCACTCAAGCCATTCGAAGCAGAATCGACCTTGCGCGCTAAAATTGTGTAATTTTCAATTTGTGTTGAAAATTGCCCAGATTCGAGCGAAAAAGTAGGCTTCTTGCGATTTATATCGAACAACATAATTTTCGCTTGATGGTTCGCTTCGGGAAGGACACGGTCGTTGAACCAAACCAAAAAAGCAAAAAGCAAGAGTGAAATAATAATCACCGGAGAAATTAATTGAAAAAAACTTGCACCACCAGATTTCATAGCGGTTATTTCGAATGTAGAAGAAAGATTGCCAAAGGTCGTAAGGGTCGAAAAAAGAACCCCCATTGGAATTGCTAATACAACCATCCAAGCAAGATTCAAAGTAATTAAATGAACAATAACCCAAATACTAAGCCCTTTACCAACCAATTTATCCAAATCGCGCATCAATAGTTGAAAAAGAAATAAAAAAACTACCAAAAGAGTTCCAAAAAGAAATGGACCTATGTGAAAACGCAATATGTATAGTTTAATAAGTTTCATAAAAGCAAAATTACGAAAAATGAATAGGTGAATTATTAGGCCTAGATTTCTTAAATAAGTCGGAATTATTTTTTCTGTGTTAAATTAAGTTCCCTTGGATAATTATGTTAATTAATCCAACTTAACAAAGCTTCGATTAAATGTCTTTCCTTCTATTGAATACGATAAAAAGTAAATTCCTTGTGGAAGTCCCCTTAGAGTAGTTACTAATTCATCCAAGTTAGGAGAAATTTGAACGAACCTACCACTGTTCAATAAAAACAAAGTAATACTATTTATTTTATTAAACTTTTCATTGTAATTGATTTTCACAACAGAATTGGAGGTGTAAGGATTGGGAATAGTAAAGATATCGTCGACATTACAATCCTCGACCGAACTTGGAGAAACAACTTCAATTGCTTGCACTGGTGCAAAATTCCAAATATCGTTGGCATCTTCTCTATTATTATTGTTGGAAGCCAATGCAACTGCTTGCAAAAAGTACGTCCCGGGAGTTTCTGGGGCTTGCCAAAGAAACTCGAACGATACAGTACCATTGGTAATAGGTTTGGGTTGTTGGTGTGTTAATTCCCTTTGACTAAGAATTAAACCACTATTGGCATAGGGTTCTAAACGACCAGCAGACACATTTCCATTTTGTTGTGTTTTTACAGCAATATTGCAACCAGCAGTCGAGCCGCTTTGGCTTTGAACGGTAAGAATAAATTTAACTATTTCATTTGGTGTTGTTTGAAAAGTTCCTTTTTCAGAAGTAATCTTTACGACTACATTAGGATTTGGGTTCGCTGAATGACATTCCCCGCAACTTCTTGAGTTTGTATTAGTGCGGTTTACAATTCCATTCCGCTTTGCTTCTGTTTCGCTTTGAAAGGCGAAAAACAAAACCACTACTACCCAAGCAATTATACGAATGCTCTTTACTATCATTCCTTTCCTCAATTAATAATAAATTCACAACTAAATTCAAATCGAAGGTATTCTTCGGATGGAACAAACAAAAGTTTAGGTCGTTCAACATTAAATTGGTCTAAACTAATAGCAAAGTTCCCTTTTATAAAAATTTTATTTTGATTAATAACTTTTTTCGCTTTTATTGTAATATTTTTTGTAACATTATGAAAAGTTAAATCGCCATAAATTGTCAGTGAATCGCCGTAATCGACAATTTTTGTGCTACGAAATTTTGCAAAAGGATATTTAATTGCTTCGATAAGTTCCATAGCGTGCGAGTCTCGGTTCGAATTCCCACTATTGAAAGTTGTAACCTTAACTTGTGCAATAGCGTTTAGAATTTGGTTCTTGTTCTTATCGTATTCGATTTTAATTTGCAAATCTCTGCTTATTCCAACAACATCGTGTGCTGGATGGCGAAGTTCGTACGAAATTACACTCTTCCCGCTAACACTGTTAATAACAAGCGTTTGACTATAACTTACAAGAACAAACAAACAGAACCCAAAAATTATACAAAAAGTTCTCATTATTAACCATAATTATCGAAATAGCAAAATCGTCAACATCGAAATAGTATAAGTAGAAAAAGTAACATACCCAATTTTTTGATGAATTCTTGCGGCTTTGTAGTAATCGGAACTGGAGGAAATCGCTTTACCAAGAATAGGTGTTGCTATCATACCAATAAAATGAACCCAAGCTAGTAGTTTATGTGCAGTAATCGACGAGAATTCTTTTTCTCTTTTTAAAGGTGGAGGGGTAAACACAGAAATAATCGCAGCCAACGAATATGTTGCAATCGTGGAATATAAAAATCTTCTGTGCCAATCTGGCGAATCCATTGACCCATCGAGCCAAAGTTGCCCAGTAATAACTGTTCCAGCCATCAAACTCCAAGAAACCAACCCTAATGTTTGATGGACAGTCAACATATTTCTTCTCCAGCCAAGTTCTTTTTCGCGCTGGATTGGAGTTAAATTAGATGTAATTCCAATTTTTCTTAAAAAGCCGTTTTTCGACCACAAGAATTGCTCTACAAAACTCATTCGACTTGGGAGAAGTTCGATTTCAGTGTCAATATCATCGAACTGCAATGTATTTGTATCACTACTTAGAAAACCAACAGAGGTGTTTATTTCGGACTGAAAGCTTTTGTTAACTAAAAAATCTTGCTCGACCGATAATAAATTGTCTCGAAGTGAAAATAAATTAACATTGTTAATGAAATCGTCTTTTTTAATATACTCCAATGAATTGTAATCGTTGCAATTTAGTTTTGTAGCAATAACAAAATCCGATTGTGCAAAGTTTTGAAACTTCCCATACACAACTGAATAAAACAAACAACTTGATAAGAAAAACACAAACGAAAAAATTTTGCTATTTGGAAAATATCCGAATAACATTACCATTGACCTCAACATTGTAGGCAATCAGATTTTTGCGGGCGGGACCGGCAAGAACTTGACCATTTTTCGCAAAAGCTGAATTATGTTTTGGGCAAATTATTTTATCTTTCTGCAAGTTGAATTCCAATGTTGTTTGCTCGTGGGTACATTTACTGCTTACAGCACCATAATTCCCATTTGCATCCCGGAATACAAGTATATTATTCACAACAACGTACCCGCCTATTTCCTTTAAAACAGAAAATTCTGGATTGTTCATATCAATCGTAAAATCAACATTAGCGGGAGCTTGAGTGGAATTACTATTGCACCCAACAAAGTTTTGAAATACGAATAAAGTGCCCAATCCAAATGCAGTAATTTTAATAAACTCTTTTCTGTCCATAATTTGAGTTCTCCTAAATGGGAAATAACAAACAAAATTAGGATAAGTTACAAAAAAAGTTAGATAGTCTTAATTTTTTTTTAAAAAATTAGATATTATTTCGACAAAATCTACGGACTGTTAGGCTTCTTGCTCTGCTTTCTCTTGGGCTTTTTTCTTTGCCTCTTCTCGTTTCTTACGTAACTCTTTTCGACGCCAGTAGCGAGCAAGAACAATTTCTTTGTGCTTCTTCAATATTTCTTCAATTTCTTCGGGTGTTTTCCCTTTGAATTGTAAATGTCGTTTCAAAAGAATGCCTTCGTAGGAAAGCAAGTTTCGAACAACATCGGTTGGTTGGGCACCTTGATTGAGCCAGTAAATTGCTCGGTCGGGATTTATTTGTATCGTTGAAGGTTGAGTGTTCGGATTGTAGTAACCCAATCGCTCAATATACTTCCCATCCCTTTTAACCCGGGCATCTACAACTACAACATCGTAGACTGGATAGTGTTTCTTGCCTTTTCTTCTTAATCTTATCTTTACCATACAAACCCTTTTTTATGTTATTAAAATTACATTCCAAAACCTGGAGGTAAGTTGAAATTTCGTAAAAATTTATTTCTACCTCCTCGCGATATCGTTTTCATCAATTTAGTCATATCTTCGAATTGTTTAATTAAACGATTAACATCTTGAATAGTTGTCCCACTTCCCATTGCTATTCTCTTGCGTCTGGAACCATTCAAAATTTTTGGATTTTGCCTTTCTTCTTTTGTCATAGACAAAATAATTGCTTCCACCCTCGAGAACTGTTTTTCATCTATGTTTACGTTTTTCAATGCTTTGTCCATTCCGGGTAGAAAGCCAAGTAATTCGCGAACCGAACCCATTTTCTTTATCAAGCGTAATTGCTCGAGGAAATCTTCGAA
Source organism: Ignavibacteria bacterium (assembly GCA_026416955.1). GTDB lineage: Bacteria > Bacteroidota > Ignavibacteria > Kapaibacteriales > UBA2268 > Naka2016. The sequence goes on along the minus strand of JAOAEE010000036.1, from coordinate 38,763 downwards.
AGTAAATTGATTTTTCCGAAGCTTTTCTTCTAACTTTTGGGCTTGCTTCTCGTCGAATTCTTGTTCTGCTTTTTCGACAAGAGTAATAATATCGCCCATTCCAAGTATTCGAGAAGCAATCCGTTCTGGATGGAATGGTTCAATTGCCTCGAGTTTTTCACCTGTGCTAATAAATTTAATCGGTTTTCCAGTTACCGAAAGAACAGAAAGTGCCGCACCACCACGAGTGTCGCCATCCAATTTTGTCAATACAATTCCAGTAAGAGGTAGTCTCTCGTCGAAAGCTTTTGCAGTAGTGACAGCGTCTTGTCCAATCATTGCATCGCAAACAAAAAGAGTTTCGGTTGGGTTTACAAGTTTAGCCAATTTCTCGACCTCGTCCATCATTTCTTGGTCGATAGTGGTTCGCCCAGCGGTATCAAAAATCACAACATCGCGAGAGAACTTCTTTGCATATACAAGGGCTTCTTCGGCAATTTTCAAGGAATTTGTTTCGCCAGCAATAGAAAACACTGGTATGTTTGCTTGCTGACCAAGTTGCTTCAATTGCTCAATTGCGGCAGGACGTCGTGTATCGCAAGCAACAAGCAAAGGCTGGCGGCCCTTCTTCTTCAAACTCTTTCCCAACTTTGCACAAAAAGTAGTTTTTCCGGAACCTTGTAACCCAGCAACAAGAATCTTTGTAGGTGGTGTAGGCGAGAAAACAATATCCGAAAGTTTTTTCCCAAGAACTTCAACAAGTTCATCGTAAACAATTTTAACAATTACTTGTTCGGGAAGAAGTTTCCCTTTGACTTGCGTTCCAAGAGCCTTTTGCTTAACATCCTCGACAAACTTCTTGGCAACATTGAAATTCACATCTGCTTCTATTAAAGCGCGCCGTATCTCCCGAACAGCATCTTCAATGTTGCTTTCGGTTATGACAGCTTGCCCCTTAAGCCGCTTTAACGCAAGTTCAAGTTTTTCTTGTAGACTTTCGAACATTTAAGTTTCTAAAACAAAAAGAACTACAAAATTAATCAAAACCAAAATAATAACAAAACTATAAAAAAATAGTGGAGATAATTTCTGTTTCGATTTTTTATCTTCTTTTAATACAAAGAAAGTATAAGAATATTGCCTTTTTTGCAAAATCATTTATCCAAATCTCAGATATTAATGACTTTATTATGCCCACAAATTATAAAAAAATTTTTATCATAACCTTTCGTTACTATTAATTTGATTTTTAATGGTAAATCGATGGGAAAAAAACTCTTTCTTTTGGTAATTATTTCTCTTTTATTTTCGAACTTTGTACTTTTTAATAAAGATAAAAACCAACATTTTAATTGGTCTGCTAAAGTTTCTGTTCCTAAAGTAAATGTTGGGGAAAAGTTCACCATCCTTCTAAGCTTCGAATTTGAAAAAGGATGGTACACCTATGACATTATCGAGCAAATTGGTCCCGAGGGTTTGGGACCGCAAAAGACCGAAATTTCTTTCAAACCCAAAGACTTTGTTAAAATCAGCGGCAAAATAAAAACCCCCAAGCCCAAAATAAAATACGACAGTGCTTTCTACATTGATATTCGAACCTTTAGTGGCAAATTCTCTTTCGAAGTTCCTGTTGTAGCGTTAAAAGAAATCGACTTTGCTAAAGACAAACTTTTCGCAGAAGTATACCTTCAGCAATGCAAAGACAATCTTTGCCTTCCGGGAATGGACTTTAAAACCTTAGTCGTTGCCGACAATATTCCCGCTACAAAGGAAGCACTGATTAATGACGATAGAACAATTGAACAATCACCCGGTGCCATTGCAAATGAACAAAAACTTGAACAAAAAAAGGAAAGTATCGGAACAAAGACAGACACAAGCAAGGAAATCGAAACTGCAAAAAAGCGTGGTCTTTTCGCCTATCTTCTTTTTGCGATGGGTGCTGGGGCTTTGGCTTTGTTAACACCTTGTGTTTTTCCTATGGTACCGATTACAGTTTCTTTTTTCACTAAAAGAGCCGAAAAGAACCCCGGAAAAGGTTTACGCGACTCGATAGTCTACGGTCTTGGTATCATATTGACATTCACTGCTCTGGGTTTCATTCTTGCACTGTTATTTGGTGCCTCGGGTATACAAAACTTTGCCACAAATCCTTGGTTGAATCTTGCCATAGCATTAATCTTTGTTGTATTTGCTTTAAACCTCTTTGGTGCTTTTGAATTTCAACTTCCTACTTCTTGGCTTAATGCACTAAATGTGAAAAGCCAAGGTACCGGAATATTTAGCGTTATGTTAATGGGGCTGACATTTTCTTTAACATCCTTCACTTGTACAGTTCCTTTTGTAGGTGTAGCTCTTGTTTCTGCTGCAGGTGGGGAATGGTTCTATCCAATAGTTGGAATGCTTGGTTTTTCATTCGTATTTGCTTTGCCATTCTTTTTCTTGGCTTTGTTCCCTTCGGCGATATCGAAAATGCCAAGAAGTGGGGCTTGGATGAACAACATAAAAGTTGTAATGGGATTTCTCGAAATTGCCGCTGCAATTAAATTCATTAGTAATGCCGACCTTGTTTGGGGTCTTGGAATTATGCCAAGAGAACTTTTCTTGGGAATTTGGATTGGGGTTGGAATTTTGATAACATTCTACATTCTTGGTTTGTTTCGATTACCCCACGACTCCCCTATCGAAAATGTTGGAACAATGCGAATTCTTTTCGCAACTTTCTTCATTTCGATTAGTTTCTACTTAATGAGTGGTCTCTTTGGGAAAAAACTTGGGGAATTGGACGCTTTTTTACCACCACCAGATTATGAACAAATCATTTCAAACCAACCAAGCAATAATCTTGAAAAATCGTTGGAAAACAAAAATGTCCCAACAAAGGCCGAGAGCGAAGATTGGCTGCACGATTACAATCAAGCATTGGAACTCGCAAGACGAACTGGAAAACCAATGTTTATCGATTTTAGCGGCTTTACTTGTACAAACTGCCGTTGGATGGAATTGAATATGTTTACCAAACAAGAAGTAAAAACATTACTCGATGATATGGTAAAAGTTCGATTATTTACCGACCGCAAACAAGAACCCTACATTTCGAATAAAGAACTTCAAATGCGTCGGTTCAATTCTATTGAATTACCTTTGTATGTAATCCAAACTCCAGATGAAAAAGTAATAGCAACAAGTGCTTTTACTCGTGATGTCGAAGAATTTGTTTCATTCCTAAAAAAGGCTTTCAACTAATATGGAAAAGCAAATAAAAGTACTTGTAATAATTGCAGATGGCACGGAAGATATCGAAGCAACTGTTCCAATCGATTTATTTCGGCGTGCAAATTTCGAAGTTGTTGTCGCTGGGAATAAGCAAACGATTACATTCGCTCGTGGCTTAAAAGTTATCCCCGATAGACTTTTAGCCCAAATTCCTTTAGAAGAAAACTTCGACTTAATATATATTCCCGGTGGTGCAAAAGGAGTTGAAAACTTAATCAATACCCAATTAGTTGGAACCTTTCTTCAAAACCAAAAAGATAAGAACCAATGGATTTCTGCAATTTGTGCTGGACCTTTGGTTTTGGATAGTTTCAATATTCTATCAAATGCAGATACGATAACAAGCCACCCTTTGGTTAAGGATAAGTTACTAAAATATAACTATCGAGAAGAAGAAGTTGTTGTCTCGGGTAAAATTGTTACAAGCCGTGGGGCAGGAACTTCCATACCATTTGCCTTGAAAATTATTGAACTTCTTGCAAATAAAGAACTTTCTAATAAGATTGCAAGCGATATCGTTTATTGGAGATAACTATTATGAAAAGAGCAGAATACAAGGTCTACGGAATAGTACAAGGTGTTGGTTATCGATATTTTGTATATAGGATTGCAAGTTCGTTAAATTTGAAAGGATATGCAAAAAATCTTTACGACGGTTCTGTACTTGTTGTTGCAGAAGGGGAAGAAGAAAAACTCCACGAGTTGCTTAGGCAATTGAAGGTTGGACCATCGCACGCTTTCGTTCAAAAAGTCGAGGTTGAATACTCCGAACCTAAAAATGAATTTAGTAAATTTGAAATTAGATAATAATAATTCCATTGAATGAAATCTAAACAATTGGTCGCAATTTTTTTGTTCTTCTTTACCAATACTTTGTTTCTTTTCTCAAAGGAAATTATTTTTTCACCTCTTGATTTAGAAGTCAAAATTGGTTTAGCACTTAGTGGAGGTGGTTCAAGGGGAATTGCCCAAATAGGGGTATTGAAAATATTAGAAAAGGAGAATATACCAATATATGCAATAACGGGTACGAGTATTGGAGCTTTCATCGGTGGACTATATGCAGTTGGCTATTCCCCAAAGGAACTTGAAGAAATAGCCTTGACTACAAAATGGGATAATGTATTAACAATACTTCAAGAACAAGATAGGAGTGAATTATTTTTCGACCAAAAGGTTATTCAAGATAGGACATTTGCTACCTTACGGTTCAAAAATTTCAAGTTCGTTTATCCTCAAGCTCTTTCATTGGGTTGGAAGTTTAACTCTTTTATCCAAAAATTAATATGGAATGGAGCCTACATTTCGAATGATTTCGATAAGTTAAAAATTCCATTTAGAGCAGTTGCTACTGATGTCGTAAAAGGAAAAACAATTTCTATTGGCAAAGGGAACCTAACAACTGCTATGCGAGCAAGTGCTGCAATCCCATTGTTGAACACACCAATTCAATCGGATACAGCCATATTAGTCGACGGTGGGCTTTTCGCAAACCTTCCAGTCGAACAAACCTTGGAATTAAAACCCGATATTGTAATCGGAATTAACACTACAACTCCTATTTTAAAAAGAGAAGATTTAAATAAACCTTGGACACTTGCCTCGCAAATTATCTCGATATATATGGACCGTTACTTCACCGAAGCATTAACCAAAGCCGATTTGGTTTTAACCCCTGATATCGGAGACCACCCAAACGATAATTTTAACGGGTTGGACACCCTTGTTCGAAAAGGGGAAGAATGTGCTTTGAATTCACTTCCAAAACTAAGAGAAATTATTAATCTTTATAAAGACTCCCTAATCAATATTTACATTCAAAAAATTAGGAAAGAATATGATTTGGAAGGAATTCTTGCTGTCAAGCAATTGAAACTAGATTTGGACAAAGAAAACAACGAACTTTATAAGTTAACAACCGAACCCGATGGAGTTCCATTACAGACCTTCTTTCTCAACCTCGACAGAAACGAAGTCGAAAAAGTTAGAATCTTTTCCGAAAAAGAAGGTTTAATAATCATTGAACTCTCAAAATATCCAAAAATCGATGGAATTAAGTGTATATGCGAACCACCCCTTAATAATAAGAAAGCAGATAGTCTCCTTTCTCTATTTATTGGACATTGCGACAATCCATTTACTCGGAAGCAAATTACAGAGACAGCGAAAAAAGCCTTTGCCAAAGATGGTTATTCATTTGTAAAAATTGAAATCGCACCAAGTAGTTTTTCGAAAAATTTGACTTTAAAAATCTCCCCAAACAGAATTAGTAGAATAACAATAGACAATAGAATAAAAACGAGCGAATACATTGTCCGAAGAGAACTTACTTTCCGAGAAGGGGACTTCACAAATTCAGAAGAAATTGCACAATCTTGGAACAATCTAATAAGCACTGGTCTTTTCAGCGATGTTTTTATCGACTTTCAAATCGATACCACAAACTCTTCTTGCGAAATTTTTGTTTCTGCAAACGAGCGCGGCACCCAAGTTCTAAATCTCTTGCTCCGTGTCGATAGTGAAAATAATTTACAAGGTGGAATAGACTTGATCCACGAAAATCTTTTCAACACTGGGACAAGGTTCTTGGTTTCTTTCTGGGGTTGCAAAACCGACTTGCTAGCCAAAATCAATTTTTCCCAACCTCGAGTCTGGAAAACTAACTTTACATTGTCCGCCGAGGGGTTCTACCACTATCGTATTGTACCTATTTTCGAAAGGAAAAAGCCAAGCCCCTTAAACAAGTATGAAAGTTTTCTCCTTAAAAACATTGAAACCGAAAAGTATAGTTTCAATTTTTCCGCTGGAACACAAATCGAACGCTTAGGAAATCTTTCAGTAGGACTTAAGTTCGAAAAGCAAAGATACTACGACGAGAACGAGGAGCAAAAACCACCATTTTATAATATTAGTAACCTCATTATTGGATTAATTTTCGATTCCCGCGATAAAGCAGAGTTTTCTACCGATGGTCGATTTATTAACATTTTCTTAGAAACACCACTTTTCAAATTGCCACAAAACTCTTCGTTTACAAGAGCTGTTTTTTTGCATTCAAATCACTTTTCGTTCAACGATTTTGTTATACGACCAACGATATTATTCGGTTTTGCTGACAACACTTTACCATTCCCAGACTTCTTCGCTCTTGGCGGGGAGGAAAACTTTTACGGTTTCCTAAAAGATGAAATGCTTGGTCGACAAATATTTAACGCAAAATTAGATTTTCAATACCATTTACCATTCAAAATTTACTTCGATACTTATTTAACATTAACATACAACTTGGGTTCCGTTTGGGAACATTTTGAAGTAATTAGAATAAGTGAATTAAAGCACGGAATAGGTTTTTCGATAGGCTTCGACACCCCAATTGGTCCTGTTCGTTTCTCGGCTGGAAATATTTTTTATTTCCTGAAAAATCCAAATACAACTGTTTGGGGTCCGCTTCAATTATATTTTTCAGTTGGTAGTAAACTTTTTTAATTACACTACGAAATAGGTAAAAGTTCCATCGAAAGGATACCTCATTTCGCCAAGTTCATTTTCAGTCTTTACTGTAAATTCAAGCAACGAACCAGTAAAGTTCTCTTTCGCTCCAAACATCGATTGCAAATCCACCCCAACAACAATATCTTCATCAAATGAAAAATAAAAATTGTTTATCGCAACTGTTCCCTCTGTCTTGAAAGTAATCTCATTAGCTCCAAGTTCAATTTCCAATTCTTTAGGAGAGTTTATATATATCCAAACTTTATCGCTTAGTTCTAATTTCCTTAAAAATTTTAATCCAATGAGAAACATTTTTTTTGTGTTACCAAAGTAAATTTCGGAAATAAATGCTTTATTTGCTTGCATCGTACCAATAGCAGATTTAGCATAGAACATACCCCAGCCCAAGTCAATGTTCAAATTCCTTCGATTGTTCTCTGTGATTTGCTTGGTAGGCATATTCAAAAGACTAATATATGGGATATTCCCAATTGGGTTATCTAATTCTTCGGGAGCTGTTTCACCAAGCGTTTCGTATACTTTTCGCAAATACCAACGAAACAGCTTATCGAAGTCGTCTTTGTTAGGAGCAATGTTGTCGTCGCCATACCACCAAAACCAATCGGAACCCTCTGCAATCAATATCAACTTCATCGCTTTTTCGTAAAGTTCTTTGTTGCTTTTATGATTTTCGACTTCTTTTCTTGCTTTGGAAAGGAAACTCCAAGCTGTTTGTTTAGCTGGTTGTCCAATCCAAGTATAAAAATTTGCATTAATCCAAGACCCGGGGTAAATTGCCTTTAAAAAATATTTATATTCTTTGGGAATTGAAGCAACAATATCGCCGAAAGTATATGTTTCAATTGTCGGCTCGTTCAAAATAGTCTCGTACAACCTTCGAAGGAATGGAACTCCATTGTCTTTATAATATTCCCAACAGTTTTCTCCATCGAGAATAATGGGTACACAAGCAAGCCCAAGCGAATCCTCGCCAAAAGCATCAACAATTCTACTTCTAATCAATTTCAAAATGTTCACAAAATCCAACACAGCATCATCGGAGTTCCAATTTTGATATGTGAACCCAATTGCATCGGAAAGCAAGCTATCGCGAAAAAACAAAACTAATTTTCGCCCATCTTTCTCGTAGACAAAAGGAAAATATTGAAGTATTTGGTTTCCCTCTCCAATTGTTTTGAACAAGAGTTTAGCGTCGGTAGCAGTCCATTGGAAATCTTGTTCTAAAATAATATTTAAAACTTCTGTTGAGAGTGAACCTTCGGAGGGCCATAATCCAATTGGTTCGAACCCAAAAGCTGACTTAAAAAATTTTTTTCCTTCGAGAATTTGCAATTTAGCATCCTCGGGATAGGCAAACGGTGGTTCGGGAATTTTTAGTTCTGGTAAACCAACTTTAGCAACACCCGAATCGCAAAGTAAAGGCAAAATTGGATGGTAGAAAGGAGATACACTTAATTCAATTTGACCAAGATTGCAAAGCCTTTTTAATGTAGGAATAATTTCTTCGAGCAGTTTTAATTGTTCCTCAATAAGGTATTCCTTTTCCTTTTGAGTAAAATTCCTTCCTTTGGTAAAATACCTTCGAAACTGAGGTTTTTGTCGAGTTAGTTGTCCAATCCAGGCAAGATTATACCAAACTTGCAAATCGAGCCAATCTTGTTCACTCAATTCTTCATTTGATTTAGCTTTTTTATATAAATCCAAATATCGTTCGTAGGGAAAAATCAAATTGTTAAAATTGCAAACAAAAAACTGCTTTTTAATTTCGTTTTTTTCTTCCTCGGACAATTCGGATGGATGCTTTTTGGTAAGTTCTTGGATACGGTCGTATACACCTTCGTTAGTATATTCGATTAGTTGCAAAAGTAAAGATGGAACTATATTAAAAGTTTGCCTCATTTGTGGAAACTCATCTAAAAGTAGGGGCAAATCTAGGTAATCCTTAACACCGTGAAAGCGAACCCAAGGAAGAATAAATCGGTTTTCTAATCGGTAATACGGTTGATGCTGGTGCCAAAGAAAGCAAATTCGTAATGGTTTCATATATTAACTTTTTTTATTTAAAACACAAATTAACAAAAATCTTACTTTTCAGAGATTAACCAATATTATTTTGAGTTTCTCTTTTCCTATTATTTGCTCTTTATTGAAAAGGAAATTTATCCTATCTAAAAAGTAAATTTTCAGAAAAACTATTTTTTATCAATTTTTTAGATGTACATAGCAACTAAATTCAAAATGGATAAAACATTCTTAATTACTTAACATTACAAGGGAAAATGGAACAAACATTAAAACAAAAAGTACACAGAACAAAAAATATTATTGAATTTTATTTTGATTAATAAAAAATTTATAATTTGTATTTTTCAATTAATTTATAATAACTTATAAAGTAAACTATTTTTTACCTTAGGATAAGATTGTGTTTATGTAATAAAAAATATCTAAAAGGAGGTTACAGAAATGAATTCTTTTTTGGAAACGTTAAAGCAATATCTTAGTGCTTCTGAATTTGAAAAATTGTTGAAAATTCCAAATTCAGATGTTCATAAGTTTATCCTTGAATCTATTGAACTTTGCAAACCCAAAGATGTTTACATTTGTTCCGATACCCCCGACGAAATTGCACATATTAAGAATATGGCAATAGTTTCACGCGAAGAATCCGCCGCACTGCTAATCCCGGGACATACTTACCATTTCGATGGAATTAACGACCAAGGCCGCGACCGAGAGGTAACTAAATTCCTTGTACCAAAGGGGGAATATTTAAGTCCAGCATTGAACCAAATCGAAAGGAACGAGGGTTTGCAAGAAGTCCTTGGCCTACTTAAAGGTGCGATGGAAGGTAAAACTATGATTGTTAGATTTCTAACACTTGGTCCAGCCGATTCAATTTTTACTATACCTTGTATGGAATGTACCGATTCTTGGTATGTCGCCCACAGCGTCGACTTACTATATCGCAAAGGGTACAAAACATTTTGCAAAATCCCGGAAGGAACTCAAATATTCAAAACGCTGCATTCGGCTGGAAAACTCGACGAAAATGTTGTAAGTGTTGATTATGACAAAAAGAGAATATATATCGACTATATCGAAGACACCGTCTATAGCGTAAACGTTCAATATGCTGGTAATTCTGTTGGTTTTAAGAAACTTGCATTAAGATTGGCTATTAGAAAAGCCCACAAAGAAGGTTGGCTTGCCGAACACTTTATGGCAATTGGGGTAAAGGGTCCGAACGGAAGGAAAACTTATCTTGCGGGTGCTTTTCCATCCGCTTGTGGAAAAACCTCCACAGCAATGCTTCCCGGCGAAACAATTTTCGCCGACGACCTTATGTATATTAGAAATGTAAATGGGGAATGCCGTGCAGTAAATGTTGAACGAGGTATTTTTGGAATAATTCAAGATATTAACCCCCAAGATGACCCATTAATTTGGCAAACCTTGACTTCACCCGGCGAGATTATCTTTAGTAACGTACTTGTAAAAGATGGCCGAACTTGGTGGCTTGGTATGGGTTGCGATATACCCACCGAAGGGTTTAATTTTAGTGGGCATTGGTACAAAGGCAAAAAAGACGAGGAAGGCAACGAAATTCCCCCAGCCCACAAAAATGCACGCTATACTGTTGCGTTGTCTGCTCTACCAAATTGCGATATTGAGTTAGAAAATCCCGAGGGAATTATACTTTCTGGTATTATGTTCGGCGGAAGAGATTATCGCGCTTATGTCCCTGTTCAGCAAAGTTACGACTGGACACACGGTGTTGTTGCATATGGTGCAGCATTAGAGACCGAAACCACTTTTGCGATTGTCGGGCAAGAGGGTAAATACGAAATTAATGTAATGAGTATTCAAGACTTTGTTTCGATACCTCTTGGCGAATATGTTGCAAATTATGTACAATTTGGCAAAAACTTGAGCAAAGTACCATTTATTTTCGGAGTAAATTATTTCCTAAAAGATTTGCAAACTGGGGAGTTCTTGAATTCAAGAAGAGACAAACATATTTGGGTAAAATGGATGGAACTTAGAGTAAATAATGATGTAAAAGCCCGTAAAACTCCTACCGGTTTAATTCCACTTTACGAGGATTTGGTTGGGTTATTCCAAAGCGTTCTAAATAAAACTTATTCGAAAGAGGACTATATTAAGCAATTTACAATACGTGTTCCCGAAAACTTATTGAAAATCGAGAGAGTAACTAATTTCTGGTCGAAGGAAGAAAATGTTCCTAGCGTTATTTTCGAGGTACTCGAAGCCCAAAAGCAACGACTTTTGGAAGCCAAAGCTAAATTCGGTGATTATATCTCGCCCGAACTATTCGAAATCGTTGATTAAACTGGAAAGTAAAAGAAAATTTTCAGAATCGCTTTTTTTGAAAGAGAGTAGATTATCTATTCTCTTTCGCTTTGAAATTAATCTTTATAAAAAAGAGTAATAAATTTCAATCAAGAATTAATAAGAAAACCCATAGAAAATAAATTCTAAATAAGAAGAAGGAAACTCTTTCGTAAAGAAAATACCATTTTGATTGTCAAATCTATTTGCAAACTAAGGATTTACTAATTTACCCATAAACAGAATTGCACCAGTTTGCTTTTCGTAAATTACAAAAACAAAGGGTCTATTTAAATAAAACGCGGGTTTATAAGCAGTATATCCAATTTCGACAGAAGTAGCAGCGGCAGCTTCGGTTCCCTCCTCATCAACTTCAACAAAAGTTTTATGTTTTACCTCAGTTATTTGGCACCGCAAAACTCTACAAAGATTCGAAAAATCTGCCTCGTCTGTAAATGCCAATTTCATTCCTAATGATGTCAACACCTTTTTTAGGCTTGTTTCGAACTCAATTTTAAATTTCGGCATATAGACAGTAACCTCTTCTGTTTTTCTTAAATTTGATAAACAAGTTTCCCACTTACTTCGATTAAAATTTGCAACAAAATCGTTAATGTGGAACTCTGATTTTGGCAGAATTACCATCATAGAGAAGTTTCCTTTGCTGTAGGGTAAACGAAGAGCAGAAAATTCATCTCCAAAATAGCAATCGAAGTCTCGAACTTGAAACATAAATTTTGCCTTTACAAAATTATTTTCCGAGATTGCAAAATCTCCGTCCCGCGTTTTACTTTTATCGAAAGGATATTTCCAAACGCCTTTGAAATACAAAGCATTAATTATATACATTACCGCATAATCTGGGATTGATTCCAACATATTTTTGATTTTACCTTTGGTTTTTTCTTCAACCCATTTATTAATTATTTTGGCAGCCTCTGGGGAGGTAAAATCTAACGTTTCGGACTTTGCATCGTAGTAATTCCTTAAGGTTTCCAAGAATTCAGTAACGAAAAGAACATCCTTCCGACACCAAATAGAATTGGCAACATCCATCTGGACATTCTTGTCCAATTCTCTAAGCATTGGAAACAATTCTTTAAAAGCGGAATTAATCTCTTCCATAGTAAGATTTTCGAAAGAAAGAGTTGATTGCATTTCCTCGAAGGTTTCGCCACGAGCACCATTCAAAGTCATACTCAATGCGATGGAAACACTAAAAGGGGAAATAAACAAATTCTTACCAGTATTCTCCTTGTTTACTTCTTTAAACAGTTTAAAAGCAAAATCATTTGAATTCGAAATTAATCGAGTTTCTACCTCGTTCAAAGGTCGTATTGGCTTTTCGACCTCTGTTACATTTTGAACACAAGAATATAACAGTAAAGAAAAAACATAAAGAAAAAACAAAATTCTTTTCATTTCAACCCCATAAAATCAATAGAGTAACAAATTAATTAACAAATAGTTACAAGATTATTGGCTTTTAGGAAGTATAATAGAAACTATATTCCCCTCGGAGCCAAGAGTATCCAATCGAGCTTGCCCGTTTAATGTTCGTATCATCGAGCCAAAAAGGGCAAGATTTAGAAGAATATCGTCTGTATCATAGCGAAGTGCCTCTATTAGGTTGGAATAGTTTTCGTTGTAAAGAACAATCATTTTCGAGACGTTTTCATTTGGGGTTGCAAGAATTTGAATTTCCGCAATACCTTCTACCTTGCTTTCTACAATTTGTATTTGCATTTCAAGTGTCTGCATATCGTTGATAAATGCAAGATAAAGAGTTTCGAAAGCTTTTCGTAATTCAACTCTTTCGCTTGCAACTGTTACGTTTTGGCTACCTTCCTCGAATTTCAACAAAATCTTTTTATGTGGTACTTTTCTTTGGAACTCCACAACCGCCTCGTTCATAACATTGTAGATATTGATAGTACTCAAAATTTTCGAACCTTCTTGCCCAAATTCAGCGACATCAAATAAATCGGTCGAGGAGCTAAGAAGTTCTTGTGTTTCGTTAATTGCTAATTCAAGATATGTTCGCATTTCTTCAATACTATCATATTTACCTTCGGCAAGGATTTGGTGATAACCAGAAATCGTTGTTAGAGCATTTCTTAATTGGTGGCTGAATTTTGTCATAAAATAGGATTTAAATTCGCTTGCTTCGCGAGAAATTTGTTCGGCAAGAATTGTTTGTTTTGCTTTTATTCTTTCTTCGATTTCAGCCAACTTTTCAAGTGTAATATCACGACCTATTGCATAAATCAAAGCATCTTGGGGCGAAAATGTAAAAGACCAATTTATCCATCTTTGCTCTCCATTTTTTGCTTTCATTAAATAATCAACCTTTTTTGTAACCTCGTTCGTGGTTCCGTCGAAATAAGAATAAAAGTCGCTCAGGTCTTTTGTATTAGCAAATAAAATATCTATCTTCTTCCCTATTAATTCAACAGGTTCGTAACCAAGTAAAGATAACGAAGCAGGGTTCATTGTTTTCCAAGTTCCGTTGAAGTCCAAAACTGCAATTATGTCTTTGGTGGATTCAAGGATACGCCTTTGCGAACGGGTCATTCTTTCTGCCAAATCAATTGCTCTGGCTCGACTTGTAGTAATAGAAATTATCAACCCGAAGAAAATGAACGAAAGGAGTAGCGAAACCCCAAGTGCAATCAAAGGTAGATATTTTTGAAATGTACCACCAAAATCGGGAACTGTTGCAAAATATATGTATACTTTTTTGTCAAGTATATTGAACTCGGAAGTTTGTGTAATCATAGGTTTGTAGCCGGTTTGCAAAAGATTTGCATTAGCAGAACTAAACAACCTTGTTTCCAGTAAATCGTTCTCTTTTTGGAAGCAATAAAAAACAATGCTCGTATCGCTTGGAACACCAGCCCCAAGCGATTGCTTAAAAAAGGTAGGAATATCAATTTCCATTAGAACTGCGGACTTAAAAGCCTCGCGCCTTTGTTTGTTGTTTGTGATTGGGAAACTCCTATCATAAACTGGGTAGATCAAAAACATACTGAGAGTATCGGGACCACGGAACGGAAAAACATTGGTAGCAGTTGGTTCCCCTCGTTCAATAGCGAGTTGGAACCAATCATTTAGTCTTTCAACAGAACTAATATCCAAACCACGCAAATGTTTATTTTTTTCTTCAGGAACAATAAATTCAATCGGATAGTAAACACTTTTTTCTAAAAAAGGGGTGATTTTGTAATCGAAATATCCTTGACCTTGAACATAATAAATAAATTCAGTGACCCTATTTCGGGGTACCTTTTGCACGGACATAACACCAAGAATGGACTTATATGTATTAGTAGGAACCGAAGCATAAAGTAGTAAGTAATCGCGGACAACTTGAACCAAGTTGTCGTAAAGACCTCGAATGGATGTTGCAATTTGCAAATGAACATTATAGCCAATTTCAAATCTTGTCAATACTGAATTTACTGCTTTATCGAAAGCAGCAAGGTTATCCGATTTTACCTTCTGTTCAAAGTTGTAATAGATGAAAAAACTTAGGGCAAGCATAAACAAAAGGATGAAATATGCGGGGAATGAACGAGCAAGAGAAAAAACACCTCTTTTCTTTCTTGCTGCTTCTTTTAAAATTGTTTCATAAGAAACAATATCAGATTCTTTTTTTCCCATTTTATTTTTGTTGTTTTTTGCTTTCAATTACTTTTTCGATATCCGAAACAAAGGTGGAAATGTTGATAGGTTTGGACATATATCCATCGAAACCAGCCGAAAGTAGTTTTTTCTCGTCGCCGGGTTGTGCCAAACCAGTTATTGCAATAACGGGTATGCTCGCAAGTAAATCATTGTTTCTAATATTCATAAGTAATTCAGTCCCATTCATATCTGGAAGTAAAACATCAGTAAGAATACATATTGGTTGGTTCGATTGCAGCCACTCCAATGCACTTGTAGCATCTTGAAATTCAATAGTTTGGTAGCCACTTTTGTTTAAAATTGTTGCAAAAAGTTTTGAAATAGATTTGTTATCCTCAATTACGCAAATAAGACCTTTTTGCCTTTCCATACCGCAAAAAAAATTAAATTACAAAAATTTATTTAACAAGCACAATTTCGACCCGACGGTTTTTCCTTCGCCCTTCCTCGCTTGTATTGTCTGCAATTGGATAGAAAGAAGAACGCGAAGCAGTACGAATTCTAGAAGGGCTTACTTTCCTCGAAATCAAATAGTTAGCTGCTGCTTGTGCTCGTAGTCTACCACGCTCGGTATTTTGTTCCAATGTCCCTTGGTTATCGGAATGACCTTCGATAACAACAATGTATTCTGGATTAACTAATAAGAATTCAGCAAGAGCATCGAGCGTGTTTCGCATCGAAGAAGTTAAGGAAATTACATCGGAACGGGTATAACCTTGCAAAACAATTTTTTGGTTAGGATTTATTGTAATTCGCGAAGGTGTCTCGGGCATTTTAATTTCAGTTGCAATTTGTTCTTCTTGTGTGATACCAGCTTCGGCAATAATTTGTGGGGCTGGTACCATACTCAGTTCCATCGAGGCGAAAAGTGGGGTTCTCTCGAAACCCGGGAAACTTACTCCACGCCGGACAGTTTGAGGTAGTTGAGCAACTGCTTCAGGTGGTCTAACATAAGTAGAGTCGAATTTTCTGTATTCGCTTGTAACTTCGTCTGGTCCGAAAAGCAAAGAAAAACCACCTTTCATATGGAAAGTATTTAAAGAAGAAGAGTAACCAGAAAAAACAGTTGTCCCAAAATGGAAACTAATAAATGGTTTAGCCCTAACTCGAAACATTTTGGAAATACTAAGGAAAAACAAATCCCAACCAATACCAGCGTGAAGATTTAATCGAAGTTGCTTCGGGCTTGCACTAAGAACCCAATCTGTAACAAGGCGTGAACCGTCTTTATACTCAACTTCTTGCAAGCGGGACTTGTCGTTGAAAAAGTACTCTAAATCGAAACCAGCGAATGTATGCAACCCTTCGATAGAAAAATTGTAGCGAACCGAAGGAGATAAAACCAAAGAATAGAAATTAAGTATCATCGAATAATTATGGTCTTTCGATAGCTCTGCCCTCGATTCAACAACCCTTTTCTCCAGCAAGGCAAGACGAACCATTCCTCCCCAAAAAGAACCTTTGGGAACATATTCACCAGTAAGGCCAAAAAGTACATTGAAACCATTCCTGCTATTGTGTGTAAGCAATCTATTCAATGTGTCGCTCAAAGGCAAGTATGGTCTTTCGGGTATTTGCAATTTCCCAAAGTTAACATTGTATGAAATATTCCCAAACAAACCAAACCACCAATTTCCATAACTCCGATTTAAAATTAATGTATCAAGATTTGGAAGAATCTGATAATCAATAAATGCACCAAAAGGGGCTTGGCAATTAATTTTCTGAATAAGAATAATAGAAATAAGAACTAACAACTTAAATAAATTAATTTTCATATCATTAAATTATCGTATGATTACAATTTTTTTTGTTAATCTTGTAAACTTCGTATCTAAAAGTAAATAATAAACTCCCGACGGTATACTTTGTATATCGAAATTTAATACTGTTTCACCCCGAGGAACAACGCCTTCGAACAAGTCGAATACATACCCGTTAATTGAACATATCAATGCAAATTTACAAAAAATTGTGGTATCGCTGTCGACAATAATCTTTAACTCCTGATTTACAGGATTTTCAAGGACATTTAAGTGAGTTCTTGGAATGAGTTCAAACTTCATCAAATCGGTTAAAGGCTTGCAAATTTCGACAATTTCAACACTCGAAGTATCCACTAACCAAAGTAAATTACTTTTGCCACGAAAGTTAATTTTCCCCAAGTTAAAAACACCTTTTCGTTCGTCCCAAGGGTGGAGTGTATAGACTTGAACAATAGCGAAAGTATCGACAAATCCAATCGAACGCAGATTTGAATAAATTGTATCAACAAACCCATATTTGATTTGACCAATTTCAGGGTGGTATACTCCAAAGTGTTGCAAAGGAAGATTTATTATTGCATATGAAGTATCCGAGAAAAATCGGTTCAAAGGCACTTCGAAAATATTTCGAAAGATTATAGGAAAACTAACTAATCGTCCTGCATTTGCTTGAAAAGAGCCACACTTAGCAATAATTGGAATGAAGTAAGGTAATTTCAATTTTTGATTAATGTATTCAAATTCGAAGTTCTTATAAAAAGATAACGAGCCATTACGAAGTCCAACCAAAAGATATCTTCCCCCTTCCACTAATTCCAAAGATGTAATCGAAGATTCCTCTTTCAAAGGAGTATGAATCGGAAAATTCAATGGAAAAAATACTTGATACAGGGTGCTATCGAGAGATACCGAAGATACAACTTGGGAATAATCACAAAATGCAGCGCCCCGGATATGAAATGAATGGGAAGGGAAAGTATATTCCAAATTTCGACTTTGTATGTTGTAAATCCTTACCTTACCATCAATTCCGCCAGCAACAATCAAACTATCGTTTGAACTAAAAGAAACAGCCCAAACAACATTCTTAAACGAACTATCTCTATTTGTTGAAAAATAAGCAATTTTTTCTCCAGAACTTACATCATATATTGACACAATACCATCGTAATCGCCAACAGCAAGTAACTTGCTATTATTCGAAAATGCAAGGGAATAAATTTGCTTTCCAGTAAATATTCTTTGTAATTCATTTAGGTTGGTGTCGAGAATTGTTAAAACTCCAGAATAGGAACCATAAGCAAGCAATTTGTTATTTGAAATCGAAATTGCTCTGATAAGTCCAGAACTACCACCAATCTTTTTTAAAACCCTTGGATACGAAAAGTCGAGATAATAAACCGAAGTATCGCTCGAAAAAACAATTGAAGGACTTTTGGGAAAGAATTTCACAGAATAAATCCTTCTGCCAAACTCGAAAGAATCTTTCTTTTCGGGCTTGGAAATGTGCCAAAGTATTACCTTGCCATCTAAACTTGATGAAACAAACAAGGAATCGTAAGCAGAAAAATCGAGCGAGCTTATCTCGCTATTGTGTGCTTGGGGGGCAGTCCATAATTTCTTTGGAACTGTAAAATTAAATGCCTCGTAATGAAAAAATATCGTATCTAAATCTGCAAAAGGTGGGGACCAACGAATTTCGGGTTGATTGAAAAAAATACCTATATCTTGCCAATTTCTATTATCCAAAGAGTACTGCAAATGTTGCAAAGAAATGCTTTTAACAACAAATCTAAATTTTACTTCTCTTCCAGAGATTATCGAATCATTTTCATTAGGCTCTAAGATTTGAGAAGAAAGAAAGAGGGTATTTAAAATGAAGGCGAAAACAAATGTAAATAGCAATTTCGCCACATTTACCCTACCTAATTAACTGCAATTTAACAATTGCACGCGAAATTTCGACAGTAGGGTCGTCGATTGGATAAGCAATAAACACAACGTTATAAAGCCCTTCTTGAGCATTATAGGAGGCAAGAAAATCTATACTATGTTGACCTTTTGGTGTGTAGACACCTTTTAAAAGATGGGTTACAATTCTGCCAGAAAAATCGTTGACGAAAGCGTCCAATATGACATCGTCTTCAACTATGTAATCAATTCGAGTTGAAACACTAAAAGGATTAGGCGATGGGGTTGCCTTTGTGATTATTGAATTGGGTATTCTTTCACAATCGTAAGCAAGAGTTACCAAATTACCGAAGAAATCCTTGTAAATTAACTTATAACAATACTCAAG
This sequence comes from Ignavibacteria bacterium, assembly GCA_026416955.1. GTDB lineage: Bacteria > Bacteroidota > Ignavibacteria > Kapaibacteriales > UBA2268 > Naka2016. Next base: position 19,890 of record JAOAEE010000036.1, on the reverse strand, counting down.
ACCACGGTAAGCAACAGAATCATATTCAAACGAATAAAACTTACCTGTCGAAGAAGTTCCTAGCCCAATAAGAGCACTATTTTGTGGGTCGGAACGTTGATAATCCGCTATTGTATCGGTATACTTTACTTCGTTTGGAGAGGGATATTCAGGAGTGCGTATACCTCGAACAACAATAAAACCATCCACATAGGCTTCGGAAGTTGTTTCCCAAGAGAGACGTAGTTTTTTCAGCCCGACATACTCTGCATCAAAGAACTTCAAAAGAGTTTGTGGTCGTGGTCGGTCGGAGGTCGAGTAATTGACAAAGGAGCGTTCTCCATCGTCCATTTCGATGTTATCGTTCGCTTGGGCATAATACAAATTTGGTAAAAAAAGGCTGTCCCTATCAAGTTTATAAGCAAAAGCCTGATAATAAACATAAGGTTCCAACCAACGTAGTTTTTGTGGGGGAATAGTGTTGTCTTTTGTTTTGATAATAAATTTACCAATTCTAATCCCTTGGGTTCCAAGTTGTGGAACTATACAATTTTCGAAATTAGTTGGACCAGCAATTGTAATACTGAATCGTCCGGGAAGTACATTTGGAGTAACAAGGTAACTATTAGTTGGCAAAACACCCGGAATAGCAACAATTGGTAAATCACTTGAACCGGGAACCAATTCTATTGAATGTCTATCTGGGGAAACATTGTAACCAGCACTATCGAATGCAAATTGAAAGGTAGCATTGGCAAAATATGTCCATTTATTCGAAATTCTCTCAATTCTAACAACAAATTCAAGCTGGTTACCTTTGGACAAAGAGATACTATCCAAATTTGCATTAGCAAAAAATTGCCGTTGGGCACTCAACTCAATAGCGATAAACAAGAAAAGAATAACAAACAATAAACTTTTTATTTTCATGGCAAGAAGGTTTTCCTACCTCTGTTGTTTATAGAATAATTCAAATCACGAGTAGTAATAATTCCATCCAGATTAGTATCCCAAATATAATATCCTTCGAAGTCCCTTTCGGTCCACACTCCAATCTGGTCGAAGATATCAACTACCCCATCACCATTAACATCACCAGCAGGAAGACCAAAAACCAATCCTTCCGGAGTTTTAGCAAGTGGGCGCAAGGCATTTTCGCGGCCCATAACAAGTTCGGGCTTTGTAAAATCGATAGTAGCAAGAATTGGTTTACGAATCAAATCTACCTTTTCCTCGGTTACTACAGCGAGATGGTTACGATGTAAAATTGCTATATGATAGGAAGAATAACTTGTATCAAATTGTATTTCGTTATTAGTAATCGGATACTCGCCATTCCTTCCAATTATTTTTCCATCAACGGCTAAGAAACAGGTATAAACAATTGGGTTTGGGTCGTTTAGGCTTCTTCGGAATTCAAGCACAACCCAATCCACAACAGAGTCTGGAATAGAATTCACAACAATGTTTTCCCTTTGCGGGTCCCGATTATATGGAAAAACGTTTGGGGGTGTTTTTGGAATTAAATTTTTCGACCGCAAATCGTTTCTCATACCATTCCCACGCCAAGCACCTTCGAGAATTGCTTTCCCTTTAAACGCTAAAGGATAGAAGAAAGAAGTACCAATTGCAAAGTCACCACTTTTTATACTATATGGTGCTTTTACTACATTGTATGCCCAACCATTTAGTGTATCGAACTGGACTATATCCTCTTCGCCAACATTTACCCAATTTGTTCCATCCCACCATTGTAGTTTAAGTTTGTATGCATCCAATCCATTAGTTTCATTTACTGAAGTGTCTTTTGAGTGCCGCCACCCATAACCAAAAATTGGATTAAACTCAGAAATTGTGTTACCAAGAGAATTGCGAGCAACCACAAATATGTGTCGCTTTACTTTATTCTCCCCAAATGGAAAAGGTGGGAAAGTTCTTGGTTTTACACGAAATGTAACTTCTGATGCTCCATTTTTGGACGCCTCATCAGGAAATATTAAATAAGTGTAAGCATTATTAAAAACAATTTTGCTGGAATCTGCTTTTAAATTAGTTCTTCTAAAACTTCCATCAATCTCGGCATTTATATCTACAAATTCTGGATTATTAGAGGAACTTAAAGTTAAAGTAAACTTAGTGGTATCATTTGGTTCAGTGTAAATATTAGACCTAAGTCGCAAGGTATCATTCACAGTAACATTTTGGGAAAGTACCAATCCTTTTGTATTATTTACTTCAAGGTTCCCCAATGTTTTCTCATCTGTGGGTAGTTCTGCACCACTAACAATTTTCCCATCCCCACGATATTCAACATCAACCCGTTTACCAAACAACGGCGCTTCGGTAAGCGAAGATCCAAAATATCTAACAATCTTAGCAGAATCCCCCAACGAAAAATTATTGGATAGTGAATTCTTAAACTCCCCTCGAGATAAAATTAATTGGTAATCTACTTTAAATCCCCCACCACGTGCGACCACTGCCCCATAAGGATTGTCAAGATGAAGAATTGGAAAATTTCCATTTCCCCAAATTTCTTGCCAAGTATTACCAGCTAAGCGAAATTCCTTGTTACCAAAAATTAAACTTGAGTTAGCAACGGGACCAAGCGCCCAAACATCCCCTCGAAACAAATTAATTCTTGCAGAATCGATTAAAAGCAAACTGTCTCGTGTAATCAAAGGGACAGGTTGATTTCCAACTTTTCTAACAGTATCAATAACTTTTAGTGCAGAACCACTAATAACCAATTGATTGTAAATAATGTTCGGGACTTCTTGGGTAAAAGCAGGGCAAGTTGCAGTATATTCAAATCTCCCATCAATTGTATCGTTTAGGTTTTTGACTTGTCCAGCACGGACACGGATAGTACCAAGATTATTTATTTTTCCACCAGTGTTATCGAGCGAAACTCCTTGTGCATCGAGGAAATAAATAGCAAAGAAAAACACAACGAGATTTATTGTGATTTTCTTTACCATTTCTATTTTCCTACGACGTCTCATCTCTTCACTCCATATTCTATAATAACTCCCGGGGGAAAACCCCCGGGATATTAGCATCTTATTGGCAAATACCAATTTCGATAATACTCTTGTTCATAATAGAACCATTGTTGGTAAGTCGTAAGCCGCCAAGAACTGGTGTGAATTGTCCTGTAGGTCGAACCCAAATACCTTGCAAATTAGATGCGGAATTTCCATCTCCATCTCCAGTATTAGCATTTACATTAAGGTTATAAATGCCAGCATTTAGGAAACCATTAACATCATTCAAACGAGTACGGAAGATTCTTTCGCCAGTACCCATTGTTGGGTCTTGGTTACCAATGATAAGAGCAGCCCCAGAAACATTAGCAATGGTAATGCTATTAGCAGCTGCACCAGCATCGCCAGGTGTACTACCATCAACTTCATCATCAGCCCACGCAGAACCACCAAATACTGCCTGGTCGATACCAGTCCAAACAATGTGGCGAATCTCAACTTCATCAACAGCACTTGGGACATAACCAACATCCCAGGTTGCTGGATTTGTCCATCGGCCATTGGTAATGGACACGATAGTAAGAGGAGTACCTGTTAGAATTATATTGGAACCGTCGGAGAGTTCATTAACTGTACCACCACCGGGTGAAGCAATAAGATTAATACCATTACCGTTACCACCAGCATACAAAATATTCTTCGGTGGTGATGAAATATTTCTCGTATAGATATTACCACCTCGCACAATCTTTTGATGAGGTTGCCCACTATTATATCCTTCTGCAAAGCGTAACAAATTTTCAGCAGCAGGATTAAATGAACCATCCTTATCGGTATCTTCGTAATAAATTCTCAGAGAACTAATTGTACCAGTGCCAGAGAAATTAGCAGTAATAGAACGACGAATATCAGTAGAATTGCTAAAGTTATTTAAATTCGTTGGAACTGTTTGCTGACGTATATCAAGCTGGAACCAAGTAGGAACTGTAGAGAAAGTAACTTGGGTATTAGCATTATTAAAGGTATAGCTAGTATTATTGGACATATTATTCCAACGGAATTTACCCCGAACCTCAACATTTCCAGTGTAACTTGCAGTTCCACTACCATTTGTATTCAACATAGAAAGAATGTAATCATTAGCACCGGGAGCCATATCAACTTCTTGAGAAACGCTCAAATTGTTACATACATTAACATTACCACCTGCAGTTTTTGGTCCGGTCCCAACTAAGAATAAGTTACCGTAACTGGCAAAATTAGCACCATTGCCAACAATTGTTTGGGCAGCACCTGAGTAATGGAAGTTAGAAGCACAATCGAATGTAATAGTTCCCCCTGTATGTGTAAATGTTCCATTTAAGAAAACAGTTGTCCCAGCAGCGAGTTGGAAGGCACCACTTTGGTTCGAATAATTATTAAATGTAACATTTCCAGCGCCAGTATTGACGTAAACACCACCACCAGCACCACCAGAATTATTGGTAAAATCGGCAGTACTAGCAAAAGTACCTGTACCACTAAAGTTCCAAGTTCCATTATTTGTAATATTTGCGTCAGCAGTGCTTGCTTGAGTATTGTTCAAATTAAATGTTCCATTATTAGTCATAGCACCACTCGAGCTCGAAAGAGAAAAAGCACTAGCAACGCTTGCAGTAGTTCCAGTTGCAATTTCCTTTGTGGAAGCACCAGTCAAAACCAACGAGTAATAACCAGTCCCATTTCCACCATATTCCCCCGCAATTACTTGATTACCGCTCGTACCGTTGTATGTAACTACAACAGAGTTTGCTGTATAGTTACGATTCCCACCTAGTGGTTGGTATGTTCCAGAAACGAAAAAATCCTCGAGAAAAGTTTTGATTCCATTTCCATTCGTTCCAAGATTAGTGTAATAGGTTGGCAAATAATTTGTTCCATCGTGAAGTCCACCGACATTCATATTATTATCGCAATACCAAATTACAGTCCCGGGAACAGGGTTCGTTTGAGTACCATAAGGAGCAGTTCCATTGAACTTGCCACCACTTGACCGCATACGGATAGTACCACCACCAGTACCAACCTGGTAAGTACCACCAGTGTTATTTGTAAAATCTTGAGCAAAGATATCGGAAATAGCAAAAGCGAGAAGAAGAACGACAGCCACTAAATAGGCGAATTTGTTTTGATTTCGAGACATTTCTGCCTCCCGATTAGTTAGACATATCATTTGTTTCATTTTCATTGTTAAATCCATTATGTGATACAAAATTATATTCATATATTTTCAACCCAAATAAGTATTATTACCTAATTTTATGGTTCAGTTCCAATTTCAATAACTCCTTGGTTAAGTATTGCAGCATTGTTAATAACGCTTCCACGCACAGTAAGAGCATCGACACCCAAACTATTTTGTAATGTAACACCAACATTTATTACCAGATTACCTCGAATCAATAATGGTGAATTTGCAAATTTTATGCCAGTATTCGAAAGCCATACAGTTCCCAAACCACCAGTATTCGTAATAAAGTTTTGAGTTAGGTTTGTTGGCAAACTTGTAAATACTTGGTTACTTCCGTTGAAATCAATAATACTATTTGTATTAATTGTATAGTTAGAATAATTATTAATAGTAGTTGCAAGATTATTTGTTCCACCAACCAAAAGTCTTGTATTCGAAGCGAGTTCAAATGTCCCAAGGCTTCCAATCTGGGCATTCATCGAAAATGTTTGCAAATTCAATGTTCCGCTCAAAACTCTCAAATCATTTTGAACTGTAATATTTTTATCAATCGTAACTACATTATTGGGATAAGTTCCAGTATTATTTACAATAAACGAAAATACAGTGGATGGCAACCCATTCCCAATTGTTTGATTGCCACTACCATTGTAAATATATATGCCATTGGTACTATAATTTCTTGTTATACTCGTTTGAATGTTCCCAACATTATTCCCAACAGTTGTTATTCCAGAGGGTGAACCAATTTTTAATGTCGATAGGTCTCCCATTGTAAAATATTCACCATTTAGGACATTAATACCAAGATTTAATGTCCCAGTGTTCGACGTTCCAGTTCCAACAGCAATACCAACTCCGGAAGGATTTGGAAAAGGATTTGAAATATCAAGAGTAATTTCGTGATTTCCGGAACCGTTGTTTCCACCACCAATTACAACAGAATCTTTTGCAGAATTTGGGTATAGACCAACTCCAGCGATTGGCCCGCTGTGAGTAGGCGACCAAGTCCAAGAATTATCGCTCGACCACAAACCCGATTGCCGAGAGAAGAAAATTCTTCGGAATGCAGCTTCATTTCCAATTGTCCAATCTCCATAAAATCCAGAATAATTGAAATTGGAACTTGTTTCGAAAGTATTCAAAGTGATATTAATTACCGATGGATTAAATGGATGGGACCAGGAACCGGGGAGTTTTTCAAATGCAGGTTGCCAGCGACCAATCTTAGTAATTGCACTTTCGGTACCCGAAACATCGTTATCATTGTAATAGAATGTCCATTTTCCATTAATAGTTGCTGTAACGCTATCAATTGTCCAATACCTTTTTAGGAAAACAGCAGCAGTGCTCGGAGAAAACCCGATATGTCCACTTGTTTGCATTGTGTTTTGTCCGTAAGAAGTCCGAACTCCTATTACACCAGAAGCACCCGATGGACCAGCATCAAAAACAGCAGGAGAATAATAACCATTGGAACCGATTGGGAAAGTATACGATTGCCCAGTAGTTACAGAGCGTATCAACAATCCACTTGCGAGTGAAGTTCTAACATAACGGTCGCTACCAAAATTGATTATAGCGGTTGGGGAATTATTTGTGATTTTTAAGTTTACAGTGTCAAAAAGAGTAATAAAAGTATTAGGATTGGCAAAATTTAAACTACCTGTAACGATTGCGTGTTGTGTCGTAATGCTATTAATTGTTGGTCTAGTGATATTCAAATTACCTTGGTTTATTACAAGATTATTGAAACGGACACCAGAGCGATTCTTTAGTATCAAGTATTTCTCGTTGGCACCGTCGAAAGTGACTGTTGCACTTGTTGGTTCAAATTTGCCTTCTTTTGTAGTACTATCGAGAATCATAACCTTGTATAAGGTCATATTTCTGTTCCCAGCATTAAATGTTCCTGCACGAATTAGCAAAGTATCGGCAATTTTTAAAACTGGGGCGCCAGAGTAAGTGGATAAATAAACATTATTATTTGATGAAAAAGTATTTTCGATAATCAAAGTTTTAATTGAATCGGGAAGACCAAGCCCGGTATTCAAAGCACTTACTGCACTATTGTAATAGTAGCGAGCTACCCCATAATTACGAACGTTGGTTTGAACTGCTCCTATGTTCCCATCGACAACTCTTGCAATACCATATTGATTTTGAACACCAAGAGTGCAACTATCTTCAAGAACAAATTTCTGGCCCGCAAGATAACCGAGTGTTCCATTTATCAACAAAGTTCCCGGGAGTTTGTTTATACTATCCTTTTCAACATAAATATCCATAACTTGGGGAACGAAGCCATCGGGAATTGTAACTACTTTATTGTTACCTATGCGAACTATGTCGTAGGCTTGGTTTGGAATTCTCGTAGGTACGCTATCAACATAGTAACTCGCCCAAGACCAAGTAGTTGGGCTGTTCCAAGGTCCGTTATTCCTACTCCAAAAAGTAACACCTTTGGGCAATCCAGCGGTAAAGTCTCCAAATTGAGTAATACCAGTTGCTTTTAAAGTAGTATCAGTTTTTTCAGTAGTTGTTAACCTTGTCCAAGTTCCCCCACCAGTACAAGGTGTTGGCGGGTCGGGGCAAGGCGGTGTATATCTGAAAATCTCGAAATTATTCAAATTGCTTCCCGGTTTGATATCATATGGATTAAGAAATTGAACTGTCAAATTATACGAATTACCGCTTGCGAGTGCAAATCCATTACTTGTTATTTTCCAGAACTTACGTAAAGTCTTGGAGGTATCTATTAATCCTTCGAACATTCTTGGATGTTCAATTTCGCGAGCAAGAACACCTACTAATCCGGGAGTATTACCAGAACCAGTTGTTTGGAACCAAACCGGACGATAACTATTAATAGAATCAGCCCCTACTGGGAAAAATACTGTTTGTATACCAGAACCAATGTGGCGGTATAAACGACCAAAAATATGTCCCTTCCCATTACGAATTATTGTTGGATTGCTTCCAGTAATCGGGCTAACTTCGACAAATCTACCACTTTGAATTGGTGCAGAGATAAACGCATTGTTGCCAGTGGAAAATTCAAGGGTATTGCGTACTATCAGATTCGAAGTTCCAGAAGCCGAAAGCAGAACGTTTCCATTAGTTTTATTAACTATTAAGTTGTACAAATTAATTGGAGAATTGTTAGAAAATAGAATTTGATTAACATTACCATTTAATTCTAAAAGCCAAGGGTCGGTTGTTGGTCCAGTTGGAGAACCTACAAAGTTACCATAATTTGTAAGGTTACCACCTAACCTAACTGTGTTCCCATTTAGGTTAAAATTATGATTAGCATCAATTGTCCAATTACCAGTAATTGTATATGTTTGCTCTGTGATTTGAGTTGTAACGGAATTCGAAGGACTATTAGCAAAATGCAAATCTCTTACACTAAGAGTACCACCAATTTTAATAATTGTATTATTTGGCGTCAAAGAAGTATCGCCAGATTGGATTTCTCCACCAGTTATCCCAGACCCATTTTGAGCATTAATTCTTAAATCGAAAGCAGAAGGCGAGGTTCCCAATGCGTTACAAACAATTATTCGGCCACCGCTCATATTAAAAGTTGATGCAGAATTGCTAATATCAAAACCAAATCCAGTTCCTGGATAGGAACCCATTGCAACAGTATTAACTTTTACAGTTCCTAGTGGATTTAGGGTGAAATTGGCTAAGGAATTTGTTTGGGCACGTGTAAAGTAACGCGCTATCCAAAGCATTCCAGTATCAATTCTAACAACGCTACCAGTATTATAAAATAGACTACCAAAAACTGAGCTAAACAAATAGGGTTCCCCAACATAGAAGTCGCCTTTACGAAGGTGTAGAATTGTGTTTGCATCCATAGTAACCGAGGAACGACTCCTTACCGAGCCATTGAAAACCGAAATTCCAGAGTTCTGGCCAAGAGTAATCGGGAAAACATCTAATCCCGAAATAAATAAATTGCAAGCATTGTTTTGAACAAGGATTCCACCTTTAAACTCGAAGAAATGTTTTGCAGAACTATTGGAACCATTACACAAACCGGGCGATTCGTTGAACAAACTGTCCGAAAGCCCCCCATTTTTCTGAAGGACTATACTCCTAATACTCGACCAAGGGCCGGAACCAATAATTCTTGAATTTCCACTGCCAGCAAACTTTAAAACAACAAAATCACTGTCCGAAGTAGAATATTGCGGGAACAAATGCATTCCAAAAGGTCCACCAGCATTATTAATCAAATTTCGAACTATGACAAGTGTGTCGATTTTCTTTCGAACTATTGGAGTAGCAAAACCAGAGGTAGAAACTCTTACAGCTTCATTGTCAAGGAATAGCTGTCGGGTTCGTAATATTTTATTGTTACCAGTTGTATCGAACCTTAGTTCACCAGCGGGAGGGTTAGGATTTGTTCCACCAATTCTTATTGAATCTACCGAAATATTAGCAAGGTCGAAATAGATAGTATGCCCATCAATGTTAACTGTATCGTTAGGATAAAGTTGCCCGGGATAATATGAACAAGCAGGACCGTTATGTTTCAAAACTGGGTCGTTCGACCAATTCAATTTGTCCGACCATTTGCCAGTATTACGGGAAAAGAATATTCTTCCAACAAAATAGACCAGCGGCTCGCCAGCAGTAAAATCGCCATCGATTTTGCTTCCGTTAAATGTAGTATCGTTTGTGATTTGAATTCTATATCCATAAGAAATAGGAGTTATCGTAGGATTTGTACCAAGGTTTATTTCCCATCCCGAACCTGTCTTGTAACGCCCAGGAATATAATTTGCTAAATTACCAGAAGTGTCGACCCCATAGAAATCGAATTGCAAACTGTTTGCTGTTACATTTGTTATGCCCGAAGGAATTAGTGTCCAGTATTTTTTTAGGACGTTCTCGTTTAATCTATTAGGATGCTTGGAATTGCGTAACCTTGCTATTAGATTGGGTGTTCCAGTAAAGTTGCCTGTAATTGAAATGTTAGCCTGATTGAAAACAGTATCAATACCGTAAGGATAGGTAAATGTACGTGTTACATTAGTTCCTGTTGTGAAATATTTCGAAATAAATCCAGAGTTTGCGTTACCCGAAATTCGGAACATTTTCTTATTCGAAAAACCGCTACCTGTGAATGTTAAATTTCCATTAGGTTGGAATCGGGCTTCAACTCCATCTGCCAAATTAATGATGTTAGAAGAATCGAGACTAAATGTATTATTGATACTAATATTTGTTAATATAGCAATAGTATCGACAGCAGGTTTCCGCGCGAAAATATTGTTAAATGTGATTGGTTGGCTACCACGGATTCTTGACCTTCCCGAATTCTGAAAGAAAACTGAACCTGTTCCAGCGTTGAAACCATTTAATGTATCGTTTACAAAATCGCCATAAAGGGTAATGTTGTTTGCTTGTACTTGAAGTTCCCCACTTCTTATTCGTACCGAATCCAAAACCGTTATTGATTTCCCAAGTTGAACAACACTCCCATTTCGTGGAGAATGTACCTCGAAAGAACGGAGAATATTAGGTAATCCATTCCCTGTTGCTTGTGTAACTGTTGATGTGTTATTAATAATATCAATCGTATATTCTTCGAACTCACCAGTACCAGCATCGTTCGGACCAAAATCATTAGTATTATCTCTCATTCCAACACGCATTTGAGTAGAACCGGGCAAAGTACCAGCGGGAACAATAAATGCGGGTGTAGAGAATAGCGTGCTTGAATTAGAAGTAGTATTTACAACTTCTTCCCCAGCGTCTGTGTAACTACCGTTTCTATTGTAATCAATCCAGGCTTTATATCGACGGTTGCCGGTTGATGATGATGGGTCTATTTGCAAATAGTAACTCACTCCAGCGGTTAAAACTGCTTTTTTATGTAAGTAAATATTAATACACTGCGAGTTACGCCTCAAAGTATCTAAGGTAATATTATCCATTAATAATTGATTATCAGAGGTACGACGTAATGAAACCCTTTCTAGATAGTGGGTTGTACCATTCCGATTAGGTATTGTATTTAAATATCCAGCAACATCAGTAGTGTAGCCCTCGGCAGTATAAACTATAGAAATACTATCACTATAACTAGGTAATGTACCGGTGAATAGATTAACATTTCCTGCATTTCCATTAGTTATGCCAGAAGCAGAGCCAATAATAATTTTACCACCATTATAAACTCTGAAAGAGTTACCCCTAAGAACATGGTAATTCAAATCCAATATTCCAGAGTCACGAACAACTACGGAAGGACCAAGTAGAGCAGCTAAATCCAAAACTGAGGTCAAAACATTAGTTCCAATATTTGCATCAAGCCTGACTTTTCTACCTCTACCAATAATAACATTATCGTATTGCCTTCTTGGAAATCCATAAATAAGTCTGTTAATACCACCAGTGGTATCGCTTGCTGCTAAATTTGTGGGGTTCAAAGTATCGTCCAAAGATACTGTGGACCAAGTAGTTGGGTCGGTCCAATCTCCATCTTTTATACTATAGAAATTATAAAATCTTGCAATTGTGTTTTGATTACCGGAGACAAAATCCCCAAGAAGTAAATCATTACCAATGTATTGCGTCCAACCAAAAGGTGTATTTACGTTTGCAACTTGAACATAGGCAAGACCACTAGCAAGAACGCCAGAATATGAGAAACTTGGAGTTAAACCAGTTTGACGCGTATCATTACAACCATACATACCATCGTTGCTAAGTGTAGAATTTGGATACAACGGTTGCCAAATCACCGAATCTGTCCAGCGCCGACAATAAGTTAAGTCTACGCAACCCCAGTAATCGACATAAGCATCATCGCCCGGAACGATAAAATAGGCTCTAATGGTAACATTTCTATTTCCTCTTTGGAAAGTAGAACCCTGCGGTTGCGTCAACCTCCACCACTTCGGTCCAATCAATCTACTTGGTGCAACAGGTGGGTTATATGTTAAATCCATATATGGATGTGTTCCGGGGATTACACGAGCAGCAAGATAACCAGCGGTACCATTGTTCGTTCCAGAGGCAAAATCTAAATAAAAAGGAGAATACCTTAAACTATCTCCTATCTCGAACATAACGGGAGGAGCATCTCCCGAAGGTATGTTCTTACGCAATTCTCCATTTACCCAGCCACGTGTATTGCTTGCGTTCGAGACAGTTGCATTGGCACCCATAATAACATAGGCACCAGAATAAGTTCGAGCATTAATTAATGATTTGTTTGTCCCAGTATTATCGAAAGTAAGATTGTTGTTAATTTGAATGACTGTGTTTGTAGAAAGAACAATATCCCCGGTACCAATATTTTTTGCAAGTGTCAAGTTGTAAAAATTCAGCGGATTACTATCGAGATTTGTTATCGTATCGCTTGCTAAACCAGTAAATGTAATAGTTGTGGTATTGGGATTGAAAGTAGTACCAGAATTTCTTCTCAAATTGCCACTAATAGTTAAATTTGCTGTTAAAGAAAATGAACCACTTTGTATGAATAGGCTATCTGTAATTGTCAAACTTCTTTGAAATGTCAAAGTATTTGCTGACTTATTAATTGTCAATGTTGCAATTGTCGCAGGTAAAGCCTCGTTTGCTTGTGTTTGGTTCAGATTACCAGAATAAACAAAATGTCCACGATTATGATTAAGATAATTGAAATTTCTTGTGGTTGTTTGAACACTACCCAAGGCACCGCTTGCTCGAAAACCATCAACATTTTCGGTGACTACTCGACCATCCTTTGCCAGGCGAAATTCGCCAGTCCCACTTAGTACAAAAGTGCTAAAATTGAGAGTTCCACTCGAATCAACTTGAACCCAACCCGTGTTGGCACCAACAGTATTAACTGAGATATTTTGATTAAGAGTAATTGTATTATTATTGCCAATATAAGCACGGAAATTATTTGTATTTTGTCCCGGATATTCATTTGCAGCAGGTCCCCCATAAGAGATAGTTGACCAACTCGAAGGATTTGTCCAATTTCCATTTGCACGGCTATAAAAAGTTAGAACACTTGGCTCGCCAACGATAAACGTACCAAATTGTGTCAGACTATCAAACCGTGTGGTATTAGTCGTTCTACTTCCCACCAGTGGAATAGTACCATAATACAACGGACCAATCCAAAGCGAACCACTACGCAATCTAACTTCGAAGAGATTTGTGTTCGCCCCATTTCGTAAATCACCATTGGGAGAAGCAGCACCAACGAATGTGAAAGTAGCGTTATATTTCCTACTTGAACCTAGGGCAAAAGTACTTCCCGAAGGGATTGAAATAGTGTACTGGCGAGCAACGTGCTTGTCGGCACTCATAGAACTATTAGTAGGCAAAATATCGGTGGGGGGATTTGTGTTCCAACTTATTGGAGAAGTAGTAGTTGTAATTGTATCGTTAAATACGGAAAGTAAACCAGAAGTTCCACCGCTACCGAAAAATTCAATAGTAATCGGAAGATAACGTGTTCCGTAGCCAACTTCAAAAGTTTGAGTTGTAGTTCCAGCTGGAACAATTTTTCGCAACTCACCATCAATATAACCACCACCGGGGCGTGTAAGACTGCCAAGTACTGTAACAAAACGATAGTTAGAACCACTCCTTGCTCGAATACTTCCAGATGTAAGGGTTAAATTGTTATTAACAATAACACCATTACCAGATGTCCCAACACCAAGAATATTCACATCGGAAGAATTTTTGACAATTAGATTGTAAAAATTAGCATCCCCAGACGACCTTACAATGTTTTGTGTTGTTGTACCATTGAATGAAACAGTAGAAGTTCCAAATGTGAAAGTTCCACCGAGATTGTTCCAATTTCCATACAAGGACATAAAGTTATTGGTCATTTCGAACGTTGAGCCGGACGCAAATGTTATGTTCCCCTGTATTTTTATGTTATCGATGGCTTTTACAGTCCCAGAACCTGCAATCAAAACATTATTAAAAGGATTGTCCGATGTATCTCTCGAAGTTATTGTTGTTGTCGTTAATGCATTAGAATTTCTAAAAATAACTGTACCGGTTCCGGGAATAAATTTCGAACCATTAGCATTTAGCCAGTCTCCTTGAACTTCAAGATTAAAATTATTTGCAGAAAAAGTTGCCCCGTTATCTATGGTTAAATTATTCAATACCTTGAAAGTCGGAGTACCAGTTGCAGTAAGAATTTTGGTTCCAGCACTATCAAGTATCAAATTGTAATACTCCAAGTAGACAACTGTGTCGGAGGGTGAAGCAGGCCTGAGAGGTACATTCTGAGTTCCACCATTTTTACAGAAACGAACTGTGGAACCATTTGTGAAGAACCTATACGAATTATTTGCAAAGTTCAAACTTGAAATATCTAATTGATTATATATTCTAATTTCACCGGAGGAGGAAAAAGTAACATTTCCTGCGCGTGGATTTCCAGAAATTTTCAAATCGTAATACCTATTCACAGCAGGATTAGAACTGGAACTCGGGATTGTAACATTTCCAGTTCCATCGAAAGTAATACGACCAGCGGAAAATGTTGGTGGTGTGTAATTCAAAGGGAAAGCTTGGCGAATAATCATTTCCCCACCACGCATAATCAAAGTTCTGCCCGAAGATTGTCCATTGATACTATAACTGGATAGGTCTAAAACACCATTATTAATTACAAGAGAGTCAGATATTTGAATAGATTTAGAAAGAGTAAGCACTTGCCCAGTTGGTTTATCGACAACAAAGCCACGAACAACATTTGGAATTCCATCGCCTGTTACTTGGTTTCCAGTTCCAGTATAAATATATACAGCGGAACTCGACAAATCACGAACAGTGGTCCTAATGCTTCCCAGATTATTTGGAGCTGGGGAAATTCCATCTGTATGTGAAATATAAAGTGTAGTATTTTGTTCAAGTCTAAATGTATCCCCTTGCACAATGTAATTGCCAGTAAAAGCAAGTTTACCAGGTTGGCGACCACTAGTTCCGTTTTCAACAGAAATTAAGCTTAACTCGGGTACATCGGCAGTAATTGTAACGGTATAATCTTGGATTCTAACCTTATGTGTTTTCTTGGAGGGAATTTTGGTCGAGGCTGGCCCTCCAAAATCTATATTGGACCAAGTTGAAGATGAATTGAAATTCCCATTTGCACGGGCAAAAAAGAATAGAACAGTAGCTTCTTGTTCGCCAGCAACCCAATCGCCTTTTATTTCATCAACTTGCAAAGAATAAAACAATCTGTTATTAAAGTCCACATAATTGTTAACTCCTGGATTAATTCTCCAATACCCAGAAGGGTCGTTGTATGGAGGATTATACCAAAGAACTACATAAGCAACTTCATTGCCTTGTACTTCGCCAGCATTGTAATAAAACTTTACCGAAGCACCATCATTATTAACAGTTACATCATTTTTGTCTACAGCCCAATATTTTGTAAGCGATTTGCCATTTGTCTCTACTTCAGGATGTTCAACAGGTACTGGTTTAACCGATACATAAGGATTAGCACCAAATGTTGCACCACCAAGATTAAAAGTAATAACAGCGGGAGAATAATATCCAGGGGTTCCAACTGGGAAATACAAATAAAGTGGCAAAGAAGCCCCAGAAGGTATTTCTTTTATAACTTTGGCTCCACCAAGTGGATTGCCACCACTTCCGGAATTGACAATATACTTATTTGAGTTAAAAGTGATTACATCTTCGCTTGTACCGTTATCGGAATAAATATGCCCATTCGGACCAATAGTTAAATTATTACTGTTTAAATCGAACAATGTGTTCGATAATAAACGAAGATTACCATCTACTCTAATTGGAACATCTACTTCGACTTGCCCACCAGTTTTGTTAACGGATAAATTGTTGAAACTTGTGCTTTGGGTTCCACCAATAGTTTGAGTAGAAGAACCATTTAGAATAACTGTTCCGTTCCCGGGAGTAAATCCATTTACAGATGAACAATTATTAGTCCAATTTCCACCCAATGTGATGTTTAAATTATTTGCATTTAGCCTTCCCGAGCCAGAACCAGCAAAAGTAAGGTTGTTCAAAACTGTCAAATTGTTGTTAACAAGCCTGGCTATAGGGTCGTTTGTTGCAACAACTTCAAAATCATAAACTGGAACAGTTGAATTAATATCAAAAGTTTGACCAGTTGCAGCAGAATTAATTTTTAACATTCCCCCCGTTACATTGTGAGTATTTGCAAGAACAACATAATCGGCAACTGAATTGTTCGCCGTCCTTCGCAATTCCAGTGTACCACCAGACCAAGTAACAGAGGAACCACTTGCACTAATGTCGAACGCACCAACAGAAGTTTCGGTACTGTTTGTTCCTGTTCCAATATTAATAGTACCCCCAGAAAAGGCGAAGTCGATAAGATTTACTCCGTAATTTTGCGGGGAAATTCTTGTCCAAACATTTAACTGTCCACCACGAACGTCCAGTTTAGATTTTGCTGGGGTCGAATTATCGTAAATAATCGAACTCTGACCAGTGGAACCAACATTGAAAGTTCCATTGGATACAACCAAATCACCTCGCAAATATAGATTTCCTTGGAGTGGTTGAGCTTGTACGGTTACATTTGGATTTGCAAGCCAAAAACCACTTTCTTTTTGAATAAAGCAATTACCATTACCAGTTTGAGGTTTGAGAAAAGTATTTGTTAGAGAAAAATTACCAACTATTTTAAAGAAACCAGTGTCCAGAGTAAGAAAACCATTAGGAGCAGAAAAAGATTTTTTGAAGAAAACTGTGTCCCCTTTGTTTGCCTTCCGTAGGAGAACTTCGAAGAAATTGGCAGTTCCAGTCCCATCAAATTCAACATTACCCGAACCGATAAAGAAAGCAAAAGTTTTTCCATTTGTTGTATTAAAGTCTAAAGAACCGTTAACATAAAGATTCCCACCAAATTTTACCGTATCGAATGCATTTGGCAAACTATTAATTACATCGAAAATTCCATTCGAAGCAACAGTTGCATCTCCATAAATTATCAACCTTACAAAGTTAGAATTTCCAAGGCGAAGGATACCTTGCTGCACTTGTAAATTGTTTGAAACATTGGTATTGTAGTCTATCAATACAATTTGGGAGGTAGAATTTTTATTGATAGTTAAATTATAAAAATTCGTTAATGAAGTTCCCCCAATAGTTGAATTGCCACTACCAACAAAAATTACAAGACCATTTCCGGGGTTAAATGTGCCACCATTGTTAGTCCAATTTCCAGTAATATAAATTGTACCAGTTCCATTTTGAGTTAGATTGCTCCCATTTGCAAGTGTTAAGTCGGTATTGATTTGAACAACAATATTGTTACCAAAATAAACATTTGCATTTTGAGAAATGTAGAATTGAGTATGAAGTGGAATTATGCTTAAAAACATAGCAATAAGCATAATCCAAAAGTTTTTCATACCCATTCTCCACAATTTATATAAAGTTATCATATTCTTTTTCTATTTGACTCTCATTATCCAAACAACACTCATATTTTTTGGACGAGTTTCGTTAGCAGTTCTTGGGGTACCATTTGTACCATCCGAGATTGGGTCGCCAATAGTAATATTAGCATTTGGTGCGTAGTTTCCACCTTGTAGGTCGTACGTATTATATTGATAACTATACTTAATAGCACCATCAGTATTCACACTATGCCTATGTCCTTGGAATGCATCGTTTTGCCCAACTCCCGAAGTGGTTCCTCCTCGAAGGAACATAGAAGCTTTCTCGCTTAAACCGGGAGAATTTGCCCCATTGGGGTCCCCATTTAGATTTGGAATAACTTGATTATGGTATGGACTTGCCGGGTCGTTCAAAGTTTGTCCATTACATTCAACCCAACCGTAGGGAAGTGTTGGAGTATTGGAAAAGTTTTTGTGCCAAGCAATAATCGACCCAATCGGCGGAACTGGTTGGTAACTACTTGTTACTACCCAAGTCGAACCATTGCTTACCAATTCAACATTTTCCCTTTGCCTAATGTCTAATGTTGTCGATGAACCTTCAATAGAACCACTTATACTTACTAAACCAGTATTGATATTTTTAATTACATAAATCCTTCCAGTATTTGTTCCCGAAGGATTAGGCAATGTAATGGTAATATTCGAGGAGGAATTTGCAAGAACTGTATGGTAAGTATCATCCAAAGTAACATTCGATGTAACAATTGTAACTTTATTAGATAGTGAGCCATTTATGGAAAGAGTAGAATTTGGACTGATTGTATTTATTCCTACATTGCCAGAGCCAGCAACAAACACTCTATCGGAGTTGTTTGTTTTTATTTTAAAACCAACATTATCTGTGGTTCCTATAAAATTGTTAGATTCATTTAAACCAGAGTTTCCGTTAGTTTTCCAAGCTATCGATGCAATGTCGTTTTGCAAAGAATTTTGAGTAACGAGAGTATTCCAGTTTGAACCATCGTAAACTTTTAAAATATTGCTGTTATTATCGTAAAATACTGCACCTTCGGATATTACTGTTGGGTTATTATTTAAAGGTTGAAAATAAATAACAGTGGGGTCGATATTTCCAGTAACTACTAAATCCCCATTGATGTAGACATCCCCATTCGCTTGCACAAGTATGGAGTCATCTATAATGGTGGATGTACCAATTCCTAACTTCCCATTTGCAAGAAGGCGCATTCTTTCAGTGCCATTGGTTTGAAAGATTATTGGCAAGTTTTCGTTTTGCTTGATTTGGGCATTTCCAGAGTTGTCTATACCAATATCAAATCCATCATTAGGACCGGTCCCAGTTGTAGTTCCAGCAGTAAATTTATGATAAGTTGCGGTAGCAGCTCCTTGGTCTTGGTGCAATAAAACCGATGGGGTAGTAAAATTCAAGCCAATTCTATTGTTGGTAACATCGTGAAAAATTAAATTAGTTGCCTCCCAACCATTATTATATCTAATTGTTTGCCCATTTGTTGCTGTTGGAAGTGTTTGAATAGTTTGCCAAGTAAGATTTCCGCTTGGGTCTGTTTGCAAAAATGCGTTTGTGTTGGGCAAACTTAACGGTAAAGTATAACTTATTGAAACAGTTTGGTTAGTACTTGTCCTAATATAATTAGAACCAGTGCCAGAATTAACTAACCCTATCGAATTTTGTACAACAATAGCGTTTTGCGAGTTATTCCATTGCAAACGATTATCGTAAGTTATAGACGAACTACCGTTCCAAATAGCAAGATAAGGAGAGGCACCAGTTCCAGTTACCGTACCTGGGAAGGTTTGTCCGGTAGCAAAATTAATAATACCAGTCATCGTTCCACCAGAAAGCGAAAGATAATTCGAAGCCGTAATGTTATCTGGTATATCGGCATCGGTTAAAGTTCGAAAAGTCGGAGTACCCGACCCGGATGTAGGTCCGGCAAAAACTGTATTTGCCGATTGCTGATTCCAAGAAACATTAAAAGTTCCACTCGTTGTTATTGGAGAGCCAGATACAGAAAAATCAGCGGGCATTTGAAGTCCTACGCTAGTAACAGACCCAACATTAGAAGGAGCCCATTGTGTTCCATTCCATACTAAAGCCTGTCCATTGCTCGGAGCAGCATTAGATACTGGATTGCCTTGTATTTTTGCTACTGTTGGGTTCGGATATGTCCCGCTTAAATCTCCTCCAGCAGCATCTCCATCGAACACTATGTTCGGTATCGCTGCCGTATACACTGGG
>JAOAEE010000009.1 GCA_026416955.1 Ignavibacteria bacterium | reverse complement strand
AGTATTCTGTGGAATGCCTCGCGCCATTTGTCGAATTTTTGGTAGACAACGGGAACAACGATTAAGGTAAGGAACAAAGAGCTGAGCAAACCACCAATTATAACCACAGCAAGTCCCGATTTTGCTTCAGACCCGGCGGAGCTTGCCAATGCAATCGGCATCATTCCAAATACCATTGCAAATGTAGTCATAAGAATAGGACGAAGTCGAACTTTTGCTGCATCGAGAAGTGCTTGTCGTGTTGGATAACCCATTTCGAACTTCATATAATTTGTTCTATCGACTAATAGTATGCCGTTTTTAGCGACCAAACCAATAATTGTAATCATCCCAAGAATCGAATAAAGACTAATCGTTTTCATTGTGAATGCTAAGCCATAGAATGCTCCTATTGCCGCAAGTGGAATAGAAAACATTATTACAAAAGGATAAAGGTATGAATTGTAGAGGGCAACAAGAATTAAGTAAACAAATATTGTTCCGATAATAATCGCTGTGAGCAAACTTTGAAAAGAATCTCTCATTGATTTTTGCTCGCCCACAAAAGCATAATCGACACCTGGTGGAAGTTTAACCTCCTTTAATTTTTTTGCAATGTCGTTGCTGACATCGCCACTTGCGCGTCCAAAAATCATTGAATTTACGTAAACGCAAGGAGCACGGTTTTCCCGCTCAAGTTTGGTTGGTCCGATGGATTGGTAAACGTTCGCAAATTGTTTTAATAGGATTGTTTTCCCTTCGCGATTTGTGAATGGAATATTTTGGACATCTTCAACATTGTAACGGTCGAATTTCTCTAATTGTATACGAATTGGAATGTCGTTTTTTTCTTCAGTAAATTTTGAATCGTCGTTACCAGTGAGTGCTATTCTTAGAGCAGAAGATACGTCGAAGATAGACAAGCCAAATTGTGCAAGTCTGTTGCGGTCGATTTCAACACGGAGTTCAGGATTTCCTTGTTCGCTGGACAAACTCACATCTGTTGCTCCTCTAACGGTCCTAACTACGCTGTCGACAATTTCTGCTCCTTTGAAGACGCTTTGATAATCTGGTCCGCTAACGCGGATTTGGATTGGTGTCCGACCAGTTGTACCAAGAAGTGTGATTGGTTGTGCCTTTATTTTTATTCCGGGTATAGTATTGATTTTTTCTTTCATTAGCTGTGCAAATTCATCAGTCGAGATATTTCTTTGATTTTTATCTACTAGTTGGACAAGGATTTGAGAAGTATTGGGTTGAAACTGTCCAAGAATTCCTTCGCTTGTAAAACCTACATTAGAAACAATTTTAACAACTTCGGGTTGTTGACGAAGTAAGTTTTCTACTTGGATGGATAGTTGGTTTGTTTTTTCAATGGTTGAACCAGGTTCTGTTTCAATGGTAAAAATGATTTCTCCACGGTCTACATTTGGAATAAATTCAGTTCCAATGAACCCAAGTCCGGGGAGCATTAATGAACTTATGAAAATGATGGTAGCCACGATAAAAACTTTCCCACCGTTATTTAAAGCCCAACCAAGGACCTCGACATAGTATTGTTCGAGTTTTTGATAAACCTTATCAATAAACTTACTGAATGATTTAAGAAAACCTTTGGATTCCTTTGCTTCTACTTTCGAGATTCTTGATGCAAGCCAAGGAGTAACAGTGAAAGAAACAAACAAACTCATTAGGGTAGAAAAAACGACCACCAGAGCATATTGGCGTAGGAATGTTCCAATCATTCCAGTAATTAAGGATAGGGGAAAGAACACAACGACATCTACCAAAGTGATTGATAAAGCAGCGAAACCAATTTCGTTTCTTCCCCGAATAGCTGCGGTAATTTTGTCCTCGCCTTTTTCCAAATGTCGAGTAATGTTTTCGATTACAACTATGGAATCGTCCACTAAAATTCCGATTACGAGCGACATTGCCAATAGAGTTATTGTATTTAATGTGAAATTAAATATGTACATTAAAAAGAAAGTTGTAATTAAGGAAGTTGGAATAGAAACAAGAACAATTAAAGAGTTTCGAATACTGTGGAGAAAAACAAACATAACAAAAGCAACAATTAATACAGCAAGAGCAAGGTCTTTTTTCACTGCATTTGCAGCTTCCATAATAAAAGTTGAGTTATCTTGGGCTATTTCGAATTTTAGTCCAATGTCTGAATATTCTTTTTCTAATCTTGAAAATTCCTTACGAACAAGCTTGCTAACTTCTACAGTATTGGCATCTGTTTGTTTTTGTATAAGAATACCAATTGATGGGTTAAAATTCAACCTATTTATGTTTGTGATTTCTTTAATTCCATCTTGAACATTTGCAATGTCCTTTAATCGAATTTCACCTCCAGATTTTGTTCTTCCAATAATATGGTTTTCGAGTTCCTCGATGGAGTTAAATTTTCCAGCAACACGGACAACGTATTGATTATCGATTTCTTTAACGCTACCAGTGGGAAAATCAATATTGGACGAAATTATTGATTGGGTAATAGTATTTAGAGATAATCCATAAGCTTTTAATTTTTGCATATCAATAGAAACAGAAATTTCTCTTTCGTTGGCTCCCAATATTTGTATTAGACCAACTCCTTTTAATTTCGATATCAACGGAAGAATATTATCTTTTACGAATTGTGTTAGTTCTTTTGAATCGAGTTTGCTTTGTATATTTGCACGAATTACGGGGACTTCGTCGAATGCAATTTTCGATACAACTGGTTTTCTTGCGTCTTTTGGCAATAGGTCTTGAACTTGATTTATACGTCTTAGAGCATCCTGAATGGATTTGTCAACATCGGCGGACATTTCGAGCTCGACAAATATGAAGGAGACACCCTCGCGAGAAGAAGAGCGAATATTGGAAATTAATTCCATTCCAGTAATAGCGTCTTCGATTAGTTTTGTAACGTTGTTTTGAACTTCGAAAGGAGAGGCACCGGGATAAATTGTTTGAATTGTAATAACGGGTGCAGTTAGTTTTGGCATAAGTTCATAATTGAGTTGGGCAAAGCCATAAATCCCCAAAATACCAAGCACCGAAAAAACTACAACAACTAATGTTGGCCTTTTTATTGCAAGTTCTGTAATGGTCATTTTAACCCTCACTTTTGTTCGACAATATTTACAGGTGTTCCATCTTTTAGGTTTATTAACCCTTCGGTAATAATCAATTCGCCTTCTTTTAGTCCTTTAATTACTTCAATTTTGTCACCAAATTCACCTCCTAAAGTAATTGGTCTAATTTTTGCGATATTATTCTCGACAACATAGACTTTGGGGTCTAATTTACTACCAAATAATGCAACTCTTGGGATTAGCAAAGCTTTAACTCGCATAGCTGAGGGAATTCTCACTTGGACAAACATCCCAGCTTTTAGAAGGTTCTTTGGATTTTTTACATCCACTTCTACTGGGTAAGTTTTTGCTTCGTCTGCTTTGAAACCAATATTATGAACCTTGCCATAAAATTTCTGATTAGGAAGTAAGTCGGTCGAAACTTCGACAACATCCCCAATTTTGATTTTGAAAATGTCTTTTTCAGGAACTTGGAAACGGATTTTTACTGTTCCGATGTCAATTAGGGTAAGTAATGGAGTTCCGGGAGATACGACTTGGCCAACTTCGACCATTTTAGCAGATACAAAACCCGAAAAAGGTGCAGAAATTTTTGTTTCCTCCAATTGTTTAGTTGCAATAGCATATTGTGCCTCGGCGTTAGTAAATTGAAATCTTGCCATTTCTAATTGTGTTTCGCTTATAGAGTTTTCTTTGAAAAGCTTTTCGTAGCGTTCCAAATCTTTCTTAGTCTTTTCGTAATTAGACTTTGCAGTTTGAAGATTTGCCAACCGAATTCTGTCGTCTAACTTTACAAGAATGGTGCCTTTTTTTACGAAATTCCCCAAGCTTGCAAAAACACCAACAACTTTTCCGTTTGTCTCCGAAGCAATGTTTAGTTCTGAATTGGGTAATACAGTGCCGTTATATTCAAGGTTAATATCCATATCTTCGAAACTTGCTTTGTGGACATATACTGGGAATGTTGTCAAAATTGTAATTTTCTTTGATTTTGCAATATTTTTGTTTCTGTTGTTGAAAAGTAAACCTATCGAAAGAAGTGCTAATAGGATAATTGCAAATATTGTGATTTTTTTCTTTGTGCCTTTCATTGCTCAATCCTTTTATTGTTCAACATAATTAATTGATTTTTCCAATTTAGCTTTAGTGATTTCCAATTCTAGAAGCGAATTGTTATAGGAGATTTTTGAATTAAGAAGTGCAACTTCTGCGTCTAAAAGTTCAGAACTTGTAATTAATCCATTTTTGAATTTTTCGTAAGTTACCCGATAATTTTCTTCTGCCTGTTCGACTGCTTCGATTGCAACCTTTATTTTTTCTTTTGCTCTAAGATATGCATAGTAATTTTGCGAAACTTCGAGAGTAATACCATCTTTTAACTGTTGAATTGATAAGTCGGTTTGGTAGTAATTTGCTTCTGCTTGTTGAGTTTGATATTTTGTTGACATCCAGTTCCAAATATCATAAGAAAGAGTAATTCCCAAATCCCAGGTACCATAGAATTTATCTTGCAAAGGCATTAATCGTTGGTTTGGTCTGTTGTAATAATAGTTTGCACCAAAAAGGATTTGTGGGAACCAACCACTTTTAGCAACTTCAATGGACTTTTTACTTGCTTCTTTTCGTAATTCTAATGCTTTTAGTTCTGGTCTGTTCTTATATGCAATGTTTAGTAATTGCAGTAAATCGGGATATTCTTTGGTTTCTTTATTTGGTTCCGAGGTTAAGATTAAATTCGCAGTTGTAGGCAATCCAGTTACTATGCAAAGATTTATTTTATTTATTTTTATTGCGTTTTCTATATCTATTTTTGCAAGTTCTAAATTTGAAAGTTGGACTTTAACTTTAAGAACTTCATTTTCTGTTGCTAGTCCAGCTTTGTAAAAATTTTGAATATCATTTAGGTGAGACTGAACTTGCCGAATATTTTCTTGGATGCTTTTTAATGTTGCTTCTAAGTTTTTTATTGTCCAATAAAGGGTTTGAACATCAAAAATTACTTTTGTTCTTTCCGATTCTAAATCTTGTTTCGAAGCTTGTGCGTTCAATTCCATCATTGATGACGTGTTTTCTAATCGGAAACCAGTGAAAATTGGATATTGAATTCCAAGCCGGATTTGGTAATTATTTAGGATTGTTGGGGAAATTTCGAATTCTCGGCCTTGAAAATTAATTTTGAATGGAACAACTTGGCTAAGCCTTGTGTAGCCCGATGTAAGCTTCAAGGTCGGATAAAGCTGGGTGTTTGTTTCTTTGGTTTTTGCTTCTGCGGATACAACTTTGGATTCAGCAATTTTTAGATTCTTTGAATTTTGTAAAGCAAGGTGTACGGCATCTTTTAACGATAAAGTGTAATCATAATTTTGAGAAAACAAATAAATCGGTACCAATAGAATAGATAACAAGATTTTGTTTTTCATTTGGTTTCTCCCTTATTATTCAACTTTTTAATTAGTCCAGTCAACCCTTCGAGTAAAAGGGTAGAGATAGTTTCGGAATAAAGATTATAATAATTTTCATCTAATTCAACATTCCAAACTTTTTGAATAAATGGACCGAAAAGAAAGTGAGAAAAGATTAAGGAAATTGCTGCCGGGGTGATTATTGAATTATATCGGTTATCATCTACGAAAAGTTTGATTAATTGAAGTCCTTGTTTAATATAATCAATGTGACGGCGAGCAACTTCTGCTTTGAATTCCATAAATTCTGGAAGGTTGAAAGGCATTTCTGTTATTGCAACCTTGCAAAAGATAGTTTTTTTCTTCATCAAATTAACAAGTTCTTTGACAATTGTTTTTAGTGCTATTTCTGGTTCTATATTTTGAGCAAGTACCTTGTCGTAAATTCCTTTTACTTCGTCGAAATATCTTAAAATTATCTCTTTCAGTATGCCAGCCTTTCCAGAGAAATAGTATGAAATCATTGCCACATTGACCCCAGCAAGTTCGGCAATTTCTCTAACTCCAACTGCGGCGTATCCTTTGGTTGCGAAAAGCAATGCGCCAGCCTCGAGAATACGTTCTTTAGGTTCTTTTTCCAAAGTATCTTCTTTCGGCATTTTTTCTCCTCAAAAATTAAACAATCGTTTGATTAATAAAAACAAATCAATCAAACGTTTGTTTAAAAATTTTATTGTAATAAAAAAACTGCCTCGGGTTTCGAGGCAGTATCGAAAATGTAAAATTAGGTGATTTAGTTCCCGGTAACGGTGTCTATGATTTCTTTGCCTGAAATCAAAGATTTCAATTTTGTCTCGACAGTAGAAGCAAAGGATTGCATCAGAGGGTCGTTACCTTTTTTGTAACTTGCAATGAGGCTGTCGGCAAGTTTTTGGGCTTCTTCTTTACGATTCGACTTAATTAGCTCGTTTACTTGCTGTTCATCAAGGTACATAATATTACCAAGTATATCGTAAAGGTTGTTCCGAACAGAATTTTCGTCGATTTCCATATTTTCTATTTGTCGAGTTTGAATTGCTGTAAATACAAGGTCGTAAAGTTTTAATAGACTATTTCTTGCGGAAGTGTAGTCACCAAGCAAAGCGTAGGAAGCAGAAGCAACTTTGTATGGACCAGTTCTTCCACGAATTTCCTCTCGAATGTCGTCGTAGCGAAATCGGCGAAGTTTTGGATTGTCTATGATTTCTTTACAAGTTTTAATAGCATTTGTTGCCCAGAATTTGGCTTTGTCCATTTCGCCAGCCTCTTTGTAAATAAGGGACATTTGATATTCTTCGTCGTAATACATTGGAAAGAGTTTTGGGGAAATATACTTATTCATAGTATCGAGTACTCTTGCAGCTTTTTGCTTATCCTTTTTTTGTTCAATTAAAAAACCAGCATAGTTCATATAAATTTGTCGGTAACTTTGTATCATTCTTCTGTGAACCTCGTCATAATAAACATATTTACCTTTTCCGTCAAGATTTCTTAATTTGAACCCATTACGAGGTTCTTTGAAGAAATTATTGGAATTGTCGATTTGTAGTAGGCATTTGTCCATTATTTCTTCATCCATCATTCCAGTTTTTAATGAATTTTGAGGGACTGGGCAAACTCTCCAAGCCATTCCTTCCATACGAAGATGCCTTCCAAGTCCAGAAAACACGTCGGAACCACAAGTTGTTGAAAAATAAACTGGCCTTTCGAAACGGGTTTGTTGAAGTATATCGAGAATAAGTTTATTATTGACAAAGAAGATGTAAATTGGTTTACCATTTCTTTCGGTATACTTTTTCCCAACAAATGTGAATTCCATATAGCCTTTGTTTATCAATGAGGTGTCGTCTGTATATTGGGCAAGAATTTCCTTTTTTACTGGTATTTTGATTTCTTTTGCTTCACCAAACTCGTAAGAAAGTGCTTTTGGGTCGTCTTCGGTTGTATGTAATTGCTCGTCGGTGAAACTTAATGGGATTTTCTTTGCACCCCAAGGTTCTCTATTTTTAAGTTGGTCGATGTACCAGAGGGTTTGACCTAAACTTAGGTTAACTATTCTAACATCACGTCGGACACCCGCTACATCTTGCAAGAACCAAAGTGGAAATGTATCGTTGTCCCCGTTTGTGAATACGATAGCATCTTTTTCTAAGCTCTGTAGAATGTTGTACGAGTAGTCAAATGGGAAATAATTGTTTGCTCGAGTGTGAGTTTTCCAGCCTCCAATCAACATATTGAATGGTACGAGGAGTATAGAAATAATAAGGGCTAATGCTGTTAATATTGTAGTTTCTTTTTTCTTATTAACTAATTCAATTAAATAATATGTGCCTAATCCTATCCAAAGGCACCAAACCATAAATGAACCAGTGTAGAAATAGTCTCTTTCTCTTGGTTGTGGATTTTGTTGATTTTGTGCAATAGCAGCAAGAACACCCATAAACAAGAACATAGCAAGGAATACAAAACCCATTTTGGGGTCGCGTTTGAAATGGTAGTAAAGGCCTAAAATTCCAAAAAGTAGAGGTAGTGCAAAAAACTTAATAGGGAATTTATCGGCATATCCATTTTTGTAGTTAATAGGTTGTGAGCCGTCGGCGAACCAAGCCTCTTGTGCATCTTGTACATCACTTTCTCTTCCGACAAAGTTCCAGAAGAAATAGCGTAAATACATATGGTCAATTTGATATTTCCATAAATAAGCGAGTTCGCCAGCAAAGTTAACATTATCCCAAATTGGTACGCTAATAATAGTACCATCCTTTCTCATTACTTCTTTTGTTCCCGGCGGATTCCATTCCCCGTAAACATAATTTCCATTTTCATCTTTAAGATTGTAGTAATAGATTTTAAGTTCATCATTATAATCAGTTCTTCTTGGCCACAGAACTTGTTCACCATATTGTTCACGTCCAAGGTATGCAATAAGTTTCTTTAAGTTTTTTGGTTCGTTTTCGTTCATTGGTGGGTTTGCATTTGAACGAATTAGAATATGCGTATAAGTAGTAAAACCAAAAAAGATTAAAAGGTAGGATGCTAAAACAAGTTGCAAAAGTGGTTTCTTTCTTTTTGCAGCCCAAATATAGTATGCAACTCCGCCAAAAATAAGAAGAATTCCCAAGAGGGTCATTAGAAAATTGTTTTCAAGTGGATATTCTCTTGCCTCTGTTTTGATTGGGAAATTGCCAGCAAGTAAACCCGGAATCCACATTAGTATTACTTTGTAGACAACAAAGAAACTAATTACAGCAAGAACAGTCATTACTATGAAAGACTTGATGCTAAATTCGTATTTACGAAAATAAACAGTTAAAAAGATAGAAAAGATAGTAAGAATTGCCAAAAGGTGAACTCCAATAGAAAGACCAATAAGGTAAAACATTATCAAAAGATATTTTTCGCTACCCGGTTCGTCGGCCTTTTCATTCCATAGCATCATAAAATAAACAACAAGTGTGGTGAAGAGTTGAGACATAGCATAAACTTCGCTTTCAACCCCATTGAACCAAACCGTGTCGCAAAATGCAAATGCCATAGCTCCAACAAAGGCAGAACCATAAACCATTAATTCATCGGAAAGTTTGTTTAATTCTTTACCTCGAAAATTTTGGATGACCTTTATTATTATTAAGTAAAGAAGAAAAACAAAAAAAGCAGTGGAAAAAACACTTACCATATTGACACTCCATCCGGGGTCCCCAAAAGGTAGTAAAATGTGGAACACTTTACCTATCATCAAGAATAGTGGGGCACCGGGAGGGTGGGGAACTTGTTGCCAAATTGTTGCAGCAGAGAACTCTCCACAATCCCAAAGCGGTACGGATGGTTGCACAGTCAGAGTATAAACTATTAAAGTTATTAGAAATGCAAGTATTCCAAAAAAATACTTAATCATCTTTTCTCTTGTCATATAAATAACCTTTTATTAAAAATCAATTAATATTCAAAAAATGCAAATTAGCAACAATTTGCTAAATGAGTTGAATAGTCAATATCATTTGATTTCCACTTCTCTAATAATTCCTATGCTTCGGGCAAAGTAAGTTCCAAATTTATTCTTTATTAAATATATTGCATTCACTTGATAGAGATATGTTCCAGGTCCGGGAAAGTCCTCGCAAAAGGTTTCCATTTCTTTTCCAACAAAAGCAATTTCTTTAAAAGGAAATTCATTATTTCTTTTTCTTGATATTTGATATCCAATCAAATTATCTTGAATATTGTTATTTAACCATTTTATACAAATTTTCCTTGAAGGGTGGGTGAACACTTCTAAACTATCGATTGGTTTAGGATAAACGATTCTTAATGTGGGGTCGCCAATTGTTTCAATATGCATACCTTTATAACCATATTTACCAGTGGTTTGATACAATGATTGGTTATTTGCAGTAGCAATGTAAGACCAATAAAATGGTAAACCAAATGCTAAATGGTGGAAATGCCAAAAGGGTCTTCCAATCCAGGATGCTAATAGAACATTTGGTGATGATGCTACTACTGACCTAAGTAAATTGTTCTTAGTATCCCAATCCCAAAAGTAAGAGCCAAAAAGAAATACAAAAGTCGAGAAGATGTTATTTCTTGCACAGTCCTCTGAGTTAATTGAAGACCAAACAGATGTATATGAACCAGAATTACAAGCATAGGAAAAGTGATAATAGTTTTTATTAACGTGATTTAACATATTACCTTCTACTATAGAATCGCAAATAGGAAAAAAGTTCATCCAAGCATTAGAAGAGAAAATTTCATCACTTTGTGTTCCAAAACCATCATCAATTAATCCGCAAAGATTTATCTTTGTTTTACCAATCCTAAAAAGATGGTTTTTCTTAAAATAGTTCGAGAGTAGTTCTTTTTCGTTGCTATTAAAGAAATTCAAATTCGAAAAATCAATTCTACCAATAGCAATAGAAATATTTTTTGGGAGTGTGATTTGGTCGAATTTATAGTCGAATGGGACATTCCAATTTTCTTCCCTTGTGGCGGTTAGATTGTACTCAATTTCGTCTGTCAACAATGAATCATCAACTACGTAAACTAAATCGGATGGAAACGCACCAAAATGGTCGGAATGACCATCGAATGTATAATTTCCAGTGTAAGGGACAGGAACTCTACCAACAATTAGAAGAACTTTAAATTTGTCTTTCCAACGCCTCTTGAATGAGTTGACAATTCGTTTCACTTTATTGACTTCAATAGGATTAAAACCTTCGCAACGTGGGACTTTTCTTGTTTCAACATACCAACCGTCCGACACTAAATCGGAAGTAAACATTTGAAAATCGTTTGCAATACTTTCAGCAATTGTTGAATCAATTAAAATCAAAATATTTCCTTGGTATGTTTCTATTTCCTCTTTATTTCCAATTATGTAATAGCCGAAGGCATTTAGTGTATCAGAAAAATAGAAAAAACCATACTCGAAATAGTCTTTTTGATTAAGTGTATCTGAATAGATTGAATTTTTGGGGGGAACAGTGTCGATTTTTTGCCAGTCATCTTCAAAAAGTTTTTTTCTTTTAACGATTAGTGTTCCTTTTTCGTACTTTTTGTCGAATTCAATTTTTACACGTTGATATGAATTAAGTTTTAATATTTCTATCTTAGGAATAACAACGTAATCAATAGGTTTTAAGCAATAGGCATTGATATTCGAAAAAAAGAAAAAAGAGAAGAATAAATAAAAAAACTTACTCATAACCAACAAGATAAATTTCTACTCTTCGATTTTTGGAAAAATCTCTTGAAATAGGTTCACTTTTGCCTTTCCCTTGAATTTCGAAAATATCATCGGGAAGATTAAGAATCGATTTAATTACTTTTGCAGTGTTTTCGGCTCTTCTTATTGAAAGTTGAAGATTATATTCCTCGGTCCCAAGTTCATCTGTATGCCCAACAACAAGTATCTTGGAAAGTTTTTCTTGATTTATTTTCTCGATAAGTTTTTTTAATCTAATAAAAGATTTTTTGTTCAAAGAGTCTTTATCTGTTTCGAAGTATATTCGACCAATAAAAGTTTTGTTCTCCTTAATTCTTCTAAGAGTAATGTTGTAGTTTTGAATTGCTGGTTCTACAAATTTTGATGATGATGTAGAAAAAGAATAATCATTGTAATTTTTTGCAGATACAAAAAAGTTGTATTGTGTATTGTTTGGTACAACAAATCTGTAATTACTATTATAAACTGTATCGTAGAAAACATAATCTGTTTCAAAATTATCTATTTTGAAAGCAGCAGGAACATTAATTTTTGCAGTTGAGTTTCCATCAACAGAAAGAATTTCCCCTTGAATTACCAAATATGGTAAAGGTCTAAACTCGTTAGGTAAAACAGCGAAATATATTCCTTCACGTCCGGAAATACTATCGCCACTTGTAAAATATGCTGTATCACCAGTTAAGTTTAATGATAAAGAGTTTTCGTCCCATTGGCTGTTGATAAAATCCAAAGGTATGGGGTCCGACCAATTTCCCCAAGTATCGTCTAACCTACGAGTAAGGTATAAATCGAATTTTCCTTTGCCATTCCTTCCATTGCTTGCAAAATATAATGTTTTACTGTCGTATGCTAAGAAACAAGCAATTTCTACACCTTTGGAGTTGATTTTGTTACCAAGATTGGCTGGTTTAGAAAAAGTTTTAGTTTCTGGATTGTAAAAAGAAATATATAAATCTAATGAACCAAAAGAATCTTCTCTTTGCAAACTCATAATTAAAACTTTCCCATCGGTCGAAATTGTTGCAGAATAGTTTTTGCTTTTGTTATAAAAATCTTCGATGAACAAAGGTTCTGGTTTTTGCCATTTTCCATTTATTCTTTTCGCTATTGCAAAGTAATTTACGTTTATCTGTGTTATTGCAAGTTGAGCCTCTTTCTTATAGTATTCCCCCGAAAGTAGGACTTTATTACCATCTGGGAAAATGTATAGCAAAGAATTACTAGTCGGTTTATTAATAGTTTCTTCTAGCTTAACTGGTTTATTCCATTCATTGTTGCTTTTTCGTATCGATACCCATACGTCATCGTCATCGCTAATTCCACCAGTGTTTTCTGGATGCCATTTTCTACTGAAAAACAATTCATCTCCATTAGGAGATATGATAGGGAGTAATGCAGGTTGGTATTCGTTTATTATTTCTGGAAGTCTAATTTTCGATACACTATTGTAACTTATTAAAGTTAAAAGTAAAATTATTAACTTCTTCATTTTCACCATTGTTTAAAAAAATCAAATTAATATAAAC
The DNA here is from genome assembly GCA_026416955.1 of Ignavibacteria bacterium. GTDB lineage: Bacteria > Bacteroidota > Ignavibacteria > Kapaibacteriales > UBA2268 > Naka2016. Next base: position 33,369 of record JAOAEE010000009.1, on the reverse strand, counting down.
GATTTTTAAAAATTTACATTATGGAAATTAATTCATTTTATTTTTAGTTTATTGTAAAGGTTTAACAACAAAAAAGTCACAAAACATATTTAAATTTAGTGTAGTAATCAATAAGGATTAAATTTTGTTTTTTATTTAACTTAATGAAAAGAGTAGTAATAATTGGAGGAATGGCGGCGGGGTGCAAAGTAGCTTCGCGGCTTCGACGATTGAACTCCGAAGTTGAAATCATTATTCTTGAACAACTCCCAATTGTATCTTTTGGTGCTTGTGGTATGCCTTTTTTTATTGGTGGAGAAATTGACAATTTTGAAGATTTAATGACTACTTCTTGGGGGACACTTCGTTCCCCAGAATTTTTTTGGAATGCTAAGAAAATTAAAGTTCTAGTAGAAACAACTTGTACAAAAATTCTTCCAACGAAAAATCAAGTCGAAATTTTAGATCATTACGGGAAACAAGCCACTTTGGATTACGATTATCTTGTAATTGCAACTGGGTCGAAACCGATTAAACCAAAGTTTCCCGTAGATAATTCCGAAAGAATATCGTATTTTCATTCTCCTTTAGATGCAAAAAATTTTCGCCATTTGGCAGAAAGAGGGAAAATTGAAAATGCTATGATTATTGGTGGTGGTTTCGTTGGTTGTGAGCTTGCTTATTCTGTCAGTTCTTTATGGGGGATAAAATCTACTATCTTGGAAAAGGAAAATTTCCTTTTATCTCGGTATTTTGACTCAGATTTTTCTAAATTGCTCGAAAATATTTTTAAAAGGAATGGCATTGATGTAAAGTTAGGTGTAAATGTCGAACAAGTGTCTAGGGATGGAAATTCGATAAAAGTAGAAACAGATAAAGGTGCTTTCTTTTCAGATTTTGTTTTTCTTGCTCTTGGAGTAATACCAAATGTTGAATTGGCGCGAAATTCTGGGGTTCAACTTGGGGAAACAGGTGGAATATTAGTCGACCAAAACTTAAGAACAAATTTTGAAAATATTTTTGCAGCGGGGGATTGTATTCAAACAAAGAATTTAGTGACTGGCAAACCCGAGATTTTTCCACTTGGCTCATTAGCGAATCGTCAAGGGCGAGTTGTTGCCGAGAATATTATTGGCATACCAAGCAAATTTGTTGGTGCTGTTGGGAGCATTTCTTTGAAAATTTTTGATGTCATTTTTGGGGTTACTGGATTAAATATTAATGGTTGTAAAGATAATGGTTTGGATTTCAATTTTGCGGAAGGTTCCTTTTACGATAGAGCCCACTATTTTCCAGAATCAAATGTATTGTTTGCCAAAATTCTTTATGAAAAATCTTCTGGAGGGTTATTGGGATTACAGATTTGTGGCAAAGGAGAAATAACAAGATATATTGATGTATTTTCAATCTTGTTGGATAAAAAAGCAAACTATTCAGAATTGTTAAACATTGAGCACTCATACACTCCCCCACATTCTTCTCCAATTAATCCCTTGAATTATTTGGGTGGAATTATTCAAAATCAAGAAATGTTTGATGTTATCCCTATTTCTTCTGATGTCTTTTTAGAAAGTTTAAGTAATTGGGTCGTGATAGACTTAAGAAGAGATAGCGAATTGCAAAAAATGCCTTTAGAATTTAGTTGTTTACACATAGATTACGACAATATTCAGAATGAATTGTGGAAAATTCCTTTAAAGGAAAGCATTCTTTGTGTTTGCCAGAAGGGTCAGCGTTCGCTCGAAGTTGCTATTATGCTAAAACATTTAGGTGTAGATAGGGTGGGTTATTTACCTGGTGGTATACAAAAGTTAAAGGCGGTTTTGTAGATAGAGATGAAAAATAGTAATTTGGTTTTTTGAAGGTTGCAATGGTCGAAGAAACACAAATTTCTGTTGTTGGGCTCAACATTAAAACTGCTAATGTGAAGGATTTGGAATTATGTCAAATCCCGCGTTTCAATTTTAATCACCTACTAAAACTTTTTGCATCGCAAATTGGAATCGAAGGGGTTGTTTTTGTCTCCACTTGTAACCGAAGCGAAATATACTTTTCTCACCATAATGGAATTAATCCTTGGGGTATTGTCGAGGAATTTTATAAACAATTTTTCCAAATAGACATTACTTCAAAGAAAAATTTGTTTTATTCTTATTCCGGCAAAAGAGCAATAGAGCATCTTTTCCGTGTAATTTCCGGGCTAGATTCACTTGTTATTGGAGAATATCAAATTCAAGGGCAAGTGAAAGAGGCTTATAGTATAGCCTGTCAAGTAAAGACTGTTGACAAAATCTTGCACAAGTTGTTCCACGCTGCGTTCCGTTGCGGGAAGTTGGTGCGCAACTCGACATCTATTGGGAAAGGCAGATTTTCTGTTGCTGGAATTGCCGCAGATATTATTATTAGTTTTTTGAAAGATAATAGCTCGGTTGCTATTGTTGGAGTTAACGAAAATACAATTATTATTTCAGAGGAACTAAGCAAGAAAGGTTTCAAAAATTTTGTATATGTTAATAGAACTTTGCATAAAGCCCAAGCTTTAGCAGAAAAGTATGGAGGTTTTGCTTTGCCATTAGACAATTTAGCTCAAGCATTGGAAGTTTCAGATATTCTGTTTACTTCAACTGCATCTCCCAATCAAATTATCTCGTCGACAACAATAAATTCTGTTTTCGAAAAGTTTGGTAAACCCTTTTTAATATTGGATTTGGCTATTCCGCGCGATGTGCAAATCGATGGTTTATGCGAACAAATATTTTATTACGATATTGAAAAGTTAAAAGAATATCTCGATACCCAACAGAAGTTGCGGCTTGATGAAGTTCCATTGTGCGAGAAAATAATCAAAGACGAAGTAGATGCGTTTCTTGCTTGGCAAGAAAGTGCCTCAGATGAAATTTTTGAACCATTTGCAGAAAAATTTGAACGAATTCGCAAAGAACTTATCGAAGAATATATTATTCAAATTCATCCAACTGATTTAGAGAAAATTGATAAGATTACACGCCAACTTTTACATCGAACAAAGGCTATTTTTGTCAGTATCTTGAAAGAAAAAAATAAATAGTCTCCCAACAAACTACTTTTTTATCGATAACCGATTTTTTCCTAAAAATTGAACGCTAGTATTAATTCAATTTTTAGAGGTTTCTACAAAATGTTTTGTCTAGTTCATCAATTGTCATTTCTACCATTGTTGGGCGGCCGTGCGGGCAAGCAAATGGTATTTCGCAGTTCAAAAGCTCTTCGATTAACGATTCCATTTCTTCTTTTGAAAGGGATTGACCTGTTTTAATTGCTGCTTTGCAACTATAGGTTGCAATTAGATATTCACGTATGTCCGATGGTTTTACTTCGCTCGTTTCAATAAAAGAAGCAAGGATTTCTTTCAATATCGAGGTTGGTTCATTGTGGATAACATCTAATGGAATAGCTATTAGTTCTATTTCTGAATTAGTAGTTAATTGGAAATGAAAGCCGAGTTTATATAAATCGTTCTGGATTTCTTTAATAGCTATAAATTCAAATGGATTTAATTGAACTACAATTGGAAAAAGCAGTTGTTGGACTAGGCTTTGATTGTTGTAAATTGCTTTTTTTGCTTTTTCGAAGAGTATTCTTTCGTGTGCAGCGTGTTGGTCGATTAAAACTATCCTATCCTCCTTTTCAACTAAAATAAATTTATTATGTAACTGGTAAACATTTTTCCAAGGTTTTTGATATAGGGTTTCTGCGTCGAATTGACCTTCTTGCTTTAGAAGAATATCGATATTTTTTTGAAAAGCTTCTTTGGAAATACCTTTCACTTTGAATTTATTTCTTTCTGTAAAGTTGTAATGCTTGTTTTTTTCGATAAAATCATCTTTTTCAATAATTTCACCAGTTAATTTGTTGACAAGTTGAAAGTTAGATTTATTTGATGTTGGTTCAGAAGGTATCTTTTGTAATTGTTCAAAACGTGATTGAATTGAAACAGAAGGAGCAAGATTATTTTCAGCCAATGCTTTCGATACAGCAGAATTGACAACATTAAAAACAAACTTTTCATCCTCGAATTTAACTTCGTACTTTTGTGGATGGACATTTACATCGAACCGTTTGGGGTCGAGTTCAATATGGAGTAGAAAAAAAGGGTTTGTTTGTTTTTCGAGTAGATGTTCGTAAGCAAGGAATACTGCGTAGGTAAGTGCACGGTTGCGTATGCTACGTCCGTTCAAGAATAGAAATTGCTCGTTTCTAGAAACTTTTGCCAGATGTGGTAAACCAATAAATCCCCAAATCTTTATTCCACTATATTCGAAATCTACATCAATGATTGAGGAGTAAACTGTTTCTCCAAGCAATTCTTTGATTCTTTCTTTTGGTGTGCTTGGATGTACATCGAAAATTAGAGAATCTTCATCATAAAATACGAAACGAACGTCATTCCTACAAAGAGCTATTTTCATTAATGTATCGGAAATATATCGGAATTCTGTTAAATCCGATTTAAGGAATTTCCTTCTAGCAGGGATATTGAAAAATAAATTTCTTACGAACACTTGTGTTCCATTATCCATATCAATGGGTTCAATGCTTGGTTCCTTGTTTGGTTCCGATAAAAGTTTCCAACCCAATTCATCTTGTTTTCTTTTAGTTCGAATTTCAAGGTTCGACACAGAGGCTATCGAAGCAAGTGCTTCGCCGCGAAACCCATAAGTAAGAATTGCTTCTAAATCTTCTGCAGTGTAAATTTTGCTTGTTGCGTGCCTTCTAATAGATAGAGCCAAATCTTCTTTGCTCATTCCGTATCCGTCGTCGACAACGTGAATTAGTTGCTTACCACCTTTATGGAGAATAACGGCAATTGTTTTTGCTCCTGCATCTAGAGAATTTTCAACTAATTCTTTGACGACAGATTCGGGGCGTTGCACTACTTCCCCGGCTGCAATTTGGTTAGCAATATATTCTGGTAAAATGCGTATTTTGTTTTCTTTGATTGTTTCCAATATTAACCAAAAAATATTAACTTGTTTATTTCAATTTAAGCAACTTAATAAAAAGAATACTTATGAAAATTGACGAATTATTCACCGAAATTGATAATATTTATGATGAAATTGTTCAAGTTCGTCGAACACTGCATAAATTTCCAGAGCTATCCTTCCAAGAGTTTAAAACTACAGAATTTATTCAAAAATATTTAGGGGAAATTGGATTAGAATTCATAAGATATTCAGAAACTGGTGGTGCTGCTTTGGTAGGGGATATTAGCAACAAACCTTGCATTGCATTCCGGGCCGACATAGATGCTTTGCCAATTAGCGAGGAAACAAATCTTCCTTTTGCCTCGGATAACAAAGGAATTATGCACGCCTGTGGACACGACCTTCATACTGCCATTCTTCTTGGAACAGCAAAATTGTTAAAAAAATATGAAAGTGAACTTTCGGTTTGTGTGAAACTTATTTTCCAACCTGCAGAAGAAAAATTACCAGGTGGTGCAAAATTATTAATTGAAAAAGGGGTACTCAATAACCCAAATGTTGAAGCTGTATTTGCACAACATACAGACCCTGAAACTGAAGTTGGAAAGGTTTCACTTGCCCCGGGGACAATTATGGCTTCTGCTGATGAATTATATTGGATAGTGAGGGGCAAAAGTTCCCACGCTGCTCAACCTCATTTAGGGTCCGACCCGATTAGGGCAAGCGTATTCCTTTCAAACCTGCTTTACGAATTGCCAAATAGAATGCGCGACCCAATTGAACCTTTGCTTCTTTCGGTTACATCCATTAATGGAGGAGTTGCGACAAACATTTATCCAGATGAAGCAAGAATAATGGGAACATTGCGCACTTTTAGCGAGGTTACCAGAAAAAAAATGCTTCAAAGTATTAAAGATGTTTCTATTAATGTTGGTAATATTTTTAATGTGGATATTTCTTTTTCGCCAATTCTTGGATATCCTCCAGTCGTAAACGAAAGCGAATTGACAAAATTTGTAAGAGAAGTAGGTTTAGAAGTTCTTGGAAGTGAAAACGTGTTGAATTTTACACCGAAGATGTGGGCAGAAGATTTTGCATATTATTCACAGAACGTTCCTTCGGTTTTTTGGTTTTTAGGTGTAAAACCAAAAGGATACATTGGCGAATTCTTTGGATTGCATTCTTCGAAGTTCCAACCAGATGAAAATGCTATCAAATTCGGAATTGCTATGTTTATGATGATTGGATTAAGATTTGGTCTTAGGGAATGAGATTCTATGCAATAAGGTTCGTGTCGGGTAAATTTTCTATTTCAAAAAACAGAAACGGCTTTGTAAATTTCGTTTGGTGGGCTGGGGTGTTTAGTATTGCCCTTGGTGTTGTAGCACTTGTTGTTTCTCTTTCCGTATTAGATGGTTTTTACAATGCAATTCAAGAAAATGCGATTCGTTTTACTTCTCACATAAAGATTTATACTTTCAATAGGCAATCGATTTCTAATCCAGAATTAATCGTGAAAAGAATTATCGAGGAAATTCCAGAAGTTGACAATGCATATCCTTCAATTTCAAAAGAAGTTTTGATTAGAACCAAAAAAAATGTTGAGGGTGTTTCGCTTCAAAGTTTACATAAAAGAAATTTAGATGGTTTGAGAAGAATTGAAACATTGCCTTTTTTCAAGGATATTTATCAAGCAGAAGGTATTTTTGTCGGAAAAATGCTTGCAGAAAGGTTAGGTTTAAAACTTGGGGATACTGTATTGCTTGTTGCTATTAAAAATTACCAAGAGAACAATTTACCTAACCCTAGTTTTACAAAAGCCCAAGTAATTGGTATCTTTGAATCTGGTATGGCTAAGTACGACGATTTATTTGCTTTTGCTAATCGAACAGTTTTCTATAAACTTTCTGGCGATGAGAAGCCTTTTCAATTAGTCAACTCGATTGATGTTTATGTTAAGGATTTAGAACGGCTGGATAGTGTAGCCACTAAAATCGAAAAAACTCTTGGTTATCCATTTTTTTGTTTTACTTTTTATGATTTGCATTCTTCTATTTTTGCTTGGATTGAACTTCAAAAAGAACCAATTCCCATTGTTTTAAGTCTTATTACAATTGTTGCTATCTTTAATGTTGTTACTTTTTTACTTGTCTGTGTAGTGGAAAAAACCAAAAGCATCGGTATTCTTTCTACAATTGGATTAACAACGAAGGAAATTGCATTTGTTTTTCTCCATCTTGGGCAGAAGATTTCGCTTTATGGGTTAAGTATTGGTATAGGCCTTTCCTTTTTGTTTTCCTTGGTACAAAAGTATTTTGGAGTAATTAGGTTGGACAGTAAAGTATATTTTTTCGACAAACTTCCCATTTCGATATCGCTTTTCAATTACTTGATTGTTATTATTTTTACTTTTGTTTTGACAATTATTACTTCGTTGATACCTTCAATCATTGCTTCAAAAGTTAATCCAGTGAGAGCAATAAGGTTTATTAAGTAATTCTATGACTTTGGACTTATTTTTAGATAAATTAAAGGAAAAGTTAAATTCTCAGAAGTTAAAAGGGATAGAGTCCCATATTAAAATGTCGCCAAAACTTGGGGAGCAACCCTACCGAGAGTTGGTTCCACAAGGAAAAACAAAAAAAAGTTCAGTTTTGTTGCTTTTGATTGGTCGAAGTCTGGAAGAATTACAGATATTATTTACTCTTCGGAGTTCAAATGTTCAACATCACAAAAGGCAGATTAGTTTTCCTGGTGGACATTGCGAAGAAGGTGAAGATTTCGTAACTACTGCTTTCCGAGAGTCGAAAGAAGAGATAGGTTTAGACCCACTGAAGGTGATTCTTATTGGGAAACTTTCTCCACTTTATGTTCCTCCATCAAAAACTGTTGTTACCCCTGTTGTCGGATTTACCAACAATTTGCCTAATTTGATTGTCAATAATCAAGAAGTCGAAGAAATTATTTTATTTCCTATGTTATATTTTTTGGACAAAAAAAATATAGTTGTCGAAAAATGGTACTGGAATGGTAACCTTATCGATGTTCCATTGTGGAAGATACACAAAAGCGTTCCTCTTTGGGGGGCAACTGCAATGATAATGTCTGAATTTATTGATATTGTTAATGAAATTTTAAAGTGATTTTGTAGTAATTATGGAAAAGAAAAAAAGAACGAAAGTAAAGAATTTAGAACTAAATGACTATGTTGAAGGAATTCTTCAATCTAAAATTCCGATTTTAGCAAGGGCAATTACATTGGTGGAAAGTAATCTTCAAGAACACACCAAATTAGCCCAGGAGTTGCTTTCGAAAGTAATACCTTATTCTGGAAATTCTATTCGAATTGGAATTACAGGGTCGCCAGGGGTAGGCAAAAGTACTTTTATCGAAAAACTTGGTTTGTATCTTTGTGATAAAGGAAATAAAGTTGCAGTTCTTGCAGTGGACCCGACAAGTGTAGTCTCCAAAGGTTCAATCTTGGGGGACAAAACCCGAATGGAACAACTTTCCAAGCATCCAAATGCTTTTATTCGACCATCTCCCTCGGGTGGAGCCCTTGGTGGGGTGGGACGGAAAACCAGAGAGTCCATTATTTTGTGCGAGGCTGCTGGGTTTAATGTCATAATTGTTGAAACAGTAGGGGTGGGACAAAGCGAGATTTTAGTACGCTCGATGGTTGATTTATTTGCTTTGCTAATCTTACCTGGGGGAGGCGATGAATTGCAAGGGTTCAAAAAGGGTACTGTTGAACTTGCCGACGTAATAATTATTAATAAAGCAGATGGGGAAAATTATCATTTAGCCAAAGTTACTATGAATGAATATAAACAAGCATTGCATTATGTCTCCAACGCAACTTCGGGTTGGGAGCCAAAAGTGCTTCTTGCTTCTTCTTTAAATGGAGTAGGTATTGAAGAATTTTGGAATATTGTTGAGAATTTTCGCAAAGTTACTTTCGAGAGTGGTGTATTTCAATTACGGCGCCGTGAACAAGTTCTCGATTGGTTCTATTCTATGGTCAAGGAAACTGTTCTGAACTCATTCTTTTCCAACTCCAAAGTTAGCGAAATGTTGCAAGAATTAGAAGAAAAGATTTTTACCGGAAAAATTTCACCATCTTACGCTGTGCAAAAACTTTTCGAGGAACTGAATTATGAAATTATTGATGGCAACAAATAATAGGAATAAAATTGAAGAAATTCTTTCTAAAATTAAGGAATTCGATCTGGAACTTGATTTACTTTCTATTTCGGACCTTACTGATGAAAAAATTGAAATTGAGGAAACAGGTGATACGCTCGAGGAAAATGCTTTAATTAAAGCCAAAAGCTGCTTCGAACTTTTTGGAATTACTTCCTTTGCAGACGACACTGGATTGGAAGTTTTTTCTTTGAATGGTATGCCCGGGGTTCATTCAGCTCGGTTCTCGGGAGTTTATGGGGATGATAAAGCAAATCGGCGAAAACTACTTTCTCTTCTTCAAGGAAAATCTTGCGATGCACGGAAAGCTCGATTTCGTACAGTTGTTTGTTTGTATGACGGTAAAGAACCTAAATTTTTCGAAGGAGTTTGTTATGGCAAAATTATTGAAGAAGAGCGCGGAGATAAAGGGTTTGGTTACGATTCAATTTTCGTACCCGATGGCTACGAAGTTACATTTGCACAAATGGACCTTGCAGAAAAGAATGCAATAAGCCATAGAGGTAAAGCAATTTACAATTTCTTAATGTATCTTAAAACATTGAAAAAATTGGAATGACTATGAAAATAAATGGAAAACATTATCACACAATTTGGGAGACAGATGATATTCCAACTTCAATTTCAATAATTGACCAAAGAAGCCTCCCACACAAGTTCGAAATAGTTGAGCTGCGAACACTTAATGATTTCATCTTTGCCATTAATGAAATGCTTGTGCGCGGAGCTCCACTTATTGGGGTAACTGCTCTTTATGGATTATTTTTTTCTGTTAAAGATTGTACGGAAGAGAACTTTGAATTTATTTTCAATAATTCTGTCAATCAAATTTTATCGACCAGACCAACAGCGGTAAATTTAAAAAATGCTCTTGAAGTTTCTATAAACGAAATTAGTAAAACCACAAGTTTAAAGGAAAAGCTATATTCTCTTCTTCAATCTGCAAGAAGTTTGAAAGAAAAAGAAATATTTATTTCGAAAAAAATTGGTGAGTATGGAGTTCAATTGATAGAAGAAGTATACCAAAAAAAGAAAAGAGTTGTAAATATTCTTACTCATTGCAATGCGGGATGGCTTGCTACGATTGATTACGGAACAGCATTGGCACCAATTTATTTTGCTAATGAAAGAGGGATTCCTTTACACGTTTGGGTTGACGAAACAAGACCAAGATTACAAGGAGCAAAATTAACTGCTTTTGAACTTCTCCACGAAGGAATACCTCATACAATTGTTACAGATAATTCTGGTGGATTGTTAATGCAAAAAGGTTTGGTCGATATTGTCATTGTAGGAACGGACAGAACAACAAGAAAAGGGGACGTTGCAAACAAAATCGGAACCTACCTAAAAGCTCTTGCTGCTTACGATAATGGAATACCATTTTATGTAGCACTTCCTTCGACTTCCATCGATTGGGGAATTGAAAATGCATTAGAAGAAATTCCAATAGAGATAAGAGATGAAAAGGAAGTAAAATATGTTTCGGGAAAATTTGGGGACAATGTTGTCGATATATTAATTTGCCCGGAGAACTCCCAAGCATTAAACCACGCTTTCGATATTACACCTTCGAGATTAGTTACTGGATTTATTACAGAACGTGGATTATGTTCTGCTACTGAGGAGGGCTTACTTTCCCTTTTTCCAGAGATGAAGTAAAACTATGAACGAAGGTTACATAAAATTTCAATATAAAATTGTTGATGGGGCTTATCCTAAATACGATGAAGTTGCTGAACTAATTAAATTGAGAACCCACTTTTTCGATTTAGGGTTGATAGGATACGATGGAAAAGTATCTTTTGGTAATATTAGCAAGAGAATTAATGAAACTGAGTTTATTATTTCTGCTTCGAATACTGGTCTACAAAGGGTTTTATCTCCGGAGGATTTTGTTATTGTTTTCTCCGTGGAACTTAATAAGAATTTTGTTTTATGTAAAGGTAAATTTCCACCATCGAGCGAGGCTTTGACTCATTTTAGTATATATCGAACATTTGAATTTGCGAACTATGCAGTGCATTTTCATAACTATTCAATTTGGAAACGCTTGAAAAATGTTTTACCAACAACAAATAAAAATTATTCCTATGGTAGTATTGAACTCGCAAATTCAATTAGTCAACTAAAATGGCAAATTAGTGGAACCAAGGGAGTGGGAGTTATTGTCCTTGGTGGACACGAAAGTGGTTTGTTTATTTTTGGTAAAGAAGACAAACTTATCCTCGAAGAAATTAACAAACTTATTTCTGGTTAATATTTTCCAGTTTTTGTCAAAAAAAGTTGTAACTAATCCCAATCGATATTAGCCTTGTCGGTGCAAGATTTCCAACAAGGTCTATATAATAGTAGTCTAAAATATTATGAACAGAGAAGGTAAGGTTCATAGGTAAATTCATTCTTTGAAGATTGTAGTTAATATTTAAATCTAAAAGATGAACAGGAACACGAACATCATAATCTTTCAAAACAAAGCGTAATTGTTCCTCAACATTAATTATTTTACTTATATATTTATATAAAAGCGAAATTTGAAATTCGTCGTAAGTTAATTGAAGTCCAGAAGTTAAATAGTATTTTGCGCGGAATTTCAATATTTGCTTTCTATCTAAGTCGATTGGGTCGAGTAAAGTAAAGTTGAAGTGTGCTTCTAGAATGGAGAAAGGTTTAGTTCGTAAAGAAAAGTCTATCCCCTTTATTTCTGCATTCGAAATATTTTGAAATCTTATTGTTGGAGAAGTTGCATTTGTGTCGAATTGAGGTTCAATTAGATTTTTGAATCTTGCTAAAAACAATGAAGCGTCCAAGAAAATTATTTTATTCAATATGCTAGTTTCAATCTTTGTTCCAAATTCAAAATTCCAAGATTTTTCTGGGGCCAAATTTGGATTCGGTTCTATGGTAAATCCGCTATGACGTATTGAGGAGAATCTTTCCGAAATTGTTGCAACGCGAAAACCTTTGCCCAATGATGTTCTTATTTGCATCTTATCATTAATATCTAAGCTTATTCCAAATCTTGGTGAAACTTCAAAGTATTTTTTCGACATTTCGCTAACATCGTAATCGAAACGAATACCTCCGGTTGCATCTAACAGTTTTGTTAAAGAGAATTCTCCTTGGGTGAATGCAGATAAAATACTTTGTTTTCTATTTCCATACTGAAATGAATTTACCCAATTGTTAATTATTGTCACCCCAGATGTGATGATTGAATTAGTAAACAAGTGGTGGTTAATTTGGAATTCGTTGAAATTGCTGTAACTTGTGGATTGACGATAGTTGATATTGTCTTTGGGTAAATTTGATTCAAAATGGGTTCGAAAGATTGATGTTTTTAGAGAAAAGTATGAAAATGTTCCTATAGGAGAGACGTATTCTACTCCTATTGCAAACCTATTCCTTTCTACACGCCTCGACAAATCATAATCCTCTGGTGGGGATGTTGCTTTATATGTACCACTCCAAAAAGTAGCATCGTCTGAATATTTATAATTTGCAAATGTAAGAAGATTAACTTTTTTTCCATTGTTGAATGGTTTGGAATATTTCCCAAAGAAAACGATTGTATTGCTTTTGTTGAACTTTCGATAACTTTCATCATTTGTAAATTGTGCATTAAGAAGAAACTTTCCAATTCTATTATTAATTTTTGAAGTAACAGCTATGTTATTTCTTGTTCTAATATTATCCGTGTAAATCCATTCAGAGTATTTTGGTTGTGTATAAATTCCAGAAACAATATCAGTGGACAGTGAAAAATCGCCTTCGGGTTCTTTTGTTATTATATTAACGACTCCTCCCATTGCAGAATTTCCAAAAATAGCTGAACCAGAACCCTTCAGTATTTCTATCTGTGAAATTACTTTTGGGGAGACCAGATTCAAGTTTGCTTCCCCTATGTCCCCCGAAAGGAATGGGAAACCGTCTAGCAACAAAGAAACTCGGGAACCAGAGCCAAACTGAAAACCAGAGGAGCCTCGTATACTGATATTATCAGAATTAACTTCTACTGCTGGAAGGAATTTTAGATATTCTTTGACCTCGATATAGTTTTTGTTTTTTAAATACTCATTTTCGATAATAGACATTGATACTGGTACATCGAAAAATGATTGAACCCTGCGGGATGCAGAAACGACTACTTCGGGTTTTGTAATTTCTTTGATTTTTAAACCAAAATTAATTGTTGTGTCCTTTGTGATAATAATTTTTTTCTTGAAAATATCGTACCCGATTAACTGAACTATTAATGAATACTCCCCAGTGGGAATTTTGGCAATTCTATAAAACCCATCTTTATCGGAAATTGCGCCCAAAAGTGTACCTTCGAGATAGATTTTTGCTCCAGAAAGTTTTTTGTTATCCAAAGCATCGAAAATAAACCCAGTTATTTGAAACTGCGAAAACAGAAATTGTATGGAAAAAAGAAATAAAATAGTTGAAAATAAAATTAATTTTCTCATATTAGTCGATAGGTTTTTGTTCAGGTAAATTGTAAAAGTCTATGAAAATATCGAGGTTTTTGAGTTCAACTCCTTTATTAATAAAAAGTTTATCGGGTACTTTACTTTCAAGGTTTTTTTTATAAAAACCTATCATTCTTTGTTGCAAAATTGTACCATACCTTAACGAAGCTAAAACGTATGCTTCTGTCATAGGTGTCCTTTGGATATTAACTTTGTAATTTATTGTGTCGATAAATCTTGTAAGTGTATCGGAAAGGTAAGCCTTTCCTTCAATAATGTCGGAAAGGATGTTGTATGGTGGATACCGTGGTACAACAATAATTCGCAATTCTTTAGCAGAATCTGGCGAAGGCCAACTGTTTCTACCAGAAACGATTATGATTTTACCGGTAACATAACTTTCGAGTGCACCATCGTACGGGCTTACCCCTTCGTAACATCCAGTAAAAGAAATGAAAAATAATAACGAAAGATAAAGCAATAGTCTAATTTTCATCTACTAAGTTTAAAAAAATAATTATTAGTTACGAATTCTACAATGTATTATTGCTTTGGGGTAATTAAGGCCGAGTACCAAAACGGAGATTTACATTTACACCGTATTTCTGAATAAGATTAATAAAGTTAGAAAGATTTACTAATGTAGTATCCAGTTTCAAAGCTAAACTTTTATCGTAGAGTATCCGATTGGCAAGATTTTCTCCATATTTAATATCGTGTAGTAAAAAATTGATAGAGGAAACTGTGGTATCCAATTTTTGCAGCGTATTGTTTCCTTTGGTAAGCAAATTTTCAGTTTGTGAAGATATTTGTTCCAACTTATCGACTAAATTATTTATTTTGGGTTCATATTTTGAATAATCAGAGCGTAGCAAACTTGTTATTTCTTTTAAAGTTTTTATCGTTTGATTAATATTGGATTGGTTGCTTTCGAGAATTTCACGAGCAATGGATAATGTTTGATTTGCGTTTTGTAGGGCTTCTTTAGTATTTGAAATGAAATTTTTATCTCCAAGAATTTTATTTGTAGAAGTCAGAGTTGTATCCAGTTGATTCAATGTATGTTTCGCTTCGTTTAAAATAATACCAAGCTCTGAAACAATAACTGCAAAGTCGGCAGTTGTTTCGCCCGGGATTTCTGTTCGAGGGTCGAAAGGTTCAGGCGAATTTCCAGGTACTATCTCGATTTTTTTTCCACCAGTAATTTCCAGAATTGTAATTTTTGCTCTTACATCTTTTTTAAAATCATCTGTATTGTCTATTGTAGCAGTAACAAGCACAGTACCATTGTCGTTTTGAATTGAACTAACGACGCCGCGTTTAACTCCATTTACTACTACAGGACTTGAAACTTGTAGTCCCCCAGAATTAGGGAAACGGAATTTAATTGTTTGCGTAGAGACCGATACTTTATAACCACGACCAAAGATAATTCCCAGAATTAAAAATAAAGTGGCAAAAAAGGAAACGATACCAACTTTTAGTTCAATTTTTTTTAGATTTTTCATAATTTTTCGAAACAAAAAATCAAAATTACTTAAAAATGCTAATAACGAAAATCATTAGATTTCGTTTAATTTTAACACTTTTTTTTGTAACTTTTCGTTTCCTTAATTTAGTTTTTCCTAAAATTTGGAGTCAAAATGGCAGTAAAAATCGCTATCAATGGGTTTGGTCGAATTGGTCGCCTTTTCCTTAGGCATCTTTTGCGTTATAAAAATGAGGTGGAAATTGTAGGAATTAACGACATTACAGATGCGCCAACTCTTGCACATTTATTCAAATACGATTCTGTTCATCGAGCATATCAGGGTTCAGTTTCTTTCGAAGGGAACAACTTGATTGTGGATGGTGTAAAAATTCCAGTTTCCGCAGAAAGACAAATCGAGGGTCTTCCTTGGAAAGGGAACGTTGATATCGTATTCGAATCTACAGGTGTATTCCGACGCAAAGAGCAACTACAAAAGCATTTAGAAAATGGTGCAAAAAAAGTAGTTCTTTCTGCTCCCGCAAAAGATGAAGTCGATGCTACTATTGTAATGGGTGTAAATCATCAAATTTTGACCGGTGAGGAAAAAATAATTTCAAATGCTTCTTGCACTACAAATTGTCTTGCACCAATGGTAAAGGTTTTAAACGATACTTTTGGTGTTGAAAGTGGTTATATGGTTACTGTCCACGCCTACACTAACGACCAAAGAATTTTAGACTTGCCTCATAGCGATTTGCGTCGTGCTCGTGCCGCTGCAATAAATATGATACCTACAACAACTGGTGCTGCAAGGGCAGTTGGATTGGTTATTCCCGAATTAAAAGGTAAACTGAATGGATATGCAGTTCGTGTTCCCGTTTCCGATGGTTCTTTGACTGATTTTACTGCTGTACTTTCGAAACCTGTTACTAAGGAAGAAGTTAATCAAGCAATGAAAAATGCAGCCGAGACCTACTTGAAAGGAATTATGGAATATTCAGAAGAACCCCTTGTTTCCTCCGATATAGTTGGAAATCCACATTCTGTAATATTCGATTCTGAACTGACTCAAGCGAATGGAAACTTGGTAAAAGTTGTTGGTTGGTACGACAATGAATATGGATATGCTGCACGCTGTGTGGATTTGATTTTAGAATTAAAAAAGTTTGTGTAACTAATTCGTTGGATTTATGATATACTCAATATATGATTATAATTTTTCGGGCAAGAATGTTCTTGTTCGAGTTGATTTTAATGTCCCACTTAACGAAAATCAACAAGTGGCAGACGACACTCGAATTGTCGAATCATTAACAACAATAAATAAAATCATCGACGATGGGGGTGTACCTATCTTAATGTCCCACCTTGGAAGGCCGAAAGGCACAAAAAATCCGAAATATTCTTTACTTCCAGTTGCTAACTATTTGAAAGATAAATTGGGTTATGATGTCCTATTTGCTGAAGATTGTATTGGAGAAAGTGTCAAAAAAATAGTTGATGGGGCTATTCCAGGTCAAGTGGTTTTGTTAGAAAATTTAAGGTTTTATAAGGAGGAGGAAGAAAACTCTTACGATTTTGCATTGGAATTGAAAAAATTGGGCGATGTTTATGTAAATGATGCTTTTGGTACTTGCCATAGAGCACATTCGAGTATCGATGCATTACCAAGATTGTTCGAAGATAGATTTGCTGGTGCTTTACTATTAAGTGAAGTTAATTACTTGGGTAAAGCAGTTTCGAACCCTCTTAAACCCTATGTTGTTATTATTGGTGGAGCAAAGATAACTGGGAAAATAGATATAATTCAGAATCTTTACGACAAATGTGATTACATATTAATTGGAGGTGGACTCTCTTACACTTTTCTTAAAGCAAAAGGTTACGACGTTGGGAAGTCCATTTTGGAAGAGGATAAAATACAATTAGCAAAAGAATTATTGGAGAATTCCTATGTATCTGGTAATAAATTAATACTACCTATTGATGTTATTGTTGCCGATAAAATGGATGAAACAGCATCTATTAGGAATGTTCTTGTGGATACAATCCCAGATGATTGGATGGGAGTTGATATTGGTTACGAGACGCGTGAAAAGTTTAAAGAAATTATCTTGGAAGCGAGGATGATTGTTTGGAATGGTCCTCTTGGTGTTTTCGAAATTGAAAAATTTTCCGAGGGAACAAAGTCTATTGCTTATGCTCTTGCAGAAGCTACAAAACGAGGTGCAATTACTATCGTTGGGGGAGGAGATTCTGCATCTGCCGTTTCCTCTTTAGGATTGAAAAATAGTGTTTCCCACGTATCAACAGGTGGTGGGGCATCCCTTGAATTTCTTGGTGGAAAGAAATTGCCAGGTATCCTTGCTTTAGATAGGGAATAGCTTCTTAACTGTATATTGTTTTTTTCTTAATTTTTCTTTAAATTTACTTTTTTATCCATTATTTATGGAAAAAGAAAGTTTTTACAATTCAATCCACTATCAAGTGGATATATGTATATTTCCATCACCTATCTTAATTCTTGATGGTTTTAACATTATAACTTTTAATGATGAGTTGACAAAAATTTTACCAGAAGGTGCTAACCTCTCGGTTCCTAAAAATATTCAAGAAATAGGCCTTTTTAGAGAAAATCAATTACTTCAGAAATTTTACAGTTTCATTGAAAATAGATCCGAAGTTACGGACTTTCCTCTTTCTTTGTGGAACGGTGCTACCGTTTTTGTTTCCTTACGTAATTTTCAACAGGATGGTAAACAATTAACCTTGGTTTCTCTTTTTCGTTTTGCTTTGTCGCAAACTGAAAAATTTGAAACTATCTTTGGAAATATTAATTATGTTAAAGAAGTTTTAGATAAGTTTGATTTTTGGATACTAATTCGGGATAGAAATTCCAATCTAGTTCTTTGCAATAAGAGTTTCGAAAAATTTGTCGGAATTCCACAAGAAAAATTAATTGGGAAAAGCATTGATTATATTTTTGGCTCAACGGAAGTTGCAAGAATACAAAAAGAAACAGACAAAGAACTTTTCGAAGGGAAAAAAGACCAAATACATTTCCACATTCAGGTAATAGATAGTGAAGGTAAAACACATTTTTTAGAGGTTAGTAAATTTTTGATTAACTTCGGCGGAGAAAGTTTTGTCTTTTGCATTTCTTTAGATACTAGCGAATTAGATTATATACGACAACTCTACGAAGAAAGCTCAACCTTGTATCGTGCTTTGATTGAAAATGCTTTCGATGCTATCTATTTAATGAAAGGGAGACGTTACATCTACGTAAATCCCAGATTTTGTGAGTTAACTGGTTATTCATACGAAGAGTTGACCTCGCCGAATTTTGATTTTAGTGTTTTTGTATCCGACGAGAGTAAAAAGTTTCTCGAAGAAAGATATCGGGCCCGCCTCGAAGGTCGTGAAATTCCTAATCAATATGAATTGGAAATTATTAACAAATCTGGAAGAAAAATTTATGTAGAAGTAAATACTGTGTCCGTTGGTAAACCTGGCGAAGTTGTAGTAATGGGAATAATGCGGGATATTACTCAAAGGAAACTATACGAAAAACAGTTGAAGGAATCCGAAGAGAGGTTACGAGAACTTAATTATGCAAAAGATAAATTTTTTAACATAATAGCACACGACCTTCGTTCTCCTTTATCTGGATTAATTTCTTTGACCAAGATGTTAATTGAAAATTTCGAAGTTCTATCACCAATAGAAACTAAAGAATTGTTGGTGGATTTGCTTGAATATGCGGACCAGTCATATAATCTACTTGAAAATCTTTTACAATGGGCTAAGACCCAAACTGGGAGTATTCCTTTTAAACCAGAAAATACAGACCTTTTCGAAGTTGTACTAAGTAGCATTGTAATAAACGAACCTAATGCAAAACAAAAAAATGTAAAAATTATTAATTTGGTTCAACAAGGTTCATATTCCTATGTAGATAGGAATATGATAACAACAGTCGTTCGGAATTTAGTCTCTAACGCTGTTAAATTCTCTAAACCCGGTGGAAACATAACAATAAATCTACAAGATAAAGATAATTTATATGAATTAATTGTCGAAGACAATGGTATTGGAATGAGCAAAGAGCAAATTGATAAACTGTTTAAATTAGGTGAAAATATCACTACAACTGGAACTTATGGTGAAAAAGGAAGTGGTCTTGGGTTGCTTCTTTGCAAAGAATTTGTAGAAAAAAATGGTGGTAAAATTAAGGTTGAAAGTGAAATTGGAAAAGGCTCCAAGTTTATTGTTATTTTGCCAAAGTTCCAACCTTCGCTAACAATATAATTTTGGCTAAAAATAGCCAAATTCTTTTATTAGTTCATTATTAATCAAAAAGTTGTTTCTTATTCTTACAAAATTTTGTTCAAATTTATACAAAATTTGAATTTGGATAAAAATTAATTTTTTATAACCCATTGAATATCAATTGGTTAATAAATTAATTCATTACAATCATTTCCTTTGGCACATCGATTGAAAAACTCAACTTTGAATATGTAATTAAAGTTAATATAAAGGAGGTATAATATGCCATTTGCAATTGGGGGAAATTCAAGAATAAGGACAAATATTCCAGCAGAGAATGCTTATAATGCATTGGAAATATCTAATCGTAACATTTCACTCCGACAATTAAGGCTGTCCACTGGCAAAAGAATAAACAACCCTGGGGATGACGTTGCTGGATATATTACTTCTCGGGCTCTTCAATCGAGAAATGGAGCAATGAAAGCAGCATTACTGGCTGTTAGCGATGCTTTTGCTGTTACTAATATTTCAATTGAAGCTTTGGATAATATTTCGCAGAGATTGTTGATTATCAAAGATACTGTTTCACAAGCTGCAAGTGGTGCACTAGGTACAGACGAACTTGTTTCGCTTGCAAAAGCAGCATACCGAATGGCACAGCAAATTCAAACAATAGTCGACACAACCGTTTATGGTGGCAGGCAATTGCTCGATGGTACATTTTCGGCAGCATTTGTAATTGGGATGAACGCTAATTATGACTTGGTTACCCTTTCAATCGATTTGACAACTTATAATGTTGAGTATAATATTCCAAGTGGAAGTTTCGACATAAAAGCTATGACTGCTCAACATTTTGCTGGAGTTAGCAATTTGGATTTAACAGACTTAGATGCGGTTTCCTCAAATAACCTCGGAATATTTTCTTCAACTCAAATTAATTTAACAATCCAAAGCTTGAACCAAGCCCTTCAAAACGTAAATAAGGTTGCCTCACTTCTCGGTGGTATTAGTAATCGATTAAGTTCGCAAGAGGATTTGTTGAAAGCCCAAATAACAAATTATAATGCTGCAATCTCTCGAATTGAAGATGCTGATGTTGCATTGGAACAATTAGAATTGATTAAAGCACAGTTCTTGCAACAAGCATCTTTGATTTCGCTTGCACAAGCTAATGCAAATCCACAAGCATTTTTGCAATTAATTAGGGGATAATATAAAACTTCCTACCGCTCCTACCGATACCTCGAATCAAGGCAAATCAGGGGGGGATTTGCCATTTTAAATTTTTATTTCTTCTATTAATGGGCTTTTCTTTCCTATTTTCCCAAAAACAATATAGTTTGGAGTGATAAGAACAATTTTTCTGTCTTGGATAAGATTTTCAAAGACTATCCCTCGCTGGATTTTGTTAGAATAAGAATAGTAAACAATATATTTGTCGGGGAATAATTGAAGTTTTTTAGTCTCTTCGAGTCCTATTTTTCCTTGGGGGATGGGAATAAAAAATACTTTCTTCTCATTGGACCTTTTGAAATAGAAACCATTAGTATACCAAGCAAGTTGAGGATTTAATGTATCTGAATTGTTAACAAAATGAAATAAATAAACAAAACTTTGAATATTGTTTTGCAAAAGAAATTTTGCCGTTTTTTCTCCACCAAAAATTTTTCCAGTTGGTTTCAAAGAAAATTGGATAATTGTAAAGACTAAAATCGAAATAGTAAAAAGATAAATCAAAATAGAAAGTGATTTTTTTGTGAAAAACTTTTCTTCTTTTATATTTTTTTCATAAAAGAAAATAAGTAGAGTAACAATTAAAGATAAAATTAATAAAGTAAGTAGAATTGGATTGAAGTTAAAGTGGAAAGATTGTATCGATTGCCGAAAGGATGGAGATAAGTACCAGAATACAGACAATAGTAAGAGAATAAATATTAAGAACTTTTCGGTAAGAGGTTGTTTATCATAATGAATTGAAAAATATTCCAAGGCAAGGTAAAATCCGGGTAAAATCAAATACAATGTATAATGGGGTAATTTGGTGGGTGCTAATGTGAAAATTACTGTACCCACAAGAAACCAAAAGAAAAAAATATCAGATATATAGTTGTTAGTGATAAAAAGAGTTTTTAATGTAAATCTTTTAAATCTCAATAAAACATATAAGAACGCAAAAATTATCAATGGATTAGATACGATAAGTTGATTGAAATAATACAAAAAACCGAGCGATTTAATATTGCCTTCGACTGGTGTAAATAGGTGAGGTGGTATCAAAGATGAAAGGAAAGTCCAACCATATTTTAGCCCCATATATGCATACCAAGGAAAAGCACACACAAATCCGATAACATAAAATATTAATGCTCTTTTGAATTCACTTTTGTTAAAGTAGATAAGGGTAAATAGTAAAGCAATTATTGGAATAAACGAAAGAACAATTTTTGTCATTAAAGAAAGAAAAAAAGTAAAGGATATCAAAATTCCAAAAAATAGTTTATCTTTTTTGTTTGTTGCCTCCAAGAATTTTACATTTGCAAAAATATTAGAAATGATAAACAAGAGCAATGGAATATCTGTCATTCCTTGCCTTGAGTAATAAATCCAATTTGACGATAAAAGAATATTCAAACCTAAAAGAAAAACAATTTGGTAGTCGAAACACCTTGAAAAGAAAAAAATGAAAAAGAATACTAGTAAAGAAGAGCAAAGCACGCTAAAAAGTCTTATAGAAAAAAGATTAACTCCAAAAATCTTCATATTAAGAGCAATAGCCCAAGGGACAAGTGGTGGATAAGTGGCAGAATAAAGTCCACCTAATGAAATATCAACCTGGTCCCACCATTTATCTGTTTTTAATATTTCTCTTGCTCGGTAGGCATATAAACCTTCGTCCCAAGGTTGAACTTCGCCTTTTTCGATATTAAAAATAAGAATAATGTTACATAAAATGAAAGCCGATAGGCTAATAAAAAAAATATCTTTTTTGTTCATTTATTAAAAAGTTTGCTTTCTTCAACTTGGAGAATTTCGAATGAAGAGTCTTTATCGTGTACAAATGCAATTATTCTTAATTTTTCTGGCCTCCAATCCTTTTCCGATGGTATAAGATATTCGTATTTTTTAGTTATTGTTGTTTGTGGTTCCAACGGTATATCGGAAATTTTTTCGCCCCAAGTGGAAGTTAAACCACCGCGGAGAATATTATTGTGCACATAATTGTCAATATCTGGTGGGGTTTTCCTGTCGTCTCTTTGATATTGAACGATACTATCTTCAACAATATAAAGACATAAGTGGTAATTCGGTGAACTCCTTTCAAGGAATTTAATCACAATGGTTGCAGAAATTTTTCTATTTGTTTCTTCAAAATTTGTAGTAAGATTGATAATTAGTTTAGGTTTATTTGTTAATAGATTTTGAATTGCGGATTCCCATTGGCCTTCCCTTAAGATATGCGATTTAGAAGGAAAACCAATTCTGTTTACCATACCGTTTGGATTTCCTGCTTTGCTGCAACCAAAAAAATTGTCGAGTTCCTCGCCAATTGTTGTTCGGAAATCATAAGTTTTGGTTGCTGTAGGTTTAGCATAAGGTCCAGAATGAACTGTAAGAAGAATAACATTGTTCGGGTATTTTTCCTTCAAAGAATGAGCCACTTCTGCTGCTTCGGGACAATTTCCACAACGAAATCCAGTATATTCTTCTAATAAAATTTTTTGCAAATACTTTGTAGTATCATCATTCTTAGGATTTTCTAAATATGGTGGTTGAATTTCATCGCAACCCATTAAACAAAGCATTGCTAAGAAGAAAATTAAAAGGGGGGTTGGGGTAATCATATTACCTCCTAAAATGAAGTAGTAATTGACAAACTAAATCCATATGATATTGGTACTTGACGACAAACACCACCAATACAGACAATTCCGCCAGCGTCACGTCCAAATCCAAATGAAATTCTTGTAGCTTTTTGAATATAGGTTACGATAGCCTTAATGTAATGGGTTTTGAAATTATCGTTTGCGTTACCGTAGTTCCATTGGTCGAGAATAGAAAAATACCAATTTGGTGCGATAGAGTGTTCAGCAAGAATAGCCAACCAATTCCCATTTTTTTTATCTTCTTTAGCCACTGTACTGTCGTTTTTCGACCACATATGTTGAAGTTCTAAACGCAAGGTGTTCCTCTTGTCAAAAGATAAAATAAATTCTCCTATAAGCGTATGATTTTTTACTTTACCATAAAGTGGTGAACCTTCGTTTTCCATCACATCCTTGTTATAAATTTGCCAAATATAGGCTAACTTTGTTTCAAATTCCTTTGTAATTCTTCTTCTTATTTCAAAAAAAACATCTTGATAAAATAATTCTTTTCCAATTCCCCAAAAATTCGAATTATATGAAAATTCATCAATTCTTGTTGTATCAATAGATTTAATCAATGAGAACCCAGCAACGATATTTGTTTCAAATTTGCCTCCAAAAAAAAGGGTGATTTCTTTAGGTAGGGTGTAATTAATTTCGGATTGAATTCCAACTTCGCCGTTTCCCTGGGTCGAAGGAGAGTAAAATGCAGGTAAGGAATACTGATGTTGCTTAGTTGCAGAAGGCAAGTAGTTCAAAAATAGTTCCAGACCTTTTGCTTCTCTGTCGGTTCTAAATTCAATATTGTCGTATCTATGTAAATTTAGTAAGACAGAAAATCCTTCGGTAAAAGTAGATAAACTTAAGTTGATACCATCTCCATTATTATATGTATATTTATTCCTTGTGGTTGGGTCATTAATTTTTTTTGCATATTCAAAATTTATTGAAAACCAATCCAAAGATAAATCGAACCTTGTTGCAAAGGCAAGTACATTTTCAGGCAATTTGTATTTGGAATCCATATCTGGTTGATATCTACTTACGAGGCTACCTCCCAAGATTAGGGGAAATTTTTCAAAAGCATTTGGGAACAATGAATTTAACGAAGTTTCTAGGTCAAGCCCACGAATAATAGCCTTGCTGTAAGACCAAAAATGCCTTTGCTTTCCAATTACACCTTTCAATGTAATTCCATTGGTCGGGTTTACCTCGATTTTTGCGCCGTCAATCGAATTGTCAATACCAAGGTTACGCTCTTCATATGCTCGTAATATCATTCCACTCCCGAATTGCTCATAGAAATTACCGACCGTTACTCCAAGAAAGTCATTTCTATAAGAAACCGAACGATATGCTATACCAGAACCTTGATATCTTGGGTCGAATCCAAGTATGGGATTTTGATAACTTTCGAACCTAAAAAAGACATTAATGTAATTTGTAGAAAAAGTAAGGTATAAGTAGTTGTTCGAAAGAATTTTTTCTGGTGCTTGCTCTGCTTCGATTTTTGAATCGGGCAAGTAATAGTACGAATCTGATTGGAAATTTCCACCAATTTGCAGATTTTCTAGTAAGGATTGTGATTTTATTGGAAAAGATAAAATTATTAACTCAAAAAGAGCAAAAAAAAATAGGGAAGCTTTTTTCATATTAGTCCTCGGGTTGTTGCAGTACGTTTATTAATCTTTGGGCTTCGTTAGCAAGGTTGTGTTTGTTACCACTAATTTTTAGGTAAAGTTCATAATCTTTCAAAGCATTGTTTTTTTGTTTTAAATGGTAGTAAGCCGAGGCTCGACCATAGTAGGCAAGACCAAAATTTGGGTCGATTTCAAGAGCTTTTGTAAAGTCGGCAATTGCACGTTCCCATTCTTTGTCGTAGTAATATATTAAACCACGGGTATAATAATATTCTGGCTTTGATTTTGAAATGTCTATTGCTAAGTTAATCGATTTTAATGCTTGTTCGTTTGCACCAAGTTTAATTTCACATATTGATTTAGCATAGAATGCATCGGAAAGTGTTTTGTCGAAGGAAACCGCATTTTCGAAATCTTTGATTGCTTGTGTGCATTGGTCGAGCTTTGCATAGGCTAAACCACGTCCATAGAAAGCTGGAGCATATTTGTTATGTTTTTGTATTACTTGTGAATACAACTCAATTGATTTTTGGTAATCTTTTTTTTGATAACATTCGTATGCCTGTTGTATCAAACCTTGTTCTTGTGTATGTGATAAATTGTAGCAGATAAAAATAAAAAGCAATAACAATTTCTTCATAACTTCTCCAAATAAATCAATTCAAAAATAACAAATAAAGATAATTTACCAAATATATATTGAAATTTTACAATTATTTAGAATTTTATCCTTGAAAAACTACTAATTTTGTATTTTATTTCTCAACAAAAGAGTTTGCAATGATTGGATTTCTTAGTGCAGATTTAGCAATTGACCTTGGAACTGCAAATACTTTAATTTACATTGCTGGGGAAAACAAGATAGTTTTAAATGAACCTTCGATAGTTGCCTTTCACAGAGTTTCAAAGAATATCATTGCAGTTGGAAGAAAAGCCAAAGAAATGCTGGGTCGAACACCACGAGATATTCAAATAATTCGACCGATGCAGGATGGAGCCATTGCAGATTTTGAAATCACTGAAAGTATGTTGAGATTGCTTATTAAAACAGTAACACCTGCTTGGCGATATGTTCGAAAAGTTGTTGTTTGTGTCCCTCAAGGAATTACCGAGGTTGAAAAAAGAGCTGTGCGCGACAGTTGCGAACACGCTGGTGCTAAGGAGGTTTACCTAATTAGCGAGCCAATGGCTGGGGCGATTGGTGCTGGAATAGATGTTTTCGAGCCAAAAGGGAATTTAGTAGTAGACATTGGTGGGGGAACTACTGAAATTGCTGTTATTTCTCTCGGAGGTATCGTTGTCTCCGAATCTATTAAAATTGCTGGCGATGAGATGACAGAAGCAATAAAGAATTACTTCAAAAAAGAGCATAATGTAATAATTGGTGATACAACAGCAGAAAATATTAAAATCGAAATTGGTTCTGCCTATCCATTAGACGAGGAAGCAGAATTTGAGGTAACTGGAAGGAATTTGGTTAATGGGTTACCGAAATCAATCATCTCTACATCCGAGGAAGTAAGAAAAGCCTTGGCTCCAACTTTGAAAGAAATTGTAGATGCGGTCTTGAGGCTTTTGGAAAGAACTCCACCAGAACTGGCTGCCGATATTTATAACAATGGTATTATCCTAAATGGTGGAGGTGCCCTTTTGAAAGGTATGGATAAACTTATTTCTGAACATACTAGTTTACCAGTGCATATTTCCGACGACCCTCTTAAATCGGTTGTACTTGGTGCTGGCAAGGTATTAGAAAATATCAACGAATATTCCGCAGTACTTATTCGTGGGGTAAGATATTAATTTTTAATTACCTATGCAAAAGTTTATTGACTTCATTCTTAAAAATAAAGAGCATTTTGTCTTTTTAGGTTTACTCTTTATTGCTTTATCTTTAATTTTATTAGGTGATATTAATAAAATAGGAGGATTTAGAACTATAGTAGTAGCATCGTTGGGATGGTTCCAAAAGAAAGTCTTCTTCATACCAAATGTTTCCGCTTTAAAGAGCGAAAATTCTGCTCTTCGCGAGTTAAATTTCAACCTTTCACAAAAAGTGATGAATGCTAGAATCGCAGAAATTGAAAATCAGACTTTAAGAAATCTGCTTGGATTGAAACAAAGAATGGAATACTCAGTTGAAGTTGCCCAAGTTGTTGGGACTGTTACAATTGATATGAGAAACTATTATCTTATCGATAAAGGTAAAAATTATGGTATTGATAAAAATATGACAGTAAGAAACGATGCTGGACTCGTCGGAATTGTAGTTTTAAGTGGGAACAATTATTCTTTGGTTGAGCCTATTATTAGTGTAAACTTGAAGGTTCCAGCAATGAATTTAAGAAGTGGCGTTCTTGGAATTATTAATTGGGATGGTTCTAAGCGTTTACTATTTCGGGATGTTGCAAAGTTTTTTGATGTAAAGATTGGAGATACTATTGTTACTTCGAAATATAGTTTGAAGTTTATTCCTTATGTTCCAATAGGTACCGTCGTTTCTAAAAGCGAGGAAGAAGGCGAGTTGTTCACATCAATCGTAGTGAAGCCTTTTGTGAATTTTTCCTTTTTAGAAGAAGTATTTGTAATTAAACAAGTTGTTGACGAAGAAATTGTGAAGTTGATTAAGGATTACGAAGAGAGATTAAAAACTATTAATCTTCCCCCCGATAAAAACCAAAAATTGCAACCAAAGGAAATGATAAAACAAAAGCAAAAACAAGATTCTATTGAAAAAAGACAAATAACTAAATGAAAGTAGAAAGTAGTTCATCCACAAGGAAAAACGTTTATTTAAAAATAATATACTATGCAATTGTAACTTTATTAATTTGTGTGCTTCAGCTGTCATTTTCTTTTTTAATTTCGATAGATGGCATTACCCCAGATTTAGTGATACTTTTAGTTATTTGGATCACACTCTATGATGGTAAAATTGTAGGATTGACTTCTGCTTTCTTCATTGGTTTACTTTACGATTATTTATCTATGAATGTTTTGGGTATTAATGCTTTAACAAAAACTCTTGTAGCATACTTTACTGGTTTTTTCTTTAAGGAAAATGAATTTTGGAATATTATAAAAAATAATAAAATATTTATAATAATTTTTTTCGCTATTTTTTTCCATAACGCCATATATTATTTATTAATGATGAACCTTACCGAAGCAAGTTTGTGGTCGATGTATTTTAAGTATTTAATTGGTTGTACTGCCTATACATTTGCATTTTCTCTTTTAGCCTTCTTTTTTAGGATAAGAAAATTTTGGTGATTATTATTTAGTTATTGATATTGGACTGCAAGTATTGAATTGTTCTTTTGGAGATTTCGACCAATTTAGGTGTGTATTTGAAGACTTCCTTGAATAATTCTATGTAATAATCGGTTGCGTAATTGTGAGCAATTTCATTCCTAAGTTCTCGAATGTACTTAAATTCCATTTCATTTTGGATTAACCCCCTTTTTCTTGCATTTGATATTCTTTTTTGAACATCAAAATCGTAACCTTTATATTCGTAAATGTCCAAGAATCTAAATGCTTTTTGCAAAAGGATATCATTTGCTCTAGCAAAACGTGAGCAAAAGGATTCAATGGTTTCTAACTCCTCTTCACTAAAGTTTGCTTTGTTTAGTAAAAATTTTGAAACTTTTTCGAATGAATATTCAAGTCTTGCCAACGACCGGGAGAGTATTTCCACTATTTCTTTTGCAAATTCCTTATACTTCTTATTTTCTATGTTCTTTCCCATAGTAAAATAGCTGTTTCTTCTATGAGTTGGACAAAAGCCGTCTTGTTATCGAATCTGGAATTAACAATATCTATTTTTGTTCCTCCAAGAGCATCGGAAATTTCTATTTTTATTTCTCGGATAAGTTGATTGGGGATTGGTTTATTAGTAAGAATTAGTATATCAATATCGCTGTCAATGTTTTTAATATTCCTTGTTCTTGAGCCATAAAGAAAAATTTTTACTTTCCCATCAATCTTTTTACTTATAGTATCAATTATTACTCTTTTTTCTTTCTTTGTTAATTGCATAAGTCAAATTTATGGAAAAAAATTACGTGATTAGTGTCAATTTTTTTTACTGGATTGTGTAATTTTCTTGACATATTAGGTCGCTTTAATAAATTTTGCAATGAAAAATCCATCGGTTCCGTGAATATGTGGAAATAATGTTAATTGGTTAGGTACAACATCCAGCGTCGGTATTTCTATTGAAAATGAACGAAAACCATTGGAAATTGACGAAGGAGAAAAATGCGGATTACTGGACAGAAATTCTTCTGCAACGATTTGGTTTTCTTCTGGCATCAATGAACAAGTGGAGTAAAAAAGATAACCACCTCGTTTGAGAAAGCGTGAATAAAAGGATAAAAGTTCCAATTGTTTTTTGGATAGCCTAAATAACTTGTTTGGGTTTAGCCACCATTTATGCATCGGATTACGTTTGGAAGTACCTATCCCAGAGCAAGGTGCATCGACTAATACAATATCGAAGTAGTTCTCTTTCAAGATATTTTTCTTTTTTTTACCTGGTTGTAAAAGATTTGTCTTGATAGATGAAAATCCGGAGCGTATAGCTCTTTTTTGCAATTCTTTAAGTTTGAGTAAGTTAATGTCGTTTGCAACAATTTCTCCAGTATCTTCTTGAAGAAAAGCAAAGAAAAGTGTTTTCCCTCCAGCACCCGCACAAGCATCTAATATCTTACTATTTTTTTCGGGATTGCAAGCGATACAAATTAATTGGCTACCTTCATCTTGAATTTCGATTATTCCTTGTCGATAATACGGATGCTCTAAAATTTTTACTCTTTCAGTAAAAGTTAATCCAAAAGGTGAAAATTTAGTAAGATAACAATCATAACCTTCTTTATTAAATTTAGACCAAATTTCCTCTCTTAAGTATGATTTATTGTTAATTCTAATTGTAAAATTAGAAGGATAGAGCAGACTATCGGCAATTTTGATTGGATTGGCTTTTAAGTATGGTGTGTATCGGAACCAAGATGATAAAATAAATTCTGGGATTGAGTATCTTGCAGAAAGTAATTGAGTTTGTTCTTGAGGGTTCGGAATATTCTTGCAAGTGTAGTCTAATTCAAGAATTAGATTTTTAGTTTCATCAAAATTAAAGTTTAGTTTCAAAAAGTCGATAATATAATTTTGAAGGTATTCTGTGCCATTGGTTAAGTTATACAGTCTTTCGATACTTTCTGATAGCGAATTTAAGTTTCTGGGATACAACAAAATATTTATTAATAAAGAGATCAAAATTTTTATTTTTTCCTTGTGAGGTTGGTCTGTGGTAGAAGTTTTATTAAAAGTTTTTACAATAAAATTTGTAAACCCCAAGAAACGCAAGTTAATAAAAACAACTTCGGAAATAATTTTTCTTTCTTTACTTCCAATGTACTTTTTTTTGCGAAAATACTCGTTCATTATTGCATCTGGAGGAGATGCAGATTTTAAAATAACTTTTGTAATTTCAACGCAATGCTCGATTATTGTTTCGAACTTCATAAATTTTTTTGTAAAACTATTTGCAAATTTATTTAAAAATGTTATTTTTGCATTATTCAATTTTGGGGGTAAAAATTTTTGATACATTTAATGATATTTTTAGAAAGGTTTTTTGTGATTGTTTTTTTTCACTTGTTCATATTGTTTTTTAGTTAAATTTCATTATTTTAGTTTTTTTATGAATTAATAATGGGTAAAACAAATTCAATTTTATGTTTGGCACAATAATTGTATTTTTCTTTTTGTATATTTTGAAATTAGTATGTTAATTTTACTATATAAGGTGATTTTATGAGAAGTTTTTTTAAGATACTCGCATTATTGCTACTTATTTCGTTTATCCAGTTTTCAAACCTTCTTTCTGCTCCGGGTTTTAAGATTGAGCGTTCTGTGGTAGGCTCTGGTGGAATGCTCGAACTTAAAAATTTGTCGAATCTTCGACTTTCAGGAATTTTTGGTCAAGTTGCAATTGACCGAATTTCAAAAGCAGACAAAATCCTTTATCAAGGTTTCTGGGTACCCACCGAATCCCCCACAGATGTAACAGAACCTATTTCATTGAACCAACAAATTTCAAACTTTCCTAACCCCGCCTCTACTTCTACCACATTTAGATATACCCTCGACGAAAACTCACTTGTAACACTGAAAATCTATGATATGGTAGGGAACCTTGTAAAAGTACTTGTTGATGGTTTCCAACCTGCTGGCAAACAAGAAGTTGTTTGGGACTTGAAAAATGATAGTCAAATTGATGTCCCAAGCGGAAATTACTTCTATGAGTTGACTGTTACATCTGGCCAAGTTGCTGGATTTAACGAGTCTAAAACTCAAACTTATCGAAATATTCTTGTTATCGTTAAATAGTAAAGTCCTAAATTGAAAATGGTTTATCATTATAATTATATATTTGTATGTTTAACTAAAAAAGGGTTTTAAAATGAAAAGGTTTTTCTTTTCACTCGTTCTTGTTCTGGTTTTAGCAACATCTTTGGTCTTTTCTCAAGTACCACGAGTACTTAATTACCAAGCAAATCTAAAGGACCAAAACGACCGCCCCTTTAATGGGCAAACAGCAATAACCTTCGCAATTTACGAACAAGAATTTGGTGGAACTCCAATTTGGAGTGAAAACCAACTTGTCGATGTGGTCAATGGTTTTATGAATGTATATCTTGGGAAAGAAAATCCATTGAACATTAAGTTCGACCGGCCATTGTGGCTTCAGATTTCAATTGGTGGTAATGCTTTTCCAAGAACACCATTAACTTCCACTCCTTATGCAATGAAATCTTTGACCTCTACGACCTCCGATACAGCATTAATTGCTTTGACTGTTGTTGACGGTGCAATTACCCAGGAAAAACTTGCCCCTGGCGTTCAAGCTATTCCTTGGGGGCCAGCAGGTGGTGATTTACAAGGAACATATCCAAATCCAACTTTAAATCCCAGTGCTGTTGTTAGAAATATACCACCCGGCTCAATTACCCAAGACAAATTGGCGCCAAATGTTTCTTTCCCACCAAGTGGACCTGCAAGTGGCGATTTGACTGGAACTTATCCAGACCCACTTATTGCTCCAGGTGCAGTAAAAACCGACCGAATTTTCAATGGTGCTGTTACCACACCAAAACTTGCAGATGGGGCTGTTACTACTCCTAAAATTGCAGATGGTGCTGTTACAAATCCAAAACTTGCTGCGGATGCAGTTACAACTGATAAAATTAAAGATGGCGAGGTATACCTTGTAGATTTAAATCAAGAAGTAAAAGATTATTTCATTAATGTTGGTGACCCTGCTGGTGGAGACCTTTATGGGACGTATCCAAATCCCTTAGTTGGTGGCTGGCGAGGTATTCCGCTTAGTACCACTGTTCCAACCGATGGTCAAACATACATTTATGACGCAACGAATAAGTTGTGGGTTCCATCCAATCTTGCTGGTGATGTTATAGGACCAATCAATAATAATACTGTAAGAAGATTTTGGAACATTCCTTTGTTTGATAGACCAACTCTCGATGGTCAAATTTATGTTTATAATCAAGTTACTAATGATTGGCGAGTTGCTTATGCTGGTGGCGATGTTACTGGTTCTTATAAAGATTTAACCGTTAGGAGATGGTTAAATATCCCATTGGCAAGTGCTCCAAATAGAGTTGGCCAACTATATTGGTTCAATGGTACAAGTTGGGTTCCCGATACAATTAAAACAGTTGGTCCGATTGTCGGAACTGGTTATGATGATGGTGTAACTCGTAACCGAATAAAGATTCGTGACGACGCTGCATTTTTGCCCGAAGGTAATGGTTCTGTCCTTTGGTTCAGTGGAACCCCCGGTTCGGGAGCCTGGGTTGCTAATAGAGTTCGAGACGTCAATGTTGCTCCCGATGCAGCAATTGCTGGTACAAAGATTGTTCCTAATTTTGGTAGCCAAAATATTATTACTACAGGTAATTTAAATGCTAACAATGCTACATTTACTGGAAATATCACTGCTATTGATATTTTTGGCCGACACGGTTCGTTTACTGGAAATCTTTCAGTAGGTGGAACTTCAACTTTAACTGGTAATGTTACTTTAGGGGCGAACTTAATTATTAGCGGTACAATCTCTAATCCTGGAACAAGACTAATCGTTGATGATACACTACAAGTAACACGAGCGATATTAGCTACTGAAGGTATTACTGCTTCTAGTGGGTCATTTGCTGGAAGTGTTACTGCAGGTGGCAATGTAACTGCCGTTGATTTCATTGGCCGAGATTTTAGTGGTAGGAATGGTACATTTACTGGGAATATTTCTGTAACTGGAAATATTTCTGCTAGTGGCAATATTAGTGCAAATAATGGAACATTCAGTGGAACAGTAACTGCTGGTCAATTTAATGGACCATTACAATTTAATGTTCAAACTGGGGCTGGACTCACTGGTGGGTTATATAACAACACAGCCAATAGAGTATT
>JAOAEE010000050.1 GCA_026416955.1 Ignavibacteria bacterium | reverse complement strand
GACCTACGCGAATTTGTTTTAATTGCAGACGAGGAAACCCTTCCATTTAAGTGGCTAATTTCAATCGAAAATCCAGAAATTGGTTTCCCACTTCTTAGTCCTTGGCATTTGGATTTAATGTACGACCCTGGCCCAGATTTTGATTTGGAAAAACTTGTATTAATGGTAATTGTCACACTCGAGGATGAAAACAAACAGATGACAGCGAATATGAAGGCACCAATAGTTTTTGATGTTGAAAATCAAAAAGGTTGGCAAACAATTCTACCCAGCGACAAATATTCAACAAATTATGTTATCCCTAAGAAAGCAAAACAAGAATAAAGGAATATATGTTAGTACTATCAAGGAAGATAGGAGAAGTAATTACAATTGGTTCCACGGTAAAAATAACTGTTTTAGGTTATAGCCGTGGGGTCGTCCGAATAGGAATAGAGGCACCTAAGTCAATCCCAGTGCATAGAAAGGAAGTATACGATAAAATAATCGAACTTAACCGACAGGCTGCAAAAATCGAGATAGAGAAACTAAAGACTGCAATGAAAAATGCTTCTGTAAAGTTTAATAAAAAAGTACAAGATAACTTAGAGGAACAAACGGTGGTATTTAATAAATCCAACACTTCATTAGAAAATACTCAAAAGGAGGTCGACAATGGTTGAATACTGCGCACTTATCATAGATGATGATGTTTGGATGCAACGCATTCTTTCCAAAACCTTACAAAGTTATGGCTTTCGAAAAACCTTGCTTGCATCCGATGGCTACGAAGGTGTTAGTTTAGCAATCGAACACCTTCCCGATATTATCGTATTGGATATTCTAATGCCCGACCTCTCTGGCCACCAAACATTGAAATTATTGAGAAGTATCAAAATCACAAAAAATATTCCTGTTCTTATGGTTTCTGCTTTGTCGGACGCAGAAAACTTAGGCAAGGCTATTAAAACTGGTGTCAATGGCTTTATTTCGAAACCTTTCACGAGAACCACCGTTTTCGAAAAACTCGTCAATATTTTCGGCCAAGAAAGAATGGAAAGAATATCTGCTGGACTTCCAATAGAAAAGCCATATCAAGAAGAAGATTTAGAAATTCCCACCCTTTCAAAACAAACCACTTCTTACGATGACACTCCCGAACCCACCGAAACAGAAATTCCACCAGGAGTTACTCCAGAAAGAATTTCTAAAAGTTATAAAGAAGAAGATGAACAAAAAAGCATAGAGGCAATTAAAAAACTTCTGTTGAAAACTAAAAAATCCTCTGAATGATAGAAAGAAGGCTCAAAGTTGGCTCCCGTGGTAGCAAATTGGCTATTCTTCAAACTCATATAGTTTTAAAAAAATTAAAAAAATTTTTCCCTGATATAATCTTCGAACTAAAAATAATTAAAACAACTGGTGATAAATTTCAGGATATTGAATTTAATAACTTAGAAGGCAAAGGTTTTTTCACAAAAGATATAGAAGAAAAATTATTAACTGGTGAAATAGATATTGCAGTCCATAGTCTTAAAGATTTGCCCACCGACCTTCCAGAAGGATTAATGATAGCATCAGTACTTCCACGAGACAGTCCTGAAGATGTTTTAATTTCAAAAGGTAACCGCTTTTTCTTTGAACTTCCTTATGGTGCCAAAATTGGCACAAGTTCTTTACGAAGAAAAGTCCAAATTCTTAAACTACGCCCCGATTTAAATATTGTTCCACTTAGAGGGAATGTAACTACAAGACTACAAAAGCTATTCCGCACTGATTTAGATGCTATAATCATTGCCCGGGCTGGGATAGAAAGACTAGGTTTGCAACACCTTATCACAGAAATTTTTTCACCAGAAGTTATTATCCCAGCAGTAGGTCAAGGAACAATTGCTATTGAAATTAACAAAGAAAATACATTTGCTCGGGAAATATTAGAAGGATTTAACGACTTTGAAACTGAACTTACTGTTCGCGCCGAAAGAGCTTTCCTTCGAGAACTCGGTGGGGGTTGCCGTAATCCTATTGCTGCTTTTGCAACCATAGTTGATTATGAAATTTTCATAGAAGGAATGGTTGCATCTATGGATGGCAGTTTGTTTTACCGTGCCAGAGCATTTGGCGTAGCAATTAATCCGGAAGAAGTTGGCAAAAAACTTGCCAACGAAATATTATCAATAGGGGCAAAATCCTGTTTATACATTTAAACTAAAACTTAAAACTTATTGTAAAAAGATAATTTCTTGGAAGACCTGGTTCAATAAAGTATGGTAAGTTCGTTCCTTTCTCGTAAATTGGATTAACAAAAGCAGAGGCAACATATTTTTTGTTAGAAATATTATTTAGACTAAATGCAAGGGATAGATTTAATTTTGAATCAATATAAATCTTGTCATACCATATCCTAAGATTAAATATGTTATAGGACGGAACTTCTATTCTGTTTGCATCATCGCAAAAGTATTTGCTAATACCATTTATAGAAAATTCAAAGTTTAGATAAAATGGAATAATTAAAGAAGCAAAGTAGTAATACTTTGGTACACCGGGAATAAAATTATCCTTAAAATCAGCATACACTCCAGCTTTAGCTTTGTCGTAATATGAGGAATCAACCTTGTAGTCCTTAAACTTACCAATAAGATAAGTAAACGAAGTATTGATAACAATATCTTGAACAATCTTTGCTTTCAAAAATAATTCAATTCCCATTCTATTGGTTTTACCAGCAGAAAAATAGAATCTTCCCTCTCGATATGGTATAAGTTCATTTTTCGTGTCGATATAAAATCCGCTTGCCTCAAATTCAATATCTTTTATGGCACTTTTAAATTGAAAATAAGATTTAATACCAAATTCATAAGTAGTAGAAAAAATAGGATTTAGCAATGGGTTTAACTGATAAACTGTATCTTCTCCGGGTGCTGGGTCGGTCTCGTTGCCTGCTGGGACTTCAATCCCACCTCCGATGTTTCCAAAAATCGAAAAATTATCAATTATTCTGAATGTTAGCCCAGCTTTTGGGGTAAACTTCTCAAAAACCTTTTCGTCTGAATTTGTAAACTTTAAAAAATCTTGTACAGAATAGACTACACGGTCGTATCTTCCACCAAAAAGGATGCTGATATTTTTATAAATAATTTCATCTTGGAAGAAAACACCAAAAGTACTAGCCCCTTCTTTTTTATCGGTTCTTAACACATTCGAACGATTTGCATTCGAATCTAGATTATAAAACAGAATAGCCCCATCCTGCAAAGTTTGGTCAAAACCAGTGATAATGATATTAGAAAAACTATTGATTGTAAAATGATTTTGATAATGGATTGTAGAGCCAAGAAAATAACGAGTAAAATCCCTATATGTTCCTCTCTCGGAGCGTTGCAAATACTTCGATGTTAAAAAGCCTTGTGCGTATATTGAATTTTTTTCGTTAAAGTTGTGTGTTAACGAAATTCCAACTTGGGCTAAACGATTATCTCTTCTTTCCTTGTTCATAAGATAAACTGGATTTGCTGCATTGGGAAGTGTATCGAATATTGCATTTGTCAATGCTCCGGGGATATTGAAACGATTTCTTGTCAAATTAACATTTAATTGAAGAATAGTCGGAAAATAATCAACTTGACCTGTAAATCTTTTTTCTCCAAAAACAGATTTAGCTCCGAAACTAAATAACAAACGTTCTGCTTTCGAATTTGCTCTCCATCCATCAAAGGTTAAATAAGAAGAGTTCAAAAATATTACTCCATCATTCCCAAGCTTGGTTCTGAGTTTCAATACATTTTTATCTAACCCCCAACTTCCAACCGATTTTGAAAAATAAGCAGATGGGTTATTTTCTGAAGGTACCGTTGAGAAGCTAATAACAGAACCAGCAGAGTTTCCCCACAAGGAAGAAGCATTCGAGCGAATGATTTCGATATTCTCCACGAAGGAAATATCAAAAAAATCCAATGAGGTTCTTCCATCTGGTTCGGTTTGGGGAATTCCATCGAGAAGAAATTTCACCCCACGAACAGTTCCACTATTGGAACGGTCCCCAGCACCGCGTGAACCAAAACCGCGCACAGTTATTCTAATGTCTGCCGAACCACTCCTACTTTGACAAAGAACACCGGGAACTCTTTGTAAAGGCTCATCAATTGAAACACCACGATAACCAATTAAGTTTTTTCCATCAATAAACGAAACAGACAGTGGAACTTCTAATACTCTTTCTGGATAACGAAGCGCTGATATCACTACTTCTTTTAGTGAAAATTTAACCGTGTCTTTTTCCGATGTCAACGCTTTAGCTGTGCAAAAAAACACAACAATAACAAAAAGAATGATTTTTGCCTTTTTCATAATCAATCTAAATATTTATAGGTCATTTTTTTGGAACTTCCACTGGGGGTGGACTTGTTGGCATTGTTTTTGGAATTTGTGCGCCTTGAGTTACAGGTTTAATCTCCTGCGTAGCACTTGGTTTTAAAAGAAACTTGTTTGCTAAAAGAGATAAAAGCAATATAGCAATAATTAGTGCCCTTGTGGTTTTTTGAAGGAAATCCATAGTCCTTTGTGTTCCAAACATAGACCCAAATTGTGTGGTCAATCCTCCAAAAGTAGGAGAAAGGTCTCCTTTCCCAGGTTGAAGTAAAATTACACCAATTAACAGAATCGAAGCAATTATCAATAATATCACAACAAGAGTAAACATATTTCAACCATTTAAAAAAACAAAATTAATGAAAAAAGAACTATTATTAACAAAACTTAACGTCTTGGATAAATGAATATTTTTTAGCATCACTTTTTTATTAAAAAAACAAACAAGGATATTTTTCATTATTAATTTTTTTGATTTGAAAAACTAAAAAAAGAAAAAGTTTTAAAAGTATTAAAATTCATTAAAATAAATTTTTTTCTTACATCTCTTGCACAAAAGAAAATTTAATAATTGTGACTTTGAAGTAACAATCTTGCTTAAAGTGTAAAAAAGTAAAAACATTGAATTCCCTTATTTGCGCAAACAAAGAATAAATTGTTGAATCAAATTTTTAATTTTGCATTTCATCGTTTGTTCAAACAAAGAGGTTTTTATGAATATACTTGTTGGGATATCAAGAGTTCCCGATACTGCTACAAAAATATTTGTCGGTGCGGATGGAAAGTCTATTGACGAAAAAGGAGTAAAATTCATAATCAATCCCTATGACGAATTTGCTCTTGAAGAAGGTTTACGATTAAAGGAAAAATATGGTGGAACTGTCGTTACAATCACTGTTGGACCAGAATCTTCCAAAGAGGTTATTCGCTCTGCCTTAGCAATGGGTGCAGACAAGGCTGTGCTAATTAAATCCGAAGGATATTTCGATTCATACTTTGTTGCAAAAAATATAGCAAATTACGCTCGTCAATTCATTCCAGACATAATCTTCTTTGGAAGGCAAAGTGTCGATTACGACTCGTTGATGATACCGGCTATGGTCTCTGAATTTCTCGAACTACCACTTGTTACTATCGTTTCTAAACTTACAATCGACAACAACAAAGTAATTGCCGAACGCGACGTAGTCGGAGGGAAAGAAGTTATCGAAACCTCTTTGCCTTGTGTAATTTCTGCCCAAAAAGGATTAAATGAACCCCGTTACCCAAAACTTCCCGATATCTTAAAGTCGAAGAACAAGCCAATTGAAGAAATCACCCCGGAGCAAACACCCTCGATGGTCGAAATAATTAAAATGGAAATTCCATTACGCTCGAGGAAAAACAAAATCGTGGGAGACTCAGATGAGGAAATTGCAGAAATTGTTCGCCTTCTCCACGAAGAAGCAAAAATTATCTAAATTAAAAAGGAGGAACAATGAAAAAAATCCTAGTATATTTGGAAACCATAGAAAATAAATTAAAAAGAGTATCATCAGAATTGATTACTGCAGGAAAAAGAATTGCAAGCGAAACTGGTGCAGAATTATTTGGGGTTGCAATAAATTCAAACAGCGAAGCTCTAAACCAAGCAAAAGAATTTGGTTTGGAAAGAGTTTTACATATTGAATCACCGGACTTTTCCAATTATTCAGTCACTCTCTATTCAAGAGCAATTTCGCAAATAATACAAGAAAAAGGTTTCGATTTGATTTTGTTCCCCGCACATACTTGGGGTTTCGAACTTGCTGCGAGAATTTCCGCTAGATTAAATTGTCCATATGTTTCTGATTGCGTTGGAATAGAAATAGAAAACGGTGAAATACTAATCCAAAAACCAGTTTATGCAGGCAAAGCCCAAGTTACAGTAAAATTGAATGGCGACGTAAAAATTCTATCTTTAAGACCAAATGTTTTTACAGCCCATATTAATCCAGCCCAAGATGTATTAGTAGAAAAAGTAGAAGTTCACTTCCAGAACTCTGATAAAAAAGAAGTAGTAGTTAATATCCTAAAAAACGAAGGGAAATTAGACGTACTCGAAGCGGATATTGTTGTTTCAGGAGGCCGTGGGATAAAAGGACCCGAAAATTACCACTTAATCGAGGAACTTGCTAAAACACTTGGTGGCGCTGTGGGAGCCTCGCGCGCTGTTGTAGACGCTGGTTGGCGACCTCACAGCGAACAAGTCGGTCAAACTGGTAAAACAGTATCGCCTACTCTATACGTAGCTTGTGGAATTAGTGGAGCAATACAGCACCTTGCTGGTATGTCGAGTTCGAAATACATTCTTGCAATCAATAAGGACAAAGATGCTCCCATATTCAAAGTTGCAGATTTCGGAATTGTCGGGGACTTGTTTAATGTAATACCAAAGTTAATTAGTGAAATAAAAAAGTATAAAGAATAGTGTAAAATAAAATCGTAAACTTATAGTCTTTTTAATCGAACATTAAAGAGAAGAAAATGGATAAAATCGAAGTTAAAGCAATAGGAATAACGCAAAGTCCAGACAGTCCAAATGCATATGCTTTAATTTTAAGAGAAAAAAACGGGATGCGTAGTTTGCCAATTATTATAGGACCTTTCGAGGCACAATCGATAGCCCTTGTTCTTGAAGGACTTTCGACACCGAGGCCTTTAACCCACGACCTAATGCGCAACCTTCTCGAGAAACTTGATGCCCATATCGAGGAAGTATACATCAATGACCTTCGCGACGGAACATTTTACGCAAGAATAATCTTCGACGACCCACCAATCGATATCGATGCAAGGCCAAGCGATGCTGTTGCTCTTGCTTTAAGGTGTCAAGTCCCAATTTTTGTTAATAGCGAAATTTTAGACCAAGCTGGTATTAATTTCACAGAAAGACACAGAGAATACGAAGAAAGACCCGAAACAGACATTTTTGGGTCACAAGAAGAGGAAGAAGAAGAAATTGATTTTACAAGAAAAATTGAAAGAGAAAAACCC
This sequence comes from Ignavibacteria bacterium, assembly GCA_026416955.1. Taxonomy (GTDB): domain Bacteria; phylum Bacteroidota; class Ignavibacteria; order Kapaibacteriales; family UBA2268; genus Naka2016. The sequence goes on along the minus strand of JAOAEE010000050.1, from coordinate 24,286 downwards.
AAAACAAAGGTTGAACGTCTTCAAGAAGAACTCGAAAAAGCAATTAAAGAAGAAAACTACGAGCTCGCAGCCAAAATCCGCGACGAACTTAAAAAGATTTTGAAAAGTTGAAAATCTTTGATAATTTTGTAGTTCTTGCCGGAGTAGCTCAGCTGGTTAGAGCAGCGGAATCATAATCCGCGTGTCGGGGGTTCAAATCCCTCCTCCGGTACTTTGTGGAGTTGAAACTCCATTTTTTGTTTTTGTTAATTAGCATTTTAGGTTTGTTATGAAAACTTTATTAAAATTTGTATTTTTTATACCTTTTATTGTCATTGTAATAATTTCGTGTCAACAAATTAAAAATATTACCCACACTTTAAGCTCTTTCTCTTCGCTAAGGTTCAAAATAGAAAATATTACTGAATTTAAACTGGCTGGTGTTCCAATTGCCACAAAATCCTCGATTAACGATTTTTCCCCAATAGACGCTGTAAAAATTGGTCAAGAAATTGCTCGAAACAAACTTCCAGCCTCGTTCATAATAAACATAGCAGTTAAGAACCCAAATACCGGCGTTGGAGGTACAAAACCTATTCCTGTTACAATTAAGCAAATGAGTTGGACATTATTTATCGATGGAATTCAAACCGTTTCGGGAAAATTACAAAAGGAATTCCAATACCCAGCAAGCAATACTGTTGGTCATTTACCTTTGGAGGTTTCCATAGATTTATTTGAATTTTTTGGAAACCGTGGTTACGATGGGTTAATAAATCTTGCTCTATATCTTGGTGGGATAAAATCCGACCCATCCAAAATTGCAATCGAAGCAATTCCAACCTTTTCAACCCCTTTTGGCGATTATCAATCTCCCAAAATAAGAATAACAAGTGACAGTTTTAATTAATAATGAAAATGGAATTACTAATTCTTTCCTTTTGCTTAGTAACTTTTTCTCTTTTTCTTGCTTTCTTAAATGGTATTTTCTCTGAAGCAGTTGCAGAAGATATCGAGAAAGAAATAAAGGAGTTACCAAAGAAATTTTTTTCTATTTTCTACAACAAAAATTTGGTATCAAGCTCCTTTTTGTTTTTTGAAATTTTGTTTTACCTTTTATCTTTCCATTTTATTTCAATTTATTTCGCATTTTTATATGTACTGTTTAATTCTTATTTCTTCATTGTCCTAATAATATTAACTTTTTTTGTTTTTGTTTCGAGAACCGTTTTATTCTTTGTCGGGGCAAGATTTTCAAAAAGATTATTTCCACTTTTCTATAAACTAATTTATTGGTTGTTTATCTTATTTAGATTTTCTGGAGTATTTTATCAATGGCTAAAAAATACCATAACTTCTAGCAACCAAGAAGCAACATTAGAAGATATTCAAGAAGTTGTCGAAACAGCTCACGACGAAGGCAAAATCCAAACTGGAGAATATAAAATCTTTACCAATGTAATAAAATTCAACCAAGTTCCTGTGTCGGATGTGATGACACCAAGAACCGTTATTTTTGCTTGTAGTGCAGACTTGACAGTGGAAGAGGCAATTAAACTCCCGGAAATAAAAATTTATTCTCGGTTTCCAATCTACGAAGGTAACTCCTTGGACGACAAAGTAATTGGATATGTCGTTGCAAAAGACATTTTCCAAGCAGCATTGAACAACAAACTTGAAACAAAGTTAAGAGAGTTTGCCCGGGATATCTATTTTATCCCAGAAAATGTAACACTCGACGACGCTCTTAATCAATTCTTGTCCAAAAGGCAACATATTTTTCTTGTGGTCGACGAATTTGGTGGCATTGAAGGTTTAGTTACGATGGAAGACTTAATTGAAACAATACTTGGGGAGGAAATCATTGACGAAGCCGATAAGTATATCGATTTAAGAGAAGTTGCTAAGCGAAAAAGGGAACATCGATTGAAATTAACACAAGATAACCAGCAATCGAGTGGTCAAATAAACCAATAAATTATTATATTTTTGGTAATTTTGAATTTTAAATACTTTTGAAAATGGAAGAGTCAGTTTATAATTCTACAGTAGTAGGTAAGATTTTACTTACACCAGATTTAATGATTTTAAGAGTAAGAACAGACGAACCAAGACCAAAATTCGAATCTGGACAATTCACTCAAATCGGTGTCCTTGCAAAAGAACCTCGCTCACAAAATTCCATTCTTATTGCTGAAGATTTACCACCAAACAAATTAATCAAGCGACCATATTCAATCGCTTCTGCTAACCACGAAACCCAAAACTTTGAGTTTTACATTAGCCAAGTCAAATCTGGTCAACTCACCCCCAGATTATTCAATCTGAACCTTGGAAGCCGAATGTGGGTCGATACAAAAATTCTTGGACTTTTTAAACTTAATGATACCCCAAAAAATTGCGATATCGTTATGGTTGCAACTGGTACTGGCTTGGCTCCCTATATTAGTTTCCTTCGGTCCCACATTCTCGAAAATCAACATAGGAAACTCGCAGTAATCCACGGAGCCTCGTATCCTTGGGATTTAGGTTATTATAGCGAACTTACATTTTTGCAGTATACATTCAAAAATTTTTATTACTTCCCTACTCTTGTACACGCCGAAAAAGAATGGAATGGATTGCGTGGTTATATCGAAGACCACCTTCAAAGCGGAATTTTGCAAAAAGAAGCAAATATCGAAATTAACCCCGAAAAAACCCACTTCTTTTTGTGTGGAAACCCAAAAATGGTCGAAAGTGTTTCTTCTATTTTGAAAGGATATGGTTATACTAAACATACAAGAGTAAAGCCCGGTGCTCTTCATGTTGAAGAATGGTAAGTTTGCTATTTTTATTTCACTTGCAATAGTAGTTGCAAGTTGCATTATAGTAAAAGAAAAAGTTCCCGACGAAGAATTTTCTTCTGAATTTACTTTGTTAAGCAAACCCACTGTACCAATCGGCGACATAGCAATTAGGTCCGAACGTGGCGATATGATAGCATATCTTCCCCAAGGTTGGTTCTTGGTGGACTTAGAAGAAAAAGCACCAACGAATATTTTTGCAGTTGGAGTAAATCCTGATTATACACTATCTATTATTTTTTCAAGACTTACAAATAAATTAGATGTCGTAGAAATCCTCAAAGAACAAGGTCTTTTGGGATTGGCAACCAAATCCTTTGAAATTAAACAACTAAAAAGTTTGAATAATATCAAACTGCTTGGCAATTTCGAACCAATAAAAAATGGTACACAAAAATTCTACATATTTAAATATCAAAACTTAACTAACAAACTGGTTGGTAAATCTGCTATTTTCGTAACCCCTTTAAGTGAAGTTTATGAATTCGCTCTGATACAGTTGGATTTTAAAGAGCAACCAACAATTTCAGAATCTGATTTCGATAATATTTTCAATTCAGTATTGAGCACAATAAAATTTTGAAATGCAGTTTTCCGAAGATACAAACAGAATTCTAGAATTCCTGGACTATACAAGTTCGGGCACTCTACGCAAAAGAAACGACCTAGGAACTATCTTGGAGGTTTTAGCAAGTAGAAATAAACCAGAACTTGCTAACGAGCTTATATTCTATGGTTCAGCACTTTGGGCAAGTTACAAAATATTTAGAAGAGACAAAACTAGCCAATCAACTCAAAAAATCAAAGACGAATTGGAAAATTTGTTTAATAAACTTTTAGAACTTTTAAACGAAATAGTTGCTTTTTTCGAAGATGAGGAATTAATCCAAAGATTTCAGAAGGTTTATTTAAAACCAGACATTGGTTCAAGAATGAATTTAATTGACTTATCTTACGACTTAAATGAACTTAAAAAGGTTCAACTAAAATTAAAAGGTAGATAAAAAATCAAATCCCCTTTTCATTCAGGAATCTATCCAGTTCATCTTCGGTTGCGATTTTAATTGTTCTCCCTTTACTTCCATCAAATGGTCCAACAATCCCAGCCATTTCAAGTTCATCCATAATTCTTCCCGCACGATTGTAGCCAATTTTCAATCTTCTTTGCAACATAGAAACTGAAGCCTGTTGGTATCGAATAATCAATCGAGCAGCATCTTCGAAAAGGGGGTCGAAACCCTCCCTATCGAAAGTTTCTTTTCCCGATTTTCCATCTTCCACTTTCGGTAAATAATAAGGCTTAGAAAACCCCTTCTGGTTTCCAATAAAATCACAAATTTTTTCAATTTCTTCTGTTGTAAGAAAAGCATTTTGAATTCTAATTGGATTCGGCCAACCATTGGGAAGAAAAAGCATATCACCATTTCCTAGCAATTGTTCGGCACCATTAGTATCGATAATTGTTCTGGAATCAACACGCGAAGCTACAAGATAGGATATCCGAGCGGGGAAATTGGCTTTAATCAAACCAGTAATAATATCCACCGAGGGCCTTTGAGTTGCTACAACAAGATGAATTCCTACGGCACGCGCTAATTGTGCCAATCGAACAATTAACCCCTCGATCTCTTTTCCGGTTGTCAGCATTAGGTCGGCAAGTTCATCGATAATTGTGACAATATAAGGCATTGGCCTATGAATAAACTCTGGGTCGTTTCGAAACAGCCCTTCGCGAACCTTTTTATTATACTCGTGAATATTTTTTTGGTGAACAGAAGCAAGAATATCATATCGACTTTGCATTTCTGCAACTAAGGCTTTAAGAACAAGAACAGCATCCGAAGGTTCTGTTACGATAGCATCTTCAATTTCTGGCGAAACTGCAAGAAAATGATATAAAAGTTGTTGATAATGAGTCAACTCAACCTTTTTCGGGTCAATTATAACGAATTTCATATTTTGTGGGTGCATCTTGTAAATTAACGAGGCAATAATTGTGTTTATTCCAACACTTTTGCCCGAGCCTGTTGCACCAGCAATCAAAAGGTGGGGCATACGAGCAAGGTCTTCGACAAAAACTTCCCCAGATATTGTTTTGCCCAAAATAATTGGTAAATGGAAATTGGGATTAATTCTTGCATTTTTTAGGCAATTTCCAAATCGAACAACAAGTGGTTTTTTGTTAGGTATTTCAATTCCGACAGTCCCTTTGCCCGGAACTGGTGCAATAATCCGTATCCCTTTTGCCTTTAATCCCAATGCAATATCGTCGGCTAGGCTTTGGATACGACTAATTTTAATTCCCGGTGCTGGTACAAATTCATATTGGGTAACAACCGGTCCGGGTGTAACTGTTAAATTCTCTATATATATTTTGAAGGTTTCCAATTTTTCTTGCAAAAGTTTAGCATTCTGCTTCAACTCTTCTTCATTTATTTGGAACTTGCTTTCATCGTCTATCAACAAATCAATGGGTGGAGGTGTGTAATTTATTTTTTCATCGAGGTTAAGGGTTGAAATTGGTGTATATAACTGATTCTTTACTTCGTCTGCTCCTTTACTTTCATCCATAACATCTTCTACAAAAACAACAAGCTTTTTGCTGGTATCTGGTTGTTCGATAGAAGTTTCAGCCATTTCGCTCTCTTCTTCTTGGATATCCAAATCAACAAACTCTTTTTTTTCGAATTCCCGAAATTCTTCTTTTACTTCATTTTCAATTTCATCTTCCCTTTCAAAATTTCTAATAAGTATCTGTGCGGTTTCTTTATCTTCCAAAGAATCTTGAACTTGTGATTCAAATCCGATTGAATCTGAAATATTCTTGGCTTCAGTTTCTGTGGCTTTGTCACTAATCTTGATATTATCTTTTTCTTGTTTAAAAATCGATTTGATAACTACAATAAATTGCTCAAATAATTTTTCAATTTTAATGTTAAAGGAAAATATTACAATTAAGAGCATCGCAGTAAAATAAAATGCAAACGAGCCAAAACTACCCAAAAAATTCGATGCTACTGTGGAAAGAAAATCTCCTACTTTTCCTATCCAATAATATGGTATTGAAAGTTTTAAAAGGAAATTGAAAGAACCAACAAAACCACTCAAACAAAATACAAACAACAACGAAACAATGGTCCAATTGACAAGTTTACCAGCAAACCTTTGGGAAACAAGCAGTTTAATCGACCAAATCAAAAGCAATAATGGAAAAACAATGGAAAAATATCCTATTGTATTGGTAACTAATGTATGTGAAACTAAGGCCCCTAATGGACCCATCAAATTCGAAACTTGCCGAAATTTTGCAATAACTTCCTCTGCACCAATTAATGCTTGAATATAGTCCTTAATTGAAAAACCAACAACAAACTCGTCCGCTGGTGAAAATGAAAGTAAAGAAAGCAGAATGAAAATCGAAACAATAGATAAAATAATTGCAATTATTCTCAAAAACTTACGATAGTCATCTAAAATTTTGTTCCTTAAATCTGTCTCTTTTGTATTAGTTTCAGTTTTTGGCAAAGAATCTTTCTTAACCTTTCGGTATCTTACCTCGATATCCCTATCTTTTTCCTTTGCCATCTTTTTACTTTTTTATTATCAAATTAGAACCATTCGAAACCGGAATTACTGGAATCAAATCGAAGGTAAATGAAAAATCAATATCTTTTTCAAAGTTTAAACGGATTAGTTCAGCGGAATGGTCGGTAGTTTTAACAAAATTCAAAAGATCATTTTTAAAGATAGAAAATAACTCTTTCGAAGCTCTCGCCCCATCGTTTAATTTAAACTTTTCTCCAAGTAATTTTTTTTGCAAATTTTCTATGAAACAACCACAATAAAGTACATCTTCAAAAGTAAATCTATTGTTTTGTCCAGCACAAGCCAAGATAATTAAACTTATTTGCTTTTGTTCAAAAATATTAACTACTTCTTCGAACAAAAATGAAAAATTAACAAATGCACCAACATAGAAGTGTGGATAAGATATCAACTTCTTAAACAAAGAACTACCATTAGTCGTATTCAAAATTAAGGTCTTTCCAGAAACAATATTAGGCTCGTATTCAAAAGGAGAGTTGCCCAAGTGGTAACCATCAATTTTCTTTCCATTTCTTTCGCCACATAGTAAAATATCGGATTTATCAAACTTATTGTAAAGATTTAGTGCTTCCTCGGAACTGCAAACTGGAATAATTTCCTTAGCACCAGACCCTAATGCCTTGCAAACAGTTGTCCCAGCACGCAAAATATCAATTGCAATTACAACGGCACTATCCTTTTTTAAAGGTAAGTCCAATTCGTTAAGTGTGAAGAAAACATCGAGTTGAATCATTTCCCCCGCTACTTCCTCGAACAAAAAACTTTAAAACTCAAAATTAAATAAAAATTTCCTTTTTTCTTCTAATAAATTTTTTATGTGCAAATAGAATGAAACCTTGGAAAGCAGAAATATTGTTATTGATTATTACCTTTATTTGGGGAGCAACGTTTTCTTTCACAAAAATCGGGTTGCAATTTGCTTCTCCAATATATTTTACATTCTTTAGGTTTGCTATTGCCCTTTCGGTCTCTTTACTAATTTGGGGCAAAACTTTTTTCCAAATTCAAAAAGAGCATTTTGTCAACGGTAGTATACTTGGATTATTCTACGCTGGTGGTTTTATTCTACAAACTCTGGGTTTGAATTTCACAACTGTTACAAAATCTGCTTTCATTACCGGTCTTTCTGTTGCATTTACACCATTTGTTTATAAGATAGTAGAAAATAAAAAAATTTCGTTCAATCAATGGTTGGGAATTGGAGTAGTTCTTATTGGACTTTGGCTATTTACCAATCCCAGAATTGATAACATAAACATTGGAGATGTATTAACTCTTTTTTCAACTTTTTTTTGGGCATTTTACATTGTTTATATGAATAAATTTACTTACAATGTAACAGAATTCAGAACCACAATTCAAATTGTAATTTCACAGTTCTATGTAGTTTTTCTTGCAAGTTTAATCGGAATTATTTTGTTCGAAAGTAAACCGAATATTGAATTCAATCAAAAACTTATTTTCGCATTGATATATAACGGAATAATTGCAACCATTCTTCTTACTACAATACACACAAGTATTCAAAAATATACAACCCCAGTAAAAGCAGCATTAATTTTTTCGCTTGAACCAGTTTTCGCAAGTATATTCGCTTTAATTATCTTTAATGAAATCCTTAGAACTGTTGAATATTTTGGTGCAATTTTGATATTAATTGGAGTATCTATTTCAGAATTCGGTGCATTAGTTTTTGGCAAAATATTAAAAAAAGAAAATCTAAGCGAATAAGCAGATAGTTTAATATTCACGGTCTTTTGTGAAATCAATTCGAAGACTGGGCATTATCATATTCTCTGGTTTCAATATTTCTTCAATTTGTTCTTTTGTTAACAAATTCTTTTCAAGAACTAATTGATATGGGGATTTACCAGTTTCCAATGCTTCCTTAGCAATTTGGGTAGACATTTCGTACCCTAAATAAGGATTTAGAGCAGTAACCAATCCTATTGAATTTTCGACATATTCTCTACATTTTTTCTCATTTGCAGTAATATCTTTTACACAACGATGATTGAAAGTTACTATGCCGTTTCGTAGCATTTCAATCGATTCAAAAATACTTTGTGCTATAACTGGTTCGAAAACATTAAGTTGCAATTGCCCAGCTTCGGCAGCAAGAGTAACAGTCAAATCGTTTCCAATAACTTTAAAAGCAATTTGATTCACAACTTCTGGAATAACTGGATTTACTTTCCCGGGCATAATAGAAGAACCGGGTTGCATTTTAGGTAGATTAATTTCACCAAAACCAGCACGTGGTCCGGAACTTAAAAGCCGTAGGTCGTTTGCAATTTTGGAAAGTTTAATTGCCAAACTTTTTAGTGCAGAAGAAACCATAACAAAAGCACCAGTATCTTGCGTCGCCTCAACCAGATTTTCCGAAAGTACAAGTGGCAAACCAGTAACTTCCCTTAGGTATTCCAAAGCCAAAGTTCTATATTGGGGATGGGTATTGATACCAGTACCAATTGCGGTTCCCCCAAGATTTATTTCAAGAAGTAGCTTAGCATTTTGATTAATTCGTTCTATTTCTTCTTCCAAAGTAACTGCAAATGCTTCGAATTCTTGTCCCAAAGTCATTGGAACTGCATCTTGTAACTGGGTACGGCCAATTTTAATTATGTTTGCAAATTCTTTACCTTTTAATCGGAAAGATTCAACCAAATCATTAAGAACTGGTATTAATTTCTGTAAAGCATAAAAGAAAGCAATCCTTAGGGAGCTAGGATAGACATCATTAGTTGATTGTGAAAGATTTACGTGGTTATTTGGATGACAATATTGATATTGTCCGAACTCGTAACCCAAAATCTCAAGTGCTCGGTTAGCAATGACTTCGTTAGCATTCATATTTGTCGAAGTCCCAGCCCCACCTTGTATCATATCAACAACGAAATGGGTGTGGAAACGACCATCAATAATTTCTTTGCAGGCTTGAACAATCGCATCCTTAATTTTTTCAGGAATTAAACCAAGATGGTAATTTGCAAGTGCGCAAGCATATTTCACTTGGGCTAAAGCAATTATCAACTCGGGGAAATGGCTTATTGGAATTCCAGTAATATGAAAATTTTCGAGTGCGCGTAATGTTTGAATTCCATAGTATAATTCATATGGTACCTCTCGTTCACCAAGTAAATCGTGTTCAATTCGAACTCTACCAGAAATATATTGAGCAGCAGCATTAACAACCTGGTTCGTTGCTTGCCTCATCCTTCGAGCAATTACCTTACTAATCTCTGCTATAACTTTGGAAGCAATTTCGGGATTTTGTTTTAAAAATTCCTGAAATTTTTCTCTACTAATGAAGACAACTTTTGTAGGTTCTTTAACAATTGCATTTGTAGAATGGGGATAATCATCGAGCAAAGCACCTTCTGAAAGAAAATCATATTTACCGAAAAAAGCAAGTTTCTTTTGCTCTCCAAATGGCGATTTCTTATAGAGTTCAATTCGGCCCTCTTTTACAATATACATTCCTTGTCGTGGAGAGTTTTCGAGAAAAAGGTGTTCGCCAGTATCGAATTCTTTAAACTCTATGTTAGTAATAATTTTTTCCAATTCTTCATTACGAAGGCTTTTGAAAATATCAACTTTCTTAAGAAACTGTATCAATGTTTCCATAAACTAATCCTTTTGAACATATAAAAATTTCCTTTTCCCATACTTTATTAATCGCTTGGTAGTTAAATCAATCGTAGCATATATATCGGAAATTCTGTTTCCATCGACATAAACTCCACCTTGCTCGATTAATCTTCGGGCTTCCTTTTTCGATGGTGCAAGACCTACAGAAACAAGAACTTCAACCAAGGGTTGAACTGAATCTTCGAAATTAACTTTAACAGTATCTATTTCATCGGGAGCTTCTTTCTTTGAAAAGACTTTTTCGAACTCTTGATGGGCTTTTTCTGCCTCTTCTGTACTATAGTAAAGCGAAACTATTCTTTTTGCTGTCTCGATTTTTGCATCTCGTGGATGTAGTTTACCACTTTCCAACTCCGATTCAAATTTACTAGCATCCTCAAGTTTAGGAAAAGTTGCATATTTGAAGTATTTCACAATTAGTTCATCGGGGATTGACATTACTTTTCCGAACATATCTCGGGGTGAATCTGTTAAAGCAATGTAATTACCCAACGACTTACTCATTTTTTCCTTTCCATCGGTTCCTTCCAAGATAGGCATCAAAACTATGCATTGTGGTTCAATCCCATATGCCTTTTGGATTTCTCTTCCTACGATGAGGTTGAACTTCTGGTCTGTACCTCCAAGTTCAACATCTGCTTCTATTGCAACTGAATCCATTGCTTGGGCAAGGGGATAAAGAAATTCGTGGATACTTATAGGAATATTGTTCTTAAATCTTAAGGAGAAATCGTCTCTTTCGAGAATTTGAGCAACAGTATATTTCGAAGCCAATTTTATTACATCGGAAAATGTCATTTTCGAAAGCCATTCTGAATTAAATCGAACTTCAAGATTATTAGAAGAAAGAATTTTTGTTGCTTGTTCCAGATAGGTTTGCCCATTCAATCTTGTCTCTTCGAGAGAGAGAGCTGGACGGGTCTTGCTCCTACCCGAAGGGTCGCCTATCATAGCAGTAAAATCTCCAACAATAAGTATTGCTTTGTGTCCAAGGTCTTGGAACTGACGCAACTTGCGAAGTACAACGGAATGACCGATGTGAAGGTCTGGTTTACTTGGGTCGCAACCCAACTTTACTTTCAATGGAACATTATTTTTGTACGACTTTTCGAGTTTAGCAAATAACTCATCTTCGGGAAAAACTTCGGAAGCATAACTTTTGATAATATCCATTTGTTCTTGGACAGGAGGGAACATAGTCAATCCAATTAAAATTTAACTTTTTTGGAAACTTCTTTTTCTATATCTCTTTTCTTGATTTCTTCTCTTTTATCATATTTCTTTTTATATTTCGCAAGAGCAATTTCCAATTTTACATATGGACCCGAAAAATAAATTGAAATAGGAATTATTGCTAATCCTTTTTGTTCAAAAGCGTTATACAACTTCATTATTTCCCTTGAATGTAAAAGTAAGGTTCTCGGTCTTCGAGGGTCATAATTAGGGTTGCAAGATTGTTCATACCTACCAATATAAAGATTAACAATTTTTGCCTGAATTTCAGGTTTATCCTCCTTATCAACACGATGATGACGAATTACACAATAGGCATCTTGCAACGAGCATTTTCCTTGTCGTAAAGCTTTTACTTCTGAACCTTCTAAAACTATACCTGCTTCGAACTTTTGTAAAATTTCGAATTCGTGAAAGGCACGGCGGTTCCTTTGAATAATTTTAATTTTCCTTCCCTCAGGTTTTTCTTTCATAACATAAAAAATATTAGAATTGAAACGAAAATATATTCAATTTGTTTTTAACTTTCGATAACAACTACTGCAGATGCAATATTATCGATGTGTGATAAACTAATATGAATTTGGTTCATTCCCCATTTTTCATACATACTTTCATACAATTCAATTTTTGGTTTACCATTCCTTTCGTTAACAATTCCAACCTGGTTCAATTTAAATCCTTGTGTCAATCCAGTACCGATTGCTTTGCTAAATGCTTCTTTTGCAGCAAAGCGAACAGCATAGTGTAGGAACTTTTTTTCCTTAAACTCTTCGCAATAATTAATTTCCGTATCTGTAAATACCCTCTTTAAAAATTTTTCCCCGTAAGTTTCGATTGCTTTTTTTATTCTATCTACTTCAATAATATCTATTCCAATTCCAACTATCATTCTAATCCTTTCTTTTGCTTTAACAATCTAACTAAGTTTGGTAAACCAATAGCCGATGATTCGGCAATTCTAAAATCCACATATGGAGAGAGCACTGTAGGATTAGGATTAACCTCGACCAAAACCGCACCAGAGCGTTTTGCAATATAGGGTAAATTCGCGGCTGGGTATACTTCGGCCGATGTTCCAATGCTAAAAAATACATCGCATTCCATAGCTGCTTCCTCGGCTTGATTAAGAGCTTCAATTGGAAGCATTTCTCCAAACCAAACTACCGAGGGTCGAATCATTCCTCCACATTTTGGACAACGTGGAACTTCTCCACCGGGTAAATCAGTTTCTCCAAAATATGGTTCCTTGCAAGAAAAACAATGATTTTCGATAATATTGCCGTGCAACTCAATAACATTTGTCGAACCAGCTCTTTGATGAAGGCGGTCGACATTTTGAGTAATTAATGTGAATTTTGGAAAAATTTTTTCGAATTCGACTAGCGCAAGATGTCCCGGATTGGGAACCGCTTTGTTAATGATATCCCGCCTATATTGGTACCATTCCCATACTCTTTGGGGATTCGACATAAAACCATCGATACTAGCAAGTTCCATAGGATTGAACTTTGCCCACAGCCCATCGGGGTCGCGAAAAGTTTTAATTCCACTTTCAGCGGAAATTCCGGCCCCGGTGAGTACCGCTACATAATTCGCTTTTGCAAGTATTTCAATTAATGTTCCTGGAATTTCCATAATATTTATTAATAAAATTATTACTCATCTTTGGGTGGAGGCTCACTTAGTAACAATTGCCCCGGATTTTGAGTATATTCTCTTATCAATTTTTGAAGTAAGGAATTTGTCCTTTTCAGTCCATAAACCAAATCGTTAATAGAATATGCAACTAATTCTGCCTTAGTTCCAAAGTTGTAAATAACATTATTACCAAAATTCACTAAACTATCAACTTTTGAAAAAGTTCTATCAAATCTATTTGCCAACTGAACATTATCTATTTCGCTTTGCAAAGAATCAACAAAATTTTCGAGTTTGCGTGTAATTCGGGTAATGTTTTCGGAGGCAGCCTCTAATTCAGCGACTATACGTGTTGTATCCAATTTTCCAGCAATTGATTTAAGATGTTCGGTGGTTTGTTGCAAATTTGTAATAGAATTGATTAATTCTTCGTTTGAAAGAAAATTTGTTGCGCTTTTCAAAAAATTAACAGCATTGATAGAAACCTCTTTGAATTGAAATTCCATCAGATGGTCCACAACTTCCCGAATTCCAGCCTCGAGAGTTTCGATGCCAGATGGAGCTGATTTAATGTAGGGGAACGGTGGTTTAAATGGAATTTTTGGATACCATTCCAAAACATAGGGGTCGTCCGAAAAGAAAAGTTGCAAAAATCTTCCACCAGTTAAACCAGCAAATTCGATTTTTACACGTAAACTATCATTAATTGTAATAGACTTGTCCATAACCATAATAATTTCAATCATTTTTCCATCGGGTGCAACTCTAATTTCATAAACACTTCCAACTGGTACACCAAGGTATTTCACTGGTGTTCCTTTCGATATTCCTTCCACTGAACCGTGGAAATAAGTAACATAGTATGCATTTTCCTGGAAAAATTTAGAAGCACCAAACCAAATCAAACCAACAGCAAGAATAATAAATCCACTAACTACAAACAAACCAATAAAAAAATTAATGGTAAATCTTCGCTTTTTCATAACTTTTAAATTATATATACATCAAATTTAATCATATTTTTTATAAGTAAAATTAGTCTGCAATAAAGTTTAAAATCAATAAACTATTTTTGTATTTTGTTTAACAAATTTCGAAACGAAATGAAAAAGAAAGCACTCGTAGTAATCCTCTCGATTATAATCGCTCCCAACCTATTATTTCCCTGCACAAACATTCTTGTAACAAAGGGGGCATCTGCCGACGGTTCGGTTATGATATCGTACAATGCAGATGCTGGAGGGTTTATGGAACCTCTTTACTTTTCCCCAGCAAGGGATTGGGGTCCAAACGATTCGATTGAAATATATGATTGGGATACCCATAAATATCTTGGTAAAATCAAACAAGTTCCCCACACTTATCAAGTTATTGGGTTAATAAATGAATATCAAGTCTCAATTGGTGAAACAACTTTTGGTGGACGCGAAGAATTGCGCGACACAACTGGAATTCTTGACTATGGTAGTTTGATGCAATTGGCACTACAACGAGCCAAAACAGCCCGCGAAGCAATCAAAGTTATGACTTCATTAGTAGCGGAATACGGATATTACTCAACGGGAGAATCATTTTCAATTGCAGACCCAAACGAAGTTTGGATAATGGATATGATAGGTAAAGGTCCGGGGCGAAAAGGTGCAGTTTGGGTTGCTTTACGTGTTCCAGATGGATACATTTCTGCCCACGCAAACCATTCAAGGATAAGAGAATTCCCTCTGAATGACCCTGAAAATTGTATGTATGCCCCAGATGTAATTTCTTTTGCAATCGAGAAGGGATATTACAAACCAAGCGATGGACCATTCTCGTTTTCTGATGCTTACGACCCACCAAATCCAAGCTCCCTTTTGTTTTGCGAAGGAAGGGTATGGAGTATTTTCCGAAGAGCTGCTCCATCGAAAAATTTCTCCGAGGACTACTGGAGAGCAGTTAAAGGAGCAAAACCATACCCACTTTGGATAAAACCCGATAAAAAACTTACCGTCAGAGACGTAATAAACTTAATGCGTGACCATTTCGATGGTACGCCATACGACTTGAAAAAAGGGTTTGCAGCCGGTCCATTTGGTTGTCCAGTAAGATGGAAACCATTAGTATGGAAAATAGAGGGTGATACTAATCAATACGCTTGGGAACGACCAATTTCGACCCAACAAACTGCTTTTGCTTTTGTATCCCAACTTCGCTCTTGGATGCCAAGACAAATTGGGGGGATTCATTGGTATGGGGTTGACGACAATTATACTAATGTATACATACCTCTTTATTGCTCGATTAGCGAGCCACCAAGTTGCTTCCGAGTGGGAAGTATAAGCGAATTTACGCTGGAGTCTGCATTCTGGATTTTCAATCTCGTTGCAAATTGGGCTTACACCAAATATTCATATATGTATGAAGACATAAAAAAAGTCCAAAAAGAATTAGAAGATAAATTCTTTGAATTTCAACCTGCTGTTGAAAAAACTGCAATGGAACTTTACAAAACTAATCCACAACTAGCAATTGACTTTCTCACAGACTATTCTCATTCCCAATCATTCCTTGTAATGCGAAAGTGGCGTCAACTTTGGGAATATCTTGTAATGAAATATAACGACGGCTATGTTAATGACGTAACAAAACACCACGGAAGACAACCTAAAGGGGTTGGATATGGCAACGAATGGTTCAAACTATTCATAAATGATAGACCGGGCTATTATGATGTTAAATGGAGGGATAAACCAGAGACATTTCAAAACCAACAAAACAAAGACACCCAAGGTTCGAGATAATACTAATAATGTTAATATAAATGAATAAGGGGCCTTTGCCCCTCATTCGTTAATATAAAAAGATGGGTCAACTTATTCATTAAGATTTACCAGAAACTCTTGGTGCAAGACAAGCGACAATTACAGTTTCTGGAGAAAGTTCAAACTCAATTCCTTCTCCCTGAATGTCGGCAATATGTATGGCTTTACCAATTTTCAAGTTAGAAATATCAATCTCGAAATGGGAAGGAATTCTATCGGGTAAACATTTCACTTTTACTTTAGAAAGACTTTGTTGCAAAGTTCCACCTTCTTTCACTCCAATCGCCTGTCCCTTCAATACTATTGGTACTTCGACGGTTAATCTTGTTCCTTCGTGAATACCAAATAAATCAAAATGAGAAATTGTATCTTTAATCGGGTCGATCTGAATATCTTTAAGTATGCACTTGTATTCTTTATCTTCGCCTTCTATTTGTAGGCGGACAATTTTGGTTTCGGTAGTATGTACAATCGGCTTCAATGGTTTTGCTTCAACAACAATCGGAATAGGATTAACATCCTTACTATAAAAAATACCCGGAATAAGACCTTTTCTGCGAATCTTACTGACTTCGCCCTTGCCAATATTTCTTTTTCTTGCTTTTAAAATTACTTCACTCATACTATTTACCCAAATTAACCCTAAAATTTATGCAAAATTTTACCTTTCAATTTCGAACAAAGAACTTATTGAACGATTATCGTGCGTTCTTATTATTGCTTCGGCAAAAAGTTCAGCAACAGAAACAATTTCAATTTTGTCGGACTTCCCTTTAAACGGTATAGTATCGGTGATAAACATTTTATTAATTGCATCTGTATTGTTTAATTTCTCCAAAGCATTACCAGAAAAAACTGCGTGGACACAAACTCCATATATATCTAAAGAACCTCGCCTTTTTAGAGCTTCTGCACATTGGATAAATGTTGTACCCGTATCGATTAAATCATCGACCATAATAACATTTTTCCCTTCTGGTTCGCCAATAATATTTACAACTTCGGCAACATTGTGTTCTGGTCTTCTTTTGTCAATTATTACCAAATCGGCGTTTAATCTTTTGGCATAAGCACGAGCAGTTTTTGCAGCCCCAATGTCGGGAGCAACAACAACAAAATTTGTCAATCCCAGTTGAAATATCTTTCTAATTAAAACTGGCGAAGCATAAAGATGGTCGAATGGTATATCAAAAAACCCTTGTATTTGCGAACTGTGTAAATCGATAGTGATAACTCTATCGGCACCAGCGCGAGTTATTAAGTTTGCAATTAACTTTGCACTTATTGAAACGCGAGGCTGGTCCTTACGGTCTTGCCTTGCATACGCAAAGTATGGGATAACAGCAGTAACTCTTCTTGCCGAAGCTCTCTTGGCAGCATCAATTAACAAAAGCAATTCTAAAAGGTTTTCTGCTGGTGCCTGAGTGGATTGAATAATAAAAAGGTCGACCCCTCGAATATTTTCTTCATACTTAACCCAAATTTCGCCGTCACTAAAATTTTTAATTGTAACTTCAGTGAGTTCAACACCTATGTAATCGGCAATATTTTGGGCTAATTCCCGATTCGCACGTCCACTTGCAATTTTGAAATCAAGCATCAGCAATCATAATAAAAAAATTAGCAGGGATGGCAGGATTCGAACCTGCGAATGTCGGCTCCAAAGGCCGATGCCTTAAACCACTTGGCTACATCCCTGTGTTGCGAATACAAAATTAAGAAATTTTGTTGAAGTAAAAAAATTTTATTTTTCTTTTTCGACCTTTAGTATGCAACACAAACAACACAAGTTAAAACTTTTTTCTTTTCTTTTTTTCATTATTCATTGTCTTTTTTATCGCAAAAGAGGTAAAATAATTATTTTTTAGTTACAAAATGAAGATTTTGAACATTAATTCTATCAATAATTCCTAATTTTGTTTTTTGTTCATTTTGTTTTTAGGAAAATATATGGAAAAGAAGAAATTTGCAGTAATGGATGGAAACGAAGCCGCAGCGTATGTGGCTTTCCGTGTTAATGAAGTGATTGCTATCTATCCAATCACTCCTTCTTCGAATATGGGTGAATGGTGCGATGAATGGGCAGCAAAAGGATATAAAAATATTTGGGGTGTTACACCAACAGTTGTAGAAATGCAAAGCGAGGCTGGTGCTGCTGGCACTGTTCACGGTGCTCTTCAAGCTGGAGCATTAACTACGACTTTCACAGCAGCACAAGGTCTTTTACTTAAAATCCCCAATATGTTCAAAATTGCAGGCGAGCTAACCCCGACAGTCTTCAATATAAGTGCAAGAACGGTCGCAACACACGCTCTATCAATTTTCGGGGACCATAGCGACGTTATGGCCGCTCGCACAACCGGATTTGGAATGATGGCTTCGGGTTCTGTGCAAGAAGTAATGGATTTGGGCTTAATTTCTTATGCTTCTTCACTAAAATCTCGAATTCCAATGATACATTTCTTCGACGGTTTTAGAACCTCGCACGAGGAAAATAAAATCGAAGTTGTTCCTGACGAAATTATGCGCGAAATGATGCCAGATGATTTGATTAAAGAACATAGGCTTCGCGCATTGAATCCCGAAAGACCTGTTATTCGTGGTACAGCACAAAACCCAGATGTTTTCTTCCAGAATAGAGAAACTGTAAATAGATTTTACCTTGCCTGCCCAGATATTGTACAAGAACAAATGGACAAGTTTGCTTCTTTAACTGGCAGGCAATATCATTTGTTTGATTATTACGGACATCCAGAAGCCGAGCGTGTTGTAATACTTATGGCAAGTGGTGGCGAAACAGCAGAAGAAACTGTCAAATACTTGGTAAAAAATTATGATGAGCGAGTAGGTGTGGTTCGTGTTCGTTTGTTTAGACCATTCAGTTTAAAGCATTTTATTAATGTCCTTCCACCCACAGTTAAAGCAATTGCAGTACTCGACAGAACAAAAGAGCCCGGAGCA
The DNA here is from genome assembly GCA_026416955.1 of Ignavibacteria bacterium. Taxonomy (GTDB): domain Bacteria; phylum Bacteroidota; class Ignavibacteria; order Kapaibacteriales; family UBA2268; genus Naka2016. The sequence goes on along the minus strand of JAOAEE010000050.1, from coordinate 5,571 downwards.
CTTGGCGAGCCTTTGTACCAAGATGTTGTAAATGCAATCTATGAACATTACAGTAATGGTGAACCAAAGTTTAAACAATTTCCCAAAATAGTTGGTGGTAGATATGGACTTTCATCTAAAGAATTCACTCCAGCAATGGTAAAAGCAGTTCTTGACAATCTTAAACTTGATAATCCTAAAAACCACTTTACTATTGGAATTAAAGACGATGTAACTTTCACCAGTTTGGATTTCGACCCAGATTTTTCAATCGAGTCCGATAAAGTTGTTCGGGCAATGTTTTTTGGCTTGGGTGCCGATGGTACCGTTGGAGCAAACAAAAATTCTGTTAAGATTATTGGTGAACATACAGACCAATACGCACAAGGCTATTATGTTTACGACTCGAAAAAAGCTGGGACAGTTACTGTTTCGCACTTACGCTTTGGTCCCGAACCAATTAGAGCACCATATCTAATTACAAAAGCCAACTTTGTCGCTTGTCATCAAACTGTGTTTATTGAAAAATATCATATGCTAGATAATTTAATACCCGGCGGCACTTTCTTAATTAATGCACCTTTCAAAGGCGAGGAACTTTGGAACTTTTTCCCAAAAAGTGTTCAACAACAAATTTTAGATAAAAAAATTAGAGTATTTTATATTGATGCACAAAAAGTTGCCGAAGAAAGTGGAATGGGTAGACGTATTAACACCATTATGCAAACTTGTTTCTTTGCAATTTCTGGAATTCTACCCCGCGAAGAAGCTATTCAAGCAATTAAAGATTCAATAATAAGAACATATGGTAAAAAAGGTGCCGATATTGTTCAAATGAACATACAGGCCGTAGAAAACACTTTGGAAAATCTCCACGAATTGGATGTGCCCCAAAAAATTACTGCAACCAGAGATATTAGACCCCCAGTTCCCGATTATGCACCAGAATTTGTTAAGAAAGTAGAAGGACCGATTATCGCTGGACGTGGGGACTGGCTCCCAGTAAGCGTATTCCCCGTTGATGGGACTTGGCCCACTGCCACTACACAATACGAAAAAAGAAATATAGCACTCGAAATTCCCGTCTGGGACGAAAAAATATGCATCCAATGTGGCAAATGTGCTTTCGTTTGTCCACACGCAACAATAAGAATTAAAGTTTATGAACCAAAATACTTAGAAAATGCACCTCCAACATTCAAATTTACTGATGCAAGAGATAAAGAATTTGCAGGGCTTAAATACACAATCCAAGTTGCACCAGAAGATTGTACTGGTTGCGCTGTTTGTGTTGAAGTTTGCCCAGTAAAAGACAAAACAAATCCCAGCCGCAAAGCTTTGAATATGGAGCCACAATTACCTCTACGGGAACAAGAAGCAATAAATTGGGACTTTTTCCTTAAAATACCAGACATTGACAGAACAAAGATAAAAGTCACGAACATCCGACAACAGCAGTTGCAACGACCATTATTTGAGTTTTCTGGTGCTTGCACGGGTTGCGGAGAAACACCTTATGTTAAACTCGTTTCGCAACTTTTTGGTGATAGAGCAATCATAGCAAATGCCACCGGTTGTTCCTCGATTTACGGTGGCAACTTACCAACTGCTCCTTGGGCAAAAGACGAAAATGGACGCGGTCCAACTTGGTCTAACTCATTATTTGAAGACAATGCTGAATTTGGGTTTGGTTTTAGGTTAGCAATTGACAAACAAAAGGAAATTGCCATTAATCTTTTGAAATCTCTTGCTTCTTATGTGGGCGAGCAATTAGTAGACGAGATTATTAACGCACCACAAAAAACTGAAGCCGACATCTATCAACAAAGAGAAAGAGTAAAAATCCTTGTTGAAAAACTTAATCAAATCGACTCGCCAGAAGCAAAGAAATTAATTACTATTGCAGATTACCTTGTTAAGAAGAGTGTTTGGATTATTGGTGGTGATGGCTGGGCATATGACATTGGATATGGTGGACTCGACCACGTAATTGCAATGGGTAAAGATGTTAATTTATTAGTACTCGACACAGAAGTTTACTCCAATACTGGAGGTCAAGCTTCGAAAGCAACACCATTAGGAGCAGTTGCTAAATTTGCTGCCAATGGAAGACCCTCGTTCAAAAAGGACCTTGGTTGGATGGCTATGAGCTATGGTAACGTTTATGTTGCAACAGTTGCATTTGGAGCAAAGGATGAACATACTCTTAAAGCATTTCTCGAAGCGGAAGCATACGAGGGACCATCGGTTATTATTGCTTATTCACACTGCATTGCTCACGGAATTGATATGAGTGCACCACTGAAACACCACAAATTGGCAGTCGATACTGGCCAATGGATATTATACAGATATAATCCAGAGTTAGCAAAAGAAGGAAAAAATCCTTTGATTATTGACTCGAAAGAGCCAAGTATACCAATAGCAGAATATATGAACTCCGAAATCCGTTTCCGAATGCTTGCTCAAAGCAATCCTAAATTGGCTAAACATTTAATGGAAATGGCTCAAGACTATGTACGGAAAAGATATCAAATGTACAAGCATTTATCAGAAATGAAAATTAACTCAGTAGAATGAATTTCATTAATATAAGATTTCAATTTATTTGGACGAACAAGGGGATTTATTCCCCCTTGTTCAATGATTTTTGAAAAAATTTTTAATAAACTTTGAGGGTCAAATGGATATTACAACAAAATACTTAGGATTAACTCTTAAATCACCATTAGTTGCTTCTGCCTCGCCATTGACAGAAGAACTCAAAAGCATAAAAAAACTTGAAGAAGCTGGTGCCTCGGCAGTTGTTCTTCCATCAATCTTCGAAGAGCAGCTTCGAACGGAACAAAAGGACCTTTTTTACTACACAACTCAAGGTACTTATTCTTATGCCGAATCTTTAACATATTTCCCCGAACTGGACGAATACCGCTTCGTAACAGACAATTACTTAGAATTAATCAGAAGAGCAAAGGAAAGTGTTTCGATACCAATTATAGCTAGTTTGAATGGTGCAACACTTGGAGGATGGATAGAATTTGCAAAGAAAATCGAGCAAGCTGGAGCCGACGCTTTAGAACTAAATATTTACTTTATTCCAACTGACTTAGAACAATCTGGCGAAAGTGTTGAAAATACCTATATCGAAATAATCAAAGAAGTCAAAAAATCGGTGAACATTCCAGTTGCTGTCAAATTAAGCCCATTCTTTTCAAATTTTGCAAATTTTGCAAAGAAAGTTGAACAGACCGGAGCAAAAGGATTAGTCCTTTTCAACCGTTTCTACCAACCCGATGTTGATTTGGAGAATTTGGAAGTGCGCCCCTCAATACATCTTAGTACCTCCCACGCAAATCGGCTTCCAATGCGTTGGATTGCGATTTTGAAAAACAAAGTAAACTTAGATTTTGCAGCAACTAGTGGAATACACACTTCCGACGATGTAATCAAAATGCTACTGGTTGGTGCGAATGTTACAATGCTGTGCTCGGCTTTATTAAAAAATGGAGTTTTTTATTTGCTTCAACTAGAAAAAGAACTAATGGAATGGATGGAAGAACACGAATATTCCAGTGTTCAACAAATGATTGGAGTAATGTCGCAAAACAAAAGTCCAAACCCAAGCGAATACGAAAGAGTTCAATATATCAAAGCAATATCAACATATAAGCTATAAAGAAACAAACAACTTGGGTTAGAAAAATTTATTTTTGGGAACAATCTATTTTTATAGTTATTTCCAAAAGTTAATTATTGTTGTTCTTTTGAGCTTTCTTCTTGTTTTCTTTGCTTTTGGTATTGTTGAATTTTTGTTTTATCTGGGGAAAGAATAATCGATATCCTTTTGCCTTCTGCTTTTATCGGTTGGTCAACTTTGCTAATATCTGCCAAGGCTTCCACAAATCTATTAAGCAATTCTTCTCCTATTTCCTGATGCATAATTTCTCTACCACGAAACATAACAGTACCCTTAACCTTGTTGCCATCCAAAAGGAATTCGCGTGCGTGACGAACTTTGAAATTGAAATCGTGGGTATCGGTTCTCCATTTGAAACGAATCTCTTTCAATTGCTGTTGTGCTTGCTTTTTTCGTTCTTGTTTTTCTTTCTTTTGTTGTTCAAAAATAAACTTTCCATAATCAATTATTTTGGCAACTGGAGGACTAGCTTGCGGAGCAATAAGAACAAGGTCGAGTTCTCTTTCGGATGCGATTTTTAAGGCTTCACGCGTTGGAAATATTCCAAGCATTTTCCCATATTCATCAATCAATCGAACTTGCTCGACACGAATTTCATTGTTTACAAGGAATTTAGAATCAATGGATTTGCCACGACCAGGTAGGTTTGAATTCGAAAAGTACAAATTTTTCAACTATACCCTTCATTTTGTTCATAATAACAAGTTTGAAAATACAAAAATAATAAGTTTTAACTTTGGAACAACTTATGTTTAACTTTTTTTTCTTAATTTTTTATTTATTTTATATGCTCGAACTATGAAAAAGTTTAAATTCTTCTCATCCATTCTTTCTATGTTAATTTTCTTCTCTTTGTTAGTTTCTTTTGTTTCCTTTTCGAACCTTTTGATTAATCGACCCGAGCAAGGTTTTTTTGCTATGCTATTTTCACCTGTAGGTTTATGTTTCATTATTTTAATATTTACTGCAATTGCATACTTATTCCACTCACAAACTCTAAAAAATCTTTTGTCGAACTACGATTTAATAAAAGCAACTCACAATAGTATTTTGGATTCTTCCTTGGGCTTTATTCTTTCGAATATTGACGGTAGGATAATTATTTCGAATAATTTTGCAAAAGAAACCCTTGAAATAAATGAAAGTTACGATATTAACATATTCGAAATTCTTTCAATAAAAGAAAAACTCGAAGAAGACCAAGGTTTTATCAATAATCGAGAAACTACGATTATTAAGCATATTCTTAAAGTTAAAGGAAAAGAAAAAGTTTTGAATATTTTCGTTAAAGAAATAGAAAATGACCACGAACCTATACTTCTTTTTCTCTTCAACGACCTAACAGAGAGCAAAAAACTCCTCGAAGTCGAAAAACGCTTTAAGGCTTTACTTAATACATTAGACGAACCAATTGTATTAGTAAATAAATATGGTTACATAAAAGAATTCAACTCTGCATTTTCAGAATTTGTTGGTTTAGAAACGCAGCAAATTGAAAATCAAAAGTTTTCAAAGGTTTTAATGAATTCTAAATTATTTGGTTTTAAAGAATTGGGAAAACTTGGGGATATTTTTGAAAAAATGGATGAAACAATTGGAACTGGGGATATTTCAACTTTAATCAACCCATTTAAATTTGAAATAATACAAAACCAAACAAAAAGGCACTATATCAAAAAGTTGTTTAAAGTTAATTTAAACGAAGAAGACTATCTTTTGGGTTGTATTATCAGTGACATTACGGAACTTCAATCAACCATTGAAAAATTAAACAACCTTAATGCTGAACTTGAACAAAAAATTAAAGAAAAAACCAAAGAACTTGAAGACACTATTGAAAAATTGTCTGAAATAAATTCATTACTAAAGAAAGAAAATCAAGAACGAAAAGAATT
>JAOAEE010000072.1 GCA_026416955.1 Ignavibacteria bacterium | reverse complement strand
GCTTAGTTCTATTTCGTAATTTTGTATTTATTAGTTTTGGTAAAGTATGAAAAGCGAGGAAGTTAATCAAGAACAAAATTTGCAAGAGTTGGAGCAAAGTTATACCGAGGAAAGTATCCGTGTTCTCGAAGGATTGGAAGCAGTTCGGATGCGTCCAGCAATGTATATTGGTGATGTTGGGGAACGCGGTCTGCACCATCTTGTTCACGAGGTTGTCGATAATTCCATCGACGAGGCACTTGCCGGTTTTTGCAAAAATATCCACGTTACAATACATTCCGATGGTTCTTGCTCTGTCGAGGACGATGGGCGTGGTATTCCAGTCGGCCCACATCCAGTTAAGCAAATTTCGACACTTGAAGTTGTTATGTGTACCCTACACGCAGGTGGTAAATTCGATAAAACCTCCTACAAAGTTTCTGGTGGACTTCACGGGGTTGGGGTTTCTTGCGTAAATGCTCTTTCGGAAGAAATGACTGTTACGGTTTTTCGCGATGGCAAAATTTATCGTCAAAAGTATTCCCGTGGCACCCCTTTGACCCCAGTCGAAGAAATTGGAACGACAGAGCGAACTGGAACAATTGTTCGATTTAAACCAGACGCAGAGATTTTCAAAACAACCACTTTTAAGTTCGAAAGAATTGCACAACGATTGCAAGAACTAGCCTTTCTCAATCCTAACGTGGTTATCAATTTGTTTGATGAACGAACAGGCGTCAAGGAAACATATCACTACAAAGGTGGCTTAATCGATTTTGTAAAGTTTATCGACCAGTTGGAAACTCCTTTGATTAAGCCGATTTATATTTCGGGAACGGTAAATTCGGAAGTCAGTGGCGAAGTCAAAGTTGAAATTTGTTTCGAATATAATACTGGGTACAACGAAAATTTGCTTTCTTATGTTAATAATATTAACACAATAGAAGGCGGTACCCACGTGTCGGGTTTCCGTTCGGCACTGACGCGGACTTTGAACGCTTATGCAACTTCGAATAAACTTGCAAAAGAACAACTTATTGGCGACGATTTCCGCGAAGGTTTGACTGCAATTATATCCGTGATGGTCCCCGAGCCGCAATTCGAAGGGCAAACAAAGACAAAGTTGGGCAATGGCGAGGTCGAAGGAATAGTTCGCCAAATAGTTAACGAAAAACTCTCCGACTATTTGGAAAGCAATCCAACCGTTGCAAGGAAAATTATTGAAAAAGCAAATTTAGCGGCCGAAGCAAGAATTGCTGCACGTAAAAGTCGGGAATTGGTCCGAAGGAAAAATGCGTTGGAATCGGGCTCCTTACCCGGTAAACTTGCCGATTGTTCTTTGCGCGACCCCGAAAAAACCGAACTTTTCATAGTCGAAGGCGATAGTGCGGGCGGTTCCGCTAAGCAAGGACGCGACCGTCGTTTTCAAGCAATATTACCTTTGAAAGGCAAAATACTTAATGTTCAAAAGTCAAGATTATCCAAGATACTGGAAAACGAGGAGATACGCTCCATCTTTCTTGCAATTGGGGCTGGGCTAAGTAGGTCCAACGGTAACGGAAGCGAAAGAGAAAATGGAAATGGCGAAAGCAACGATGAATCTTTTTCTTTAAATAAAATTCGATATGGCAAGATAATTCTTATGGCAGACGCCGATGTCGATGGTAGCCATATTCGAACTTTGCTTTTGACACTATTTTATCTTTATATGCGCGACATTATTCTCGACGGAAGGTTGTATATTGCACAACCACCGCTATATAAGATAAAGAAGGGCAAACAAGAGTTTTATGCCTATAGCGACGCCGAACGAGATGAAATTATCAAAAAATTAAAAAATTCCTCTTCGAATGTAGAAGTTACCTACGAGAACGAAGAGGAAAGCACTTCTACTTCGACTTCGGGAATAGTAGTTTCGCGTTTCAAAGGACTTGGGGAAATGAACCCAGAACAATTGTGGCAAACAACAATGAACCCCGAAACAAGAACACTTTTGAAAGTAACAATAGAAAATGCAAAGGAATCGGCAAGAATAATCGAAACATTAATGGGAGAAAAAGTTGAACCCCGAAGAAAATTTATCGAAGAGAACGCCCAATTCGTCAAAAATTTGGATATTTAAAATTATATTTTTAATAAATTTTGTTTTGTATTGTTTGAATTTTATTATAGTTTTTTCTCAACAGAATAAAAGTGAAAAAAACAGAAAACAAGAGCAATCCATTAATTGAAGAAGAGGAATTACTGAACAAATTTGTATCAGACTCAGATAACAAAGATACACCAAAACCAAGAACGCACGGTTTTATTTTCGCTTGCACAAATAAAAGCGAAAGCGAACTAATTTCGAACTCTTTAATAGTAACTGGTAAACCATACGCAAACAAGGTTTTTGCAGTTAAAGAAGGTGATTTCATCTTTCTTTATAACTTAGACACCGACACCCTTTTTGGTACCTTCCGAGCAGTAGGTGAACCCTTTTTTGACAAATCGATTCGTATTTTCAATGGAAAATATCCTTATGGAATTAAATTCGAAAAACCAGATGAAATAAAAAAGATATCCAAAGCAAGCCTTTTATTTAAAAAAATAAATATTTCTTGGAAGGATATACTAACCGAAAAAGGTGCTCTTGTAATTAAATCACATATCGAGAACAGACCACTTTTCATTCCCACAAACAACAATCTTATTGATGAACTATACAGACCTCAAATATCTTCTACAACTCTTTGGGATTTTCCTATTCAAAGTTATGGTGATGTTGCGAAAGGAAACAATAAATATCCCGGTGTTACACCTGCCTTTATTATATACAATTTAATTTGGAGATATACCGAACCGGGAGATTTAGTTTGCGACCCAATGGCTGGTTCGGGCACAACAATAGATGTTTGCAAGGAGGAAAGGCGCCGTGTTGTTGCTTTCGATATTGTTCCTACTAGGGAAGATATTATTCAAGCAGATGCAAGAAATTTACCTTTGCAAGATAATTCAGTTGATATGGTATTCATAGATTCTCCTTATGGTGATAATATTAAATACAATAATCATCCAGAAAACATTGGGAATCTACCAGCAACAAGTGATAAATTTTTTGAAGAATTAGAAAAAGTAATGGTTGAATGCAAAAGAATACTAAAAGAAGAAAAAATTTTAGCTTGGTTAATAGGCGACCAATGGGCAAAAGGTATTTTCGTTCCTGTTGGTTTTAAGGTTTATGATTTGTTAACAAAATATTTTGTCCCCGTCGATGTTGTTTGTGTTGTAAGAAGAAATCAATCATCTAATACCCCTTTTTGGCATAGTAAAGCAATCCAACATAACTTTTTCTTGCGAGGTTATAAGCATTTAATAATTGTTAAAAAATCTTCAAAAGCTTATATAAATCCACACAAAAAGAAAATTGAATGGAATTTCTATGAAAGATAAAAAGAAATTTATTTATCAGATAAAACAAAAAATTAAGGAGAAAATAAGAGTAGATGGAATAGAAAACCTCTCTAATATTTTAGATTCGTTTAAAAGCGAGTATTTAAATGGAATTAAAAACTTTGGGATTTCAGACCCAGAACAAAGTTGGAAACCTTTTAAAGGAAATTTTTTGGAAGAAATAATACTTGAAAGTATTATTAATGAAATAAATAAACTTGGGTTGCTTGCAATAAAAGGTTCAGAGTTAGAACGTCAAGAAGGAAGTTTAAACGAATGCTATGCAAAAGCAAAAAGAAGTATTGTGGTTGATTATGGTAAATATGGAATGCACTTACCCGATGCCGATTTAATTATTATTAATCCAAAAGATGACTGCAAAGTCGTTGCAATTATTTCATCAAAAACCACTCTCAGAGAAAGAATTGCACAAACTGGTTATTGGTGTTTAAAACTTCGACAAGGGCGTTGTACAAAAAATGTAAAAACATTTTTTATTACTCTCGACGAAGATGGTGATTTTACTCAAAGTTTCCCAGCCAAGAAAGGAAGAGCAATAGCAGAAAAAGACACCGACGGAACTTTCATAATCACCAATAAACCTATTGAAGAAAGCTCTACGGTAAAAAAATTCAAAGATTTTTTAATTGAACTAAAAAAAATTGTATAAACCACATTCTTTCTATTTTCATTTATTATCTTAAAACTATGTAGTGTTTATCTAAAATAAATTTTTCAAAAATTTTTTCTAATTTAATTTTCTTATGAACTATATAGAAGATTTTTTCAATCGATTGAAAAATTGTGATATTTGCCCGCATTCTTGCAATGTTAATCGATTGCAAGGGGAAATCGGAACTTGTGGTATGACAAGCGATGTCGTTATCGCTTCCTATGGTCCTCATTTCGGTGAAGAGCCCGAACTCGTTGGTTATTTTGGCTCGGGGACAATTTTCCTTTCTGGTTGCAACCTTTTATGTGTTTTTTGCCAGAATTACACTATTAGCCATTGCAAAGAGGGACGCAAATACTCAATTCAAGAACTTGTCGATGTTATGTTGCGTCTTCAAGACATTGGCTGCCACAACATCAACTTTGTTACTCCTACACATTTCGCCCCACAAATAGCAAAAGCAATAGTCGAAGCAAGAAGTTTAGGCCTAACAATTCCAATAGTTTATAATTCAAATGGTTACGACAAAGTCGACACTTTGAAAGCTCTCGAAGGACTTGTCGATATCTATATGCCAGACCTTAAGTTTATCGACCCAGAGAAAGCGAAAAACTACACCGAAGCCCCAGACTATTTCACCTATGCATCCGCTGCTTTGATTGAGATGTTTCGCCAAGTTGGCAACCTTGTTGTTCGCAATGGAATTGCAAGGCGTGGCCTAATTATTCGGCATTTAATTCTCCCCGAAAATCAAGCCGATACTATCGAAATAATTGACTTCATAGCAAAAAATATTGGTACAGATGTTTATTTAAACCTAATGGAACAATACTATCCACGATACCTTGCCTACCAATACCCAAAAATTAGCCGAAGTTTAATTCCAGAAGAATACGAATACTATATTGATTATGCCCGCGCAAAAGGCTTTTGGAACCCACCTTATATTTTTTCCAAAAAATGAAACCTAACTTGTTTCAATTATCGATGCTTTGTTTATCCAAGAAATTCTAATTGACTAATATAAAACTTAGGGTAAAAAAAATTAACTTTTATACCTACAAAATATTTACTCTAACCACTATTACCTTTCCACACAACTTTTTCAACAAGATATTACGAACATAATTCTCTATCAATCAACTTGCACTTATGCAATCCTTAAATATTGCAACGAACAGATACTAACTTCTCGTAAAGTGTGGAAAGTGACAAAACAGAACAGCATCACGAGTAAGACCATACAAAATTGCATCCTCAAAATCTTGCCCTTTAATTATCTTCGCTCCCGGCTGGTTGCCCGCGCTCCCCGCCGTTGCGCAAGCAGGCTTGCTTTTTCCTGTCTTACATTTTGCCCCTTTCCATTTCATTGCGATTGGATAAAGGGAAATTGTCCTTTGATTTTACACAAAGCTTTGAATACACACTTCCTACTTTACTTTGCTCAAAAAGAGAGCTAATCAAAAGTGGTTTCATAGCATATTTTTAATCCTATTTAGCAAGTTGGATTAATAGAATTTACTTTTATAAAGATGAGGGAAGGTTCTGTTTAGATTACCATTCGAAGTAAGTTCTTGATCATACATATAGCACTGGCGTAGAACAAAAGCAATTTGTTGTGAAAAATGCTTGTAAAGTATAGAAATTTAAAATAAAAAATAACCTCCTAAACTACATTATTCAAAATTCATAAATTCTTAAAAATTTCTTATGTATTAAAATAAAACAAATTTAGTTTCGCCTAACTTTATGGTAAGTCAAATAAAAAAAAGGTGTTAAATGAAAAAAAAGTTTTACACAATCAGAAGCTCCCGATTAAAACTTTTTCTTGCGATAGGTCTTCTCAGCTTTGGTTTAATCTATTCCATAAACATATTAGCCTATCGAAGCGGAATTTCGGGGCAAACCGATAATGGTTGCACTTGCCACGGTTCGCGAAATACCAACACAACTCTTACCCCAATTAGCCAATCGAATTCTTGGACAGTCGAAGCTGGTTCAACAAATAGATTTAGCGTAAGAGTAAACAATTCGGGATTTAATTATGCTGGTGTCAATATTGCTGTAAAAACATCTCAAACTGGAGGGACAAATGCTGGTACTTTAAATCCAGTATCAGGCTCGGGCCTGCAAACCTCTGACGGAGAACTTGTCCATTCTGAACCCAAAAATTACTCCAATTACGCCTCCTTTGATTTTACTTGGACCGCTCCTACAACACCAGGGACCTATTACCTCCGTGCTGTTGGTAATGCCGTCAATAACAATAATCAATCCTCTGGCGACCAATGGAATTTTATGACTGTTCAGGAAATAACTGTAGTTTCAAGTCCTACTATCACTGTTGTTTCTCCAAATGGTGGTGAAGTTATTTGCCCCGAATCATCTTACAATATAAGATGGAACGCTTCGAATGTCTCGAATGTCAAAATTCTCTTGTCTACCGATGGTGGCAACACTTTCAATACTACCTTAGTTGCAAGCATATCAGCATCGGCAGGCTCTTGGACTTGGAATGTTCCATCGAACATTACCCCGGGGAACACTTATAAAATTAGAATAGAAAGTACGACAAATTCAAATATAAAAGATGAAAGCGATGGCAATTTCACCATTGGCTCTGCAACTACAATTAGGCAACATCCCCAATCCCAAAGGGTTTGTGCTGGAACTTCTGTTGAATTCTCTGTCTCTGCAACTGGAAACAATCTTGTTTATCGCTGGCGAAAAAATGGACAAGACGTACCCGGAGCTAATTCTGCAACTCTCATCATTAATCCAGTAACTTCACAATCCGCTGGAACTTACGATTGCATTGTTACAGGGGCTTGTGGTGCTCCACAAACCAGCAATCCTGCTACTCTTACAGTCGACAATCCACCTTCAATAACAACTCAACCAGTATCGCAAGCTGTATGTGAAGGAAAAAGTGCAACTTTTAGTGTTGTTGCCGAAGGCACCGACATTTCTTACCAATGGAGAAAAAATGGAGCAATAATCCCTAATGCAACAAATCCGACTTATACGATACAATCCGTTTCTTCAAATGACGAAGGAGAATACGAAGTTGTTATTACTGGAAAATGCCCACCAGTTGTCGTAAGTCAAAAAGCAAGATTAGAGGTTTTAAAAAGTCCAACAATACTTGTTCAGCCTAAGATTCTTAATGCTTGCGAAGGTGAAAAAGTTTTCCTTTTTGTTAAAGCCGAAGGAAGTGGTTTGAATTTTACTTGGGTAAAGGATGGACAAGAAATTCCGGGAACAAATAACGATACTTTATTTTTCGATAATTTAAAAGCATCGGATTCTGGATTTTACTTGGTTCGAATTGTCGGTACTTGTGGGAATCCAATTGAATCACAGTCTGTCAAATTAACAGTAAATCTTAAGCCAATAATTACAAAACATCCCGAAAGCCAAACCATCTCGCAAGGCTCCACCCTCGCACTTTCTGTTGCCGCAAAAGGTGAAAACCTTCGATACCAATGGAAAAAAGACGGAAAAATTATTAACGGTGCAACTCAACCGACACTTGTAATACAAAATATTCAACTTAGCGATTCGGGTAATTACTTTGTTGAAGTTACAAATAATTGCGGTACAACACTTTCCAATTCAGCGAAAATTGTGGTTAAAACTTCAAGTTCTAATGCAAGATTACAATATTCTCTCGATACGCTGAAGTTCGGTGCTTATGTTGTAGGTAAATCAATCGAAACAACTTTTTCCGCAGTTCTTAAAAATGTTGGCACAGAAGAACTTGTAATAAATTCATTCCAAATTTCTGGTTCTAACGCAAACGACTTTAATATTTTGTCCAACTTCCCGATAAAATTGATTCCAAATGCAACTGCCGACTTAAAGATTAAATTTACACCAAGTTCAGAAGGAGAAAGGTTTGCCACCATTTTCTTTAACAGCAATTCCGCAGTTTCAATTCCACTTCCACTTTTTGGTTACGGCTTAAAAAATTCTTTACAATTTACACCTTCGAAACTTGTTTTCACATTCAACCAAAAGGGTATACCAATTGTTAAAAATCTCGAGATGAAAAACTTGACTTCTGGTTTACTTACTGTTTCTTTAAATATTGTTGGTGAAGATTCAAAATTTTTCAAAATTGTTTCGGATAAAGAGTTTCAGTTTCCATCAAATTCCACAAAGACAATAGCAATCGAATTTTCCGGCGAAGATGATGAACCAAAATCTTTGCAATTGATTGTGAACGTTGTCGAAACTAATGAGCAATTTTCGATACCTATCACAACTGAATTCCTTAGTTCAGTTTTGGAAGGTATTTCTAATCTAACTATATATCCTAATCCAACAAACAACGAAGTAAATATACAAATCGAAAAGTTTAATCAAAACTTGGAAATAAGAATTTTTTCACAAGAAGGTATTCTTGTTAATAAAATAAAAACAGAAAGTAAGGAAGGACTTCTTACCTGGGACCTGAAAGATACATTTGGTAACAGCATTGCAAATGGTGTGTATTATTGTGTTATATCCGATGGAATAAACTTCCAAGTTATCAAATTAATTGTTTCTCGATAGGATAAAAGTTAATCAGAAATTCTATACTGCACACAATTAGGAAAATAAACACTTCCCCAAAAAAGCACGGGCTACCAAGCCCGTGCCCACTGGTATACAAACATTTTACTTTCACTCTGGTAGCACAACCATCTTGCTTGTGTCGCCCTTTGCCAGTGGATATGGCGTTACTTTGGACGCAGCACAATCACCCCTGTTTGTAGGAACTTTTGGGTTGGTCTACTTGTTGGGTTGTGTTTTCTTTAAGATTATGCTGTTGTCGAGAGGGAAATGTGGTTTTTGGAGAAAGAGGTAAGTGTTGGTGCGAAATAGTATGAATTTAAATGCGACATTTTCGGACTTATTCGTTTGGAAAATTTGCTTGTGGTAAATATTACTCGTTGAATGATTGCTTATTTTTGTGCGAGCAGAATTGCAAATAATCTATTTGCAAATTGTTCTTTAATTTATTTTAATGATAAAACTTAAATTAAATTCCTTATTGTATTTTGAGTGGTTTCGTCCAATACAAGTTTTGCAGAAATTTCGGCTTTTTTCTCGAGCAGAAGGTCCCAATTTTCCGTTCCTTCCCAGAGGAGCCGTTTCAATTCCATTTGGGCTTTAATATTGCGCGAAGTAAGTGTTTCGAGGAAAGTGTCGATAAACTTGTCCATCGCCTCGATGCTTTCGAAGATACGGTTATACAAGCCTTTTTCGTAACACCATTGTGCATCGTACCACTCTGTGTCGATACTCATTTGCGAGAAGGCTGCTTTGCCAATTTTTCGTTCGACGGCAAGACTAATGACAAAAGGACCAATTCCAATAGATAGTTCGCTCAGTCTTGCCGAAGCACTTCGAGTTGCAAAGACGTAATCACAAGCAGCGACTAGTCCAACACCGCCACCAACAACTTTCCCTTGCACTCTGCAAAGCACAAATTTCGAAGAATTACGAATTGCATTTATTACTTTGCCAAAACCAGAGAAAAATTTCTTTGCTTCCTCGAAATTTTCGAGCGACACAAGTTCCTCGAAAGAAGCACCAGCACAAAAAGCCCTTTCCCCTTCGCTACGCAAGAGTAGGACTTTTGCCTCGTCGCTCGAAGAAAGTTCTTTTATTGAAATCTCTAATTCATTTAGCAAATTGCTTGGGAGGGAATTCCCTTTCGGGTGGAAAAAAGTAATTATTCCAACTGAATTAATAACTTCTTTCTTGACAAAGGCTTCCATCGTTATTCCTTAATTATTTCGACTAAAATATGCTTTGGTTTAA
Organism: Ignavibacteria bacterium; assembly: GCA_026416955.1. GTDB lineage: Bacteria > Bacteroidota > Ignavibacteria > Kapaibacteriales > UBA2268 > Naka2016. Next base: position 18,363 of record JAOAEE010000072.1, on the reverse strand, counting down.
AAAATAGATTAAAAAATTTGTCGCAATATTTCCATACAACAAAAGGTAGAAAACTTAGCAATCGATATAGTCTAAAATATTGAATCAAAGAGTTCCCAAACTTAAAAAAATTCCAACGACAAGTTCCAGAAGAGATTGAAAGAATGGAGTTCAAATTTATCTCGTCGAATGAATGTAAATGAGCGTTCCAAGGAGTTGGCTTATTGCAATGAATACACAATGTGTATCGGATTTTTTCGCGATAAGGAGTGGTCAATACGACTTTTCCGTTTCTCTTGCAAATCCTAATAAGTTCTTGAATGAATTCTTCGGGCTTTTCAAGATGCTCAATAACTTCGGAGGCTACGACACAATCGAAACTTTCGTCCTTGAAAGGAAGGAAATAGCCATCGGCGACTACCCCAAAATGATTTTCGTCGGGATACTTCTTCAACACCTTCGAAACATTAGTAAAAGAGACATCGATAGATACAACGATTCGAGACATATTCAACAAGGACCGAGCGAGCCAACCTTTTCCACAACCTACATCGGCAACCAATTTTGCTTTTGGTGGAATACGGGAAAGAACATATTGGTAAACACGCTCGAATTCTTTTTCGGTTTCGCAAAATTGAAACTCGAAATAATCGAATATCTCCGCGTCCTTTTGGTAATGAATGATGTAGTTGGGGTTTTTACTCGACAGCAAAATAGGAATTCCTTCGACAATTTGAAATTCTCCCTCGTCGGAAATTAAAGTCTCGTTTGTTTTATTGTAATAAAGAGGAAGTTTATTAACTGGCGAAACCAAAAGTTGAAAAATGTTATACATTTACCAAATTCCGTAGAGGAATGAAATACTCAATTGCAAAGAAAACAATTTCAAATTTTCTTCGAGCGAAAGATTGAAAACCGGGAGTTGCAAGGAAAAGTTTGGCGAAGCATAAAGTCCCGGGAAAATCTTTGCATCGTAACCAAGCGAAATTTTAGGAACTACAGAAAAAAGTGCAAGGTCGGAAAGTTTTCCATTTATTACCTTCCTTCGTTGAGTGTTGTCGGCGAAGTGAAATTCGGGCGGCGATTTCACTTGCTCGTGAATATCGAAACTCGAGGAAAATCTAACCCCAAATTCTAATCCAGCGGCGATAAAAAAGAAAGTCGAAGCGATGTGATATTTGGCTCCCAAATCCAAAAGTAAATATTTGTATCTTAAAGAAAGTTCATTTTCGACTTTAACCATTTTCGGAATATTCTTTAACAAAATGGGGAACGAATCCCCCGAAGCAACAAAATTGGCGCTCGAATTTTGGTAAAGTAATGTAAAAGCAAAGGCAAAATTTGGTTTGAACCAATATTCGCTTTTCAGACCTAAGGCAAATGAATTTCCAGTCCCACTTGTAAATTTTGAACAAGTGTAAAAGTTTTCGAACAAGGAAAAGGAACCATTGTAGTAATTTTTAGCAGTATTTCCACCAATACCAAAATAAACACGCGGAATGGAGAACGGAAGGCGCGGAGAATATTCCCAATCAAATCCTTGCGGAAAAACGAGCGACAAAGGAAAGAAAATCAAACACAGCGTCGAATAAAGTTTTTTCATTGTGCCTTGACGAAATGTACGACTTGGTGGAAAATTCCAGATGTCATTTGAATAAAGTAAATTCCGGGTGATAACTTAGAAGCATCGTAATGAATGTCGTATGTGCCTTGTTTAATTTTTCCGTCGACAAAAGTGTTGACTACATTTCCAAAAGCGTCGAACAAGAGCAATTTCGTATACGTGTCGAAAGCCACTTCGAAGGCGAAATCCAATGAGTTATCAACGGGGTTTGGAGTAGGAGATTCAAGGCGGAAAATGTCCTTTCTACCATCGAAAAGTTTGTAGGAAAGCCCGCAAAGCGAATCCAAACGAATAATGCCCGGAGAAGGAATTGGGGTCAGTGCCCGAGAGCAAATTCCATCGCCAAATTGTGGAGAAACGAATTCAATTCGGGAATTTATTTCGTTGCCAAGAAAAGTATCGAAGTTCAGAATTAACAATGTGTCCGACGGTAGGAAGAATTCATTCCATTTTGTATTGACCGAAATAGAAAGTGTTCCCGGCTCCACTTCTTGAATATTGGAATTTGCAATACGCTCGGAGGCAGTGTTGTTTAATGTCGTTGCCCTATATTTCAAAACAGTAGAATTGTATTGAATTGTGTCCGAGTAGTTTTTAACTCTTTTTATTTTATCCTTTTGGACTAAAATAGGCAGCGACAAAGCTGTTCCGGGTTTAAAAGAAATATCCCTTGGAAAAGAAAGAGAAACTGGGTCGGGAAGCACTCCGTTTGCACGTAGTTTAATTCGCAAAGTGTCTCGTATCTTGGAAAAACTCGAAGTTATAATTAAAGTTGCTTCGTAAGGACCAACATCCTTTGCTGTCGAATCGAAAACAATTTTTAGCAATTTATTCGAAAATGGTGGAATTTCGAAATTTTCTTCGAAAATCTTGAATGGGGTTTGTGGATACGGCGGGTCTATTCTTGCATTACTAACTTGAAGAACATAGTTGCCAGAATTAGTCAATCGAATTAAAGTATCGCGGGCAACGGGGCAACCATCGGAACTATTTACAATGATGTTTCCGAAGTCGACGGAATCGGTTTCTGCTGTCAATTTCGGAGCAAGACCTACACCACGAATGTAAAAAACAACTTCTTTAGCACTATCTGGGTAACCAACGACTTTCCTTCGGCTAATATCGCTTGTTAATCTTATTCGAGCAAGGAAGGTATCTCGCTGTGTTGGAGTAAACTGAACGGTAAAGGAATCTATTTGCGTTGGCAATAGAAATTGATTTGTCGGCAATGAATCGACGAACCGAAAGCCATTGGACGGAGTATTGGAATAATAGTTTAATATTTCTTGCCTAATTAAACCGAAAGGTAAATTTCCAGTGTTTTGAATGTATATTTTTACTTCTTTTGAAGTATCAATTGGAACTGAACCTAAGTCGATAAAATTCCCAACAATTTCTGCATTTTCAACCCCTTGCAATCGAATCTTTTGTGTAACACCTACGCCACGAACAATAGTTTGGACAAACTTGATAGAATCGGGATTGGTTGGGGAACGATAAATAAAACGAACAAGAGCAGTGTCGCGACCTAAGTTTATTGGGAAGTAGGAAAATTTCCAAGTGTTTCGTTCATCCCCCGAGCGATATTCAGCAAAAGGGACTGGGAAGGGTTTCCTTTCCATTCGGATTTCGGCATTAATTGAACGATGGAAAATAATGCTATCGACATAAAGAGGGAGTCTTGTATTGTTTTGCACTGTTAAAATCTTATAAATCGTATCGGCTGGTGGAACCCAAACCGAATCAAAGTCAATTAGTGTTTCGTATACATCCAACTCGCTAACACTTTTGCGTGCAATTAAAATAAACTCGCGGCCCTTAAGAATTTCGTTAATTGAAAATGGTGGGTCGTTTACCTTTGGGTCGAAAAGCCCTAACCATAGTCTCACTATTTTTTTGCCCGGTGGGAATTGAACAGATGGGGAGAATGGAATGTATTTAATTGTGAAAACAGAGTTTATGTTGGTATCTATCGTTCTTGGTAAATCTCTTGGACCGTAGAATTCGAAGAAGTCTAAATTATTTGGGTCGTCTACAGCTCGCCCAATCAGAAATGTGTAGTCGTTACCACCAATTTTTAGCACCTTTCCGCTACGATTAATTATGTTGAAGTAGGTTTCAAGCGAATCGCCGGGAACACACATACCCATATCAACTGTGTCGGAAGCGGTAAATTCATTAAATATCAAGATTGGTCCTTGCGAATACAAAATAGGGGCTTTTACTATGAAAAGTATAACCAAGAAACTTAAATTTATTTTTCTTAAAAACATCAAACAATTACAATTTTAGATTTACAAATTAATAAATTTCATTATGTTAAAAAAATCTGACAGTGTCAAAAAGAATGCCAGAGCAGATATTCGTCCTATTATTGTTTGAAAATTTATATTGGAATACATTTCCAAACGATTTAATAAATTGATGAGTTAAATATTCCGACTTAGTTTATTGCCATCGTACCAATTTGTTTCGTTCCATATTGATATCGAATTGGATTTAATGGCAAAAGGTTTCGCATTAGCAAGTTATAGAGTTTATTTGGAGCTAAGAATAATGTCTTTCTCCAAAAATTGCAGTCCCTATGCGAAGGATTGTTGCACCTTCTTCGACAGCAATTAAAAAATCGTTTGTCATTCCCATCGATAATTCGGTCAAGGGAAGTTCTGGATACAATCTTTTTGCCTCGTCGAAAAGTTGTTTTAATAAACGAAATTCTTTTCGGATAACTTTTTCATCAGTTGAAAAACTTCCAATAGTCATCAAACCTTTTATACTAATATGAGGGAATTGTTGTATACCTTCAATAATTTTATAAACATCATTTGGTTCGCAACCAAATTTGGATAGTTCGCCAGATGTGTTAACTTGGATTAAAACATCAATTGTTCGGTTGTGTTTAGCAGCTTGCTTTTCGATTTCTTCCCCAAGATGAACAGAATCGACAGAGTGTATCAACGAGACAAAAGGTGCAATGTATTTGACCTTGTTTGTTTGTAAATGGCCTATGAAGTGCCAATTGGGTTGCTTTTTCCCCATTTGATGAATTTCTTCATATTTTGCTTTCATTTCTTGGGCATAGTTTTCTCCTATCTCTGTTATTCCAACTTCGATAGCATTGATAATTGCTTCGACTGGATGTGTCTTACTAACAGCAACAATAGTAATTTTCCGTTCGATGCCAATTTCTGCTTTTTTGTTTTCAATTGCCTCGACTAATCTTTTATACCTTTCAGCAATGACCTCTTTCAAATAGTTGCCCATATTTACCTCTGTATAATTAGTGTTTTTCTTATTTTTGAATTTTTTTTAAAGGTAAAATTATGGAATTTATTGATATTCCGATTTATGGTAATGTGCCTTTCATTTTAATGCTGCTTGCAATTGCTATTTTGCCTCTTGCAACTCCGCATTTTTGGGAAAGCAACAAAAATAAACTGCTTGTCAGCCTTGTTCTTGGTATTCCTACAGCAATTTGGATGCTAGTAAAAAATTTATCGGACGCTCTTGTCCACTCAATTTTTTTCGACTATGTACCATTTATTATTTTGCTCGGCGCTTTGTTTGTTATTTCTGGGGGAATTTATCTCGACGGCGACCTGGAAGCGAAACCCAAAGTTAACCTTCTCTTCCTAATTATTGGCTCGGTTTTGGCTTCTCTTATGGGTACTACTGGTGCTGCTATGCTCCTTATTCGGCCACTTTTAAAAACAAATTTCCGTCGAAAACACAAAACACACATCGTTCTATTCTTTATTGCAATTGTTGCCAATTGTGGCGGTTTGCTTACTCCTTTGGGCGACCCACCGTTGTTTATTCTTTATCTTCGGGGGGTTCCGTTCTTCTGGTTCTTGAATCTTGTTAAAGAGTGGTTCATTTGCAACGCTATCCTATTAACTGTCTTCTACTTTATTGAAAGACATTATTATAAGAAGGAAGCGAAAGAAGATTTAATTCTCGATTTAAAAGAATATAAACCACTTAGAATAAAAGGAACAGTTAATATACTGTTTCTAATTGGCGTCGTTCTATCCGTTGCTTTTATCAATCCACTTTATTTTTCGTTTATCCATTCACACCATATAAGTTCCTACACGCGAGAAATTGTCATCATTATTATGGCAATTCTTTCTCTTGTATTCACTAAAAAAGAAGTTCGAGAAGCAAACCGTTTCAACTGGCATCCAATCGAAGAAGTTGCATACTTATTCTTTGGAATTTTCATTACAATGACACCAGCACTTCTTTTCTTGGAGACCCACGCTCGCGATTTTGGCTTTACAACAATCCAAGCCTTCTACTACGCTTCCGGTGCTTTGAGCTCTTTCCTCGACAACACACCTACTGCTGTTACCTTCTATTCTCTTGCAAAAGGGCTTGTTACCCAACAACCACATTTGTTCAACGACCCAGTAATTGTTGGTGGTATTCCCGAGCATTTGCTCGAAGGAATTGCCACTGCTTGTGTTTTCTTTGGTTCTATGACATATATCGGCAACGGACCAAACTTTATGGTAAAAGCTATCGCTGAATACGAAAAAGTTCCGATGCCCCATTTCTTTGAGTATATGTATAAATTCTCTTTGGTCATTTTACTTCCAGTTTTTATTATTGTACAATTGCTACTTATTCATTAATAATTAAATTGCGGAGGGGGCGATGGCTGAAGATGTTGTATCATCTTCGGGTGAAAAAAGTTATCGTTTTGTTTTCATAGATGTCCTTCGTGGGTTAGCAGTCCTTTGGATGATAGAAACACACATAGTAGATGCTGTCCTTTCTAAAGTTTTTAAATCTGGATGGTTTTACAATTTGGTTAACATCTCCAATGGTTTTGTCGCTGTGACTTTTCTCTTTTGTGCTGGGGCTGGTTTTTGGATTGCTGCAACTCGAAAGGCAGATGATTACCGAAAATTTGCTCCATCCTTCTGGAAATACTTGCGACGCCTTGGGTTGATACTTTTGATTGCTTATTGGCTTCACTTCCCTACTATGTCTTATCAACGATTGTGGTACTTGCATTGGGAAAATTGGCTATCCTTCTTTCAAATTGATATTCTCCAAACTATCGTATACTCTTCTCTTCTTGCTCTTTTATTATTGCTGTCGATTAGGAACCTTTCCCTTTTAAAATGGATATATGGAATTATTGCTCTTATTGTCATTCTTGTTACTCCATTTGTTTGGTCTATCGACCCATTTTTGTATTTGCCGCCTTTCTTTGCCTCTTGGATTGTAAAATATCCTATTTCAAAGTTTCCACTTTTCCCTTGGAGCGCCTACTTCTTCGCAGGTGCCTTCTTTACTGCCCTTTTTTTCCAAGTGGAAAATAAAAAGAAACTTTCACAGTATCTTTTTGTTTTAGGTCTAGTTCTAATGATTTTACTTTACTACACAAGGAACTACACCGATTTTTACCCCGGCTACAAAGATTGGTGGTTTGTTTCTCCATTCTATGTGCTTTTTCGTATTTCTGGGACAGTTGCTGCCTTTGCTTTGCTTTATTTAACTGAAGATTATTACAAAAAAAATGTTGTTGGGAAGATACTCCAACTATGCGGTCAAGAGTCTCTTTTTATTTACGTTGCCCACCTTCTCCTTGTTTATGGTTCAATTGCAAACTTTGGTATGCGATATTATATTGGCTCGCGACTCGACCCCTTTTCCACAATTCTTCTTATCCTTGGGACTTGGGCTTTGATGTATTTCTCTGCTCTTGCTTGGCACAAACTCAAATCCTTTGATATGAAAACAGCCCGCTGGGTTATTATCAGCACTTTTGCCCTCTTTTTTCTAATTTTCCTTGTGAACCCAGCGTGATAACTAACAAAGTTTGTATTAATATTTTAAATTCTTAATTCTATACTATTAAATTATGAACTTCTGCTTCAACCGAACAGCGTAGCAACATAAGTTTATTCAAGTAAGTTTACCTTCGTAGGAAATTGTTATGAACGACTGCCAATTTGTTCTTGTCAAATTGGCACACTCCAAATCTCTCTAATCTCCACCGACGAGCAACTCCGAAAGCAACTACCAACAGTGCCGAAATCAACTGAAAGCAAACGCAAGAAGAACTTTGCCTTTCCATTCCTTTGCTCGAAAAAAGTAAGACAAGAAACTAAAAGAATAACCATTACCAACACAACAAGTTAACAAGGCAAGATAAAAAAATTATTTTAAGAAAAACCATTTGTTCTTAACTAATAAAATTAAAAAGTTACAAATATTATTATTTCACTAAAAAAGAGAAAAGCGGCGGCTCGCACTTCGACAGATGAGTTGTCTTGTAAACCGAGCAACTATATCCTTTGCTTTTGGTTATTCCAAATGAAGTAGAAACTTTGGGACTTGGCTTGTCGAAAAATTCAATTCCACAAGGTAACGAATTAATTGATTAAAAGAATTCTGTACAAGGCGGGAATCTGCCATAATGATTTCTTTACGAATCTGGAAATGGGTTTGCGATGCTGCGTACGAGCCCCCTTCGAGTTCCGTCGTAAGAGTTTGCGATAATATTGCTTTCGAAATTTCATTGTTTGCAAAACGAATAAGTTCCAAGTAGAGTTCAACCGACGAGGTTCGACTTGCCTCGTGAAGTTCGAGCTTTACATCCATAGGTGCAACAATGATAGCGTCTTCGTAAATGCTATCTAAATCGCGGGCAAGTTGTTGAATTTCTTCGTTCGTTGCGCCTCGCTGATATTGTCCTATTAGAATTGGCATTCCATATCTTTCTGTGAAATTAACCCAAAATCGCAAGCCCCCGTTTTTGAATGTAACTGGCCAATAACATTTGGAAAGAAGCGAGTGGCCGTAGGGATTTATTCCCGAGGCCTCGTGTTGCACATTAATAAACTTATATTCTGGCACTTTTGAATACTCCAAACCGTTCCTTCCTTTGAAAAGGAGATTTCCATCAACATCGAAAGCAAACCATTCTTGCGGTCGAGCCTTTAGCTCTTTTGGAACGAGGTAGGACCCTTCGGCTTGCCAAATAATTTCGATAGGTTGGAACCCAAAAAGAGGTGCTTCGAGAATATCCGATTCAATTTGGTAAATATCGAGTTTGTTGAAGACCGATTGAACAAGTTCAAAAACAATTTCTGGGGAATTGTTTTGAACAATTGACCATTGAAGGGACAAGATACCACTTTTTCGGGACTGAATACAACTCCACACGTGCGGGTCGTTCTTCAACTCGCGGTAAACTTCAATGCCACGACCAATTTTGCGAAGAATTGTGTCTGGATTGGGAAGCAAGTTTGTATGTCGATAGTAAATTCCATATGTTTCTTGCAATAATTTTTCTTTTACATTGCTCAGTTTCATTTTTTTCCTATTTAATTTTACTTAAAAGAAACCCAGCAGTAAATCCTATGAACAACGGCAAAGTTTGCTCGAAAACGGATTTTTCTGGTTTTACTTTTGTAACTACCATTTGTGGAATTCGAAAAGTATCGCTCCCTTTTTTGATATCCAAATTCATTTCGTTTGTTGGAAAATTATAAGTCAAATAAATTGTATCTTTCTTAATTATTGTATCGAAACTTGCTATAAATGGTTGGGTTTGGATAATTGTATCGCGCAAATAGACTATTTTTGGTTTCAACTTGCGAACAACTATTCTTTCGGTAGGCCGGACAATAGTTACGGTATCCAAGCGAACAAGTTCAACTTTTTCGGTTTTCTTGGGTATCGAAATTAAATATAGAATAATACAAACCAATACAAGTAATACTAACCAAAAGAATTTATTCTTCATTGTTGCACTTGGAAACTTGTTTACATACTAAATTGCAAAGCAAATCCAATCGCTGGGATAGTTCAGTTAATCGTTCGTTAAGTATCGAAAAAGTATGGAAAGTTTTCTGCTCAAAAAGTGCTATTCGATTTTCGAGCATAATTATTCGTTTCTCCTCTGCTACTTTTGCCTCGACCAATTCCTTTTGATTTCGAATAAATTCCTTTCTTATCTTTATTAGTAAAGCAAGAATAGAAAGGAATATTCCAACTACACCGACTGCAACTTGTATCAAGTAGAGTTCCATTTTTGCACCTAAAACGTTTTGTTTGTAAAATAGCAAACAAATCCTCTTGCGTTAGGGTTTCTTTTACCTCGTCGAAAATAATACTTGGAACAGCAACGAACTCTGTCTTATCGATAAAGTCCCCCAACTGTAAGCTTTCCAGAATTAATGCCATTGGGTTCATAGATAATTTTGAAATACAAAAACGATGGAAAATAAATATTTAAGAAATAGGCATTTTCAATATTGCTTGGTGTATCTATATCAAATTCTTTCAATCGCTTGCTTGAACGAAGATTATTCGAAACAAAAATAATAATTTTCCCGCCGGGGGAACCAACTACTTCTTGCCAAGCAAATTCAAGGCACGATGCTTGTACTATTCGCTCTTTTCCGAAGTGCAAGTCTTCGACTTCGAATTGCATCCAGTTCGATTCCCAGCGGCGGGACATATCCCAATCTCTTAAAAATTCAACATACATTTCCTTAATTCCTAAATCCAACAATACCAAGAAGCCGGAACCGTTTCAAAGGATGATTTAAGTTCCTTTTCCAACGAAAAACTCCTTCGACAAAAGTTTTTCTCGTTGCGTCGTATTTTTTCGTGTTGAAGCCAACTGTTTCGACCCAGCCTTTTCGATACACTTGGATAATTCGCTCGGTGTGTCCGTGTATTGAATTTTTTCGTAACCAAATTACGAGGTCGTCCATTTCCACACTGAAACATACTTTTCGCCCTTGTTTTACTGCAAATGTGAACAATTTTAACGACAAACCAGTTTTAGGTAACGGAATTTTCGTTTCGGGATACTTCAACTTTCGAGTACTTTCGAGAAAGCAAAAATATTGCCCCGCAACGCAATAAGCATTTCCTTTAGATAGCCCCACGCTTCGAAGATACTTCTCGACTTCGGTCCCGTCGTTCTTGTTTGTTCGTTCACGCACCCCAACCTGTTCGAGCAACACAAACCTCGACTGAATTAGCAAAGCACTATCGCAAGGAAGGACAAATTTCGGCTGCGAAAACGAAAAGAAACTTAAAGAAATTAACAATGGAATGCACTTAATTAAAGCGTTCATCTTAATTCGAGAATTGTGCTAAATACAGAGCCAAAACAGATAGTCCAAAACTGATATGGACACCAAGAAAAATTAAACCAAGATTGGGCGCATTTGGCGTTTCGGAAAACCTTACTTTCGTAAAAACAAACGAAGCAAAACTTGAAAAGGCAATTGCAAGGCATTCCAAAAGCGAGGCAAGAAGAAAAGTTCTAATTTCGGGGGGCTCAAGTTTCGAAATAATAAATAAAAATAGAAAAGCAAACATTAAAAATCCGTAGCGGGAAAGAAAGTTCGAAACTTCTTTTTTCATTCTACATTTCCACAAACTTATCCAACATAAAATTGTCGAAAAGCCTATATTGATTTACTTTGTTCGATAATAGCACTTGCCGGTTCTCTGTTTCGGGCAAATCCAATTGTAAATCGCCGCTTTGAATTTGGCGAAGAAGATACATTGCATACGACTTGCGTTTTGCAATTGTTGGTGGAACGAAACCGTTATGGTTCGAATACTCGTAGAGGTTTGCAATTGTCAACTCTCTTGCAATAAATCTAATTAATGAAGGAACAGATGAAAAGGGCACGGAAAATCGGTCGCGCAAGAAACTATCGATAAGATTACAAGAGTTCTCGATTGCATAATTAACCCGAACTTGGTCGATATTGCCGCCCGAGGAATCCCCGGTCAATCGAGCCAATTCCTCGGGTTTAAATTCTTTCAACAATTCAGCAAGAGTTGTATACATATTTTTCTCATTATTATGGAACAAGGAGAATACGAACTAAATCGCCCGGTCCGGCAGAACCTAAAGCCCTACCGTTTACTTCGGCACCCGTTGTTGCCACCTTCGCCTTACCTTGGCTATCGCTTGTAACTTTGTCCCCGACAGATATTGTTCCGCTTGCCTCGACTAATGCTGTTCCAAGTACTATAATACCAGCGTAACCACCGCTTTTCCATTTCCCAACAGTAACACCAAGAGCCTTTTGGTTCTCGTCGCAAGTTTTGCCTAGAAAATCTACAAAGCGGTACGAAGGTAATTCGGTTGTAGTTTTGATTGTAATTGTCAGAATTGGTTGAAATGTTTTGTTTGCTATGGACATCGTAACCTCCTTATTTTTCAATGAATTTACTCCGCAGTATCCAAAAAAGGGCTTTCCCCTTTTTCAAAAAGTTACGAAAGGTGGTTGGTATTGTAAATAAGAAATGCCGCTCCCGGTGTTGTTGCAACAAATGTATAAGCATCGGTCGCTCGAACAATTTTTATTTTGCCACCATTTTCGAAATATGTATCAACTTCCGGATATCCTTTCTTTTGCAGAAGATAACCATAACTTAACCCTAAGCGAGTTGTTTTTCCTTTCTCTTCTTCTTCTACATACGCAAGGATGATATTGTCTTCCCAAATGTCAACAAAATCGTTGCCATTAATTGTGTAGACACTTAATCCAATGTAAATATTTGGAATTTCAAGTAGTTCGGATAAACTTTTAATGTTCACCTTTCCTAACCCAACATATCGAACACGGTCGATGATTTTTGGGTGGAAAACTAATGCTCGATAGGTAGATTCACCAATAACCATCACATTTGGGTACCGAGAAATTTTTTGTCGGATTTTGACAATCCCCTCGCGTATTTTCATTATTGGGTCTACTGTTTTCGAATAGTCGTCGAATGCCATTGCCGAAGTAATCTCCATTTTCATATCGCTTGTATAGTTATTTGGGTTTTGGACATAATCGGCAATTTCTTTTTCCCGCCCAAGAAGCAAAATATCGACCAACTCGTTTGTGGCTTGTCGTTCGACATCAAAAAAATCGGAAAGTTCCTCCTCTTCGATATAATCAAGAGAAACTTCAACATCCCTTTCCACCATCTCGAAATCAATATATTTTATCTCGTCTTGTGGGATTCGATTTGAATTGCTACGAATTGCACGAATTGTGTCTCGGTGGACAAATGCTTGCTTACCAAAGACTGGGATTTTGCCTTTCCTACGGCTTACACTAACAACTGGGAACAAATGGTTTGCAACAAAATTTGCGTTCTTGTATTCTTGGGCAATTGAGGTAAGCACTGGGTCAATCAATCGAATTTCGTTTGCCATCTTCAACCTATTGTTTGTTGATTAATAATAAAGCTTGTTCATACGATAATTCGGGATGGATTTTTTGCAGTTCCTTTGCTCGAATATGAATATTCAACCTTTCTTCGTCGACCTTCTTTCCATCGAATGTTTGCTCGAATACCCAATTTTCTTTGTTTGCAACTGTGAACTCTTTTCTTAATGGCAATGGCTTCAATTCACTAATGAATTGTTTCACTCGGTCCACAAGCGAGAAGTCTTCCGAAACAATGCTGCAATTGCTTTCCCGAAGATAATTATCCAACTTTGCACACAATTGTAGCAATTCTACGACCGATTCCTCCTTGTTCGGTGGAATAATAATGAAATCGGTAGAAGAATTAACTTCGTGGAGAAAATCGCGAAAGTTGCGGGCAAGAGATTCGTGGTAGGCTTTGTCGAGGTCGTTGCGGAGGGCTTCGTTCTGGCGTGCAAGTTTGGAGTTTTCTATTTCGAGGCGACGAATCTCTTGCCGCAGTTCTATAAAATCATTCGAGCTTGTTTCATATTCGAAATTTGCGATATCATCGAATTCGACAAATGAAATAGGTCGCAAACCTTTTACTGCTGGTGTTTCTCCGCCGAGCAATCCAATGTGGCGAAGCATTAAATTTGGGTAGAGCGAAACCGAAACTTTTCTATATCGCCCTTCTTCAATTTCTTGAATTATTTCTTTGGTAAGCGATTTCAACTTTGCGTACAATATCTTTCCTCTGCGTGCAAGTCGTTCGACCCAACCGTGGGCTGGCGTTCCGCTTTCCGGGTGTCCTTTGACAAGTGGGGCTTCTTCGGAAGGTTCCTTTTCGACCTTCTCGTTGTACTGGCGTGCAATTTTCTCTAAATCGCTTTCAGTAAAGGATTGAACGCGACCTTTGCTATCGGTGAATGTTCCAGTGCGAAAAATTTCAATCCACATTTTGAACCTATTTTTGTTCAACAAAAAGCGAAAATTTTTTCGCTCGGTTGCAAAACTATTGAATAAACACAGCGAGCAGAAAGAAACCATTTCGAAAATATTTCGAAACTATTTAGAGTTTATTGAGATTTCTTTAATATCCTTGCGAAGCTACTTAATATATAAAGTTTTTAGAGTTAATCTTGTAGGAAAAACATCGAAAGAATATAATTAAAATATACAAAAGGCAAAAATTTTGTAATTTTGTAATTTAAAAAAAATTATTATTTTAGAAAATGGGAAAATCTATAACCGTTCTTTTTGCAGCGAGTGAAATTTTTCCTTACATCAAATTTGGTGGTGTTGCCGACTTTTCCTTCTCCTTTACCCTTGCACTCCGAGCCCTTGGTCACGACGTTCGTGTTATGATGCCCCGCTATGGTAATATCTCGGAACGAAAGCACCAAATCCATTTTATCAAACGGTTGCAAGACATTCCAATCAAAATTGCTGGCAAAGAAGAATTAATCACTGTTAAATCTTCCTCGATTACCAACCAACGATACAAGGTACAATCCTACATCACTACTAATTCTTATTACTTCGACCAAAGAAAGGCAATTTATAGCGACCCAGCAACTGGAAAACCTTTCCCCGACAATGACGAACGATTTATTCTTTTTTCTCAATCCGTTGTTACAACTTGTTTGTTGCTGAATTGGTTCCCAGAAATTATGCACTGCAACGATTGGCATACTGCTTTGATTCCAGTCCTTGCTAAAACTTTGTACCCAAACAAATTCAAAAAAACAAAATTTGTCCTAACTGTCCACAACTTCGCCAATCAGGGGGAATTCCCACCCTCGACATTCGACAAGATTGGGTTGCCCGAGGAACTCCGAGAAAAACTTTTGCACAATGGTAATTTCAATTTCCTTAAAGCCGGAATATTGTTTTCGGACTATGTTACAACAGTTTCTCCCACTTATGCAAAAGAAGTATTGCAAGATGAAGTCCATACAAAAGGGTTGAACAAAATACTTTTGGAACGAAACAATAGCTTTGTTGGTATACTCAGTGGTATCGACCCTTGGCAATGGAATCCACAAACCGATGACGACATAGCTTGTAAATTACAGAACAGTAATTTCGATGCATATAAAAATTGCAACAAAGAAGATTTATTAAAAACTCTTGGATTGGAACCGAAACTCGACGTTCCATTGATTGGTATGATATCGCATATCGAAGAAAACAAGGGAATAAAACTATTGATTGAGGCTTTCGATAAAATAATGAAAGAAGATGTCCATTTGGTTTTGCTAGGAACTGGCGAGGCAAATTTGACCAAAAAGTTGCAAAAATTGGCGGAGAAATACCCGCAAAAATTTGTTTTCAAAAACGTTTACGACGAACAACTTGCCCACAAAATCGAAGCTGGTGCCGATATCTTCTTGATGCCCTCAATTTATGAACCTTGTGGCTTCAATGCAATGTATTCTGTGGTTTACGGGACAGTTCCAGTTGTACGCGCAACTGGTGGTTTGCTCGATTCTGTTGAACCATTCAATCCCCAAACCCAAGATGGAGTTGGCTTTATCTTTGACGAACCGACGCCTTCGGCACTGGTTAAAAAATTGAAAGAGGCTTTAGACGCTTACAAAAACAAGGAAATTTGGAAAAAAATTATTCAGAATTGCTTCGAAAAACATTATAGTTGGAAAGATTCCGCAGAGCAGTATGTCGAAATTTATAGGAGTTTGTTGAAATAGTTTCTTTACCTCTTTGAAAAACCATTTTGCAAATAAATCATAAATTCATTGATTTTCCGTTTCCTAATTTTGTTATTTTGAAAACAATGAAATTGTTTAAAAGAATTGCGAGTGTTATTATAATTTCTTTATTTTTTGGTAAGATACTAACTGGGTGCAACGAACTTCCCACCGAAATTACCTACACAATGCTATACGACACAACTACTGTTTTGCCTATTACTTCCGATAGCGTAAAATTTTTCGTTGGTGGTCAATCCAAGTATGTATTCGCAAAGATTTTCAACACTGGTTCAATCTTTATTGGTGGTTGGAATGGTTTTCGGGCAGCCTCGCTCGTTCGATTTAAGGAATCGAATTTACCCGATACCCTACTTTGGTTAACTCCCGAGCGAATAGACAGTGTCAAACTTGTCCTTCCCTTCGGCAACTACGCACTTGGCGATACTGTTAATCCTTCCTTTTCCTTCCGTGTATTTCTAATTAAACAATATTGGACAAACCAAGTAACTTGGGACTCGATTTTCAACGATTGGACACCAAATCAAAGGATAGACCCTATTCCTATTGGTTCTTTTTCTGGGAAAATCAAATTAACAGATTCTACCACCGAAGTTTCGGTTCTTTTGCAAAAGGATTTCATTCTCGATTGGTTGAAAAAGAACAAGGATTCTGTTCCAATTTGGGGTTTGCTCCTGGCTCCCGACCCAAGTTGCAATGTTATTCACCAAGTAAGTGCTCAATTCATTACAGAATCAACAGTGAAGCACCCAAAACTGACTGTTTATTATAAATACTTGGATGGAAACAACAGAATTTGGTACATTAATTCTGCAATAGACGCCTCTGTTGTCGATGTTCCAAAAGTTGATACACTTAATTCTTTTGTTATTCAAAGTGGTTATTCCTTCCGCATAGCTTTAAATCTCGATGTTTCGTTTTTACCACGCTTCTCAGCTATTCATTTTGCTCAATTGGAGCTTACAATAGATACGACAAAAACCATTTTTGGCAACACTGGGCTCGATACTGTCTTTACTGGCGGTTATTTTGGTTCAAATCCTTTGGACAGTGTTCCCGTTATTTCCTTCCTTGGCCGCCGTATCGGCAACAAAGTCTATTTCTACAAGGTCTCCTCTCCAATTGAACTTTGGCTGAAAGATACAAGCAAAGGGGAACTCGTTTTGTATTCCTACTATTGGAACGAAGTCAGAACTTTGAATAGAATTGTCTTCTATGGTTTAGATGCTCCCGACCCACAAAAAAGACCCAAGTTAAAAGTCATTTATTCAAAAAGGTTGCTAAAATGAAAAGGATTATTCTGTCTTGGACTTTAACATTTGCTTTAATAATTTCATATAATACTTTTTCGCAAGGTGGTTCCAATTTTTCGATTTATGGTATTGGCGACATAATGCATAATAGTAGTGCTGTTTACGACGCTCTGGGTGGTTGTGCAATTGCAATTCCAAAGGAAAATTCAATCAATCTGGTCAATCCCGCTCTTTGGGGCTTCCTTTCCCAAACCCGTATTCGGGCTGGTTATAGATTCAATCAAAACCTTGTTCAAACCGAAAATGCACACCTTTGGCAAAACAATGGTAAGGTCGATGGTATTACATACGGTTTGGCTGTCGATACTTCCAAAGGTTTTAGCATCGTTTTCGGTTTCAATACTTTTAGTACCGTAAACTACTACATTTCGAAAAAAGTTGAAGTTTCTATCGACGACTATGTTCTCCACGGAAATAATTATTACCAAGGCAGCGGGGGAATTTCCCAAGGTTTCCTTGGAGTTTCTTTCCGTCCAGTGGATTTTCTTTACCTTGGTGCCGCAGTTGTAACAAATTTTGGAACAATAAATACTTACAATCGAACTCTGGTTTGGGGAAGTTACGCCTCCTCTGCAATTACCGAAAAGAACGACTACTTCGTTGGTTTAGGGTTACGCACTGGCTTGTTGTTTCAACCTTTTCAAAATTCTTATTTTGGCTTTTTTTACGAAGCAAACAATAAAACAAGTGTAAAAACCTACACCCAGTATTCTTATGAATTGACTTTGGATACAACTTTCGAAAGCCAAACTAAAGTAGATATGCCTAATTCTTTCGGTCTTGGCTTTTCCTACAAAATTGGAAGGACTTTTTTTACAACCGAATATTCATCGCGTGATTTTAAAAAAATGAACTACAATCTTGCACCTAGAACAACATTGGACAAAGAGCAAAAGTTCGCCTTTGGTATTTCATACTTAGGGAGCAAATCCATTTTCACTTCCTATTCAAATCGAATTACTTATAATTTTGGCACCTACTTTAAACAACTCTATCCAAGAGTGGATGGGAAAAAAATTGATGAATACGCACTTAGTTTTGGTTTCGAATTTCCAATAGTTGGCTCTGCGATGTTCAACGCTGGTTTCGTTTTTGGGGCTCGCAAACCAGAGATTAATACACTCCCAACAGAATATTTCGGCAGAATGATACTCGAAATAACTCTTGGCGAAACCTGGTTCGTTCCCTTCCGCCGCGAGTAATAATGATATCTCTATACTAATACTTGTTCTAAGCCCGAAAAACACTTTCCCTTATCCACAAATACGACAATATATTAGTCCCTTGTAAAAATCCCGAGCAACCAAATATGTAAGCACAGAAAACATCCTTTTGCACATTCCGCAAAAAATTACTACCCGCGCCTTTCTCTTCGCTCCCGGCTGGTTGCTTGCTACTTCTTTTCCAAGATGGAAAATTTTTTTTGTTGATTTTGATTTTTTTCTTATTTTGCATTTTGATTTGTTTTGCTCTTATGCTTTACGCGGCGGGTGGATTTACTCCAATCGGATACAACAAGCCATCGCGCCCGAACTACA
>JAOAEE010000052.1 GCA_026416955.1 Ignavibacteria bacterium | reverse complement strand
ATTAACAAAGAAGAAAAAATATGGTAGATGATGTTGATAAAGGTGTTTCGTCATTTTTCTATCAAAGAATAATTTCTTTTCGATACACTTCAAACTATACTGGCGAAATTGAAAAAGATAAAAAACTTTTTCTTGAATATTGTAGAAAGCATATTCCATTTATTTTTATTCCGAACGTACTTGAACAATTGGAAAAGGCAATCGACCTTGTATACGAACTTTTTAAGGACGATAGACGGAGAGATGGCTCGATGTTCTACACACATTTTTTAGAAACAGCCCATATCCTTATTAATAAGTTTAATGTCGATGATATTGATACAATAATTGCTGCATTACTCCACGATACCTTAGAGGACAAAAAAGATAAGATTAGTTACGAGGATATTAAAAAGAT
This sequence comes from Ignavibacteria bacterium, assembly GCA_026416955.1. GTDB lineage: Bacteria > Bacteroidota > Ignavibacteria > Kapaibacteriales > UBA2268 > Naka2016. The sequence goes on along the minus strand of JAOAEE010000052.1, from coordinate 2,688 downwards.
GTATAACCAAAACGTAGCGGATATTGTCGAAGGTGTTACGAAAATAACAAATAAATCGGAGGTCGAGGAAATTTTCCACAACAAACCAGTAGGGAATTTCGATTACCAACATCAAGAACTTGCTACAATTCAGAAGATTTTTACCTATGGTTTGAAAAATCCCAGAATATTTTTAGTCAAGTTTGCCGATAGATTTCATAATATGCTAACACTTTATGGAATACCCAAAACCCGAAGGCGACGAGAAATTGCCGAAGAAACAGTAAATATTTACGTTCAATTAATGAAAACTTTTGGGTTCGAGGAACCAGCAAAAGAACTAAGAGATTTATGTTTGTTCCACCTAATAACCGACAATCCAGAGGAAGCCGAGAAAATATACAAACAGCTTTTGAAAATCCACGATGCAGAAAGGCTAAGATTTATTGAAATTGCTCAACAAAACGACATAGAAGAAAAATTAATTGGAATAATTCAATCAGTTTCCGACAAAATTAGCTTATTAGTAGGACACAAAACTTTATCCGAACTTTACGACGCTCTTTTAAAAAATCCATCTAAAGTTTCGGCAAATTATCAGCATTTCTATTGGATTATCGATATTCCTTCCGACATTTTCAACTATAAGGTTATCGAAAATATTGAAAATAACTTGAAAAACAAATTCCCATACATTTCAACAGAAAAAATTTCGAATATTCAAGACCGATTACCCTCCGAGATTATCCAATATCTCCCACTGATTAGAAGCTATTATTTGCTTCCAACTAACGATAGGTTAGAAATTGTTTATAATGTTTCCAGTTCCGAAAAACAAAGATTCGACATTAATAAAATAGCTTTCAAAAAAGAATACCACCAAAGTTACGATGTTAAAGAGTATAACGCTTTTATTGAATTAATTGAATATCTTTACAATAAAGATGATGTAAACCGAATGGAACTCCTTCTCGAGTATGCAAAAAAAATCTATCCAACAGAATATGTGCGAGTTAAAGATAATCTAAAAGATACATACTACCTTGTGCCAAATGGATTTACCATTTTAGACCTTGCATTCAAACTAATGCCCGAGAAAGCTTTTCACGTAATTGGCGCAAGGATTTCGAATTCCGATGGGCAATGGGAAAGCAAGTCCTTGGGTTATATTCTCAAAGACAACGATGTCTTTGAGTTGATTATTGCAAGTAGCCCTCTTTACGAACTTGAAAACCTAAGACCCTACTCGCTCCACGCTATTAATGAGATAAGAAAATTGCAACAAAGGATAGAGTCGAAAGAAATTCAACCCAAAGAGCAAGTAGTTAAAACAATTTTTGTTAGGGGTTTGGACAAAACTGGGTTAGGTGCTCAAATTCTTGATATTGGTAAAGTACTTAACATCCCCTTTACAAAATTGAACCTTGGTCTCCATCCTATTTCGCAAACCGAATTTTATGGTTCTTTGACTGGGAAATACAGTTCATTGGAAAAATTCAACATCTTTTTGATTGAACTTGCGAAAATCCCAGAGATAATTGAAATAATTGTCGATGATAAAGAACCTACGCTTTAATAAACCCAAACATCAAGCAACAAGGCACCCAAAGTAATTTTGCCATTCCTTCTAAATTTTTTCGAAGTAGTCCTTTATTTTTTCAGAAATTAGAATAAAGCGACCCATCTGGCATTAAAATTGTTGATTAAAAGTTTGATGAATGAAAAAAAGAGGTAAAAATGGCGATAAATATGCTGTTGTTTAAAGAGCGTTTGCCTTTGATGCACAAGGCCTTAGATGCATACTCTTTGCGTTTGACTACCACTGCAGAGAACATTGCTAATGTAAACTCTGTTGGATATTCGCCAAAAAGGGTCATTTTCGAGGAGTATTTTAAGGAGAATATTAGCCAATTGAATAACATTGCAGAATCAAAAAGGAGCGAGTTTTTAAGTTTTTATAAGGAAAAAAATTTTGAACCTCGTGTTGTTGAAGAAAATATACCCAAGTCGGCTGAATATTTTTCTGGCCAATCACACGTAAACATAGACAAAGAGATGGCTGAATTAGCAGAAACGCAAATTCGCTTTCGTTTCGTTTCTCGACTTTTAAAACGTTACTTCGCGGGTTTGAATTCAGCAATTACTGGTTTCAGAGAAAGTTAGATTAAGTACTTATACTTATTGAAGTTTGTATTAAAAGTATTATTTTGGTTATGTATGGGAAGTGGGGTTTTCGAAATATTAAAAATAAGTAAAGAAGGCTTAAACTTTCAGCGGAAAAGACTATCTTCAATCGCAAAAAACATTGCAAATGCCAATACAACTAAAACTCCGGAAGGTGGCCCCTATAAAAGGGAAATTGTTGTATCGCGAACGGTAAACAAATCCGACTTTCAACTACTGCTCGAAACCTTTTCTCCAACTACCGAGCCTTCCGATACTTTTTTGGGTGTAGAAAATAAAGGGGAAAGATACGAATACATTAAACCCGAAGTTTATTACGATGAAAATGAACGAATGGTTCACGACCCATCGCATCCAGATGCAGACGAAAATGGCTACGTACGATATCCAAATATTAATGTTGTAACAGAGATGGTGGAAATGATATCGGCACAAAGAGCATTCGAGGCTAATGTTTCTGTTATTGAAGCATCAAAAAATATTGCCCGAGATTCACTGGAAATCTAAATATAGTGGGATAGATTA
>JAOAEE010000023.1 GCA_026416955.1 Ignavibacteria bacterium | reverse complement strand
CTCTGTTTGGGGGCAACTTACTTTTACTTGGAACGTTCCTACAAATGCAAGTTCATACAACCTGCAGATTTCAACCCAGCCCGACTTTAGTGTTATTCTCTACGATGAAGTTACTGCGGCAAAAACATTGACTAAAGTTCTTACCGATTACAATACTCGTTTCTATTGGAGAGTAAAGGCAGTATACCCAGATTGCGAGACCGAGTTTTCGAGTATTAGAACCTTCCGGACTGCTTATGCCCCTCCTCATAACCTTTATCCTCCAAAAGATACATTTTGCCATTCAAATACCGTACTTTTCAAATGGGATGCAGTTAATGGTGCAACAACATATCGTCTTCAAGTTTCTCAATCGGATTCTTTGGATTTAAACTTAATTGTTTTGGATACACTAATTAACACGCGTCAATTTACTTATTACTTCGATAAAAGTTTGCAAAAATATTCTTGGAGAGTGCGTGCAGAGGATAAGCAAAATGTCGGCCTTTGGTCCGATACTATGCGTTTTCAAACAACTTACGCACCGCCTAAGCATTTGAACCCAATGAATGGGGATGAAACAAATATTACTGTTAAGTTTGTTTGGACAAAGGATGTTCCCGGAAGTACTTTTGAGCTTCAAGTTTCGGATACTAATAATTTCAATTTAATTCAGCGTAGAATTTTCGATTTTAGTGGCTTGATTACCGATACAATAGTTTTAAAGTTGCCGCACTTTAATAGGAAATATTGGTGGCGTGTTCGTGCCTCCGATGCTTATTGCCGTTCCGATTGGTCGACCCCTACATATTTTCGAACAAAACTTCAAAAACCAATATTAACATTTCCTCCAAACAATTCAACAAAAATGCCTTTGAAGGTTACTTTTGAATGGACAAAACCCGAAGGTTGGGAAAGCTTTGAGATTCATATTTCGAAAGATGCACAATTTACTTCTTTGTTTGCTGGTCGAACTGGTATTGCTACGAATTCTGTAACAATTGCCGACTTCGACCAATCGACCCAATACTTCTGGCGTGTTCGAGCAATCAATAAAGAAGATACAAGCCGATGGTCTGATGTTTTTAAATTTACAACTGGTCCGAATCCTCTTGAAATTCCTAATTTAATTTATCCAACTAACAATGGCGAAAACCTTCCTACTAATGTTTCTTTTACTTGGTCATCTGTTCCAAGAGCAAAGTATTATCAATTGCAGATTGCCGAAGATTTACAGTTCACACAAAAAATTTTAGAATATTTGAATATTTCCGATACTACTTATCTTGTTTCCGACCTAAAACCTATGTCGGAGTATTTCTGGCGTGTACTCGCTTATAATGATTCTACAACAAGTAACTGGTCCCCAATATGGAGATTCCGTACTCAACCACCGATTCCCAAAGGACCAGTTTTCTTGTCTATTCCACCTAATGAAACCAAAGGCGTTGATGTTTCGCTAAGCCTTATTTGGTCACCAGTACAGTATGCCGAGATGTATCATCTTCAAGTTGCTAAGGATGAAAATTTTGTTGCTCAAAGTCTCGTACTTAACGATAGTAATTTAATTATGCCACAAAAATATTTAACTGGTTTGGAATACAATACAAAATATTTCTGGCACGTTCGGGCTTACAATTCTGCTGGTTCAACCTCTTGGTCGGATACTTGGTGGTTCCAAACAATGGTCTCAAGCGTTGGAGAGGAAAATAATGTATTTCTTTTGTCTTTCAATCCAAATGAGAACAATCTAACTTTAACATTTCAAGAGGGATTTTTAGAAGCAATTAACATTCGATTGTTTGATTTGTTTGGAAGAGTTGTTTTCAGTTCACAATTATTGGAAGATCGAAACTCTATCACAATTCCTTGTGACAAATTGTCCAAGGGAGTATATTTCCTTCATATTATTTCAAAAGAGAAAAGTTTTGTTGCAAGAATTACCATATAGGTGTTTTAGCTTTTGCTCTTACTCTGTCTGAACACAATACCTTTCAACGATTTGTTGGAAGGTATTGTTTTTATTAGCGATATTTGTGTTAAATATTTTTCAATTTTGTAAGCATTAAGTCGTCAATCATTCTTTAAATTTTTTGTGATTATGGAAAACAAGGATAAAGATTTAGAAACACTCGAGGAATTTAAACAAGCAATAAAGAAAATCCACCAAGAAGTCTCGAAAGTAATAATAGGACAAAAAGAAATAATCGACCAACTGCTGGTTGCTTTGTTTTCGCGTGGGAATTGTTTACTCATAGGTGTTCCGGGATTAGCGAAGACTTTGATGATACGAACCCTATCATCCGCTATGGATTTAAAGTTTAGCAGAATTCAATTTACTCCCGACTTAATGCCTTCGGACATAACTGGTACGGAAATTATCGAAGAAAATGTAACAACTGGTACCAAAAACTTTAAATTCGTTAAAGGACCGATATTTGCAAACATCGTTCTTGCCGATGAGATTAACCGTACTCCACCTAAAACTCAATCGGCATTACTCGAGGCAATGCAAGAACACGAGGTTACCGCTGCTGGTGTAACATACAAACTTGCCGAGCCTTTTTTTGTTCTTGCTACACAAAATCCAATTGAACAAGAAGGAACATATCCATTACCCGAAGCTCAGTTAGACCGTTTTATGTTCAATCTTTGGCTCGATTATCCTAATTTCGATGAAGAAGTAGAAATTGTTAATTCTACTACAACTTTGCACTTTCCGAAGGTCGAGAAAGTTTTGTCTGCTGAACAAATTATCAAATTTCAAGATTTAGTACGCAAAGTACCAGTCGCACCAAATGTTGTCAATTATGCTGTAAAACTTGCTCGGTCTACCCGACCCAATGGGGAAGCACCCAAAATCATCAATGAGTATGTTCGGTATGGAGCCGGACCCCGAGCTTCGCAGTACTTAATATTAGGTGCGAAAGCCCGTGCTGCTATGGATGGTCGGTTCACACCAGATATTGACGACGTACGTTCTGTTGCTCTTCCAGTGCTTCGCCATCGTATCGTTACGAACTTCAACGCCGAGGCAGAAAATGTTTCGACTGCTCAAATCGTTGAAAAATTGTTGGAAGAAGTGAAACTATAAAGTTTATTATTGATATTTAACTTAATATATCGTTTTTTTATGATTTTATTTTCTTTGTTATGAAAGATGCATCATTGTTAAGTTTTGTAACAAACGAACGAGTTCGGTATGCCGATGTCGATAAAATGGGCGTTGTTTACAATGGAAACTACCTTCGATTTTTCGAAATTGGAAGGACTGAGTTGATGAGACATTTTGGGATACCTTATTCCGAAGTCGAGAAGCAAGGATATCTCCTTCCACTAATTGAAGCAAAGATTGTTTGGAAAGGTTCTGCAAAATACGACGATGTTTTGGAAATAACAACTTTGTTCAATTCAAAAGAAATTAATTCTACCATTCGATTTGATTATGAAATAAGGGTTGATGGCAAAATTATTGTAAATGGATATACTGTTCATTCATTTGTTCGTGCAGATAACTTTCGCGCTGTAAAACCACCATCGTTTTTTTTGAATAAAGTTGAAGAGATTATCAAAACGAAACATATATGAAAAACTCAATTTTTTTGCTTTTGTTGTTCTTTGGCCAGTTATGTTTTGCAAAAGATACCCCTTTTAATTTTTTACGCTACTCAGGGAGCGCTCGTTCTTCGGCTCTTGCTGGTGCTTTTGTTTCAATTGCCGACGACCCTTCGGCAATGTTTTACAATCCCGCAAGTGTTTCGACCATTAGCACTCGAAATTTTTCTTTTACTTTTTTCAAACACGTTTTGGATGTGAACTCTGGTTCTGTGTCATATCACAAAAAGTTTGAAAGAATTGGTCATTTTGCCGTTTCTGCTACCTATACAAATTATGGGAGTTTCGACCGAACAAATTCAGATGGCCAACTCATTGGGAATTTTAGTGCAAATGATTTTGCTTTGGGGGCTACTTATTCGAATCTTCTCGATACAAATCTTTATTATGGGGCTACCTTGAAGTTGATTTCTTCGAATATCGACAAGTATAGTTCTATTGCTGTTGCAGTTGATTTTGGCTTACTTTATTTAATTCCAGAAAAGAACACAAGTATCGGTTTTTCTATTTTACATTCTGGTACCCAGTTGAAAACGTTTGATGGAAACTGGGAAAACCTACCTTTGGATGTTCGGATAGGAATTTCACACCGACTTCGGGGCTTACCTTTGTTGTTGAATTTTAATTTTTATAACCTTGCCGATAGAACAAATAAGTTTTTCGATAGGTTTTTGAAATTCTCGATAGGTGGAGAATTTTATTTTGGTGAATATCTAAATCTCCGATTTGGTTACGATAATAACATTAGGAAATATTCTGGTACTACAAAAGATAAAGAATTCATTGGTTTTGCTGCTGGTTTAGGATTGAAATTCAAGGAGTTCAATTTAGATTATAGTATTTCGCAAGTTGGAGCTTCTGCAATTTTCCACAAATTCTCTCTTTATATTTCTTTGTAAATTCTTTTATGAACCTTCCCAAAAAATAAGTTTATAGTCTAATCTTTTTTTCAAAGTTAAATTCAAGTTGAAACCAATTTCAAATTGAAAAAAAACTTGAAAGTTGTTAACCTATTAATAATGAAAAGGTTAACTTTTTTTATTAATCAATCTTAAGAAAATTTATCAAAAAGATTTGGTAATTAGATTTTTTTTTTATTATTTTGCAGTGGGGAAAAAGATTAATTATTTCCCAAAAAAAATAACTAAAGTGGGGCAAAAAGAATGACTTTTTTTCAAGGTAGCGAAGAATATATTATTGATAACAAAGGTCGGGTAACTATACCTCCAATGATGCGTCGAGCGCTCAGCCCCGAAGCAAGGGAAACATTTACAATTACACGAGGCATACGGAAATGCATAGTGGCGTATCCGATTGACCAATGGGAAAAAATTCAAAAGAAACTTTTGGAGTTGAACCCATTTAATCCAGAAAATGATAAAATAATTACTTTTCTTACAATGTTTTGTAAGGAAACTTCTCTTGATGCACAAAATAGAATTTTGATTCCAAAGGATTTGCTAATCTATGCAAAAATAGAAAACAAGGCGTTGTTGGTAGGGAAAATTGACCATATCGAGATTTGGAATCCAGATGAATTCAATCGAATATATACGTTCGACGAGGAAGAATATGCAAAGGTATTCGAAAAAGTGCTTGGTACAAATCATTATAACGGGGTTGGACAAAAAGTAGAGGGTTACGAAGAAAATTAATTCGATGGCAAAAGAGCAGGTTTTTTATCATATTCCGGTTCTTTTAAAAGAAGTAGTTGAGTTGCTTGTAACAGATGAGAATGGTATTTATGTAGATGGAACTATTGGGGGAGGTGGGCATTCAGAGAAGATTTTAGAAAGACTTGGAGAAGGAGGAAGAATATTTGGATTTGATAAAGATATTGAGGCAATTGAATTTTGTAAAGAAAGGTTTAAGGGGGAACTCGAACGAGGGGAGCGTTCGAGAATTGAACTTTTCAATGAGTGTTTTAGTAAAGCATGCAGCATAACGAGACATCGGGGGGAATGGACAGGTTTTCTGCTTGATTTGGGGGTGTCGTCACGGCAGCTCGACGAGAGCCGCCGTGGCTTTTCGTATCGTGCGGTTGGCCCTTTGGATTTGCGTTTTTCACCGCACGGACAAACAGCAGAAGACCTTGTCAACGCAGCAAACGAGGAAGTTTTGGCGGCTCTTCTCCAAAGATACGGAGAAGAGCCTTTTGCCAAAAAAATTGCTAAGGCAATTGTCCAACAGCGGAAAATTTCCCCACTTCGTACAACTGTCGACCTTGCAAAAGTGGTGGAAAATGTTGTGCCAAAGAAATATTTAGTTAAGTCCCTATCTCGGGTTTTCCAGGCTATTAGAATCGCAATAAATGATGAACTTAACGTATTGGAAAACGCTTTGTTTGCCTCTCTTGGATGCCTATCCAAAGGGGGTAGGATTGTTGTGATTTCGTACCATTCGCTTGAAGACCGCATAGTTAAAAATTTCTTTCGCAAATTTTCTTTGTCAAAAGTAAATGAAACCTCAAAAATAATGCCAAGATTGAAGGTATTAACCAAAAAGCCTATAGTTCCAAGTAAAGAAGAAATAGCCTTAAATCCACGTTCGCGTAGTGCAAAATTGAGAGCGGCAGAGAAAATTTCGTAGAAATTATCAACTGGTAATAAGCAACATAATAAAATTATTTTTTAAACTGTTAGTTATAATCTTTCCCTCTAATGAAATAAAAAAGTATTTAACACTAATTAATTAGCTTATTTGGATAATTATGTAAATTATTTATTGGTTAACTTAAACATATTCAAAATCAATTAAAAAAGACCATCTTGTTCTAAAATTTGAATTGGGGTTATGTATTTGTATTCCTCATTACCATTTTGTAATGATTCAATAATTTCCATTAACCTTTTTACTCTTTTTCGGCAAAAAGAAAGGTCGGAAAGCAATCGAACTTTTGCCACAAGGAGTTTTTCTTCAATAGGTTTGCTTAAAAAATCGTCTGCGCCACAATCGATAGCCTTTACTTGGTTGGGGACATCGTTCAATGCAGTGACAATTACAACTGGAATATCTTTGGTTTCGGGATTTTCTTTCAATCTTTTAGATGTATCGTAGCCATCTAAACGAGGCATCATAACATCTAAAACAATAGCATCTGGTTTCTGCTTTGCTACAAGTTCAAGGCATTCAATTCCATCGTATGCTTCTCCAACCTCGAAGCCATTGACTTCGAGGTATCTTCTCATTAGCTTCACAGTTATCTTGTTATCATCCACGACGTAAACTAAAGGTTTTTTCATCGCTTGCCCTCTATTTATTTAGTAAGAAATTCTTCAAGGAAACTTTTTCCCCTTTTTGCAAAGAATTTAATATTGCAAAAGTAGTAAGAGTAACAAGTTTAATGCCAGAAAATTCAATTGGACTTTTTCCCTCTGTAAACAATTTAATTGTTTCTTCGATTTCTTCTTTATGACCTTTTGAACCATTATATTTTTTCCTTGTAACTTTATTAGTATAAATCGACAAAACTTCGAAATTATTTAGAATAATTGTGTTACCTTCCCAAAAAACTTCAAAATATTCTTTTTCCAGCTTTTTACTACCATTTGCAAAATATTCTATTACTCCAATAGAGCCATCATTGAACTTTATCGTAATTGCTGTAGTGTCGTAAAGGGTTGCATTCACTAATTTGTGGGAGAGCACTTCTGCATAAACCTCATTGGGTTCGGAGTCGGTCAAAAACATCATAGTATCAATAAAATGGCAAACTTCCCCAATTATTCTTCCCCCTCCGATTTCGGGTTTTTGTATCCAATGGTCGTTGGGAATAAAACCAGCATTAATTCTATAATGCATTGCAATGGGTTGTGACCGATTTGTTATTGCTTTCTTAATAAATTGAAATGGTTTTGAAAATCTTCTGTTGTAGCCAACCATTACTGGAATTGGATTTTTAGCATATTCACGCTCAATTTCTTCCAGTTCTTCAATTTTTATGCATAATGGTTTTTCGACGAAGACTGGTTTATTGGCTTTGATACTTTCTAAAACGAATTGAGAATGGGTGTCGTGACGTGATGCAATAAAAATAATATCGACCTCTGGATTATGAATTATTTCCAATGAATTCGTTGTAGAATATTTGAAGCCAAAATGTTTTGCAACAGAGATTGCATTGCTTGGCGTAGCGGTAGAAACACTGTGAAATTCAACATCAAGTTCTTTCAAAACTGGTAAAAGATAGAACTGTGCGAAACTGCCTGCACCTATGAACCCAAGTTTTAGCTTACCCTCTTTTGATTTTTTGATTTGTGTCGTAATGATTTTTGGGAAATTCTTCGGGGTATTTGGGTATTCCAGAAGAATTGCAATGTGTTTTTCATTTGAGTTTGAAAGTAAGTTATAGGCTTCGACTGCTTGTTCTATAGAAAATCTATGAGTTATAAGTTTTGTAACGTCGATTTTTTTATCATTAATAAGATTTAAAAAGGCTTGTAAATTTCTATTTTCTGTCCATCGAACGTAAGCAAATGGATAGTCGTTACCATATTCTTCATAGTTCTTGTCGTAACGGCCCGGACCGTAACTGCAAGCGATAGTTAGTTCTACTTCCTTTTCATAAAATGGAGAACGTGGAACGTTCATTCCAATACTACCAACAATCACAACTCGCCCTTTTTTTCGTACAATTTGTAAGGCAAGTTCTATGGGTTCATTACTTGTTGTACTAGCAGTAATAATAACAGAGTCGAAACCCAAACCGTTGGTGAATGCTAAAAGGTTTGGAATTGATTCTGAACTGCTTATACAGAGAAAATTGCAACCGAATGCACGAGCCAACTCAAAATTATCTTCCTTGATGTCTATTCCAGCAACAAAACAACCATTGGCTTTTAAAAGTTGAACTGTTATTAACCCAATTAATCCAAGCCCAAGGACAGCAACGTTTTCGCCCAAATTGGGGTTTGCTTGCCGAACACCTTGAAGAGCAATTGCTCCAATTGTTGCAAAAGAGGCACTTTCGAACGAAACACCATCGGGAATTTTACAGGCTAAATTCTGGGGAATAGCGACAATTTCGCTGTGCGTTGCATATCCACTACCTGCACAAGCAACACGGTCACCAGGCACAAAGAATTCGCTTTTGGATTCAAGGACAATACCAGCCGAACTGTATCCAAATGTTTTATAAGAGTCAAGTTTGGTGGTAATCTTATTTATAGTAGACTTGATACCTTCTTTTTTAAGATTTTCGAGAATATTTCGAACTTGTTCGGGTTGTCTTTTAGCCCTTTCCAAGAGTGATAATCTGGTTGTTTCTACCGAAGTTTTTTCTGTACCAGAGCTAATAACAGAGAAGAAATTCCTAACAAGAATTCCCTTATCCGGGCAATTCGGAGGCGGAACTTCTGCAACGACAATTTCACCACTCTGTTGATGCTGCAATACTTGTAACATTTTTTCGAAACGAATAAAAGCAAAAATAAAATAAAATAATAAGCAAAATTGTAAATTGAATAACTTAAAGATTGTCGTTTTTTCTACTACATTGTTTCTTTTTATAATTCTACAAAAAAATCATTTTATTTATTATTTTGCAAGTTTTACAAACTATTTAAATTGAAATTTATTACAGTTTTGTTTTTATTTTTTTGTTGTATAATTTTGCAAAAGTTTTATGTATTTAAATAAAATAGAAAGGAGTTGAAATGTCTGCAAAGGGTGGTGGTGCCGGGAAGGTTTATTTCATTTTATATCTTGCCGTTATCTTGGAGTTACTTATTATCATTGTCGAAAGGGACGAAGCAGAAGAAAGCCTTCTTAAGAAACAAAGAGAAACGATGCGTATTGTAGAGAGCATACTTTCCCAGCTTCAATCTGGTTCCGGTACAGAAGGTATTAATACTCGACCACAAGACGAAATTACAATACCCCCTCCGGGAATTAATATGAAGCAGATTATGGGAGCCGATATTAAGTCTTCCCGAAAATACATTGTTGAGGTTGGTGTTACCGATGTTTCGGCAGAACTAAAAAGGAAAGAAGGCGAGAGCGAAAAAGAATATCTTGAAAGAATGAGAGTTGCAGCAAAACTTGCAAATGTCCAAGAAATTGAATATCAAATTTTCTTTAATTCTAGCCAAGACCCGATAAATGCTCCACCATTTTTAACTGAGGAAGAAATTCGCAAAAAAGGGTTAGATTTCACCAAAATGCAACCGGGACAGACTATTACTGCTTCCGACGGAACAACTTGGGAGTTCCTTTCTTTACGCAAACTTACACTAGACTATCAACAAATCGAGAAAGTCATTATTGATAATCTGCAACATTTAACCCTAGAACATCTTGAGCCATTTTATCCCAAAAACCTGAGATTTGCAGTTGGTCCCCCGTATTCCCCGAACAACAACGAAGACAGTGTTTTCTTTTACTCTCCTGAAATTTCTTCGCAAAAAGGTGCCAGCCTTTTGTCCGACTTAAAGAAAAGGATTTTCATTGTTAATTTTCAACCCCCAAATAAACCTGGTTGGTATAAACTTCGCATATATTCCCGAACTAATAGGATACTTGGTGTTGTGAAAGAAACCGCTGGGCCAGAAGTTCCCGAAGAAACTCGAATTAATATTGGTACTGTTACTTTAACTGTTAAGGATTTGAACAAAGTTAAGAAAGAACTTGAAACAAGATTAATAAAGTACAACTTACCTCCTTCTGAATTGCTACAAAACGCTCAATCTGTTGATGATATTGAAAAGTTCGACCAAATGCTTGAAAATTCTATCAAAATGGCTGCAGGGGAGGAAAATGCTGTTGAAACTATAAGCAAGATAAAACTTTATGGATACATTGCCAAATTACTCACACCCGGCCTTTCTGTAATGTTTCCCCAAAATGCAAACAGCATATCTTTCGATGTACGTGTAATTACCCCGAAACCTGCTGTTAGCGAACCTACTGTTACAATAGAGCCATACTTTGCCCAATTTGATGCAGTCGAACCAGTATTTGGCTTCACAATAAGTCCATATCAAGGAACTGCTGCAAACGATGTATCGGGTAGAGTTCTTGATGAAAGCGGAAATCCCGTAGCCCGGATTATTTGCCGGGGTGAAGATGAATTTGCTGGTTCTATTGTTCCTAAACCCGTGGTTGGGGGAAATCGCTATTATCGTGGAATAGTTGAACGGCAACTATCCCCTGGAAAATATAAAATCGAGATTACCCATAGACTTGCTGGCCGAGCAAAAACCGAGACAGCAGAACTTGAAATATTTAAGACTGGATTGACCGATGAAAGTGCCCAATTAATTAAGTCCAAATTGGCAAGTGCATATTATGGATATAACATTTACTTTAGCGTTATTCCGAATTCTGGTGCTAAAATTAAATCCGACCAATTTAGAATTTATTTGGCAACAGATTTAGAACAGCAAAAACCACCATATGTTGGTTTGTCCATACCGCCTGAACAAAAAGTTTTCTTAGATTGCAAGGCGAACAAACTTTTTGCAAAAATATGGTGGATACAACCTATAACTGGTAAAGAGGTGGAATTATTACCTTTGACAGAGAATGAAATAAAACAAGATGAACCCAAGGTTAATCTTGCTTCAAAGAGTGAGAAGCGAAGTCAAACTGGAAACAAAGTTCGAATACAAGTTTTGAATGTTACTGTGATAGAACCAGATGATGGCTCTGGTGGGAAGACTAAGGCAGAAGTTTCACTTAGTATTGGTAAACCAAAATTCGAAGGTATTGAAGGAATTGTTGATTTAGCTTCAGACCCAATAATTGAAAAAGAGGAAAATGGTTATTCTATAACTTTCGATTTTACTGTCAATACTGGTTTAATTCCTCGTGGTCAAGATGAGTTAACCGGAATAGCAAGATTTCCAATTACAGCAACTGCAAGGAATCAATGCAATGGAAAAGTTTCACAAAGGAATGCTACCTTAAGCGTTTCGTTCCTTTATGAAAGAGAAAAAGGTACACGACGCACCACTCCAAGTGGTCCACAAAAGAGAAGGTGATATTTTACTCTTAATTGGAGAAAATTGATTTGTTTGATAATAGGTGAAAAAATTATGAAAAAAAACAATTTAAGAATACTGGCGATATTACTTTGTGTTTTTTTGTCGAGTCCAGTATTTTCCCAAGACGAAGCTTCAAGGACTGAGATGGAACAAATTCTAAGTAGATTTTCAAATTATCGTTTTGGTAATATTTCTATTTACCGATTAAAAAATATCGGCGATATTCGTAGAGCTATTCAGTTGAAGCAACAAAGAGTTGCAGGCGTTCAAATTAATGAGGAAATTTTGAAGGCTGTTTCACAAGATATTCTTTCGATTATCGAAGATGGTGTGCGTGCAGATGAAAGCCTTAGGGAAATTACTAATGCTATAGAGAACCGGGGTTTAACTCCACCAGAACCAGCAATTCTTGAACAGGTCTACCAATTTTACCGTGTTAAATATCAAGGTGCTGCAGAACAAAGACCAGAAAACGCATACTTGATTACTACAAGGACTAAACCCGGGGAACTGCCAAAAGTAATTATCGCCCTGTTAATTAGTTATTCACAAACTCAGGATCTGGAGAAAAGTTTAAGAAGCATTGGGCCTGGGGATATTTACACTTATGATGAAATGAGAAATTTTAAACTTGATACCACTTTCTCTGCCGATAATATGTACGACTTAATGGTTACTACTTTGGTTCAAAGAAATGTCGAAAATGTTACAATACAAGCACAAGGGATTGGTAACCCTCAGTGGTTTGCTCGTAAGGTTTTTGGGAATACTGGAAGTCCATTTATTAATGAGTCTGATTTAACTTCCTTTGATGTTCAAAAAATTCTTCGCGTTTCCGAAGGTGAACCTTTCGATTTCGGACTCAAGCAAAATGAACTCATTTTAAGCCCCGATTGGATTTTGTGGCGTAGGTTCCCACCTCCAGGATACTACGACGATGCAGGAAAATTTGTGATTGACAGTGCTTTGCATTCTAACTCCGATTTGCCAAACTTTGGATTAGAGTTAAAATATGGGATAGATTGTATCAACTATCTTTCATTTTTCAGTGAAAGATTAACTTTAAGTGCTCTTTGGCAAAATGTTAAACTTGGATTAATTCTTCCTACCGATGGTTGGGCTTCGATGGGTAAAAATCTTTTTGATATTAATCGGAAACTTACTTTTGCAAGTTTTGGTCTTGCTGGTTCTTTCGATTTTCCTATTAAGGTAATACCAAAGAGTGGAGTATTTCATTTCGATTTCGGTTATGTTGTTGGCGATGCTAAAGAAAGTAAATATAAATCGAGAAATTTGGATTCTATGACTTACAACCCAAATGATGCAATAGCCCGTTCGGATTTTGATTACCTTATTAGAGGAAATGCCCAAGCCTATTATACTTTTGGTGTACAAATTGATAATGATTATTTGTTTAGATTTGGCTTAGGTGCAACCTTCTATCAAGTTGAAAAATGGTTTTACGATTTAGACACTGCCGATTTGCGCCGTAAACTTGTTTTCCGTAAGTACGATGAAGTTTCAGTTGGAGATGTTTCCATCCGAATTGATTTTATGGCAACAAATATTGCCACTCCATTTGGTGCCAATCTTCAATACATTAATGGTGGTATCGGCGGTGGTTTGTGGTTGCAAGTTCCTATAATTCGTCAAACTCTGGCTTTGCGAATAGATGGGCGCGGGTATTTTGTCCCATTCAAGGATAAACCAGAGGAATGGGAAAACAAAGGGTATTTCGTTCCAATGGTTCGTTTTATTGTTAATTTTTAATTGTAAACAATTATGATAAGTGATATGAGAAAGTTATTTGTTTTTGTTGGGTTGCTTGTTTTAGTTTCATTTTTTGAATTAAAATCGCAACATCTAAATGTTAACCCTCGCGAGTTGATTGATTCAATGACAACTATTGACCCAGAAATTAGAAAGTATTTCCCTCGGTGGAAAGTTTGTGAAACAGACTTGCAAATACAAGTATTTCAAGCATTTAGAATTTTGGGCTACGATGAATCCAAACTTAGTAAGACCAGAATTGAAATACTTGCAGCACCAAGGAAAAGCGAATACGAACCATTTGATATGCTGTTGTTAACTTGTGGGGAAGTTAGTCTTAGTGCATCCCAAATTCAAGTAAACCTTGGTGAACGACTTGTCAATATTTTGTCTGGTGCTGATGCTTTTTCGAATCCTTTCACTTGGGTCGAAGGGAAAAGAGACTATTGTTATGTCGATATTCCTCCCGAAGTTCCCGTTACTGCCTCGCAAGCACAAGCCATTATAAATTATCTTGAACCAACCAATGTTACCCATTCCTTTACTTTATCATTTTTCGAGCAAACACTGAAGTTTGGTGAATCGGGATTCTGGTTGAAAAATGCTATTGGTACTGATGAAATTGGATATACATTTTGGACATCTGGTTCATCGAAAATCTTGCTGAAAAGGCCACTCTATGTTAATCGAGATTCCAGAACAAGCGATAGAATTCCTTATTTGATAAATGCTTATCTTGGCGGTTCATATAGAATATCTGGTGGGATTAACAACAAAGGTACGGTTTTTAGTTGGGTTCCAAGTCAGAAGTTAAATCAAGGTCCCGGCGGAATGTTAATTGCAGGGTTGGATTTCCATTTGCCTTTCCATCCCAAATTGGGTTTGCACCTTAATATGCAACTACCGTTGTCCGAATTAAAAGAGGAAGCAGTTGACCCAACAAAATACTTTGCTTACAATAAAGTGAACGAGTTAACACTTGAAAATTACAAAGTTGCTCCTTTACTTCGTTCCTCAGGTCAGTTTACTGTTTTCTATAATTTATGGTTAACCGAAGCAAATCCTGAAAATTATTTTCGTTTCGATTTAGGGATTAATTATTTCGAAGTTAGGGAAGTATTTTTCAAACCTTCACAATTTCAACATTACTATCTTGTTCCTACGCCCGAAGATGAAAGCATTGTTTTAAATACTCATAAACCTAATGAGTTCGCAGATTGGTTGTTTGTTAAGTTTGAATATAGAAATCAGTCTGTTTGGCCATTTGGGGCAAGTGTGCAGTATTCCAATCAAATACTTTTAGGGCGTGTTTATTTGCCTTTGTTCAACTGGTTGTATATCGAAGGTAGAGTTGCTCGGATTATGAGAACTGCTCAACCTTTCGAAAACAAAACTTTCTTTCTGATTTCTCCCGTTTTACGGTTAACTTTGTAATATGATTTATTTAGTTTTTGTTACCCTCTGACTTTTTTAGTTAGAGGGTTTTTTTGTAAATTAATTATTATGTATGAATAATTAGTCTTTCTTTATGAAGATGATTTTGCGTTTGCTTGTAGTATTATTTTTCATTACATTCCTTGTTTATGGGCAAATTCCAACCCCAGATTCAATGAAAAAAATTCAAGAGGTTTTGAAATCTGCTGAGGTTAAAACCGAAAAGAAGCCTGTTTTGCTTACTATTCGAAATGTTGATATTGCCAAGTTCCCAGAGATTAATATTATAGTAGAAGCCTTCAATACAAGCGGATTTCCTTTGGATACTTTAACAACAAGTGATGTAATTGTAACAGAAAATGGCATAGAAAAACAAGTAATTTCTGTTTCAAAGATTTCCGTAAAGGAAAGAATTCCAGTTGATTTCGTTTTTATTGTCGATGTAACTGGCTCGATGCAAAAGCATATTGATGACATAAAGAGTAACATATCGAGGTTTCTTTCTACTTTGCTAAGTCGAGGAATTGATTATCGTATTGGCTTAATTCTTTTTTCCGATATTGTTGAAAAAGTTTATCAACCATCGGATAATGTAAACAACTTTCTTGCGTGGCTTTCAACTGTACGTGCGTATGGTGGTGGCGACGAAAAGGAAAACGCTCTCGAAGCCATCAAATCAACCAGCCAGATAGCATTTAGACCCTCGGCAAATCGTGTGATAGTGTTGATAACTGATGCTCCCTATCATCAGCTAGGCGAGAAAGGGGATGGGACTACTTTTGAAACCACCAACTCAATTATTGAGTATTTGAATAAAAATGATATTCGTTGCTTTACAATAACACCCCCAAAATTGAAGGATTATAAGACTATTGCTTCTAAAACACGCGGAAATCAATTCGATATTGAGTATCCTTTCTCGACCATTTTGAATAATTTTTCGAGCCAACTTACTAATTTGTACTCGATAAAATATAGAACAGATCTACCTGCAATTCCCGATTCTATTAACATAGCAATCTTTAGTCCCGAAAGAAAAGAAATTGTGCGTAAAACAATACCAATAGTTGAACTGGGAAGAAAATTAATAATTGAAAATTTACTTTTCGAAACAAATAGCGCAAGTTTACCCGATACTGTTAAAGAACTGGAAGTACTATACCAATTTATGAAGAACAAGCC
The DNA here is from genome assembly GCA_026416955.1 of Ignavibacteria bacterium. Lineage (GTDB taxonomy): Bacteria > Bacteroidota > Ignavibacteria > Kapaibacteriales > UBA2268 > Naka2016. Next base: position 73,674 of record JAOAEE010000023.1, on the reverse strand, counting down.
CAATGTTACAATATTGGTCGAAGGGCATACCGACGACCGTGGCTCACATCCTTATAACGATAGACTTTCGATTTTGCGTGCAGACGCAGTCAAAAACTACCTTGTCAACCGTGGCATTTCACCCGATAGAATTAAAACAGTTGGCTTTGGCAAGAGAAAGCCAATTGCACCAAACGATACTGAATTTGGAAGAAAACTAAATCGTAGAACAGAAATAATAATAGTTTCGAAATAATTACTTCGAGCGAATTGTAAAGAATAATAGCACACCAAGTGCTGTTGAACCAATAATAACTATTGGTTCAATATATTTTTTAAGGAAATTCTCTGGTTCTTTTGGTTTTTTCCCCGTGAAAGGAATACCATCTTTTTCCACTATGTCGAAATTTTCAAAATTAATCGTATCATTGTATGTCTCGACAAATAATAAAGGTTTGATATCTGAGTTTGGTTCTTTAATCAGTGAAACTACTTCAAGTTCAACTTTTCTAATGATAAAATTTGTTGGTTTTTCTTTGATAATTCGTTTATAGTTAATATCGAACTTTCTAATTGTTAATTGAATATTAGTACAAGAATCGCACTGAAAAGTAAAGAACTTGAATTCCTTTGCCGAAAGTCTTTCGATAATAATGCTTTCAACGAATTCTGAAAGAGAATGAGTGGAGATTTTTAGGTGCAAATACCGATTCGTTGGATAAATAGATAGACTATCGGCAAGTTCTTTGATGAAACCAAGGACTATTTGTTTATTCGAAGAAATTACTTCTTCTTGGGTTGTTAGCGATGGGATACAAAGAAAGAAAGAAAGAAAGAGAATGGAAATAGGTTTAATTTTCATTTGTTGTTACTTTTCTTAAATTGAATTAGCGCTTCGATTAATTCTTTGTGGTTCCAAAACAAACTTGGGCGAATACGAAAAGGTGCCTTTCGGAACGTAACGAAAATTTTAATTATCCTCATAGGCCTTTTAAGGTTCGAAACAATTTCTTTACCAATTACGATTTTTGAGATTTGATTTGCGGGTAGATTGATTTCTTTGAACCTTGTTTTTAGTGTTATATAGTCTTTACCTACAATTACTTTTGGAGATTTCCAAATGCTAAAAAGATACCCAACAATAGAAAAAAGTATAATTAGAGTAAGCAAAATAACTAGGGGGTCCGAAACTCGTAGGGTTAGAGTGCCTTCTTCTAAAGTACCACGAAGTAGCGAATACAAAATCAAAACAATACAATAAATTGCAATAGATTTCCAGTAAAAATCAAATCTTTTCTCGAAAATTAAAGGAAATTGTTTCCCCATAAAAAATTACTAATAAAATCTGTTAAAAATCAAAATTAAGTTAAATATTTAAAAATTTCAAAATTTCTTTTGCAATTCTTTCGCAAGAATTTGGTTTATAGAATTTTTTTATGTTCATTGCTAATTTAGTTAACATTTCTTGATTTTCGAAAAGTTCAAAGATTTTTGGTATTAACTTTTCCTTTGCTTCGTTGTCGTGAACTAAAATTGCTGCTTCGTTAGTGTGCAATTCCATTGCGTTTAGTTCTTGGTGTTTTCCAGTAGCAAAAGGATAAGGGATAAGAATTGCTGGTTTACCAAGAGCAGAAATTTCTGCAATTGTGGAAGCACCAGAGCGAGAAACTACCAAATCCGCTGCTGCATAAGCAGTTGCCATATCATCAATGAACTCGAAAATTATTAGCCCTTTTTGATTGACAATGTCAACATCAAAGTTTTTTCCAACTTGCCAAATAATTTGGAAGCCAGAAGCGAGAAGTTTCTTGTAGTTTGAAAAAACAACATCGTTAATGGACTTAGCACCAAGGCTACCACCAAAAATCAGAATAGTGTTTTTTTCGGGGTCAAGGCCTAGTTTCTTTCTTGCTTGCTCCTTTGGAATTTGTGAAAGCAAATCTTTCCTAATTGGTGTCCCGTATACTTTGAATTTAGTTTCAATGTTTGGAGGTAGGTACTTTATTGTATTTTCGAAAGTTGCAAAAAAAATAGATGATTTTCTTGCAAGCAAACGATTTGCGCGTCCCGGCACCAAATTGCTTTCAAGTAGAAAAAATGGTTTTTTTTCTGAATAAAGAGCAATACCAGCTGGATAGGTAATGTAGGCACCTGTTCCTATTCCAAAATCGATATTTTCTTTGCGAATCAAATTGCGCACAATATTTACAGACTTAATAGTCTTGACAAAAAAATCAAAAAATTTCAATCCAAAACCAGAAAAACCTTCCATTGGAATTGGAATGAAGTGCCAACCTTTTTCGTAACTTTTTTTTGCTTCGATTTTGTTCTGTTTTCCAATAGCAAATATTTCCAGTTGATATTTATTTTTTAAAATATTTTCTATCTCTTCGATTACTGCAATTGCTGGAAAAAGATGTCCACCTGTTCCACCAGCAGATACTAGTATTTTAATAACATTTGTTTCCAAATTAAACTCACTATTTATTTTACCTTGAGTAAACGAATCTGTAGAAATGAAAAACCAAGTAAAAGGAAAAATACTACGAAAGCAATTGCCGAGGCATAGCCCATTTGGTCGATTTTTACAAAAGCATTTTCGTAAATAAGATAAACAAGGGTAGTTGTTGCATTCAATGGTCCTCCTTTGGTCATAACATAGATTTCAACAAATATTTGAAATGATTTTATCGAGTTTAATACAATCACAAAAAGAAACATAGGTCGGATTGAAGGAAAAGTAATTTTCCAAAACTTTTGCCAAGAAGAGGCTGTATAAAGTTCCGCAACTTCATAATACTCATTTGGAATTGATTGCATCGAGGCAAGGAACAATACCATATAGTACCCAATGCTCATCCAAATGTCCATTAGCATTATTGCGGGAAGTGCAGTGGTTTCGTTCTGCAACCAACCAAATTTTGGATAAGGCAAATGTAACAGTTTAAGCAAATTGTTGATGTAGCCTTCGCTTGAATATAGGTTTACAAATACAATAGATATTACAACAATTGATGTAATTGAAGGAACAAAAAATGCAGATTGGAAGAAATTCCTAAACCTAAGGTTTCTTTTATTTAACACATTAGCAAGGAATAGGGAAATCGCTGTGGTTATTGGAACAGTAACAAATGTAAAAATTGCAGTATTTTTTAATGCTAACCAAAATAACGGGTCTTTAAAAATTCGCTCGTAATTTTTAAAACCAATGTATTTAGTCTTTGATGTTAGGGTTTGATAATCGCAAAGCGAAAGATAAAAAGCATAAATTATGGGATAAAGCCAGAAAATTGTAAATACAATAATCCAAGGGGAAATCAGAAGTAGATTGTTATAAAATTCCTTCCTCTTCCAATTCATTGATGAAATTCCTTAAAGAAGTGTAAAAGCATTCCAGAGGAAGTCCTACAATGTTGTAATAACAACCATTTATGTTTTTCACAAAAACTGCTCCGAAGTCGTCTTGAATTCCGTAAGCACCAGCCTTATCCAAAGGAGAGCCCGAGCGAATGTAAGCCTCTATTTCGTCATCGAAAATTTGCCGGAAGGAAACTTCTGTCCGCCGAAAACAAGTTTTGAAGTTCATACTGGGTTTGTGCAAGAGTGCAAGACCCGTGAAAACTATATGTGTTCTATTGCTAAGTTTTTTTAGCATAACTCTTGCCTCGTACTCATCGTTTGGTTTTGTTAAAATGTTACCATCGAGAACAACAATAGTGTCCGCACCGAGTATTATTGCTTCGTAGCCGATAAGTTCCGAAACTTTTAATGCTTTCGTCTTGGCAATTTCGGTAACTTTAAGCGAGAAGTCATAAATATCTTTGGCTACATTATCTTCGTCTATATTTGGAGAAATAATATTGAACTCTAAACCTAACATTTCTAAGAGTTTTTTCCTTCTTGGGGAACTACTTGCTAATACTAAAGGAATTTTTAAATTTACAAGCTGAGAACTTTTTATCATAAACCTACAATTCCTCGATTGTGAATTCAGAATTTGTGTAAATACAAATTTGAGAGGCAATTTTGAGAGATGTTTCGACAATTGTTTTAGCGTCGAGGTTTGTGGTTTCGACAAGTGCTCTTGCAGCAGCCAATGCGTAAGGACCACCCGACCCGATTGCGGCAAGGTTGTCGTCGGGCTCAACAACATCGCCATTACCAGTTAGGACGAAAAGTTTCTCTTTGTTCATAACTATCATCATTGCTTCCAAACGACGAAGATATCGGTCTGTTCTCCAATCTTTGGCAAACTCGATAACGGAGCGATACAATTGACCACGGGTAGCATCAAGTTTCTCCTCGAAGCGTTGTAAAAGGGCAAAAGCATCGGCAGTTCCACCGGCGAAACCAGTCAGAACAGTACCGTTGTATAGTTTTCTGATTTTTTTTGCTGTGTGTTTCAAAACTGTTGTTCCAAAAGTTACTTGGCCATCGCTTCCAATTACTGCTTTTCCATCTTTTATTAACCCTACAACAGTAGTAGAATGTAGAATTTTGTTTTCCTTGCTATCCATATTATTTTTGTAGATTTAAAAAATCAAAATTAGCAAAATTTGGTGAATGAAGGAAAGGACTTCACTTTCGGAAATTTGGAGTGAATTCTTACGAAAAAAAACAAATTTTATCTTGCTCCTCTTTTCGTTTTTTGCTATGGTGTTGATGCTCCACTTTACTGCGCGTTTTATTGTTTCCGTGGAACAAAGAAATGGTTTTTCATTCAACGACCCAATTCTCTCTTTATTCGAACCATTAGATTTAACTTGGTTAATCTTTTCTTTTTTATATTTCTCTGTGTTGTTGTCTTTTGTTTTACTTTTGAGAAACCCTAAGGAATTGGTACTTGCCTTTCTTTCGTATTCATTCCTTCTGTTTTTACGAATTTCCTGTATGTACTTTTTGCCATTAAATCCACCCAATGATATTATTCTTTTGAAGGACCCAATAATAGAATATTTCGGAACTGACGTAACATTGACCAAGGATTTGTTCTTTTCTGGTCACACGTCTCTTATGTTTCTACTTTTTCTACTTATCCACAATAAGCCTGCGAAATTTTTTCTTTTTTTTGCAACTCTTGTTGTTGGATTGGGAGTTATTTTCCAAAAAGCCCATTACACGATCGATGTTGTGATTGCAATTTTAGCTTCGTTTTGCTCTTACGAATGGACAAAAAGAATCTTAAAATATTTCAAGTTCTTTTAATCTAATTGATTACTTTAATAAATTCTCATTTATTAATTTAAAATTGAATATTTGGAGGGAATATGATTTGTTTGGTTTTATTACTTTTTCTTATTTCTTCTGTAAGTTCTTTTTCCCAACCTAAAGAGTATTTACCGCGTGGCTACAAAAGTTATTTAGTCAATTATTGGGCAATCAAAGGTGATGTTTTTTTAACAAAGCTTGCATACAAGCGATTTGCATTTTTGGACGAAGCAAGTAAGGCCGAATTAAAATTAATTAGAAGTTTCGATAAGGACTATATAATACTTTTCTACAAAGATGTCGTTGCTTTGAATTATTATCTTGAAGAATATCCAAAAATTAACCTCGAAGAGGATGCTTTCCTTCATATTTCTGAACCTTCTTGTTTGACCGTTACTTTCGATAAAAGCTGGAAGTTTTATTGGATGCCAGATAGAAGATTCGAGTTGGATACAAATGTAAAAATTTCTTATAAGTTATATTGGAGTAAAGATTCAATCGACAATTATTTAAGTACGGATACTATTGTTAAGACAAATGAATTAGCAATTTCTTTGCCTAAATCTGCACGTTGGGTTAAGTTAAATACTATCGTCAACGATACTCTCGAAATTCCTTACAGCTTTCCAATTGAATTGAGATACGAGGAAGGAATACCAATTTGTCTTCCCGAAACCATTCAAACAAAAAAAACCAATAATTCAACTCAATTTGATGTGGTTATTAAATTTGTGTCCAAGACATATCCCGATTCAATGTATTTTTACGCAGATTTGAATAAAAACAACAAATTCGACCAAAATGAGATAATCATTATACCTTTTAGTGCTGATAATTTTGTTTATAGTGAATTGCTAAATTATGTCGTAAATGCTGGGATTGAGTGTTATATCGTTTGTTTCAAGAAAGGTAAGCAATATCGATACCCAAAAGTTGGATTTTGGACGAATAATGCAAACAATAGGGTTAAAAATGATTATTATAATTTCTTTGTTATGGATGTAACTAACGAAAAATGGAGAAGAAATTACATTGAGCAAGTTCAAAAAGCATTTGCAAGAGGATACAACGGAGTTTTTGCCGACGATGCTTGGAATAGAATTTCCAATTGGGGTGTCGATTGTTATCCACCTTTGAATTATTCAGATAGCATATGGTATGATGGTGTTTACAATTTCCTTTACGAAGTAAAAAAAGCATTGGGAAGTAAACCTTTAATTTTCAATGGGCTTTATGAAAGCAGAGGGTTGAGGTTTCTTGAAGTTAGTGACGGAGGGATGGACGAAGGTTTTGCTCATAATCATTGGTCGGGTTATGTTACCGAAACTAATTGGTTAAATGCTTGTAATCGAGGTATTAAGTGCGAGAACCAGTACAAAAAAATGTGGCTACCTTTGAGTGGAATTTTGGATAAATTACCACAATCTCGGATTTACTGCGTATCGTCTTTTTTGCTCACTGGAGGGAAAAATTCGGCTTTTGGCAATTCAGTTAATTATCAAGTTTTTGCACATTTTCCAGAATTCGATATCCCTGTCGGAAATGCTTTGGAAAATGCAACAGATTCTATACAGCAATTGCAACAGTTGGACAAGAAAGGAAAGAAGTATTTTAAAAGAGAATTCGATAACTGTGTTGTTTATGTTAACTCGAATGCAAAGGATACCGTTGTTATTCCTACTATCCAAGGTATGCCCGAAATTACTGTCGATACTTTGCTTTCTATTGAAGGGGGAAGACTTTTTACTAAAACTGCCGATTCTATTCTATTTCCTAAAAGTGCCAAAATAATTTTGAAAGGTAAGTCCAGTAAATTAACCTCTCCGATGATAAAAAATCCAAGTATTATTATTGAAAGTGCGGGTAAAAATGAGATTGCAATTCGCGCACGTGTTGAATGTGCCGATTCATCTTCTAATGAGTTTAAAAGCAGACCTAATTTGCCTTTATATGTTTATGTAGACCTTACAACAATTGGGATATTGGAGGATTTAGTTCTGAAAAACGACGGTTCACCGGCAAATGAAGTTTTTTCTGAATACTCTGGTGAAATAAAAATTCCAGTTGGTGCGAAATTGAGAGATTTAGTATTTCCAATTGTTGCGATGTCTTCGACTGGGCTAATGACAATTAATTATGTAAATCCTAAACTTGGAAATATCGATACAAGCAATTTTGTTCCGAATTTCAGTTTTGAATATGATGTCGATATGAATGGAATTCCCGATAATTGGTACCCTTACTATGGTCGTTTTGAGTATGACACAACTGGTTTAAATGCCCAACACTTTAAGCGTTCCGTAAAAGTAACCAACACTTCTTCGAGCGATACTGGTGGTGTTTATACTGTTATTTACTTAAACCAAACCGAAGCGAAGCCGATTTTGGTTGCTGGTTGGTCGAAAGCAGAAGGAGTTTCGGGACAACCTGGCTACAACTACGCAATTTATTGCGATTTTTATTCTAAGGAAAACAAGCCTTGGTATGGTCGGATTGCAAAATTTTCTACTGGAACCCACGATTGGGAATATTCAGGCGTCATTTACGTACCTCCTTTCCCGATTTATAAAGGAAATGTTTATTGTTTATTCCGAGGTCATACTGGAACCGTTTGGTTCGATAATATTTTTGTCGGAGAGGTCGATACATCTACCACTTCTGTCCAGAACAAATGTGGAATTTCTATTCAAGTGCCTTCGATTGTTACTGGAAATGAGACCGAAGTGATATTAATTAATTCTATGCAAAGTATTAATTGTAAATTATTTATTTATAACCTCTTGGGGAACAAATTATATGAAAGTTCATTAATTTTTAATTCGGAGACAAAGGTAATCCCAATTTGGTTTCTAACATCTTCTTTCACAAATGGCACGTATTTCTTGAAATTAGAAATTGACGGACAAGCGTTTGTTTTTCCTTTTTTGATAATCAAATAAGAAATTTCTCTTATTTTGCAATTGGTAACTTAATTTTGTTTTAAATTAACTATTGTGGAAGACAAAATTAAAGACAAAAAGGAATTGGGTTTCGAAAAAAGTGAAACTCCTCGATTTATTGAAGAAGAGAAAATTAAAGTTTTGCAACAAAAACTAAACGATATTTTCCTCGTAGACGATGTAGGTTTATTCTTGAATCCGGACTTTTCCTTGAAACCTACAACCGAGTTAAAAACTCTGGAGGAATTACTTGAACGGGACAAACAACGCGAACAAGACGGTTTCCCACGAAGGATTCGAATTGGCAAACTAATGCGGCCCGACGCTTCGGGCAAACCAAAGATTGTTGTGGTTCCTACAACTGTCGAACCAAAATTTTACCACGATACTCGCGTTTCCGAGGAAGAACCTCAAACTGGCGGAACTGGGGAGGAAGAGGAAGGCGAAGTTATCGGCGAAGCGCCTCTTCAACCAGAGCAAGGTGAAGGCGAAGGTTTCGGTCCGGGGCAAGGAGGTGATACAAGGCACGAGATAAGCGAAGATGCATTTGATTTAGGAAAAATTCTTACTGAAAAGTTTGAACTACCAAACATTAAACCCAAAGGGAAAAAACCCTCTTTTACGAAATTTCAGTATGATTTAACCGATATTCACCGTGGTTTTGGTCAAATACTCGACAAAAAAGCTACTCTTAAATCAATTATCAAAACAAATCTACTTCTTGGCCGTGTAGACGAAAATTTGGATACCGACCCATCTGAATTTCTAATCTTGCCAAGTGACCACGTCTATAGAATTCTTTCGAAAGAAAAAGACTATGAAGCACAAGCTGTTGTTTTCTTCATTCGCGACTATTCCGGTTCGATGCACGGTAAACCGACGGAAGTAATAACGCGCCAACATATTTTTATTTACAGTTGGCTTATGTATCAATATCAGAATAATGTTGTTACTCGCTTTATACTCCACGATACAACAGCAAAGGAAGTTCCAGATTTTATGAACTACATTCGACTTCAAGTAGCGGGTGGAACACGCGTTGCACCTTCGTTTCAATTGGTTGCCAAGATAATACAAGAGGAAAGGTTGTACATCGAAAACAACATTTACGTATTCTATGGTGGGGATGGGGATGATTGGGATGAAGATGGAAAAGATACAGTAGAAGCGATTAGAAAAATGTTTCCTTTTGTAAACAGAATTGGAATAACAATTGCACGCAATCCTTGGGGTGGCAGTTCAAAATCGACGGTTGAAAAATATATCGAAAGAAGCGGAATTTTGAAGGAACGACCAGAACTAATTAAAATTGATGCTTTCGATGCAGAAAGTTACGATGAAAATCGAATTATTCAAAGCATTAAAATTTTAGTTAGTGAAAAATAAGAATACATAAAGTTCGTTAATATTTATTAACAATTTTGGGGATTAATTATGAAAAGATATTTTGTTCTTTTGTTGTTGTCTTTCCCATTCCTATTATTTGCTCAACCTAAAATCGAAATAGTTGGTGGGGATAGTTATGATTGGGGTACAGTTAAACCAACCCAAGACCCATTAAAGGCAAAGATAAAAATTAAAAATGTCGGAAACGAGCTTTTGAAAATCACTGAAGTTAAACCCGGCTGTGGATGTACGACCGCACCATTGGATAAAAACGAGTTAAAACCCGGCGAGGAAGCAACATTGGATGTTACTCTAAGAATTACTGGGACTTCGGGAAACGTTGTTAAAAGTATTCGTATTGCTTCTAACGACCCGAATAACCCAAATAAATACTTATACTTAAAAGCAAATGTTTTTTATCCAATTTCGATAACTCCAACTTCATATTTCACTTTTAACGAAATGACCGTAGGACAAGAAGCCCAAGCAAAAGTTACATTGAAGAACAACACTAATGAAAACATTACCTTGTCCGAAGTTCAAGTTGTTCCCGAGAATTTAAATGTTAATCTTCCCAAGAAATTAGTTTTGAAGGCTGGCGAAAGTTATGATATCGTTGCAAAAGTTGTTCCCGATAAAAAAGGCTATTTTAACTGTTCAGTAAAAATCAAAACAAACAATCCGGACCAAAAAGAAATTATCATTCCTGGTTATGGCAATGTTAAAGAAAGTCCATTGTTCAATAACTAAAAATTTTTCCTAATTAACTTGCAAAAAAGGGGCTTTGTAAAGCCCCTTTTTTTTATTTTATCAAGTCAAATGTTTCTGTTCTACCGTTATTTTGAGTTAAAATAAGGAAAAAAAAGAAAAATTATCTTTGTTTTGTTTTTGAAAAAATTTTGGCAAGAATATTTCAAATTTATTCTTTAAATCTTTATTCGGTTTCTTTTCTTAATTTAGTTTCATTTATAAAATAAAAAATGGAAAAAAGCGAAAGAAAAACTAAGTATATTTTTGTCTATGGTGGAGTGGTTTCCTCGTTGGGGAAAGGGATTGCCGCGGCATCTCTTGGATTACTTTTGAAACAACGAGGATTTAAAGTTACAATTATGAAACTCGACCCATATATTAATGTTGACCCGGGAACTATGAATCCATTCCAACACGGAGAAGTTTATGTTACGGACGATGGTGCAGAAACAGATTTAGATTTGGGACACTACGAGCGGTTTCTTGGTTATTCATTGAGCCGACACAATAATACAACTGCTGGTCAAGTTTACTACACAGTCATTCTTAAAGAAAGAGAAGGTCAATATCTTGGAAAAACTGTTCAAGTTATACCGCACATTACCGACGAAATTAAAAGGAGAATAGCATATTTTGATGGTGAATATGATTTCGTAATTGTGGAGATAGGCGGAACTGTTGGCGACATCGAGTCGTTGCCTTTTTTAGAAGCTGCAAGACAATTTGCTATCGAGCGGGGGATGAATAATGCTTTGAATATTATCCTTACTTATGTTCCTTACATTAGAAGTGCTGGCGAATTGAAAACCAAACCTACTCAGCATTCTGTCAAAGCATTGATGGAACACGGAATTGTACCAGATATTATTCTTTGTCGAAGCGAGGCAAAATTGTCGAAAGATGTAAAAAGCAAAATTTCGTTGTTTTGCAATGTCGACGAAGAATCTGTAATCGATGCTTACGATGTAGATACTATATATGAAGTTCCTTTAATTTTGTCTAAAAGTAATCTCGACGAGATTGTGCTACGAAAACTTAACGTAGAACCAAAGAATTTAGACTTGGAGGAGTGGAAAACATTTGTAAGAAGGATAAAAAATCCCCGACACCGTGTAAAAGTGGGCTTAGTTGGTAAGTATGTACGCTATAGGGATTCGTACAAAAGTATATTGGAAGCGTTTGTTCACGCTGGTTCCATTAACAATACTGCTGTCGATGTTGAATTGATTGATTCGGAGGAACTTGAAAAGGGAAATGTAGAAACTATTTTGAAGGATTTAGATGCTGTGCTTGTTGGGCCCGGTTTTGGTAAAAGAGGTATTGAAGGAAAAATTAGTGCAATCAAATACGTTAGAGAAAATAAAATTCCTTTTTTTGGAATTTGTTTAGGAATGCAGTGTGCAATAATTGAATTTGCTCGAAATGTGTGTGGACTTTCGGGGGCTAATTCTACTGAATTCGATTCTAAAACCAAGTATAATGTAATTGATTTGATGGAGGAACAGAAAAAAGTATTCAACAAAGGTGGAACAATGCGACTTGGTCAGTACCCTTGTCGGATACTTCCGGGGACACTGGCTTTTTCCGAGTATAATCAAGAATTAATTTACGAAAGGCATAGGCATAGATATGAGGTGAACAATGAGTTTCGTCATATTTTTGAGCAATACGGTATGATTATGAGTGGGGTATCTCCCGATGGTACTTTGGTGGAAATGATAGAGTTGAAAGACCATCCTTGGTTCGTGGGTGTTCAATTCCACCCAGAATTGAAATCGCGTGCAGTTACCGGAGCACCTCTTTTTATTGGGTTCATTAAGGCCGCACTAAGGAAAAGGAAAGAAAAAGAAATAAAGTTGGAGGAATTATGAGACTGTTTGTTCTTTTTGTATTAATAGCATCTCTTGTTTTCGTTTCTTGTAGGACAAGCAAGGTGGGTAGTTCTAAAGAAGAGAATTGGAGAACAACCCCGAGTGGCTTGCAATATTCTGATGTTTACGAAGGACGCGGTGAAATGCCTAAACCCCGACAAAGGGTTACAATTAATTTTATTATGAAACTCGAGGACGGAACAATTATCGAAGACACTTACAAAAGCGGAATACCGATGACATTTACGCTTGGAAATAAGGATGCTATCGAAGGATTAGAAGAAGGTGTTTCGACTATGCGGGTAGGGGGCAAAAGAATTTTGATAATACCGCCAGAACTTGGTTTCGGTGCACATTCGTATCGTGGAATTCCACCCAATTCGAAATTGATTATTGAAGTAGAACTGGTCAAAGTAGAATGATAAAGCCAGAAACTATTTTATTATTCGAAAATGATTATTTTCGAAGCCTTTATCCTTTTTATCTTCTTCATACCCAATGGGAAGTTCGGTGTGGTGCTTTGCGTTTGTTCGAAAAGGTTCAAAAGGAATTTCCTTCTGCTAAACTTGTTTTTTATACTAATCGGGAAACCTATTTAAATCTTTTTTTGAAAAAGTTTGGTATAGAAAATAATCAAATTCAGCAAAGCAACCTTTTGGTCCTCAACTCTGGTATACTTCCAGAAGAGAAACTTTGGAAAAATTTAAATATTTCTTACGGGGAATTTATTCGACAAACGACAACTACAAAGTCTTGCGTATTTGTGGTGAATGATGTACCAATTGGGTTCTATATTACTTCCGACGAGATGATTAATCCCAACGAGTTCGATATTAAATTTTATGAGATACTTCTAAGGAAGTATTTCGAAAAGCTACCAAAAGTTTCTATTCCTATTCCAAATGTAATAAATTTTTTGTGGGATGCAATTGAGTTAAATTCCAAGGCAATTGAAGACGATTTTCGCTACTTCGAAAATCAAGTTGATTTTGATTACCTTCGAGCAAAGAATGTAGCAATTATTAATGAAACAAATATCAAAATTTCGAACGATTGCAACATAATGCCAAATGTTGTTTTGAATGCCGAAAAAGGACCAATCATTATCGATGCAAATGTTACCATTCAACCATTTTCGTACATCGAAGGGCCAGTCGCAATTTGTAGGAACTCTGTTGTTAAAACTGGGTCTTTTATTTATCAAGGAACAAGTATCGGCGAAGTCTGTAAAGTTGGGGGTGAAATCGAAAATTCAATTTTTCATTCATATTCAAACAAACAACATCTTGGATTTGTTGGGCATTCATATATCGGTGAATGGTGTAATTTAGGTGCTGGTACAACTACATCAGATTTGAAGAACACTTACGAAACCGTATCCGTTCGTATTGAAAATGAAACCTTCGATACTGGTCGAACATTCCTTGGCTTAATACTTGGCGACCATTCACGTACTGCAATTAATACTTCGTTTAACACTGGAACTATTACTGGTATTTGCTGTAATCTTTACAATTCTGGGCTGCTTTCCAAATATATCCCATCGTTTACTTGGGGTGGTAATAAGACGCAAAGCACTTTGGGTAGTTTCGAAAGAACTATCCGTTCCATTCAAGCAATGATGTCGAGGCGAGGGAAATCGCTTTTCGATGAAGAATTAAAGATTTTAGAGTTGGAATACAAAGTTCAGCAAAATAAAAGAAAAACAAATTAATTTTTTTATCTCACTCCTAATCTGAATTATTTTTTTACTATTTTTGATTTTTTTGTCCAATGTCTTTCCCTTTGGAAAATTTTTGTTTTATTTTTCATAAAGGTTTTTTATGGGAAATTACATTATTAACAACAAGTTTCAAGTTGAACTTTCAGATTTAACATATTCAAGTACTTCGCTACTGCCTTTTTTCGTCGAGGCTTTGGAAAAATTGGGCTACGAAATAGATTCTTTTGAAAATGATTGCATTACTGCGAAGTTAGACGGAAAACCTTCGGAAGATGTTTTAAGGGAAACAGAAAATAATATCCTTAAGTACAGATATAATATGCCCTATATGGTTAAAATTTGTGTTGAAGGTGAAATTGCTAAACTCGATTTTAATTTTTTTTCGAACTTAGGTCTTTTTCGAAATAAGAGTTTACTTCTAAAAAGAATTGACAATTTCATTACAAAGATTTATGAACTTCAACAAGAGATAAGTGAATCAGAACTTTTCTCAATACAAACAAAATTGGAAGAAATCGTAACTGAAACCTCGAAACAAGGTGGAGTTGTCTTTACTTCTCTTCTGATTTTAGCATACATTATTTATTATCTTTTGGTTGTTATCTTTAATGGTGCTAATTTTTTTGATATTGAAGCAGAAATATTGATAAAATCTGGTGGGAATTTCCCAACTAAAACTTTGAACGGGGAATGGTGGCGTTTGCTCTCAAGTATTTTTTTGCATAGTGATCTCGAGCACCTTTTTGCAAATGTTGCAGCGCTGATTTCTATTGGGACTTTGCTTGAACCCAGAGTTGGTAGTCTAAGATTTCTAGTTGCATTTATTGTTACAGGAGTGATTGGTGCTGCGATATCGACTATAAACAACCATTTTGTGGTAAGCATTGGTGCATCTGGGGGAATTCTTGGTTTGTATGCAATTTTCTTTGTTCTCTTAGCTTTTCGAAGAGTAAGTATAAGGAAAAAGTTCTTTTACGATATTGTTGCCTTAGTAATTTTCACTCTTGCAAGCGGGTTGGTAGACCCAAATGTTGATAATTCTGGGCACTTGGGTGGTTTTATTTCCGGAGTTTTTGTTGGATTGGTTTTCTTGCTCGATGTAGCAAAAACTGGGGAAAAGTTGAAACCAATAACTATTTTTTTGCCAATTATTATTGGGCTTGCTGTATCGGTTTATGCTTTAAGAACGACACCAGATTATAGAGCAAAGTGGCTGGAAATTTTACATCAAACCGACTCAATATCCAATACTTCGCAAACTTTTTTCGGATTGTTGAAAGATAATCCAAATGCATCGGACACACTTTTTTTAAGTGCAATTAATGCCGATATTGAATCCTTTAGAAAGTGCCTCGAACTTATCAAGAGTTCATCAAATCTCAAGTTAAACGAGACTAATCTGAAACTAGCAAAATATATGGAAGATTATTATTCAACTTGGTTGGAATCTTATAAGCATCTAAAAACAATATTTTCGCAAGTCAATTATCCAATCGAAGTAGAAGATAGTTTAGTTGCCTCTTATTTAAAATTAACAGATATCATAAAAAAAGATACAATTATTACAATTCCAGAAGTATGGATACCACATAATTTTATTTACCTTTTTAGGTTAAAGAAGTTCAGCAGATATGAAAGCGAAGCTTTAAAGTATTATGATTTTCTAGATGTGAACGCTTCGAAAGATGTGTTAATTAATTCTTTGGAAAATGGGAATCGTGCTTGGTCCGAATGTAAAAATTTATTAAAAGGACTTGATAGTCTGAACATTGCTCCAAGTTACAAGGAGAAGATTGAATTACTGAATGAGTATGTTGGTTTGCGAATTAGCTCCTATAATGCATTATTAGATTACTATCGGAACAATCGAAACGAAGCATTAGAAATTTATAGGAACCTTGAACCTAAAATTAATGAAGTTAAGCAAAAAATCGCTGAAAAATAAGAAAGAAACTGAATATTGTACTATTTTCGAAGTTGCAATATTTAATTTTATTTGAATTGTGATTAAGAATTTTTAGAGATTATTTACAACTTGAACATATTTGTTTTAAACTTCTTCTTTCCAAAGAAATTAAAATAATATGTGGTTAATTTAACTTTGAAAAATTTAACAACTACTATTTTTCCATTGGAATAAGTAATACACAGAAAATATGTTCCAGAAGAAAAATTCTCGAATTGGACGAATAAATAACTTACTTCGGTTCGCATTAAACTTGAGTAGACATTTTCCCCAATTTGATTTAGGATAGTTATGTTAGCGGAGTTGGAATTGTTCTTAATTATGAAAAAGTTATTTTGGATAGGGTTTGGAAAAATAGTAACCGAAGGATAATTTTTTTCATAATCAAATTTCGAAAAGCCAAAATCGGATATTTTTGCGCGGAAGACACCACCAGCTGTTCCAGCATATATATAATCGCAGTTTGTTGCAAGCCACCAAATATCGGGAGTAGTCAGCCCATTATTTTTGGGCACCCAGCTTTCGCTTTCATCTGTCGAAGCGAACAGCCCTTCCCCATAAGTTCCTGCAAAAAGAATATTTTCTTTAACTAAGATAGCCCAAACGTCGAAGTTAGTTAAGCCGTTATTCTTTTCGACCCAAGTTTCTCCATAATCGGTCGAAATTAAAACACCATCGTAGTATGTTCCAGCAAAAATATTGTTTCCTTTGAACTTGAAGGTTCGAATATACTTGTTTTTTAATCCATTATTTTTCTCGCTCCAACTATAACTGTTGTTAGTCGGTAAGTAGATTCCATTGCCTTCGGTTCCTATTAAGATGTAATTTCCGCTAACAGCAAAGCAAGAAACTTTTGGATTACTTAGTCCATTATTTGCTGGCTTCCATTGCGAATAGGTTTAGGAATAAAATAACCCAATTAACAAGAAAAAAAAGAATAATTTTTTCATTTTACCTCCAACTAATTTTTGAAAACATTTGAAATTAGACTAAAGAAAATTTTTAGCAAGTAGAACAAAAAAATGAAGATTACTACTAAGTTTTTTCCTTTGGTTTTTAATGAAATCTGCGATAATAAATGTTATTTTACCCAATCCCTTGAAAGATGTTCCATTACATCCTCATTATTTAATTTGAAAAAGGGTATTTAACATGACGTTAAATTTAGTAAGAAGGAATGAAGCGTATTAAATTAAGTCTTTACAAATTTTAACATCAGAGTTAAATTCCAGTAGCAAATATTAAAAAAGAAAATGAAATTGCAAAAAGTTACTAAAAATATTAATAAAATTTTTAGTGAGATTTGGTTTGAAAAAGGTAAAAAGTTGTAATAAAACAAGAATAAATGGTGTTATTTTATTGTTAGTAAATGTAAGATTTTTCTACAAGTTGATAAAAATATACATCATCAATAACCACTTTAGAGTTGATAGGTTCAACGTAGATGAATTCAGACAAGGGTAGTTTAGTTCGACCTTGGAAAACTGTATCTACTCCAACAATTACGTGGACTATTTCCCCTTCGTTTTGAATGAAAATTCTACTTTGTTTATTGTTGTCTAACTTAACCGAGTCTACATTTGCGAGAAGTTTTTTATCTTCAAATACCTTACTGCCACGGACTGTGTACTCAAAAATTAGTTTCGGGAATTTTTCAAAATCTTTTCCGGGCGCACGAAAATAAAAACGCACACCGTCGCCATAAGGAACGTGTAAGTAAAAGTCAGCATCCATAGTATTTATTCCTTCGACATAGAGAGAGACCATATTCCCCGGGGAAATAGTTAATCTATCGTTTATAACATACACAGAGTCTGGATTACCAAATTTTGTTCCTAAAATTTTATTTTCGTATCCACAGTTCAAAATGAAGTATTCCGGAGCCGAACCAATATAACCCCGAAAGTTGGAACTCAACAAAGGAATACTTTCTCCACTTCTTGGAGAGCAGCAAGAGTATAAGATTACTCCAAAGAATGCAAAAAATATGTACTTCTTCATTTTTTCCATTCCTCCTTGTTGTATCGCAACTCTTCGGGTTGGAAAATTCTATCGATAATTCCGATAGATATCCCAATATAATACCGTGAAAAAGTTGCATAGGGTGTGAAATCAAATAAATCATTCATATCCCGATTTATTTTCTTTAAAAACCTATCGTTATTGCCGTTAACATAGCCCAATATGAAAGAAAAATTGAATGTTTCGCTTATTTTCAAATTGAAGCGATTCCCAAAGTGTATAAATGTCGATGGATAATAATTGTATTCTATAAATGGTTCGATAGAAAGTTCGTCTGGAAGAATAACGTGCCAATAACCAAGTCGGAATGGAAGAACACCAATTCCAATATCTTTTAACCCAAAAAGGAAAGCATTGAGCAATGATGTGCCAAAGTAAAATCCATTATTAAGTATTGGAATTGAGATTGACGCTGGTAGTAGACGAAAATAAAGCCCCTTTACAAGCGATTTTGTGTTTTTCCCTAAACTTGTGTCGGAGTTGGTGTGAAGCAAACTAAATTGAAGAACTCCAATATTCCAAGAAGAATGAGGATGGTCTTTCCATTCAGTATAAAGTTCTGGAACAATATTGACAAAATCGAGGAATGAAATACCAACACCAAGGTATGGTGTAGAAATGGTTTGGGTTTCTGCATTAATTCGGTCGTTCATTGGAAAGCCTTTGGGATTTTGACCAATCGCAAATCCCCCATATAATCGTAAGTTCAAGCCTCCAAGCGAGCCAAGTTCAACAGCTGCGTTAAGATTAACATATTGTGAAGGGTAAAGACCAAAACCAAACGAAGGGGAAATTGCTAGATATGGGATTTTTTCCGAAACGAAAAACCTTTTTTTAATGTACAGTGGAAAAACTCCAGCAAGAGTGTTTTTGCGAATATTGTCCGATGCTAAAAATTCGAAAAGGCAAGTTCCTATTGTCCAATTCTTTGCATCCCTAAACCATCGTAATCTCCATTCTCCAATTCCGAAGCGATAGTATCCACCAGAAAACAATTTGTTTTTGTACCCATTGTCCGTCGATGGGTAATCCTCTATTTCGCGAAAAATTCCAAAAATACCGGCACCAAGTTGGTCGGTT
Source organism: Ignavibacteria bacterium (assembly GCA_026416955.1). Taxonomy (GTDB): domain Bacteria; phylum Bacteroidota; class Ignavibacteria; order Kapaibacteriales; family UBA2268; genus Naka2016. Next base: position 54,750 of record JAOAEE010000023.1, on the reverse strand, counting down.
TTGCTTGTTCCAATCAAACCTACACTTTCGAATACACCAAGTCGAATGAAATTTGGATAGTATCTTTCTACAATACTATCTCTTGTAACTATTTCTCGAGTGGAGTGGAGAATTTTAGATGAGGGGTATACAACACCATAATCTTGTCGCCCGGGATGGTTCTTGACTTCGATTTGGTTTAGCGTGTCGCGGACAACGATGGTGTATGTCTCGGTCTCGGTTCGTGTATGAAAAGTACCACAACCAAGAAAAGAGCCAAAAGTCACAATGAGTAAAAAGTATAATAGATAGTTTTTCATATTGATTTATCCTTCTAATTTGTTTGCAACAAAACAAGTTAAGGAAACAAATCCAACTAATTCTGCGAAAATAGTATCACCATCTTGAATTTTACCAACTCCTTCGGGGGTTCCTGTAAAAATACAATCACCCTCGTTTAGAGAGAAAACTTTTGAAATAAAAGAAACTAATTGAGCAACAGAGCGTTCCATCATTCTTGTATTTGCACTTTGACGAATTTCTCCGTTTACTTTCAACAACAAATCGAAATCTGGAATGTTTCCGTTGAATTCCGTGGCTGGAACAATACTCGAAATTGGAGCGGAAGTGTAAAATCCTTTTGCAATCCCCCAAGGTTTTCCTTCCTTCTTTGCCTTAGTTTGAGTATCTCGCAATGTTACATCGATACCGACAGCATATCCTGCTATGTAGTTGACTGCATCTTCTTCTGAAACATTATTACCATCTTTTCCAATAACAACTACAAGTTCTACTTCGTGGTGGATTTCATTTGAAAATTTAGGTAAAAGGATAGTCCCTCCATCGGAAATATATGCAGAGGTAGGTTTAAGGAAGATTGTAGGTTCATCGGGTATAGTTGTTCCCATTTCATCTGCGTGCTTTTTGTAGTTGCTTGCAACAGCGTAAATGTTTGACAATTCACATTTGCGTCCGTCGAGAAAATTTAGATATCTTTTCATAAAATTCTTTTTACTGTTTGACAATATAAGTGCTGTCGATAAAACCAAATTTTCTTTGCTTATAAGGTAAAGTTGGGTCATTATAGATCTTTGCCATCAATTTTCCCCAAATTGGAGCTGCTGCTTTTGCAGCGTATCCGTAACCACCAGTAAAACTAATTCGCTGGTCGTCGAAGCCAACCCAAATACCAGCACAAAGTTGTGGAGTGAAACCAACAAACCAAGCATCGGCAAAATTGTTGGTCGTTCCAGTTTTTCCAGCAGCTTCGCAATTTGTAAAATATCGGCGAATTTCGTAGCCGGTTCCAAAATTTATTACCCCAGTCATCATCTTCACCATAGTTTGTGCAATTCTTGGGTTAATTGCGTCGCTAATGTCTTGAACTTTTTGAAAGTCAGCAATTAAATTTCCTCTGTTGTCTTCGACATATTTAATTGCTTTTGGTTTCAATCGCAAACCTTCGCGAGCGAAGGTGGAGAAAGCAACTGTCATCTCTAAAGGTGTAACTTCGCCCCCAGCACCAAGCGAAAGAGCTGGCACATTTTGAAGTGGAGACTCAATTCCCATTTTGTGGGCTATTTCAATCACCTTTAATGGCGTAGTATACATTGTGATTAATCGAGCTGCTACCGAGTTTATAGATTTTGCCAATGCCTCGAATAATGTTACTTTTTCGCCAGGTTCACAATTTCCAAACCCCTGCGGGGTCCAAACTTGACCATCGGGAAGTTTATATGAAAATGGACCACATTCAATAAGCGAAAATGGGGTAAGAGTGTCTTCGAGTACGGCAGCATAAACAAAAGGTTTGAATGCAGAGCCCGGTTGTCTTTTTATTTGTGTTGCGTGGTTTAGAGAATGCTTAGCGAACGGATTTTCATTAATAAATTTAGGAGATGCACCAACCATTGCGACAATTTCGCCTGTTTGAATGTCGATAACAACTAAACCAGCCTGTATTGTTGTAACAGCGTTTTTTATAGAGTCGATGAAATTTGGATTTTGTCGAAGTTTCTTTGCTATTTCTTCTTTTTTATTTGCTGGTGCGTTCACATACTCTTGGTTCTTTTTGATTGCTTCTTCTACAAGTTTATTTAACAATTGTTGTTTGTATTTCCAATTCCAAGATTCATTGAACACTTTTTGATATTCTCGTAAGTGCTCTTCTAAAGCTTCCTTTGCATATTGTTGAATTTTCGCGTTAAGTGTAGTATATATTGTAAGACCATCGCGGTAAAGGTCGTATTCAGCAAATCTTGGGTCGGAGGTAACAATTCTTCGCACATATTCAACGAAATGAGGAGCAAGTAGGTATTGGTTCTTATCTTTTACTTTGACTTTTGCAAGCCGAATTGGTTCGTCCAAAGCTTTCAAATATTGGGCACTGTTAATATATCCTTGCTCGTACATAAGTCGGAGGACAAGGTTCCGCCTTTCAATACCTTTGTCGTAATCTACAATTGCGTTGTAATGTTCTGGTGCTTTGAGTATACCCACAAGGAAGGCACATTCAGAAGTAGTCAATTCTATTGGATTCTTGTCGAAATATACTTTTGAAGCAACAGAAAGTCCATAGGCTCCGCGTCCGAAAGGTACAGTATTTATATACATTTCAAGAATTTCTTCTTTTGTAAATTGTTTTTCGATTTGAATAGAAGTCAATGCCTCGCGAATTTTTCTTTTAATCGAGAAGTCTTGGTTGAAATATAAATTTCTTGCTAATTGCATTGTTATTGTGGAACCGCCTTCTTTGACTTTCAACGAAATTAGATTTTTTATCATAGCGCGGAAAATTCTTCCAAGGTGTATTCCCCAATGTTCAAAAAATTTTCTATCTTCTGTTGCAATTAAAGCATTAATGAAATCTTTCGGGATACTATCCAGCGGAAGAGGTACACGCCTTTCAACAAATAAATAGTCGATTAAAACCCCGTCGCTACTAAATATTTGCGTTGCATAGTTTTGAGGTGGATTTTCCAATTGCTCCAAAGAAGGTAAATTATACGAGGCGACATCGTAAACATATATTGCAATAGAAAGGAGAAATATCAAAGTTCCAATTACAAGGATAAGCAAAAGTCTAAATGGAGTAATTTTGGTTTCCATTTTCCTTAATAAATTTTTGAAATTTCAACTCGACGAAGTCGCTTTCGATATGTTGCTAAATCTTCGTTTGGATTTCGAGGTAGTAGTTGACTTTCGCCCGCAGACTGCCCTTCGAGAATATCGGGGGAAACCCCTCGTTTAATTAATTGTTTTATAATGAAATCGACACGGTTTTTCCCTAAACGTAAATTGTATTCATCGGTTCCAACATCATCTGTATGTCCTACGAGTATCACTTTTTTAATTATTGGACTATAATTTATTAAATGCAAAGCGAGCATTTCTATTGCTTCTTCCCAAGTAATATTTGTTTCCATCCCATTACTATCGAGTGTATATTTGTATGGGTTATCGTATACATCGAAAGGAAAGTTGATTCTTAGAGTTAATTTCATTGGTAAATGAAAATCCAATTGGTATTCTTTTTGGGGTTCAGTAACATCTAAACGAATCCTTTTAGTTTCGTAAAAGAAATTTGGGGCTTCTGCAAAAAGTTGGTAATCGATGTTTTTTAAAAGAGAAAATTCGTAGTAACCATTATTCTTGGTTTTTGTGGAAAACATTGGCTTTGTAATTGTCACATCTGGAAATGCTTGTAAAAGTGTGTCGAATTGATAGACGTAAACATTTGCTCCATCGATTGGGCGGTTACCTTCGTAAGAATATACATAACCATAAAGCTTAAAATTTGGGTCTATCGTGATTTTTGGTTCGACGATTATATCTTCTTTAACTTCCAGACCGACTTTTTCCTGTTTCTTTACTTCGGCTACTTTCTTGGGTTTGGTAAATTTATAGCGGACATAAATATCGAAACCACCACGTCGAAATAACCCTTTTTCTTGGTCGAATTGGTTCGAACTGTAGTAAAGCAAATCGTTTGGGTCTGTAGGTGTTGAGGGGAAAATCTCGTCGGCAATAGTGTTCGTTGGTGGCCTCATATTTTTCGCTTTGCCAAAGTATTTTTCGAAATCCACTTTTTTCCCTTTGGAATAATTTTGTATTTCCTTCCAAAACTGTTCTGAAATTGTGGAAATAAATAAATCGTATCCCCCAACATTATCGTGACCAGTTGAACTAAAAAGCAAATATTTACCATCGCGAGTTACAAAAGGGGAAATTTCGTCGCATTCGGTATTAATAGAGTCACCGCAATTTATTGGTTCACTCCAATCCCCATTAGGAAGTTGTATTGTGAAAAAAATATCGGGTCCTTTGTATGGAATTCTATCTGATGAAAAGAAAAGAACCTTCCCGTCATTAGATATTGAAGGATGTGATTCCCAAGAAACGTAGTATGGATTTATCCATTCAGATAATGATTTGACATTTGCAACGACATTTTTGTTGAATTTTGCCATATAAATATCAGAATTCCCGGTAATTTCATTCTCTTGCGAAAGAATTGGGCTCCTTGCGAAGAAAACGTTGTTTCCTTGTAGCGAAAAGCATCCTATGTGGCCTTCGAGCGGGATACTAAGCCCAGAAGTGGTTTTTGCCTTTGTTTCGCTAACGAAAGTAACAGCTATTGGCGATTGTTGGTCAACGTCATTATAAGTAAGAATTGCATTTTTTTCGTCGATAAATGATAGTGCCCATTCATTTGCTGGTGAATTAATATCCCTAACTGGTTCAAAAATATAGTAACTTTCGGCAACCTTTTTGTATTCAGAACTTGTATCAATTGGTATTCCGTACCACTTATTGGGACTACATTTTTGCTCCTTAACGTATTTTACCACCGGCTTTTGAATCTTAACTTTTGTAACACAAGATAATAAAAACATTATTCCTAAAATGGAAAACCAAAGGGTAAATTTTTTCATAATGTTTCTAAATGTTAACAAATCAAAATTAATAATAAAAGGTTAATTTCCAATATTTGGGGAAATACGATAAACTATTATTTAAAAGAATAGTCTTTTAAAAATTTATCTTTATTGTTAAGAATTGTTTTTAATTGCAAAAACAAAAAAAGTAATTATTTTACTAAAATTTGTCGGCTATACCACGGAACTTACTTTCGGTTAGAATATATTGCAACAATTTTATCATATGCGACTTTTCGAATTCGATAATTGAGTCCAAAACCTCGAATTTTCCGACTGCGTCTCTGATTGCAGTGTAGAAAATGTAAGTGTCGCGTTCAAAATCGTATGCATATTTAAGAATTTTATCCAATTCGCTTACAGAGTCGAACAGCAGGAAATACCGTTCTAAATCGATATAATTAAAAAATTCTTCGCTTGTTTTTGAGATATTGTCTAGTGTTTCGGGAATTTCCTTTTTTAATGCAAGAAATTGGTTATAGTGAATTTGCTCGTCTCGGGCTAAAAGTCGAAAAGTTTCAGAAATTTCTGAATTAGAAGCAAATTTTTCAGCAAGTTGATTGTACACTTTGGCACCTTTTTCTTCTACTTTAAGAGCAAGTTCGACTAAATTTTGTGGATTGAAATTACCCATAAATCACCAAATTTTATTATTAATTATCAAGTAATCTTTTTTCTCCTTCCAAAGCACGGTATGGATTAACATCTTGTACCATTTCAACGACACCTTGGTATTCGCCATTTTCGTTGCGAACAGCATAGTATGCAATATAGAGATACATACCATTAAAGTGTATCCAAAAAGTTGCTTCGTCGCGCTTTCCAGCTTTCATTTCTTCTATTATTTTGTTTACAAGATGAATACTTTTTGGTGGGTGGCATTGTTGAACCAATCTACCAATAACTGAAAGTGTACGAGCGAAAATTTTTTCTTTGTCCAACTTATTGAAATATCGGACGCGGTCTTCGGCATCGACAAAAGTAATCTCGATTGGGAGAGCATCGAGCATATTGCCAATTACCTCGGTCGGGATTGAAGCGAGAAGGTCTATTCGTTCGCCACTTTCCTTTTCAAGTGCATCTACAAGTGTTTTGTATCTTGTATACGCACCTTCGCCAAGACTTTCCCTTTCGATTCTTTTAAATTCATTTGCAAGGTAAGGAACGTCGTCGGGTTGTACAAATTTTCTGCCCATTGGATAAAGAATATCGTTTTCCTTCCATATATGGTCCTTTGTTAGACTAGCATAATCGTTAAATTCGGATACGAAACTTTGTATCTCTTCCTCGGTCTTTTCAGATTTAGATAGGAATTCTTTAAATTTAGAAAGATAATTTCTTTCAACTTCGTGTTCTTGCAACATTACTGCAACCGGGCCACTTTGGGGTAATCCTCGTTCAAGTAGAAGCGGAAAGTATACTTTTTCTTCCTTCATATTGTGATTTTTTTCTCCATAATCCCAAAGGATTTCAAAAAGTACCTGAATTGTAGTCCAATTTTTCTTTTTTCTTGCAAGCTGTTTTTCCAAAATGACCAAAGCCTTTTCAATTATGCTATGGTCGTTCATTAATAATGTGATATACAACTCGTTCATAGGTTCACCAAAAAAATAAAATTACAAAAAAAAGTAACGAATAAAATCGGATAAAATTGTCCTTTTTATTTTTGTATTTTTATTCTTGCGTCAACAATAATAATTTCGTTGTTACTACCAAATGCTGGATTGATATCCAATTCAACAATTTCTGGTGCAATTTCTGTTAATTTAGAAATTCTAAGTAAAACTTCGACAATAGTATTTTTGTTAATTGGTTCCAAGTTTCTGTAACCTTGGAGTATTTTTTTTCCTCTTATTTTTTCAATCATTTCTTCTGCTTCTGTATCTGTAATTGGTGCCAAGCGTAGTTGAACATCTTTTAAAACCTCGACAAAAATTCCACCTAAACCAAAAGCAAGCAAATGACCAAGGCCTGGTTCATATTTGCATCCAAAGAAAAGTTCAGTTCCGGAAAGCATTGGTTGTATTGCAACACTTTCAGAACCGGGTATTTGTATCAAAGTGGAAAAGAATTTATGCGAATCTTCTTTGTTATTAATATTTGTTGCAACACCTTTAACATCTGTTTTGTGTATTGGTCCAACTACTTTCATTACAATTGGAAAGTTAATCTTGTCCAGGATGTCTTCAAGTTCCTTTTCATTTCGGGCATAGAAAGTGTCTACAACCTTTAGATTAAGATTATTAAGAATTTCAAATGTCTTTTGGAGAGATATGAAACCTGTAGTCTCGTTATCCAAGAGATTTCTAATTCCATTAACATTAATATCGTCGAAATCAAAAAACCTTCCCTTTGATTTTACTGTAGAGTTAATTACTTTGGCAAGTGCTTTACCAAAAGCCACTTCGTCGTTAAAATAAACTCCTCCAAGAGATTTAAAGTAGTCGATAGCTTCCTTTGCTTGTATGATTGAAGGGAGTATAGCATATATTGGTTTTTGGGAATTTTTAATTCTTTTATACAAAACATCATACACTGGTTTGACATCGAACAGACCTGGTGTTCCAAAAATTACAGCACAAGAATCAACGCAATCAAACTTATTTTCGACATATTCAAGAATAATATTTAATTGCTCGGCAGTACCAGTTGCCAGAAAGTCTATTGGATTGGAAACAGAGGAACCAAAGTGGAGATATTTAAGAAGTTCCTCTGCGAAGGGACCTTCTATTTTAGGAACTTGCAAACCTTCGGCCTCGAGAGTATCGGTGAGCATAACACCCGGTCCACCTGCGTGTGTGACTACTGCAACTTTGTTCGATTTAGGTGAGTTTGCAAGGAGAATTCCAGCCACATTAACTAAATCCAATCGCCCTTCGCATCGAATAATACCAGCCTTTTGAAACAATGTTTCGACTACAATGTCTTCGCCTGCAAGGGCACCAGTATGCGAAGAAACAGCTCGTTGCCCCGCAGACGTTCGACCTGCCTTTATGCCAGCAATTTTGCAGCCTTTCTGGCGTAACGAAGCGCAATGTTGCAAAAATTTTCTTGGTTTTTCTATCTGCTCGGCATAAATTAACTTCACGTTCGAAGAAATACCTTGTTTGTAGTTTAAATCCCAATATTCAAGAACTTCCTCGATTCCGATTTGTGCAGAATTTCCAACAGAAAAAATTGAGCTAAACTTAATTCCTCTTTCAATAGCTTCTTCGAGAATGAATACAGCTGTTGCACCAGATGCCGACACAAAATCGCATCCTTGTGGGTCGAAATCTGGAATTGGACCAGCAAAAACACCTTTATATTTCTCTGTAATTACACCAATACAATTTGGACCGATAAGTGTTCCACCAACACTTTCTACGATTTCAACAAGTTTGCTCTCGAGTTTCCTTCCTTCTTCGCCCATTTCGCTAAATCCAGCCGACAAAACAATAAAAGCACGCGTTCCGCGATTGGCAAGTTCGCTCATAGTCTCGGGTATCATTCCTGCAGGTATTGCAAAAATTGCTAAATCAACTTTTGGTAGGCCCTTAATCGAGGAGAGTGATTTTACTCCTTGTACTTCAGTTTCTTTTGGATTGACAACGAGAAGTTCGCCTTCGAAATTTCCGTTAATAATATTGTGCAAAACTTTCCCCCCTGGTTTACGAATGTCATTCGACCCACCAATAACAACAATACTATTTGGCGAAATCAATTCTTCAACTATCATACGCAAATTAATTCATTAAACAAAAGCAAAAATAAGGTAAATAAAATAAAACAAAATGAACGTAAAAGAATAAAAATAAAAAGCACAAAAAACGTCTAACACAATGCAAAAAATTTTTAAAAAAAGTTAAGAATGTGTTTTGGTATTAATATAAAATTTATTAATTTAGTAGTCTACAAAAAGGGCAGGTACCGAAGCGGTCAAACGGGGCAGACTGTAAATCTGCTGGGGTATCCCTTCGGAGGTTCGAATCCTTCCCTGCCCACTCGATGCGGGAGTAGCTCAGTTGGTAGAGCATCAGCCTTCCAAGCTGAGGGTCGCGGGTTCGAGTCCCGTTTCCCGCTCGATGTGAATTTGGGTGCGGGAGTAGCTCAGTTGGTAGAGCGTCAGCTTCCCAAGCTGAGGGTCGCGGGTTCGAGTCCCGTTTCCCGCTCTCGAATAATTGCTGATGTAGCTCAGTTGGTAGAGCGCTTCCTTGGTAAGGAAGAGGTCACCGGTTCAATCCCGGTCATCAGCTCTGGTAAAGGGGTGTAGCTCAATTGGCAGAGCGGCGGTCTCCAAAACCGTAGGCTGAGGGTTCGAGTCCTTCCACCCCTGCTAATTTTTTGATAAACGGTAATAAAATGCTTGGAAAAGTTAAAAGATATTTGAACGAAGTAACTAAGGAAATGAAAAAAGTTTCCTGGCCAACTCGTGCCCAGTTACGCGAGTCGACTTATATCGTTATTATTACTATGTTGATTTTCACTTTGTTTGTTTCGATTGTAGATTTCCTTATGGTTAAAATTTTAGAGTTTATTTTTTAAATGGAAGAGAAAGAAATTTTTAATTTAAATGAAGAAGTAAGCGAATCGGGCAAATCGCCCGAATTTAAATGGTATGCCCTTCGAACCTACACAGGTCACGAGAATAAGGTGAAACTTACTCTCGAAGCAGAAATTAAAAGATTGGGGCTCCAAAATCGAATAACAGATATTATTGTTCCCCAGGAACAAGTTTACGAGGTTCGGCACGGAAAGAAAAAAAGCAAGATAAAAAGCTTTCTTCCCGGTTACATTATTCTCCGTGTTGCATTAGATAAAAAATTAAAAGACTATATAAATTCTCTTCCTTCGGTTGTCAGTTTTGTTGGAACAAAGACAGAACCGGTTCCGTTAACCGAAGCAGAAGTAAAAAGAATTATTGGCAGAGTAGAAGAAAGAAAAAATATAGAGACTATTGGAACAGAATTTCAAATTGGTGACCCTGTCAAAGTAATCGATGGTCCGTTCAGCGGATTTAGTGGTACTGTTAAAGAAGTTAATTATGAGAAACAGAAACTGAAAGTAGAAGTTGGAATATTAGGGCGCAAAACCCCAGTCGAACTCGATTTTAGTCAAGTTGAAATTGGTGCAATTTAGTATGTGTAAGTAATTAAAGTAGAGTTTAGATATGGCAAAAAAGGTATTAGGTTCGTTTAAACTACAATTGCCCGCCGGAGAGGCGACAATGTCGCCACCCGTTGGTCCGGCATTTGGACAACGAGGGCTTAATGGTGTTGAATTTGTAAAGCAATTTAACGCAAGAACTGCAAAACAAAAAGGTACAATTGTTCCGGTTGTCGTTACATTTTACTCCGATAAAAGTTTTACATTTGTTGTTAAATCCCCACCTGCAGCAGTATTAATTATGAAGGCTGCTGGGATCGAGAAAGGGTCTGGCCAACCCCATAAAGTGAAGGTTGGGCAAATTACGCGAGCCCAATGCGAGGAAATTGCAAAAATGAAAATGGAAGATTTAAATTGTGATACTCTTGAATCTGCTGTATCTATGATAAAAGGAACAGCAAGAAGTATGGGAGTTACTGTTGTCGATTAATTGAGGGAGTTTATGAAAAAGCACGGGAAACGTTACCGTCAATTGCTAAAAAATTACGACCCCAAAGCAGTTTATTCCTTCAAGGATGCTATCGAGATTGTAAAGAAAAATGCAACTGCAAAATTCGATGAATCCTTCGAGGTTGCGATTCGTTTGGGTGTCGACCCAAGAAAAGCAGACCAATTGGTTCGCGGCACAGTAACGCTACCACACGGAACTGGCAAACAAGTACGGGTACTTGTTTTATGTAAACCACCAAGAGACCAAGAGGCTTTGGATGCTGGCGCTGACTACGCTGGTTTCGAAGAATATATAGAAAAAATAAAAGGTGGTTGGACCGATGTTGATGTAATAATTGCAACACCAGATGTTATGGGTGAAGTTGGTAAACTTGGGAAAATCCTTGGTCCCCGAGGGCTTATGCCAAATCCTAAAAGTGGTACTGTTACAACCGACATAGCGAAAGCCGTAAGAGAAGTTAAGGCTGGTAAAATCGAGTATCGCGTTGATAAAACTGGAAACGTTCACGCATCGATTGGAAAATGTTCGTTTAGTGTAGAGCAATTGGCCGAAAATATTCAGGCTTTGTATCAAAGTATTATTAAAGCGAAACCAGCAACTGCAAAAGGTCGATATGTTAAAAGCATTCATTTTACTTCGACGATGGGTCCAAGTGTGGAAGTGAGTGAGTCTTCTTTCCAAAATGCATAATAATGAAAGCTATTACGCACTCATAAATGAAATTAGCGGCTTGCTTCTCGTTCTTTTTGAACGAAGTCGCTTTTTAAACAAATAAGGATGGTGAAATGATTACAAAACAAAGGAAAGCGGAACAGGTTCAAAGTCTTGTCGAGAAATTCAAGAAGGTAAATTCATACTACTTTATTGATTTTACCGGAATGAATGTCGAGACGACACTTCAATTTCGGCGCGAGTTGAAAAAGAAGCAAATGGAATTGAAGGTCGCAAAAAATACTCTTCTCGAAAGGGCTTTATCCGAGGCTGGCAATCTTCCTGGGTTGAAAGATGGGTTTCGGGGTCCAACTGGTGTGATTTTTGGTTATGGCGACCCAATAGAACCAGCGCGTATACTTAAAGAGCGTATCGAAAAGTTTCAGCAACCAATATTCAAAGGAGCAGTAGTCGAAGGTATTGCTTATGGTGCCGACCAATTGAAAACGCTTGCTGCATTGCCTTCGAAAAGCGATATCATTGCAAGTATTTTGGGTAGCTTGGACGCTCCTATTTCTGGAATAATTGGTTCGATAAACGCTGTTATTCGCGACCTTGCTTATTTAATCGAAGAAGTTGCAAAAAAGAATTCACAATAATTGTTTTTATCAAAAAATAAAGGAGTAGAAATGTCTGCAATAGTTGAAGAATTGGTAGAAAAGATATCGAAACTTACATTAGTTGAAGCCGCAGAATTGAAAAAGGCTTTGGAAGAAAAGTTTGGTGTTACCGCTGCCGCACCTGTTATGGTTGCTGGCGCAGTTGCTCCCGGTGCTCCTGCCGAAGCACCAAAGGAAGAGGAAAAGACTGAATTCGATGTCGAATTGACCGATATGGGTCCAAATAAACTTAATGTTATCAAGGTTATCCGTGAAATTACTGGTTTGGGATTGAAAGAAGCAAAAGAGCTTGTTGAAGGTGCTCCTAAAATGGTCAAAGAAGGTTGTAGCAAAGAGGAAGCCGAAGACATTAAGAAGAAACTTGAAGCCCAAGGGGCAAAGGTTACTCTTAAATAAATTAAAACTTTGGACCGAGTTTCGGCTCGGTCCAATTTTTGTTAAACAAGGATTTTTGAATGGAATAACACAATTGGCAATACAAGTTCATTCAAAGGGCTTGTTCATTGGTGAAGCCAGGAGTTTGGCTTTGCCTTATATTTTTTGCAAAAAAAGAAAATAGATTTGTAATGTAATAAATTTGGAGGTTAATCCAGTGAAAAACGAAAAAATCGAGAAATTAGCAAAAGATTTTGGGCTTTCAGTTTTGCGAGATACGGATATTGATGGTACTGTAAGATTAGTGGAAAGAATTAATTTCGGTAAGACTCGAAGGTATACAAACTTTCCCGATTTACTTGATATCCAGTTAAAATCATACGAAGAATTTCTCCAAGAAGATGTTCCACCAGAGGAGCGAAAGAACGTTGGTTTGCAATCTGCTTTTCTTTCGAACTTCCCAGTCGAGGATACTTCTGGTATTTATCAACTCGAGTTTTTAAGTTATTCAATTGAAAAGCCAAAATACTCTGAGGAGGAATGTAGGGAAAGAGAACTAACCTACTCGAAAGCCCTTAAAGCAAAGTTCAGATTATCCAGCAAAGTTTCGCCCGATTCCGAAGATTACATCGAAGCTATCGAACAAGAAGTTTATCTTGGAAATATTCCAGCGATGACTTCCCGAGGTACTTTTATTATAAATGGTGCCGAACGTGTTGTTGTATCCCAATTACATCGGTCACCCGGAGTTTTCTTCGACGATACTATGCATCCTAACGGAACCCGAATTTATTCTGCACGCATTATTCCATTCAAAGGTTCTTGGTTGGAATTCACAACCGACATACACGAGGTCTTGACTACTTATGTCGACAGAAAAAAGAAATTTTTGACAACTACTTTCCTTCGAGCTTTGGGTTATTCCTCCGATATGGAGATTATTCAACTATTTGGCTTGGACGAGGTGGTTACAAATCAAGATTTAAATGAAAATTACGTAGGCCGCAAACTCTCGAGCGATGTTGTGGATTTAACAACTGGCGAAATTATTGCAACCCGCGATATGATTTTAACCACAGACTTAATCGAGAAAATTAAAAGCACCCAAGTGCTTGATATTCGTTTGTATAAACCATACGATCCAAGCGAAGAGCCCGTTATTGCAAGAACTCTTTCAAAAGACCCCACTCGTAATCGAGAAGAAGCTCTTGAACACATCTTCCGACAACTTAGAACTACAGACCCCCCCGATTTACAAGCTTGCGAGGCTTTGCTCGAAAAACTTTTCTTTAACTCAAAAAGATATGACCTTGGTTTAGTTGGTAGGTTTAAAATAAATAAGAAACTTGGTCTAGACATCGACCCAGAATATACAGTATTAACAAAAGAAGATATTATTGCCACTATAAAGTATCTACTTAACTTGCACGATAATAAATTAAGTGGCGATGATATTGACCATCTTGGGAACAGACGTGTTCGTACCGTAGGTGAACAACTTACTGCCCAAATTAATCTTGGTTTGAACAGAATGACAAGAACCATTAAAGAGAGATTAAGTGTCCGGGAAGCTGAGAATTTAACACCAGCGGATTTGGTCAATGCTCGAACAATGAATTCTGTTATTAACCAATTCTTTGGTACGAACCAATTATCTCAATTTATGGACCAGACAAATCCGCTTGCAGAATTGACCCACAAGAGAAGAACTTCGGCTCTTGGTCCGGGCGGACTTAGTAGAGAGCGAGCTGGTTTCGAGGTACGCGACGTTCACTATACTCATTATGGAAGGCTTTGCCCAATTGAAACCCCCGAAGGTCCAAACATCGGTTTGATATCTTCTCTTTCTTTGTTTGCAAGAGTGAACGATAAGGGCTTTATCGAAACTCCTTATAGAAAAGTAATTGATGGTGTTGTAACCAATGAAATTGAATACCTTACTGCAGAAGACGAAGATGGTAAAGTAATTGCTACTGTTCATACACCTATTGATGAAAGTGGAAGAATAATTGCCAAGAAAGTCAATGCAAGGCTTTCTGGCGATTTTGTGGTTGTTTCGCCCGAAGAAGTAAACTATTTGGAAGTATCAACAGAGCAAATAACGAGTGCTGCTGCTTCGCTGATTCCATTCCTTGAACACGATGATGCTAACCGTGCCCTTATGGGTTCAAATATGCAACGACAAGCGGTACCCCTTTTACGGCCAGAAGCCCCAATTGTTGGAACTGGTATGGAACCGAAAGTTGCAAAGGATTCTCGCACTTTGCTGTTTGCCGAAGGTCCCGGTGAGGTTATTTACGTAGATTCAGAAAGAATTAGAATTAAATATCAAGATACTCGAACTGAAGAAGAAAAACTGGTGGACTTTACTTTTCAAGAGATTAAAGAATACAAACTTTTAAAGTATTTTAGAACTAATCAAAACACCTGTGTCAATCAAAAACCAATTGTAAGGGTAGGCGACAAGGTTTACAAAGGAATGCCAATTGCAGATGGTGCTGCAACAGACCAGGGGGAACTTGCGCTTGGAAGGAATGTTTTGGTTGCTTTTATGCCTTGGAGAGGTTATAACTTCGAAGACGCGATTGTCGTTTCTGAAAGACTTGTTGCTCAAGATATATTTACATCTGTGCACTTAGAGGAATTCTCCCTTCAAGTTCGCGATACTAAAAGAGGCGAGGAAGAATTTACCCGCGATATTCCCAATGTTTCCGAGGAAGCCACAAAAGACCTTGACGAGGATGGAATTGTTCGCGTTGGGGCAAAAGTGCGAGAAGGTGATATCCTAATTGGTAAAATAACACCTAAAGGAGAAACTGAACCAACCCCCGAAGAAAAACTTCTGAGAGCAATTTTTGGAGATAAAGCAGGAGATGTAAAAGACGCATCGTTGAAAGCTCCACCGGGTTTACGCGGTGTTGTCATTAATACAAAGTTATTCTCCCGTAGGCATGCCAAGGGCTCCGATTCAGATGCCGAGGAAAAACGACGGCTTGAAAGAATAGCAAAAGCCGAAAGCGAAAAATTGGCTCAATTGGCAAAAGATGCCGTGGATAAATTGGCAAAAATCCTTGATGGTCAAAAAGTTTATGGATTGAAATTAAACAATGGTGAAACCATTTTCCGTAGTGGATATAAAGTTTCTGCTCAAGAAGTCTTAGATTATTTCAATAATCAACCTATTAAAATCGAGGCTATTGATTTAGATAAGCCAATTGTTGCTAATAAAGAACGCGATATACTTTTGCGTAAAATGTTGAGCAACTATTTTGAACAAAAGAACAAAATTCAACAGACCTTTAGGTCGTACCGAGCCAAAGCTGCTACTGGCGACGAATTGCAACCCGGAATTGTAAAAATGGCAAAAGTTTACATTGCAATAAAAAGAAAATTGATGGTTGGCGATAAGATGGCTGGCCGACATGGAAACAAAGGTATCGTTTCGATTATTGTTCCTGTCGAGGATATGCCATTTCTACCGGATGGAACACCAGTCGATATTGTTTTGAACCCACTTGGCGTTCCTTCAAGAATGAACCTTGGCCAATTGTTCGAAACTTCTCTTGGGTGGGCTGGTCAGAAACTTGGGATTCGTTTCGCTTCGCCAGTTTTCGATGGAGCTAGTTGGGAACAAGTTTCTGAATTTTTGAAACTTGCCGGTTTACCACCCGATGGCAAAACAATTCTATATGATGGGAGGACTGGCGAGCCATTCCACGAAAAAGTTACAGTTGGTGTTATCTATATGATGAAACTTGTTCATATGGTCGAGGACAAGATACATGCCCGCTCTATAGGACCTTACTCGTTGATTACGCAGCAACCTCTTGGAGGAAAAGCCCAGTTTGGTGGACAACGTTTGGGAGAAATGGAGGTTTGGGCACTCGAGGCTTATGGTGCCGCTCATACTCTTCAAGAAATGTTGACTATAAAATCCGACGATGTAGTAGGGCGTGCAAAGGCATACGAAGCAATTGTCAAAGGGGACAATTTGCCCGACCCGAATGTTCCCGAGTCGTTCAATGTCCTTGTGCGTGAAATGCAAGGTTTGTGCCTTGATGTGATTCTTGAATAAAATGGTATTATAAATAAATTTTGGTTAAAAATGCAAGGGAAACCAATTCCAAAAAAAGGGTTTAGAAAAGTAATGATTAAAATTGCTTCCCCCGATTCTATTCTCGAACGCTCTCGAGGGGAGGTTACAAAGCCAGAAACTATTAACTATCGTTCATATAGACCAGAAAAGGATGGTCTATTCTGCGAAAAAATATTTGGTCCCGTAAAAGATTGGGAATGCGCTTGCGGCAAATATAAGAGAATTAGGTATAAAGGCATTGTTTGCGATAGATGTGGAGTAGAAGTTACTCAAAAGACTGTGCGCCGTGAAAGAATGGGCCACATAATGTTGGCTACTCCTGTTGTTCATATTTGGTTTCTACGGAGTTTGCCAAGTAAAATTGGTGCAGTTCTCGGTTTATCTTCGAAAGATCTGGAAAAGATAGTTTATTACGAAACTTATGTTGTTGTAAATCCTGGTAAGTTTCCTTTTAAGAAGTACGATTTAATCTCCGACGTAGAATACAACAACATTATGGAAAGCCTTACTGACGAGGAGAAATATCTTGACGACGACGACCCAAATAAGTTTCTTGCTTTGATGGGGGGACAAGCAATTAAAGAATTGCTTAAAAGAGTAGATGTCGAAGAGGAATATTATAAGTTAAGAACTTTGATGCGCGATGAAAAAAATCCTCAGAAAAAGCAAGAAATATTCAAACGGCTAAAAGTATTGGAGGCTTTTCTTCCCGACGAAAAGACTGGAGAACCAATAAATCGCCCAGAATGGATGGTCTTGGATGTAATTCCAGTTATTCCCCCAGACCTTAGGCCACTGATTCCTTTGGAAGGCGGGAGATTTGCTGCATCGGATTTAAACGACCTTTATCGAAGGGTTATTATTCGAAATAACCGTTTAAAGAGATTGATGGATATTAAAGCCCCCGCTGTAATTATTCGAAACGAACAAAGAATGCTTCAAGAAAGTGTTGATGCACTTTTTGATAGTTCGAGAAAAGTAACTAAGACAGAGTCGAATAAACCTTTGAAGTCTCTTGCAGATGCTTTGAAGGGTAAACAAGGAAGGTTCCGTCAGAATTTGCTTGGTAAACGCGTCGATTATTCCGGTCGCTCCGTTATTGTGGTCGGTCCTGAACTTAAAATGCACGAATGTGGATTGCCTAAGGATATGGCTGTCGAGTTGTTTAAGCCCTTTATTATACGAAAACTTATTGAAAGAGGTCATTGCCGAACAGTAAAAAGTGCAAAGAAATTGGTCGAAAAGAAAACGAACGAGGTTTGGGACATTTTGGAAAAAGTTATAGAAAATCATCCAGTTTTGCTAAATCGTGCACCAACATTGCACCGAGTTGGTATTCAAGCATTTCAACCAAGACTAATAGAGGGGAAAGCAATACAATTGCATCCTTTGGTTTGTACAGCTTTCAACGCTGACTTCGACGGTGACCAGATGGCAGTTCACGTTCCTTTAAGTTTCGAAGCACAACTCGAAGCTTTGCTTCTTATGCTTGCTCCACACAACATTGTCCATACACAAAATGGTGACCCAATTGCTGTTCCATCACAAGATATGGTTTTAGGCATTTACTACATTACCAAAGCAAAGTCTGGCGTTAAGGGCGAAGGAAAGATATTTAATTCGCCTTCCGAAGTTATTATCGCCCATAATAATGGTGTTTTGGATTTGCACGCAAAAATAAAAGTCAAAATTGATGGTAAATTAGTTGAAACGACCACCGGTAGGGTCTTGCTAAACCAAATTGTTCCAAAAGAATTAGGATTTATTAATGAGTTACTTACGAAAAAGAGGCTACGTCAGATTATTGGTT
Source organism: Ignavibacteria bacterium (assembly GCA_026416955.1). Classification (GTDB taxonomy): domain Bacteria; phylum Bacteroidota; class Ignavibacteria; order Kapaibacteriales; family UBA2268; genus Naka2016. Next base: position 36,626 of record JAOAEE010000023.1, on the reverse strand, counting down.
ATTGTTTCCGTGTTGCTGGTTTAGCGACAACAGTTGAGTTTCTGGATAATTTAAAGCAAATAGGATTTGAATATGCTACTCGCGGTGGACTTTCTGTAAGCATTTCCGACGTGGTCATTCCGAAAGAAAAGTACGAGATAATAGAGCAAGCGAAAAAAAGAGTTGAGGAAATTGAAACGGCATATCAAAATGGTGTTATTAGCTTTGGTGAAAGATACAACAAAATTATTGATACTTGGTCGACTGCAACAAATCGAGTTGCCGATAAATTGTACAATGAAATTTCAAAAGTAGACCAAGGATTTAATACTTTTTGGATGATGTTGGATTCCCAAGCACGTGGTTCAAAAGAACAAATTCGTCAGTTGGCTGGAATGCGTGGCTTGATGGCAAAGCCAAGAAAATCGCTAACTGGTTCCACCGGCGAGTTAATTGAGAACCCGATACTTTCTAACTTCAAAGAAGGGCTTTCGATACTTGAATATTTCATTTCTACCCACGGTGCACGCAAAGGATTAGCTGATACCGCTTTGAAGACCGCGGATGCTGGGTATTTGACCCGTCGATTGCACGATGTTGCCCAAGATATTATTATTACAGAACACGATTGCGGAACAATTCGTGGCGTTGTTATGACTGCGTTGAAGGAAGGAGAAGAGGTAAAAGAAACTTTGTACGAAAGAATTCTTGGACGCGTTGCACTTTGGGATGTTGAACATCCAATTACGGGTGAAATTTTATGTAAATCTGGCGAGATGATTGATGAAGATATTGCTCAAAAAATTGAAGAATCTCCTATCGAAGAGGTAACAATTCGTAGTGTGCTTACTTGCGAATCGCGCCACGGAGTTTGCGCCAAATGTTATGGTAGAAACCTTGCTACTGGAAAGCTTGTCGATGTTGGTGAAGCAGTAGGAACAATTGCATCGCAATCGATTGGGGAACCGGGAACTCAGTTAACATTGCGTACTTTCCATACTGGTGGTACAGCATTGTTAATTACTAGTCAATCATCTGTATCTGCTAAGTTCGATGGTATAGCAAAGTTCGAAAATATTAGAACCGTCTCTTACGAAGAGGATGAAGAAGAAGTACAAGTAGTTGTATCCAGAAATGGTGTAATAAATATTATCGAACCCGATAGTAATAGAATTCTAACCAAATATGATGCTATGTATGGTGCAATACTAAAAATAAGAGATGGCGAAACAGTAAAGAAAGGGCAGTTGCTATATGAATGGGACCCATATAATGCTACAATTATAACAGAAGCAAGTGGGCGTGTTAGATTCAAAGATATGATTCATAATGTTACCTACCGAGAAATTAGTGATGAACAAACTGGACATATCACTAAAGTTGTTATTGAATCCAGAGATAAAAACAAACAACCAACTATCGAAATACTCGATGAAAAAGGGAATGTGGTTCGTTCATATTCTATCCCTGTCAAAGCCCAATTACGTGTCGAAGAGGACGAGTATGTTGGAGTTGGTACACCATTGGTAAAGATTCCACGCGATTTAGGACGAATGCGCGACATTACTGGTGGTTTGCCAAGAGTGACTGAATTGTTCGAAGCCCGTGCACCTCAAAATCCAGCATTTGTTTCTGAAATTGATGGTATTGTTACTTTCGAAAAAGTAAAGCGTGGACAAAGAACTATTATTGTTACCTCTCTTGATGGTAAAACTCGGCAAGAATACAATATTCCATTTGGAAAATATATTCTTGTCCAAGATGGTGATTTTGTCCGTGCTGGCGACCGTCTTACCGATGGAGATATTAATCCACACGACATTCTCAAAATTAAAGGACCAAATGCAGTTCAAGAGTACCTTGTTAACGAAATACAAGAAGTCTATCGTATGCAAGGTGTTAAAATCAACGATAAGCACATCGAAATAATTGTTCGCCAAATGTTGCAAAAATATAGAATTACTGACCCCGGCGATTCTAAGTTTATCGAAAATGATTATGTCGATAGAATTAGAATTATCGACGAAAACGAGAAGTTGAAGAAACAAGTAGTAATAACCGATAAAGGTGATTCAAAATTCAAAGTTGGTCAAATTGTTTCGAAAGATAAGTTCCGAGAGGTTAACCAAGATTTAAGAAAGAAAGGCAAAAAGGTTGCACAAGCTCGCCCCGCCGACCCAGCAATCGCAGAACCAGTACTTTTGGGAATCACACAAGCATCTCTCGAAACCGAAAGTTGGTTGTCTGCTGCTTCGTTCCAAGAAACAACCAGAGTGCTTTCCGAAGCTGCCGTTCAGGCTAAAGTGGATTATTTATACGGTTTGAAAGAAAACATAATTCTTGGGCAATTGATTCCAGCAGGAACTGGTTTGAAGCATTATCAAGATATAGTAGTTAAAAGCGAAGTTGGAAATATTTTTGATGAAGATTTAGGTATAAAAGCAACAGTCACGCAAAAAGCAAAACCCATCGAGCAGAAAACTGGAAAAGAATTAGAAAGATTTGTTGATTAATTATTAATTTTATTAATCTATAGTGTTCATCAAGAACAAGGGGTTTAAACCCCTTGTTTAATTAATATACAAAACATTAATTTATCGAAATTACAATGAAATTTGTTAAAATTTATGTTGTATCGCTATGGTAGATTTAAGTAAGATTAGGAATATTGGAATAACAGCCCATATTGATTCTGGAAAAACAACTTTAAGCGAACGAATATTATATTACACTGGAAGAATTCATCAAATTATTGAGGTTCGGGATAAGAGCGGTTCGGGTCCAACTCTTGATGCAATGGATTTGGAAAGAGAGAAAGGAATTACAATTCAATCTGCTTCAACTTATTTCAGATGGCAGGATTATCATATCAACTTGATAGATACCCCGGGGCATATTGATTTTACTGTTGAAGTGGAAAGAGCACTTAGGGTTCTCGACGGAGCAATTCTTGTGCTTTGTGGGGTCGCTGGAGTACAGAGCCAAACAATAACTGTTGACCGACAGATACGAAGGTATAATGTTTCCAGGCTTGCTTTCATAAACAAATTGGACCGTTCCGGAGCAAATCCAGACAAAGTTGTTCAACAAATGAAAGAAAAATTGAATCTTCGCCCCGTATTAGTAACTATGCCAATTGGCTTGGAAGAATCTTTCGTTGGTGTTGTCGATTTGTTGAAAATGAAAGCAATATACTTCGAAGGGGAAAATGGTGAGAAAGTTGTCGAAAAAGAAATACCTAAGGAGTTGATAGAGGAAACAGAGTATCGCAGAATACAAATGATTGAAACTTTAGCTGATTTTGATGACGAGATTGCCGAGATGTATCTTTCCGATGTTCAAGTCCCAACAGAAAAAATCATATCGAGTTTGCGAAAAGCAACAATATCGCACTTTGTGACCCCAGTTTATGTTGGGTCGGCAAAGAAGAATAAAGGGGTCCAGCCCTTGTTGGACGGAGTCGGTATGTTCTTACCTAATCCCTCCGAAAGAGAGTATGAAGCATTTGATTTAGACAAAAACGAATCGAAAGTGAAGTTACAATGTACTCCCGACAAGCCTTTTGTTGGGCTTGCTTTTAAACTCGAGGATGGTAGATACGGACAGTTAACATATATGCGAATTTACCAAGGAAAAGTGTCGAAAGGTGATATGATATATAATGTTAAAAGTAAAAAGAAAATCAAGGTTCCTCGAATTGTTAGAATGCACGCGCAGGAAATGTCGGATATTGAAACCGCAATTGCCGGAGATATCGTTGCAATGTTTGGAGTAGAGTGTTATTCTGGTGATACATTTACAGATGGAACTGTAAATTATTCTCTTCAATCGATGTATGTACCAACTCCGGTAATCGAGTTGTCGGTAGCCCCAAAAGAAAAAACAGCATTAAACAACTTTTCGAAAGCTTTAAATAGATTTCAGAAAGAAGACCCAACTTTTCAAGTCTTTCGCGATGAAGAAACCGGAGAAACTGTAGTTAAAGGGATGGGCGAATTACACCTTGAGATATATCTTGAAAGGATAAAAAGAGAATACAATTGCGAAGTCGTTGTTGGTCAACCCAAAGTTGCATATAGAGAAACTATAACAAAAAAGGCAGAGTTTAACTATATCCACAAAAAGCAAACTGGTGGTGCAGGACAATTTGCACGTGTTGCAGGTTACATTGAACCTATCGATGCAAGCGAAGGCAAAGAATATGAATTTGTCGACAAAATAGTTGGTGGGGTTATATCGAGAGAGTTTATACCCGCTTGCGATAAAGGTTTTCAAGAGCAGTTGAAGGAAGGAATATTAGTAGGGAAACCAGTTGTGAATGTTAGAGTTGTTCTTAATGATGGACAAACACATCCAGTAGACTCTTCCGAAATGGCATTTAAACTTGCCTCGAAATATGCAATTAAAGAAGTGTTGCCCAAAGCTAAGCCAGTTATTTTAGAACCTATTATGAAATTGGAAGTTACAGCACCAGAGGAATTCCAAGGAGTAATAATTGGTCAAATAAATCAGCGAAGAGGAATAATAATTAATACACGGGTCGACAGTGGATTTGTTGTTGTCGAGGCAGAAGTTCCCTTGAAAGAGATGTTTGGCTATTCATCGAGTCTTCGTGGAGTGACCCAAGGTAAGGGAGAATTTACAATGGAGTTTTTACGATATTCCCCAGTTCCAAATTCTGTCCAAGAAGAATTAGTTGAAGAGTATAAAAGGTTAAAAAAACAGTGATAAAGTTTTTTTGTAATTTAATATCGTTTGATTTTTGGAAAATAAAATAAATGGAAAAGCTTTTTGAAACCGAGGATAAAGTTGAAAAGAAAATAATAAACAATTCGAAAACTATTAATGGGAGTGTTAATGAACTGGAACCTGAAAAATGGCGTGAATATGAAGAGAAATTAAATTTACAATTTTTCACAATTTGGGACACACCAGAGAGAGACCCTTATAATTGGACAAAAAACACAATTCACGGAAACTCACCTGTGGAAATTCCAAGGCAGTGTTTGTTTAGGTTTACAAAGCAAGGTGATTTAGTTTTAGACCCTTTTTGTGGTTCGGGAACGACATTAGTTGTTTCCGCACATTTAAAAAGAAGAGCAATTGGAATTGAAATTAACCCGAGAATTGTTGAAATTGCAAAATCAAATTTAGAATCACAAAAGTTAGAATTTGGTGATGATGAGTTAAAATATTGGTTCGACCAACAAAAAATCATAATTGGAGACTCCACGAAGTTAATGGAATTTGGTTTTCAGAAGGAAAGTTTTGATTTTTGTTTTGCCCATCCACCATACTGGGAATTGGTTAAATATAGCCAAGAATATGGGAATGCACCGGGCGACTTATCCGAAGAAACATCATTAGAAAGCTTCTTGGATAAATTGAAATTGGTTTTTTCTGGTGTATTTGAGCTGTTAAAAACAGGGAAATTTTTTTGTGTGTTAATTGGTGAAGATTTTAAAAAAGGGGGTAAAACTATTCCTTTAGATTTCTATGCCACAAAAATTGGAATGGACACTGGATTTGAATTTTATGCAAAAATAATTAAGGTAACCAGGTTTGCAACATCCAGACAAGGTAAAATAAACATTAACAAGTATAGAGCCTTGCGCTCAAATTATTTCATTTGCAATCACGATTATGTGTTAATTTTTAAAAAGTCTTAATGACCCATTTTGAAGTAGTTCAAACTGTCTCCAATTGGTTTAAAATTAAACCAGAGGTTGAGATTGTATCAAGATATTCTTTTTCCTTTCCAGTTCCTGATATTACTGTTCAGTTTGTGGATGGTACAATAGCATTGATTGAATGCAAACCAAGCCACGCTAGTCGTAGGGAATATCTAACCGGGCTTGGACAAGCTATAGCTTTTTGTAGGCATTCTGAAAAATCATATCTTGCTTTGCCAAAAAAGGAATTTTTGGAACTGGAAAAATGGCTTTGGCCAGAATATGTTGGAATTCTTGCTGTGGATTACCAAAATGTTGAAGTTATCAGGGAGCCAATATTTCAACCCCAAATTCTCGTGGAAAAAGAAAATATTAAGAGAGGTTATGCCTATTATCGGGATTTAAAAATTAACGAAATCTATTTTATTTTAAAAGAATTAGTAAACTCAAGTGAAAATTTTACAAAAAAGCAAGACTTAGATAACATTCTTTGGACTTCTCTCACCAAAATAAGAAAGTGGAAAAGTTCTAAACAATCAAATATTCTTAACACAAAATTGCTCATAAGAGACTTAAAGCTATTTGATTTTTCTCTAAACAGGGTTTCTAATCTTGGAAAGGAACTTTTGTCTATTAATTCGGAAGATTTTGAAAAACTGAAAGAGTTTTTTAGAAAGTTATTTTTATTAGAGGGAAATTATATAGATATCGTAGGAATTATACAAATGCTAAATGATAAATACGATGTTTTTGAAAGTGTGAACCATTTCGATAGATTGTTATCAGAGGAGATAATTAAAGAAAAGTTAGCAACAAAAAATACTAATATTATTCGTGATTTGAGAGACATTAGAAGAATTTTGAAGGAATTGGATATTCTATCTTCTTGGAAAAAAATTGATAATAGAGTTGGAAAATTTACAATTAATTGGAATAAAATAATTCATTTCATCAAATTAAGATACATAGCAATAGAAATCTTGATATTAAAGATAATTTTTTAAAAAATTTTTGTTAAATATTTTGTGAATTAATTTTTTTTGTAATTTTGTAGTCTCTTTTTTTAATTTTTTGTATTTAGATTTAGGAGTAGTTGAGTGCCAACGATAAGTCAATTAGTAAGAAAACCGAGGAAACGGATTATTAAGAAAAGTAAATCGCCGGCGTTGGCATCTTGCCCGCAAAGGCGTGGAGTTTGTACTCGTGTTTACACAACAACCCCAAAGAAACCAAACTCTGCGTTGAGGAAGGTTGCAAAAGTTCGATTAAGTTCTGGCTACGAAGTTATTGCTTATATACCCGGGGAAGGACATAATCTTCAAGAGCACTCGATAGTTTATGTTCGTGGTGGCCGAGTGAAGGATTTACCTGGCGTTCGCTACCATATTGTTCGTGGTGTTGCCGACACTCAAGGAGTTGACGGAAGAAAACAAGGTCGTTCTAAATATGGCACAAAACGACCCAAGCAGACAGTTGCAAAATAATAGGTTGTAGATAAAATGAGAAAAAAGAGAGCAGAAAAAAGACCATTACAACCCGACCCGAAATACAACGATATACTCGTTGCAAGGATGATAAATACCGTTTTAAGGAAGGGTAAAAAGAGTATTGCAAGAAAGATTGTTTATGGTGCATTGGAAATTATCGGACATAAAACGAAGCAAAATCCTTTGGATGTATTCCGAAAGGCCGTTTCTAATGTTGCTCCATTAATCGAAGTACGCTCTCGGCGAATTGGTGGTGCAACCTATCAAGTTCCTGTTGAAGTGCGTGAAGACCGAAGGATTTCCTTGGCACTTCGCTGGTTGAGAATGTTCGCAAAGCAAAGAAAAGACAAATCTATGAGCGCGCGTTTAGCCTCCGAAATTATCGCTGCGGCCAATGGTGAAGGTGCCTCTGTCAAGAAGCGCGAAGATACGCACCGAATGGCGGAAGCTAACAAAGCTTTTGCTCATTTCAAGTGGTAAACAATTATGTTTGTTCTTTGTAAATTGAAGTGCTGGTAGTGTGTTATGCCCCGCAAGGTAGAAATTGAAAAAGTTCGTAACATAGGAATAATGGCACACATTGACGCGGGGAAAACAACCACTACAGAAAGATTTTTGTTCTACACGGGTTTCTTACATAGGCCTGGCGAAGTAGACGATGGCACCGCCTTTATGGATTATATGGAACAAGAAAAAGAAAGAGGAATCACTATTACTTCTGCTGCTACTACTTTTCATTGGAGGGACCATCAAATTAACTTAATTGATACGCCGGGTCACGTAGATTTTACAGCCGAGGTTCAACGCTCCTTGCGAGTCCTCGATGGAGCAATTGCAATTTTTTGTGCTGTTGGCGGGGTTGAACCACAATCGGAGACCGTCTGGCACCAAGCCGATATGTATAATGTTCCCCGAATTGCTTATGTGAATAAAATGGACCGCTTAGGGGCTGATTTCTTTCGGGTTATTGCTATGATGAGAGAAAAATTGAATGCAAAGCCCGTTGTTGTTGAATTGCCAATTGGTTCCGAAGATGAGTTTGTTGGTGTTGTTGATTTAATTCAGCAGAAAGCAATATATTTTGATGAAGAAACTAAAGGATTTAGATATACTTTTGATGATATTCCCGAAAATATGTTGGAAATTGCCAAGGAGTGGAGGGAAAAACTTGTTGATGCAGTTGCCGAAACCGACGATGAATTGTTGAACTTTTATCTTGAAAATGGAACCTTGAGTACTGAACAGATAGAAAAGGGGTTGCGTAAGGCGACCATTTCGAATCAATTGGTTCCAGTTCTTTGTGGTTCTTCGAAAAAGTATATTGGGGTTCAACCATTGCTCGATGCTGTGATAAAGTATTTACCTTCACCATCGGATATTGGTTTGTTTTGGGGTTACGATTTCAATAATCACGAGAGAAAAATTAATCGAAAAGCAAAGGACGATGAACCTTTTTCTGCTCTGGCTTTTAAAATTATTTCCGACCCATACTTAAAGAAATTGACTTTCGTTCGAATTTATTCTGGAACTTTAAAAGTTGGGGATTCTGTTTTTAACTCTAATGCTGGGAAAAGAGAGCGAATTCAGAAAATAATGCGGCTTTATGCTAACCGTAAAGAAGAAATTTCTGAAGTTTTTAGCGGCGAAATTGTTGCATTCCCGGATTTAAGAGTAACTAAGACAGGCGATACACTTTGTGATGAAAAGAATAAAATTTTATTCGAGAAAATAACCTTTGCTGAACCCGTAATTAATCAAAGAATCGAAGCAAAAACACAACAAGACCGCGATAAGTTGATAGAATGCTTAAATAAATTTGTAGATGAAGACCCAACTTTTCGATTTACAAATGACGAAGAGAGTGGTGAAATAATAATTAGTGGGGTTGGAGAACTTCAACTCGAAATTATTGTTGATAGATTAAAACGCGAACATAATTTGGAAGTTAGAATAGGTAAGCCACAAGTTTCTTATAGAGAAACAATAACCCAAGAAATTTTGCAGGATTATTTGTTTGATAAACAAATTAGTGGTAGGAATCAATTTGGATATGTTAAATTGCGAATAACCCCGAGGAGTCGTGGAACTGGTAATAAGATAGAATTTTTAATAACCGAACAAATTATTCCGAAGCAATATTGGAACTCCATTGAAGAGGGAATCAAAGAAGGTTTGCAAATAGGTTTTCTAGGTTATCCACTGACCGATGTTGGTGTAGAGATAGTTGATGGTAAATATGAAAAAGAATTTTATACAGAACTTGGTTATAAGATTGCTTCTTCAATGGCAGTTCGAGAGGGGCTAAGAAAATCTAAATCTATTTTGTTGGAACCAGTGTTTAAAGTGGAAATTGTTTCACCAGAGGATTATGTTGGCGATATTATTGCCGATTTTAATTCTAGGAAAGGTAAAATTGATTCCATTGAGCATAGAAGCAATTTCCAAATAATTAAAGGGATTGCTCCATTATCCCAAATGTTCGGATACGTCACCGATTTAAGGTCGTTGAGCCAAGGCAGAGCCTCTTATTCTATGGAGTTTTCTCATTATGAACCCGTTGTAGAACAAAAGTCTTTCTTTTAAGATGGATAAAATTAGTATGTTAGAATTAAAATATAATTTTTTGTTGGTTTAATTAAGGAGTTTAAAAATGGCAAAAGAGAAATTCGCAAGGACAAAACCTCATATTAACATTGGAACCATTGGTCATATTGACCATGGTAAGACTACGCTTACTGCTGCAATTACAATGGCTCTTGCAAAGAAAGGAACAAATACGCAAGTCCGAACATTTGATTCAATTGATAATGCACCAGAAGAAAGAGCTCGGGGTATTACAATTAACACGGCTCATGTTGAGTATGAAACAGAGAAAAGACATTATGCCCACGTAGATTGCCCGGGACACGCCGATTATATTAAGAATATGATTACAGGTGCTGCACAAATGGACGGTGCTATTCTTGTTGTTGCTGCCGACGATGGTCCAATGCCACAAACTCGTGAGCACGTTCTTCTTGCTCGCCAAGTTAATGTTCCATATATTGTTGTTTTCTTGAATAAAGTGGATATTGCCGATCCAGAGCTAATCGACCTTATTGAAATGGAAGTACGAGAATTATTAAATAAATATGAATTTCCGGGCGATGATGTACCAATTATCCGTGGTTCTGCGCTTTTAGCTATGCAAGCCGGTTTGGACCCAAATGCTGGACCCGATGACCCAAGATTGCAATGCATTTACGAATTAATGGATGCTGTTGATAATTTTATTCCTACTCCGCAAAGGGATATTGATAAACCTTTCTTAATGCCTGTTGAAGATGTTTTTTCAATTACTGGCCGAGGAACAGTCGGAACCGGAAGAATTGAACGAGGGATAATCCGATTGAACGAGGAAGTCGAAATTGTCGGATTTGGGTTGCACAAGAAGACCACAGTTACGGGTATTGAAATGTTCCGAAAAATTTTGGACGAAGGCGTTGCTGGCGATAATGTTGGCTTGTTGTTAAGAGGAATTGACAAAGATGAACTTGAAAGAGGTATGGTGATTGCAAAACCAGGAACAATAACTCCCCATACTAAGTTTAATGCTCAAGTTTACGTGTTGAAAAAAGAAGAAGGTGGTCGCCATACTCCATTTTTCTCGGGATATAGGCCCCAATTTTATTTCCGAACTACTGATGTTACTGGCGTTATTAAGTTGCCAGAAGGTGTCGATATGGTTATGCCCGGCGACAACTTGGATAATATTACAATTGAACTGATTACTCCAGTTGCTATGGAAGAAGGACTTCGATTTGCTATTCGAGAAGGTGGAAGAACAGTAGGTGCTGGTGTTGTTACAAAAATTATTGAATAAAAATTGCTCTGATTGAGCAAGTCTGTTAATTTTAGGAGAAAAAAGTGGCAACTACTCAGAAAATAAGAATTAAGTTAAAATCGTTTGACCACTATTTAATTGATAAGTCTGCTGAAAGAATAGTGCGGACAGTGAAACAGACCGGTGCTTTAGTGTCTGGTCCTATTCCACTACCCACTAAAAGAAGTATTTTTACTGTCAATAGGTCGCCACACGTAGATAAAAAATCACGGGAACAATTCGAATTGCGAGTTCATAAAAGGTTAATAGATATTTATAGCACTTCCCAAAGAACAATAGATGCTTTAATGAAACTTGAACTCCCTGCAGGTGTTGATGTAGAAGTAAAAGTATAGGTTTGGAAATGGGTGCAGCACTTTTAGGAAAAAAGCTGGGTATGACGAGTTATTTTACAGAAAAAGGGGAGCAGATTCCCGTTACTGTAATCGAAGCCGGACCCTGCCCAGTGATAAAAGTTAATACCATTCAACGCGATGGTTATGAGTCTGTTCAAATTGGTTTTGAAAAAATTTCCCCGAAAAGTTTAAATAAACCAGAAACGGGACACTTCAAAAAGGCTGGTGTTGACCCAGTTAGATACTTAAAAGAATTCAGAGTTCTTGATACTTCTCTTTCTCCTGGAACGGTACTTCGAGTTGGAGACCTGTTCAAAAAAGGGGACAAAGTGAAAATTTCTGGGTTAAGCAAAGGTCGTGGATTTCAGGGAGTTGTTAAAAGGCACCATTTTGGTGGTGTTGGTATGACAACTCACGGTCAGTCGGACAGGGTGCGTGCACCAGGTTCTATTGGTGGTTCCTCTTTCCCTTCGCGTGTATTCAAGGGGATGCGTATGGCAGGGAGAATGGGTGGTAAGAGAGTAACGATTAGAAATTTGGAAGTTGTTGAAGTTATTCCAGACGAAAATTTAATGCTGGTCAAAGGTGGTGTGCCTGGACCAATAAATGGATTATTGGAAATAGTTAAGTTGTAGGCGAAAAATGTTAGTGGATGTATATTCAAAAGAAGGTCAGGTTGTCGGCCAAATAGAATTGAGAGATGATATCTTTTCAATTGAACCGCACGAACATTCAATGCATTTAGCGGTTGTAGCATACCTTGCAAATCAGAGGCAAGGTACACATAAAACAAAAGTTAGGTCGGAGGTAAGAGGCGGTGGTAAAAAACCTTGGAGGCAGAAAGGGCGCGGAACTGCTCGTGCTGGTTCTATTAGGTCTCCTCTTTGGGTTCACGGTGGTACAATCCACGGACCGAAACCCCGCGATTACACGATGAAGTTAAATAAAAAGCTTAAAATACTTGCTCGGAAAAGCGCACTTTCTTTGCGATTGCAAGAAGGTAATTTCCTTGTTGTCGAAGATTTCCAAATGGAAAAACCAAAGACCAAAGAATTCTTTCAAGTTATGAAGAACTTGAACTTAAACGGAGAAAAGACCTTAGTTCTGCTTCCACAAAATAATCAAACGTTGTATCTTTCAGCGCGAAATATCGACAAGCTTACTGTTATGGAGGCAGTTAAAGTTTCGACCTATCATATATTGGCACACAAGAAGTTGTTGGTATTTAAGAGTGCCATAGAGCAATTACAATCTACATTCCCTAATTGATTAGGAGGCAACAATGATAGAGGTTATTAGAAAACCGATTATTACAGAAAAGGCAATGAGATTGGGCGAGCAAAGGCAGTATGTGTTCGAAGTTGACCCAAATGCCAATAAAATTCAGATAAAACAGGCAGTCGAAAAAATGTTTGAAGTTAAAGTTGCCTCTGTTCGAACTGTACGCGTGAAGGGAAAAGTTCGTAGAAGATATACAAAGCGTGGTTTTATGCTTGGTCGAACCCCTTTGAAGAAAAAAGCTTATGTTACTCTAAAGGAAGGTTATTCGATTGAATTAGTTTCAGGGGCAGAAAAATAATAAGGTGATGAAATGGGAATAAGAGTTTTAAGACCAATAACACCGGGAACAAGATTTTACTCGGTTTCGACTTTCGAAGAAATAACAACCGATAAACCATATGAACCACTTGTAGTCCCTTTGAAAAGAACAGGTGGAAGGAATAACACTGGGAGAATTACTTCTCGGCACCGAGGGGGACGACATAAAAGGCGTTACAGAATTATTGATTTTAAACGTGACAAAAGAGGTATCCCAGCAACCGTTGAAACAATAGAGTACGACCCTAATAGAAGTGCAAGGATTGCACTCTTGAAGTATGAAGATGGGGAATACCGATACATACTTGCGCCCGATGGCTTGAAAGTTGGCGAAAAATTAATGGCTGGCCCCGATGCTGAATATAAAGACGGCAATGCTCTTCCTTTAAAGAATATTCCTATTGGTATGTTCATTCATAATATCGAAATGAAACCGGGAAAAGGGGGACAAATTGCACGTTCCGCTGGTGTATTTGCTCAATTAGTCGGTTTGGACGAACGATATGCTCAGATTAAGATGCCTTCGGGTGAAATTAGAAATATTTTAAACACTTGCTACGCTACAATAGGCAGGGTGAGTAATCCAGACCACGAAAATATTATGCTTGGGAAGGCTGGTCGTTCTCGCTGGCTTGGGGAAAGGCCACAAACCCGAGGAATGGCTATGAACCCAATTGACCATCCAAATGGTGGTGGCGAAGGCCGCTCTAAATCTGGTGGAGGTCGACAGCATCCACGTTCTCCTTGGGGCCAACTCGCAAAGGGTTTGAAAACTCGAAAGAAAAACAAGCCTTCGGATAAATATATTATTCGTCGTAGAAAAGGTTAATTGGTGGTATAAATTATGGCTAGGTCATTAAAAAAAGGCGTATATGTTTATTGGAAATTGCTTAAAAAGGTCGAAGCTTTGAACCAAACAAGAAAAAAGCAAGTGATTAAAACTTGGTCCAGAGCATCTACCATTGTTCCAGAGTTTGTTGGACACACTTTTGCTGTTCACAACGGTAATAAGTTTATCCCCGTTTACATTACGGAAAATATGGTCGGGCATAAACTTGGGGAATTTGCTCCAACGAGGACATATCGTGGTCACGCTGGTCACCGAAAAGAACAAAAAGCGGCAGCAAAAAAGAAATAAGGAGGAAAGATGGAAGCATATGCTATAAAAAAGTTTCTTAGAATGTCCCCTCGAAAGGTTAGATTGGTTGTGGATTTAATTCGAGGGAAAAAAGCCAGCGAAGCACTTTCTCTGTTGAAATTTTGCCCCAAAGCTGGTGCAATTGAAGTTGAAAGGGTCCTTCGCTCTGCTATTTCTAATCTTGAAAACAAAAAAGACCGTGGCAGTGTCGACCCAGAAAATGTAATTGTCAAAAGAGCTTTCGTAGACCAAAGCGTTACTTTGAAAAGAATACTTCCAGCACCAATGGGTAGGGCGTATAGATTGCGAAAACGCTCTTGTCATATTACCATTGTTGTCGATGAATTGGAAACAAAGACGGTTAACAAAGAAGTTAAGTCAAAGGTAAAGAAGGAGGCAAAAGTTGGGACAGAAAACTAATCCAATCGGGTTGCGTTTAGGAATTATTCGTGGTTGGGACGCAAATTGGTTCGACGAGCAGAACTTTGCCGAAAAGTTGCACGAAGATATCAAAGTTCGTAGCTATATTAAGAATCGGTTGCGAAAAGCTGGTGTTTCCCGGATTGTAATTGAAAGAACTACTAAATTATTGCGAATTACTATTCATTCATCTCGCCCGGGACTGATTATTGGACGCTCTGGACAAGAAATTACGAAATTGGAAGAAGAGATACGGCGGCTAACGAACAAAGAAGTTAAAATTTTAATTTCGGAAGTAAAGAAACCAGAATTGGAGGCAATTTTAGTAGCCGAAAATATTGCTGCCCAAATTGAAGGAAGAGTGTCGTTCCGGCGTGCTATGAAAATGGCTGTCAGCAATGCAATGAAGATGGGTGCGGTTGGTATAAAAGTGCAATGCTCTGGAAGACTTGGTGGTGCGGAAATGGCTCGTTCGGAACAATATAAGGATGGACGAATACCACTGCATACACTTCGAGCAGATATTGATTATGGTTTTGCGGTTGCTCAAACAATATATGGAAGTATTGGAGTAAAAGTTTGGATTTGCCGAGGCGAAATCCTTGGTAAACCACAAATGGCATAATAATAAGTAGGTGAATTATGTTATTACCAAAAAGAGTTAAGCATAGAAAAACGCAAAGGGGTAGAATTCGGGGGGTTGCGAACCGAGGGACAACTGTTGTCTTTGGTACATATGGCTTAAAAGCTCTTGAAGGTTCTTGGATTACTAATAGGCAAATCGAAGCTGCCCGTGTTGCAATAAATAGGTATCTTAAACGTGAAGGTAAACTCTGGATACGAATTTTCCCAGATAAGCCAGTTACGAAAAAACCACTTGAAACACGTATGGGAAGTGGGAAAGGTTCGCCAGAGTTTTGGGTTGCTGTTGTTAAAAGAGGAAAAATAATGTTCGAGGTTGGTGGAGTTTCGAAGGAAAGAGCCGAGGAAGCACTTCGGCTTGCAGCCCAAAAATTACCAATTAAAACGAAATTTGTTCAACGAGTGGATATAGAAGAATGAAACCCCGAAAGGCTCAATATTTGCGAGAGTTGACCGACGAAGAATTGCAAAGAATTCTTAACGAATCGGTTGAAACATTGGCTCGATTGCGTGTCCAACATTCGTTGAGTCAACTACAAGATACAGCGTCGTTGAAAATCTTAAAAAAAGATATAGCCAGAATAAAAACTATTATTTCTGAACGGCAAAGGGCAAAGAACTATGGAAAACAATAACGAAAATTTTTCGCAAGAAGAAATTACGAACGAAAATAATACTTCCTTGCAAAACAAAGAAGAGTTAATTGCATCAACGCTTAAGCAAATTAAGGACGATGACAATAAAGTATTTGCTACAAAATCGTCGAGGCGAAGGATTCTTGAAGGAAGAGTTGTTTCGAATAAAGCCGACAAGACTATTGTAGTATTGGTCGAAAGACACGTTCAACATCCTTTATATAAAAAGTATTACCGCCGTTCTAAAAAGTTTATGGCTCACGACGAAAAAAATGAGTGTCAAATTGGAGATTTAGTAAGAATTATCGAATGGAGACCTTTGAGTAAAAGAAAAAGATGGATGTTGAAAGAAATTGTTGAAAGAGCAAAGTAGGAGAAATCGCTATGATACAGGAAGAAACAAATTTGGTTGTTGCTGACAATTCTGGTGCTAAAAGAGTTCGATGTATTCGTGTTCTCGGAGGGCACGAAAAGCGATACGCTACGGTTGGCGATGTTATTGTTGTTTCTGTTAAATCAGCACTTCCACATTCGGGAGTGAAAAAGGGAGAAGTCTGTCGAGCAGTAATTGTTCGGACCAAAAAAGAAATCAAGCGAAAGGATGGTTCATTTATTCGTTTTGATGATAATGCCGCAGTGATACTTAATAACCAAGGAGAACCAAGAGGAACCCGTGTTTTTGGTCCGGTAGCAAGGGAACTTCGTGAAAAAAACTTTATGAAAATAATTTCCTTAGCCCCAGAAGTTTTATAAAGGTGTAGAAATGAAACTAAAACTGAAAAAAGGGGATTTAGTGCAAGTAATAGCTGGGAACGACAAGGGTGCCGTTGGCAGGATACTTGAAATTTATCCCGATAAAATGAAGGTGCTTGTCGAAGGAGTTAATGTTCGAAAGAAACATACTCGACCTTCGCAACAAAACCCCAAGGGTGGAATTGTAAGCAAAGAAATGCCTATACATTATTCCAATGTAATGATTTTGGATTCCGATAAAAATCCAACTCGTATTGGAATTCGTTTCGAAGAAAAAGATGGAAAAATTGTTAAAATTCGCTATTCAAAGAAAAATGGTAAAGATTTATAATATAGTGGGATAAGAAGAAATGGCAAAGGCAACTACAAAAAAGAAACCTCAAACACCAGTTTCATTATCGAAGAAAGTGGAGTTCAAACCCGAAGGTAAACGCCTTGAAGACGTTAAAGATAAGGAGATACCAGTTCCAAGACTATATGAGTATTATAAAAATACTATTGTCCCAAATTTGATGAAAAAGTTTGGGTATAAATCTCCGATGCAAGTACCCCGATTAGAGAAAATTGTATTAAATATGGGAATAGGGGGAGCAACGCAGGACCAAAGGTTGCTTTTGAACGCTGTAAACGAATTAGAACTTATTGCCGGACAACGGCCAGCAATAACAAGAGCAAAGAAATCAATTTCAAACTTTAAGTTGCGTGCTGGCGTACCAATAGGGTGTTTCGTTACCTTAAGAAGACAAAGAATGTATGAGTTCCTCGATAGGTTTATTAATATCGCTGCTCCACGAATCCGAGACTTTAGAGGTTTTTCGGATAAAAGTTTTGATGGTCACGGAAATTATTCTGTTGGAGTAAAAGAACAAATTATTTTCCCAGAAATTGATGTGGATAAAGTCGGAAGAATATCTGGTTTGGACATTACCTTTGTAATTCGTTCCAATTCTGACGAGGAATCTTACGCTTTACTATCGGAATTTGGTTTTCCATTCCAAAGAAAGGATTAATTATGGCTACAAAAGCAATTATAGCAAGAAACCTAAAAAGAATCAAACTTGTAGAAAAGTACAAAGCGAGACGAGAAGCCTTGAAAGCGGAAGGAGATTATGTTGGTTTGCAAAAACTACCCAAAAATAGTAGCCCAGTTCGAGTCCGAAATCGATGTGGTGTTACTGGGCGTGGTCGTGGAGTGTATCGAAAGTTTATGCTTTGTAGAAACGTTCTGCGACAAATGGCACTGGAAGGAAAAATTCCAGGTATTAGAAAAGCAAGTTGGTAATAATAAAGGAATAGAGTATTATGCCAGTAACTGATGTTATTGCGGATTTTTTGACAAGAATAAGAAACGCCGGCCAAGCACGGCACAAGGAAGTTGATGTTCCATTTTCTAAATTAAAATGGGCAATATGCGAAATACTCAAAGACCAAGGTTATATCGAAGGTTTTGAAAAAATAGAAAACAATGTTCAAGGAACAATTAGAATTAAGTTAAAATATTATAATAGAGAGCCGGTTATCAGGGATTTGAAAAGGATTAGCAAACCCGGAAGAAGGATTTACGTTAATGTTCGAGAAATACCAAGGGTCAAGAATGGGCTTGGCGTTGCTATTCTATCGACTTCCCGAGGTATTATGACCGATAAGATGGCTCGAAAATTAAACATTGGTGGAGAATTGCTTTTTACAGTATGGTAAAAAATTGGGGGATGTTGAAGTGTCAAGAGTTGGAAAAAAACCTATACAAATACCCGATAATGTAAAATTGGATATTACAGATGGCAAAATAACTGTTAAAGGCCCGAAAGGGGAATTGTCTTTTGATTTGCCAGAGAACATTAGTTACAAACTCGAAGGAAAAGTTTTGACCTTTTCTCGAAATAGTGATGATAAAAAGACTCGTGCTCTTCACGGGTTGACACGTGCATATGTATACAATATGATTGTAGGTGTTACCCAAGGTTTCGAGAAAACACTTTTGATTAGTGGGATTGGATATAAAGCAGAGATGAAAAACAAGGGGTTGTTACTTTCGCTTGGATACTCACATCCAATTTTCTTCATTCCCCCAGATGGAATTTCCATTGAGTCTCCTAATCCCACTACTATTATTGTTAAGGGAATAGACAAACAAGTTGTTGGTGAAGTTGCTGCTAAAATAAAGGGACTACGACCCGTCGAACCTTATAAAGGGAAAGGTATTTTCTACCAAGGTCAATTTATTCGTCGAAAAGCTGGTAAAACTGGAACTAAATAACAATTGTGTGTTTAACTAATTGAAATGGTTAACCAATGAATAGACTCGAATTGAAGAAAATTAGAAGAAGAAGAAGAAAGTTGCGTGTTAGGAAAAAGATTTTTGGTACTTCCGAACGACCAAGGCTTACTGTTTATAGAAGTCTCAAACATATTTATTGTCAAGTAATTAATGATGAAATAGGTCATACTCTTGTTGCTTGTTCCACTTTGGATAAAGATGTAAGGGGACTGATTAAAGAGGATATGAAAAAGGTCGAGGTAGCAAAAATTGTTGGTAAGGTTCTTGCAGAAAAAGCAACAAAAGTTGGGATCGAAAAGGTTGCATTCGACCGAAATGGATATCTGTATCACGGTCGCGTAAAGGCTCTTGCCGAAGGTGCAAGAGAAGGTGGTTTAAAATTTTGAGAACAAACTGGTAGAGATATATGGCTAAAATTAAGGCATCGGAGTTAGAATTAAAAGAAAAGTTGGTTTACGTCGGACGAACCGCAAAAGTCGTTAAAGGTGGCCGACGCTTCGGTTTCACTGCAATAGTTGTGGTCGGCGATTACAATGGGCACGTCGGTGTTGGATTAGGGAAAGCTGCCGAAGTTATTGATGCAGTTAATAAAGCAACAGAGGCTGCAAAGAAAAATATTGTCAAGGTTAGTTTGCATAATAATACTGTTCCCCACGAAGTAATTAGCAAATATGGTGCGGCAAAGGTTTTGATAAAGCCAGCTTCTCCGGGTACTGGGGTTATCGCAGCTGGTGGAATTCGTGCAGTTTTGGAACTAGCTGGTGTTAAAGATGTTTTGACAAAGAGCCTTGGTTCTTCTAATCCCCACAATACGACTAAGGCAACCTTAAAAGCATTGATGATGATGGAAGATATTGGTCAAGTGGCTGCTCGGCGCGGTATTTCGCCCCAAAAAGTTCTTTTTGGTTAATATGAGGGAAAGATGAAAAAATTGAAAGTTACACAAATTCGTAGCATTATCAAAACAAATAAGAAACAAAAACGAACAATAGAAGCTTTGGGTTTGGGAAGACCAAATTATTTCAATGTATTACCAGATAATCCCCAAACCAGAGGAATGATTAAAGTTGTAAAACATTTAGTAAAAGTAGAGGAAATAGAAGAAAAAGTTTAGGTGGTTTTATGAAACATATAGGTAATTTGCATCCTGCATTTGGGTCGACACACAAGAAAAAAAGAATAGGACGTGGTCCTGGTTCTGGCCACGGAGGAAGTGCAACCCGTGGTACAAAAGGGCACCAATCGAGAAGTGGTTACCATAGAAAATTGGCATTCGAAGGTGGGCAAATGCCTTTAATAAGGCGTGTCCCAAAATTTGGATTTAATAATATCAACAGAATTGAATATCAAATTGTTAATTTGGAAAAAATTCAAGAATTTATCGATAAAGGGAAGATACAAGGCGAGGAATTAAATCCAAATTTAATGTTCGAAATTGGTTTAGTTCGAAAAAGGAATCAACCAATCAAAATTTTAGGCGATGGAAGAATTTCTAAGCCAATTTCAATTGCAGCCCATAAATTCTCAAAATCTGCTATTGAAAAGATTGAATCAATAGGAGGCAAGGTGTCAATTTATGAGTAAACTAATTGAAACTTTTCAAAATATCTGGAAGATAGAGGAGTTAAAACAAAGACTGCTTTTTACTTTGTTTGCAATTATTGTTGCAAGAATTGGTGCACACATCACTTTGCCAGGGGTCGATTTCCAGGTTCTTGAAGCATTTAATAAAGGAGCAGCACAAGATTTGTTTGGTTTGTTCGACTTTTTTGTAGGAGGAGCATTTTCTAATGCTGCTATCTTTGCCCTTGGCGTAATGCCATACATTACAGCCTCTATTATTATGCAACTTGCTGGAATTGTCATACCCGAAATTCAAAAAATGCAAAAGGAAGGGGAAGAAGGTCGACGAAAAATTAATCAATACACTCGTTTGCTCACTGTACCAATTTGTATGTTTCAATCTTGGGGTATGACCATTCGCTTAGTAAATATGGAAGCAAATGGGCTCCCCGTTGTACCTAATTCTAACTTCTTTTTTATCGTTTCGACTATAATTTTACTTACTGCGGGAACAATGTTCTTAATGTGGCTTGGAGAAAAAATCACCGAACGGGGAGTTGGAAATGGTATTTCGCTTTTAATATTTATAGGCATTGTAGCACGTTTCCCAACTGCTCTTTACCAAGAGTTTTCGCAAGTCTTCACTCTTGGGGAACGACCTTGGCCGGTTGAAATAATTATTTTGACTTTTTGGGTTGCAATTGTTGCATCAATTATCTTCATATCACAAGGTGCGCGCCGAATCCCAGTTCAATATGCAAAAAGGCAAGTTGGAAGAAAGGTTTACGGAGGTACAACACAATACATTCCTTTGCGTGTGATTACAGCTGGGGTGATGCCAATTATCTTTGCTCAATCAATCATATTTATTCCACAAACCATTTTTAATTTCTTTCCAACAAGTCAATGGTTGCATAATTTAGTTGTTGCATTTAGCGAACGCTCCTTTGTGTATGCAATTCTTTATGCAGGGTTGGTAATTTTATTTACATATTTCTACACTGCCGTAATTTTCAATCCGCGGGATATTGCCGACAATATGAAAAAGCAAGGTGGCTTTATTCCCGGTATTCGACCCGGCCAACAAACTGCTGAGTATATAGATTCCGTGTTGACTAAAATAACTTTGCCCGGTTCTATTTTCTTGGCAATAATTGCAGTAATTCCTACTTTTGCTATACATGTTTTGGGTGTTACTTCTGCTTTTGCTTCATTTTTTGGTGGAACGTCCATTTTGATTGTTGTGGGTGTTATTCTTGATACTTTGCAACAAATAGAATCTTTCTTGTTAATGCGCCATTACGATGGCTTTATGAAAAGTGGAAAAATTCGTGGTCGCGCTGCTGGA
This sequence comes from Ignavibacteria bacterium, assembly GCA_026416955.1. Taxonomy (GTDB): domain Bacteria; phylum Bacteroidota; class Ignavibacteria; order Kapaibacteriales; family UBA2268; genus Naka2016. Next base: position 14,894 of record JAOAEE010000023.1, on the reverse strand, counting down.
GTTGGAGGTATCTAATTTATGCGTAAAACCCGGTTTGCACAAGGTTCGTTAAGCCCTACCTCGTTGGTCAAAACCTCCGAGGAATTGAAACTTATCGAGCAAGCTTGTCGGATAGTCGCCGACACTCTTGCACTTTTGGAAAAGTATATTAAACCGGGTATAGAAACAATTGAATTGGACAAAATTGCCGAAGATTTTATTCTTTCGAACAATGCCAAGCCCGCATTTAAAGGATATAAGGTCGACAATAAAGTCTATAAAAACACCCTATGCATATCAATCGATGAAGAAGTTGTTCATGGAATACCCAGTAGTAGAGTTTTAAAGGAAGGAGAAATTGTGTCACTTGACTGTGGAGTTAATAAAGACGGTTACTTTGGAGATAGCGCAGTAACCTATCCTGTTGGAAAAATATCACCCGAAAAAGAGCGTCTATTAGAGGTTACACAAAAAGCACTTGAATTAGGAATAGAAGCTGCAGTCGAAGGGAATAAAGTTTATGATATTTCTCGGACAATACAAAATTACGTCGAAAGGAATGGGTTTTCGGTTAACCGAGAGCTTGTTGGGCACGGAATTGGTCGGAAACTCCACGAAGAGCCACCAATTCCAAATTTTGTTCCCCCATTATTAGCCCGACGCCAGTTCCCTAATATGAAACTTATTAGCAATATGACTCTTGCAATAGAACCAATGGTGAATATGGGGGAATATAAAGTTGTTACTAAAGATGATGGTTGGACAGTTGTAACTGCCGATGGAAAGCCGTCGGCTCATTTTGAACATACAATAATTGTTACTAAAAATAAGCCAATAGTATTAACATATAGATAATGGTGGTAATATGTCGAAGCAAGGAATGATACAAATGGACGGTATAATTGAGGAAGCTTTACCAAATACTCAATTTATCGTTCGTTTTGAAAATGGTCATAAAGTCCTTGCGCATATTGCTGGCAAAATGAGAATGAACTATATTAAAATATTGCAAGGCGATAAGGTTCGTGTTGAAATATCGCCATATGATTTGACCAAAGGAAGAATTATTTATAGGTATAAATAAAGTATAGGTTGAGTATGAAGGTAAGAGCTTCGGTAAAGAAACGCTCTCCGGAAGATAAAATAGTCCGGAGGAAAGGTAGAATTTATATAATCAACAAAAAAAATCCAAGGTATAAGCAAAGACAAGGATAAAAGGAGGTATAAATGGCTCGCATCGTTGGTGTAGATTTACCAAAAAATAAGCGAGGTTTTGTTGCTTTGACCTACATATATGGTGTAGGCAGAACAACTGCAAAGGAGATTTTGGCAAAGGCTGGAGTTGATGAGTTTAAAAAAGTAAATGAATGGACAGACGATGAAATTGCAAGAATCCGTCAAGTAATTCAAGATTACAAGGTTGAAGGTCAACTCCGAAGCGAAGTGCAAATGAACATTAAAAGATTGATTGATATCGGTTGCTATCGTGGTCTACGCCATAGGAAGGGACTTCCAGTTCGAGGTCAAAGGACAAGAACAAATGCAAGAACTCGTAAAGGTCGAAGAAAAACTATTGCTGGTAAGAAGAAAGCAGTTGGTAAGAAATAGTTTGTTTAACATATGGAAAGATAATAATGGCTGCACCCAAAAGAAGAACGAAAAAAAAGCAAGTAACAGAAACACACGGAAAAGCATATATACTTGCAACATTCAACAACACGATTGTAACAATAACAGATATGTATGGAAATACCCTTTGCTGGGCTTCTGCTGGTAAAAGTGGTTTCCGTGGTTCGAAAAAAAGTACACCCTATGCAGCTCAAATTGCTGCAGAAAAGGCTGGTAAAGAAGCTTATGATATGGGATTACGCCGTGTTGACGTAATTGTGAAGGGACCCGGAAGTGGAAGAGAAGCAGCAATTCGTGCTCTTGCTATGGCGGGGCTCGAAATTCATAGCATTCTCGACAAAACACCAATTCCCCATAACGGTTGTCGCCCTCCCAAAAGGCGAAGGGTCTGATTTTGAATTTGATTTAAGTTAAATAAATATTGGTTTAAAATGACAGAAATTGATTTTATCACGTTGCTACAAATGCCTGATGTGGTCAATATCGAGGAAACAGACGACCCCAATCGTGTTCGTTTTATTATCCAACCTTTGGAAAAAGGTTATGGTGTTACAATTGGTAATTCACTCCGAAGAATACTGATTTCTTCAATTCCGGGCTACGCAATTGTTGGCGTGAAATTTACTGATGTTTTACATGAATTTCAGAGTATACCCGGTGTACTCGAAGATGTTACAGATATTATTTTGAATTTAAAACAAGTTCGTATTAGGTCGAACGAAACAAAGCCATTCAAAGTAAATTTACACTTGAAAGGACCATACACTTGGACTGCAAACGATATACAAAGAAGTAGCCCATTTCTTGAAGTTGTAAATCCCGATTTATATATTGCTACATTAGCCGAGGACGCAGAATTTGATGTAGAACTCCGAATTGCCTTTGGTAAAGGGTATGTACCTGCCGAAGAACAACCAATTAATGAATATCCAATTGGTATGTTACCAATTGATGCAATATACGCACCAGTTAAAAATGTCATATATTCTGTTGAACCTTACCGAGTTGGACAAAAGACCGATTATGAAAGGCTGGTTCTTGATGTTTCGACAGATGGTTCTATTTCTCCGATTGACGCGGTTCGTTTGGCTGCCAAAATTTTAATTGAACACATACAATTCTTCCTTTCGTTCGAAATTGCCGAAAAACCAGAAATTATTGAAGGTGCCCCAGTTGGGGTTGAAACTACCGAAAGTGAACACGCTCGATTGAAGAGAATTCTTTCGATTCCGATAGAAGACCTTGAAATAAGTGTAAGGGCGTACAACTGTCTTAAAACTAATAATATTAAGACATTAGGCGATATTGTTTCTTATACTGAGCAGGATTTATTGAAACTTAAGAATTTTGGTAAGAAGTCCTTGAAAGAATTGGAAGAAATTGTTCACCAATTTGGGCTTGAGTTTGGTTTAAATGTCGAAAGATATCTGAAACCAGAAAAAGCTACCTCATCGAGAACTTATAGGGATTTTGAGTACTAATTGTAGGGTGGAAAAATGAGACATTTAAAAAAGGGTTGGAAATTAAAACGAACTAGTAGCCATAGAAAGGCGTTGTTGAGAAATCTTGCTATTTCTTTACTCGAACATAAAAAGATAGTTACAACTGTTGCAAAGGCAAAAGCCCTTCGTCCTTTTGTTGAGAAAATTATTACAAGAGCAAAAAGGGCTGTCCTACGCGAAAAGAATGGGCAACTTCCCGAAGGACAAAAGTTAGATGTTCATTCAAGAAGAATAGTTGGTAGACTAATACATAATAAGGCAGTTCTTCAAGAATTATTTGATACTATTGCCCCAACAGTTTTAGACCGTCCTGGTGGATACACAAGGATTGTGAAGCTTGGATTTCGTCGTGGCGATGCAGCCGAACTTGCTGCTATTGAGCTTGTTGATTGGGGTGCTCCCCAAGACGGTGCTGTCAGCTTAAAATCTAAGAAGAAAGCCGCTAGTGCCAAAAAGTCGAGAAAAGGTAAAGAGAAAAAAGAAACTAAATCTAAAGCTATTGAAGAAACCAAACCAGTAGAACAAACCGAGGAGAAACTTTCAACCGAACAACCCATTGCAGAATCCAAAGAGGAGGTTCCCGAAGCGCAACTTAAAGAGGATACAAATCAACCAGTGCAAGAAAGCGAAAATGTCATAGATGAACAGAGCTCAGCTCCAAAAGATGTTAGTTCAGAGGAAGAAGGCAAGGAAACAAGTTCAGAAGATACAAAGAAAGAATAGTAAATCAAAATAATAAATTAGATAATAAAGGCACCTTGAAGGTGCCTTTATTATTTACTTTCGATCTCAACCAAAACAATTTTGTAGCCGTAAATTATTTCGCGAGCAAGATAAATACTTCCAACAAGAACACAAATCATCCCAAGAAGGAAAGTAATGAAAGTAACTACTCGAAGGTCGAGCGAAAATGCGAAACCAAAACCAATCATAAGCGAAGTTAGAACATAGATAGCGATAGAAATTGTGTATGCAAGAACGGCACGAACAATGAAAGGAATCCTCTTCTGGAAAAATTCAAGTTGTTTTTCAACTGACTCCAATCTTTTGGAAAGGTGAGTGTCGCTTTTTAATCTCTCGCCGTTTTCAGTTAGGTCTCTTTTTTCTTCGTTTAAACTTCGAACCCTATCAACAACAGCTGAATACTTATTATTTGTAACAAGTAACATCAACGCGCAAACATTCACCATCACACCCGGAGCAAGCATTGTTTGAATTAATTCTCTAATTGATGGATTCATCATTCCCCTACTCTTATCTTTTGGAAAGAGTTTTTGTCGAGACATTCTACTTTTTATTGTTGCAATTTTTTCTTGAAATTAATATTTGTTGCAGAAACAACACTAGTTTTTTTCAAGTTTCTTTAAAATAGAGTACTCGGTGTCGATATCTCTTGGGATGTCCTTTAAACTTTGAATTATTTTTTGTGTTTCGGGTTTCATTTTCCCATATTTTTCTAAAAGTTCCCCAGCCTTGGAATAGTCTCCTTCTGCTTGAATTGTGAGAACTATTTTTGCTAATTCTTCAATTGCAGGAATAAAAGTCGTCAGATTTATCTTTATTTTACCATTATTGTATGTAATAACCCCTTTTTCTTCGAGGAAGTTCAATTGAATAAGATTTGCCTTACCGTGTGCTTCTTGTGCACCGAAACGTATCGAGCGGAAAAGTCCGGCGATATAGGTAACTTTCGCCTTTTCGAATTGTTCCTTTGTTAGAAGATTTTTTTCAACTAAATGTTTATGGTTATACATTCCTAAAACATCGGCTTTGCATTCTTCAATCGGGGAATATCGTTCTTTCAATGCTTTTCGGACTGGCAAGGAATCGTTTCCATAGACAAATCCTCTTCCAAGAGTGTGTGAGACTTCGTGCAATGTTACAAAACTTGTAAAAGATTTTTTATCGACTAATTTTGCTTGTTCTGGTTCAAGAATTCTATCTCCAATTGGTTTCAAAATCTTGTCGAACTTTGCTTCCATCATATTTTTAAACATAGATTTTTTGCCACCTTTCAGTTCGTGAACCTTGGGGTCGTTGGGTAGAGAATTTGCAATGGTTTTAGTTCCAGCTTGGCAATCCCCACCAAAATAGACTACATTCATAATTTGAAGGACATTCCCCTTCCCAGCAGACTTCCTAATATACTTTTTGTCGTATGGTAAATTGTGTTCAAAGTAGTCGAGGTTTTTTTCGAACATTTCCAACTCTTTTGTTCCCTCTTCATCCTTAACCATAACAATGGCTTCGTAAGCCGTTTTATAATTAAAAAGTTCGTCTTCGTAATTTTCGATTGGGCCTATTACTAAATCTATTTTGCTTCGTTGAATATCCATCCAAGCCAAGTCGCTTTCAAAATACTCGTCGGTTCTTAATGCTTTTGCTCGCATAATTAAATACTTTTTCAATGTTTGGTTGTCGCAATATTTGGCTGCTTCTTCGAGTTTCTTTGCAATTTGTTCAACTTCGGGGTATGCTTTATGGTAAGGAATTGCTTTTAATTTATTTCCTTCTCGAACAACTATCGTATATTGACTTTCTAACTCTTCTTTTTGCTCGGGGTGGTCTTTGATATATTTTTCAAACTCTTCTTTGGTCATATCAATCGGGTAGAAATTTGCACCTTTGGGTTTGAATTCTGGACCTATGCCAACGAATCGTTTTCTTTCGTAAATCAAATCGTAAGGACCATAGAAAATGTTTACAAGTTTCAACAATTTTTTTGCATCTGGATTATCCAATTTAGAAAGAGAGTCTCGTACGGAAATTGCATCGGGTGATGTTTGCTTCCAAAAGATTGCGTCTGCAAGTTTTCCCGCTTCGACAAGAAGTTCGATTACTTTTCTTTCGTTTTCTGTGAAATTATTCAAATCTACATCGATAGTAACTGGTGCGAATGAGGCAATTCTTTCTTCGATTGGTGGTAAGTCGGTTTTAGTTTCCATACTAATTTCCTTCGTTTTTTCCTTGCAACCCAAAAAAATTAATAGAATAAGGAGTGCTAACGATTTTTTCATATTTCCCTCAAATAAATCTAACATAATTACGATAATTTTAATTTGTATAAATGGTGAAATTATGAATATTCTTAGAAATATTACCTTTGCTTTTTTGTTTATTATTTTCCATACCCAAGTTGTTTTTCCAAAATTATTAATGAAACCATACTTGCAAGCAATAACCCCTAATTCTATCATTGTTATGGTCGAAACAGATACAAAAGAACCCGCAAAGGTAGTTTATGGAAAAAATGAACTAAACAATGTTGCTTATACATCTTTTTTCAGGGTAGCCGAGGACAGAAGAAGGCAAACTTATGTCCATCGTATTGTATTGGAAAATCTTGAGCCCAACTCGGTTTACAAATATCGAGCAATACATAATAAAGATACTTCTGAAATTTTTACTTTTCGAAGTTATGTAACCGAAGGTATGCCCTTCCGAGTTGGGTTAATGGGCGACAATCGGTCCAATCCAGAAGTTCATTCAAGGAAATCGAAAAAGTTAGCAAGCCATAATCCATATATATTGGTTTATACAGGGGATTTGTGTTATTCTGGAAAGTACACCGAATGGAAAAAAGAATTTTTTACTGAAGAGGAGCAAAAACTTATTGCAACTGCTCCTTTTTTCAATGCACTTGGTAATCACGAAGCCCAAACTGAATTAACCAAAGTCTTTCTTCAAGCCCCAAGTTCCCCTTCGAACGATGAATACTATTATTCATTTGATTATGGTGATGTGCATTTTCTCATTTTGAATACCGAAGCGGATGTTTCCCCAAATTCCCCTCAATGGAAATTTGCCCAAGAGGATTTGGCAAAAACAAACAAAAAGTGGAAGGTTGTTGCATTCCACAAGCCAGCGTATTCGGCCGGTGGTTATCACGGAAGCAATAAGAAGATGCAGGAATTTTCTGAATCCATCTTTGAAAAATTAGGAGTTGATTTGGTGTTTAATGGACACAACCATTTTTATCAAAGAAGCAAGTTTAATGGAATATACCATATTGTACTTGGTGGTGGCGGGTCTCCATTGTACGAACCCAAAGAGGCCCAGTTTGTAGAAAAATCAGTAAAGGACTACCATTATGCAATTATGGATGTTTCAAGTAATTCAATTAAAATCACCGTTTACGATTTAAGAGATAACATTATCGACCAATTCGAAATTTCGAAGTAAGTATTATCAAACAAAATAATCGACAACCTTTGCGTCCAACGACCTTTCAAGAATAAATTCAAGAGTTTTTTTATGTTCTGGATGATTTCTATATAATTCTAAGTCGTCTTTGTTTTCAAAAATAGAAATTAGTACTAAATCGAAGGAGCGAGGGTCCGAAAGTTCGTTGATACCAATTTCGTAGAATTTAATTTGTGGAATTAAAGATGGCAATTTTTCCAACGATGCTTTTATTTCTCTTGCTAATTCATTTTTGGGTTTTCCAAGATAATTTTCTTTTAATTTGAACATTACAATATGTTTAAGCATAATTAATTGGTAACTATCAAGCTTACATATTTTGCGGTATGTTTATTCGAGACAATACAAAAATATTTTCCCGAGGGAATTGATTTACCATTTTCGGACTTACAATCCCAATGAAAATTCATATTCTCATTTGTAACTACTCCATTCCAAATTCTTTTTACAATTCGCCCTTCAATGTCGTAGATATTTACAGTTAGAAAATCTCCTGGATTAGATATTATTTGAAAGTGAAAATCATTCCCAATATTTTTTGAAAGCAATTTGATATCTAACTCTCGTTCAAACGAGTTATCTATTTGTTCAACACCTAATACTTTTTCAATTTTAAAATCCCAAATGCCCCTTCCATATGTTGCGTATCTTATGGTCTTCAAGTTAGGAAGATATTCAACATCCCAAAAAATGTTGTCTGGACAATTTTCCCCACCAAGAAAATGCCATCTTCTTTCTGGGAAATGGTAAACAAATGGTCCAATTTCTGTTCCAGCAAAAAGAAGGGTTTCGTCCTCGTTAAATTCAATGTCGTAGAAAAGAGTAGAGGGAATGTTTCTATCAAGTTGAATAAATGTTTTTCCAGTATCGTAAGAAATTAGAACGCCGGGATTGGAATATCCAGAACCTGCAATTACGACTTTGCCCACATTTAATTTTGAAGGGAGTATTTTATTCCCATAAAAGTAATGCCCCTTTGGCCCAGCCACGCCTTCGATGACTTCCCAAGTTGTTCCTCTGTTTGTTGAACGGAAGAATTTTCCATCATTTGAAAGAGCAAACCAAATATTGGTATTTATTGGGGAAATCCCTAGGGAAGATATTTTTCGTGTTTGGTCGTCGAGTGCAAAATTAAATGGTATTACACTGTAGGAGATACTGTCGGTTAATTCATTATATGTAAGAACGTAGATATATGATGCAGCGGAACCAGAAGGCATCCCATTATCCCCACTTAATAGATAGGCTTTGAGTGGGTCGTCTGGGTCGGCAATAATTGGTGGTAGCCAAAGGAACCCACTTCCCACAAAGTTCCAACTCTTTGAATCAAAGTAACCACTTTGTGGATTGAAGACAATCATTGCAAAACCCGGGTAGGTTGTCCAAAGAAATCTTCCACCATTACTCGATGTTAGGTATCCATAATCCCCACTTATCACTTGTTTAAAACCAAGAACTTTTCCACTGTCGCTCAAACATATTTGTAAGCCTTGGTCTTGGCTTCCAGCAAATAATACTTTGCCAGCCTTGTCGAATGTATATATTGAGTAGTATTGACTTATGTTCAAATTTTTTAATGAAAGGTTCTTATACTTTACTCCAAGGTCGAAGGATATATATAATCCACCATCAGTACAAACAAACAAAATTTCGTCCAATTTTTGTTTTGACTGGTTCCATTTTTTGTAGGATAATATTCCGGGAATGTCAGCGTGAAGTTTGGTCTCCATTTGGCTATAATATTCGGTCCAGGCATTTGCTCTTTTCCAATTCGTTCCATAATCATAACTGTAGTAGAATTCCACTTGACCAAAGTAAACAAAAGCTGGGTTTGTTTTCGAGACTTCGAAACTATTCTTTTCAAAAGGGTAGAAATTGAAACTTCCAGTTTTAGTAAAGTTTTTCCCTCCATCACTCGAAACGTAGAAAATAGTTTGAACATTATTGTGTTTCTTTGCAATATATAAGAATGTGTTGTTATTGTTCAAAGAACCTCTCAAAAGAATTCCGCTTGTGTATTTGTCTAAAAAAGAATTAATGCTCACTATGGTGAAATTGTTTTGAGTGTCGACCATAAATAAAGTATCTTTCATCACAAAATAAAGGTTATAACCGTCCGAAGGTGCCCAAATATCACACAATTCCCAATTATCGATGTTAAGGTTGGCAGAATAAATTTTATTGAAATTTTGTGCTAAATCGGTTGATTTGTAGATGCTTACAATACTTTTCCAAGTGTTGAAATTCCATTCCATTAAAAGAACGTATATTTCTTGGTTAATTGTTACAGCACCTCGGATTGTCCAGCCCCATCGTTCTGCGTTATCCAAACCTTTTGCCTTATTCCAGGTAATACCTTCGTCATCGGTAAAAAATACAGATGAAGGAGAATTTGCCAAAACAAGGATTCTTTTCTTTGTTCCTAAATTTAGAATTTTTACCATTCTTGGATTGGCAAATTTTTTCCCATTATTCAAACAAACCCAGTCGTTTCCGTTAATGCTACCTTTCCAAATATTTCCTCCAGCCGAAGCAAGATAGATTGCATTTGTACTTGTGTCGTAATCGAGAGTATGAACTCTACCTGCTAGATTGTCGCTACCTTTTTCAATCCACTCTCCAAGAACCCTTCCATTTGCAAATTCTTTAGTGGTTATTTTATCTAATTTAGTTGAATAATAGTAATTATAAATGTTTTCTTTTGTCGTTTGGTCGATTATCCAATATGGAAGACCTTCTTCGCACCGGTGCATACTTCTTATCCATTCGTCCCTTTTTCTTTTGAAGTCCTCGTTGGTTTCTTGTCGCATTAATTCATTTATTTGTGTTTGGGAAAAAAGTTGGTACGATGCACTTAAAATAATAATTAACCAAAACAGCATATTTTATGTAAAATTTTTTTAAAAAACAATATTAGCAATTTTTATTGAATTAATTGATTTGATTTATTTTATATAACAAAGGGGAAATCCTTAACTTTTTTAAGTTTTTATAAAAGAGGATTTTTCCAAAAATTTTTTTAAAATATGTTATCCCTAGTTTTTTGAGTTTAGGCTAATTGAAGAAATCTAAAGGAAAATAAAGTTAAGTTTTTTAGCAAGGTTTTCGATTTTTTCTTTACTAATTCTATAAACTAATCTATTGTCGAGTAAATTCTCGAGTTGTTTTCTTAGTAGAAAAAAATATGATAAGTCACAAAGCATCAAAGAACACTAACTAATTTTTTTAAAATATTTGGATTACCTTAAAAAAAATTATCAAATTTGAATGCTGTTTATCTTTTGGAGGTTTCTTATGAAAAACTCAAAAGTCTCTAATTGCTATTTTCATTACATTATTTTCCTGCAGAGAGAATTGCAATTGTCTAGTTTGTCCAGGTCAACCAGACGAGCCAAATTATACCAACAATACCTATGGATTTAACACTGTTTATTACTATGGCGAATGCGATGAGTTTGGTCAATTCATTGATCTACCCAAAAAGTTGATTTTTTCTTTTGAACACCAATTAACAGTTAATGGTCTGAAATGTAACTTTGTGAAGATAAGTAACGACGATACCTTGAAATTTCAACCATTTTATATCTCTGCAACTGAAAATTGGATAAAAATATTTTCTCAATGTCTTTATCCATTTATTCGAAACCACTCCTCATACGACAAGTACGCTCCATATCTTTGGCAAACTATTTGGACAAACGATTTCACAAAGCCTACTTTCGACACTACTATCGAAGGGAAGCACTATCTTTTAGCAAAAGATGATACAACGTTGGGTTTGATTCCAGTCAAGTGTGACTTTCATTATAAATACAAACTCGACTCTTTACCCAATTTAGTTATTGTCGTTCCGGGAAATCCTACCCCAATACCTGTCAAAGGTACCAAAGTAGTTTTTGAATCTTATGCCACTATTAAGGAACCGAATTACAAATTTGAAAGGTTACCCGATAGCGTTGCAATGAACTCGGAGTGAAATTTAATTACTCTGAGTTTTATTTCAATAACGACCGAAGTAGTTATCTCGACAAAGTCGAAATGAAAGTTTACCGTATCCAAAATAATTCAATTGCATATATTGTTTTGAAGCATAAAACCCTTACAAGCACAAAGTACTATGTATATATGTATTCAAAGAATGTTGTTATAAAGGAATAATTTTAATAAAGGCATTACAAGATTGAATTTTACTGGCGAAAAATAAAAATCGGTTGTTACCGCTTGTTTTCTTTTTATGGAAATTAATTAATAAATTTGTTTTTTAATCAATTATTAATTGATATATGCCAGAATTTCTAAATTTCGAGGTAGAATGTCCTAATTGTGGGACAAAGTTTTCTGTCGAGGAAGTACTTTCGGAAAAAGTTCGTTCTGAGTTCCAAGACAGAATACGACAGCAAGTTGATAATGAAATAAGAAAATTCAAAGAGCAAGAATTCGAAAGAATTGAATTGGAACACAAACTTGAAATAGAAAAGTTAAAAAATGAATTAGAAACACAAAAGCAAATTGAATTGACAAAAGCTCAAGTCTCGATTGAAAATTTACTCAAACAATTGTCGAACTTGCAAAAAGAACTGGAAGAAGCTCGAGAAAAGGAACTGGAGTTTCGCCGTAAAGAAGCAGAACTAATTCAAAAAGAGCAAAACATAGAGTTGGAACTTCAAAGGCGCTTGAACTATGAATTAGAAAATTTCAAAACCGAGTTGGAGAAGAAAAATAAAGAGTTGGAAGAGGCAAGAAAAATTGAATTGGAGTATCGCCGAAAAGAAACAGAATTGTTTCAAAAGGAGCAAACCCTTGAACTCGAAATCCAACGTCGCCTTAGCGAGGAAAGGAAACAACTGCAAGAGATAGTTAAACAAACTGTACACTCTGAATATGAACTAAAACTGCGTGAACGCGACGAAACAATTTCCTCTTTACAAAGAAAAATAGAAGAATTGAATGTGAAAATACAAATGGGGTCGCAACAGCTTCAAGGCGAAGTCCAAGAAATTCTACTCGAGGAGCAACTTCGTATTAAATTCCCTTTCGACAGTATTCAACCAGTACCCAAAGGAATTCGAGGTGCAGATATTATTCAAGTAGTTAGGAATAAGTTAGGAGAGGAATGTGGAAAAATTCTTTGGGAATCGAAAAGAACACAGAACTGGAGTAACGATTGGATACCTAAGTTAAAAGAGGACCAAAGGGAAATTGGTGCTGAATTTGCAATAATTGTATCTCGTGTATTACCCAAGGAGATACCCTCTATTGGATTACTCGATGGAGTTTGGGTCTGTAATTTTGATAGTTTTGTCGGTCTTGCGATGGCATTAAGAGAAAATTTGCTGCAAGTTAACACTTTGAAGAATACCTTGGTTGGGCGGGAAACAAAGATGGAGCAAATTTACAACTATATTTGTAGCGAACAATTTGCACAAAAAGTGCGAGCAATTGTCGAAGCGTTCGTTTCGATGAAAAACGATTTGGATAAAGAAAAAGCAGCAATGGAAAAACATTGGAAAAAGCGAGAAGAAGAACTTAATAAGGTATTGAAAAACACAGCAAAAATATATGGCGAAATTGAAGCCTTGGTTGGTAATCAATTACCAGAAATAGAATATTTGAAATTGCCCGGAAGTTAATATTTTTGTAGTATATTTTTATGGGGTTTTTATGAAAAGAACAATTGCTACAAGTTTCCTACTTTTTTTGTTTTCTTTTGTTAATTCTTTTGCAGATTGGGAACCACTTAGTGGTATTTCTCAAGGACAAGTTTCCGATTTGATTACTTTTAATAAAAAAGTATATGCAGTAGTTTGGGGAAGCGGTTTGTTTGTATCTTCTGATTACGGTGATAATTGGATACAACAAAACAAAGGCATTACTACAACTTTTGTAAAATGCATCACAAATGTTGGAAATGTTTTGCTTGTTGGTGCAAACGATACAAGCGGCGTTTACCGTTCAACCGATAATGGTTACAATTGGATTCGTTCTGTCGATAGTTTAACAGAGCGTAGTGTTGCAAATTTTTCCGTCGACGGTGATGTAGTTTATTTACTAACAGAGTCTTCTGTCATATTTAAAAGCACTGACTTTGGCGTTTCTTGGATGCAAGTCAAGACATCCGATTTAGATAATTTTACTATTACAGCAATAGCGGTCAATAACGGAAAAATTCTTGCTGGAACAAGCACTGGCGATTTGTTCCTTTCCACAAATGATGGAAAAGATTGGACTAATATCAAAAACCAACAAATATATTCTACAATAACTTGTTTGCTTTGGGATGGAGAAAATATTTATTGTGGGACAACTGGTGGAATTTACTTTTCGAGCAACTATGGAACAAATTGGTTTCAAAGGAACTTGGGCTTAAAAGTACCAGATATTTCAATTATTAAAAAAGTAAAAAATGCTATAATGCTTGGTACTCGTTCGGGTGGAGTCTATTTTTCACTCGACGGGGGTAGGACTTGGTTTGAATTCAACGAAGGAATAACCGATATGTCTATTCTTTCTATTGCTTACGACCAATACTATATTTACATTGGTACTGAATATGGTTCGCTCGCAAGAAGAAGTGTCAATGAAGTAAAATTTCCGGAGATACAAGCACCAGTTCTTACCTATCCACCAAATGGAGCAAAAGGTGTAGAAAAAGTTGTGAATTTTGGATGGGAAACAGTCAAAGGTGCAATAGGTTATCATATTATTGTGTCGAAAGATGAGAGTTTTTCGCAAAATTCAATTATTTTGGATAAAAGTGGAATAAACAACAACCTTTACCCATCGGTCTATTTGAAACCTAATCGTAAATATTATTGGAAAGTTGCTGCTATAGATTATCAATATCAAGAAAAGTGGTCCGAAGTTTTTTCTTTCGAAACCATTTTTGAAGCTTTGAAGCCGACCTTGTATTTTCCTTTCCATAACTTTGAAACTAATAGACTACCAATACAGTTCTATTGGAGTGATGTAGGTTCCTTGGATTATTACAAACTTGAAGTAGCAAACTCTAATGATTTTCAAAATTTGGTTGTTAATGTAACCACAAAAGACACTATGCTTACTGTTTCCGAAGGAATTGAAAACAACAAAACTTACTTTTGGAGAGTGACTGCTAAATACAACGATACTCTTTCTGTTGTTTCCGACACATTTTCTTTCAAAACAACTATCTTGGGGATTGAGCGAGACAAGGAAAAGAAGATAAACTGGAAATTGGTTGATACAAAATTAATTTTTGATTTCGAGAACTTTGAAACTGAAAGATTGGTCACTTTCGAAATAGTAAATATTATTGGACAAAGTGTGGTTTTTGGTTGGTTCGAAACAGCAAGCGAAAGAAATATGGTGGAAATAGATTTATACAACTTGCCTTCTGGAATATATAATTTCGTTGTCAAAACAATAGATTTTAAAGTCAGCTCTATGTTTGTTTTATTAAAGTAATCAAGTTTCTGCTTCAATTTTGTAGTGATTTTTATTACAAAAATTAATACGAAATTGTTACAAGAATTTATCTTTTGATTATTTAAATTATTTCTGAAAATTTTAAATATTGTAACAATTTTGAAAAATATGTGTTTA
>JAOAEE010000077.1 GCA_026416955.1 Ignavibacteria bacterium | reverse complement strand
ATTTCCAAGACTATCGATTGCAAATAATTCTAACCGTGCTTGCAACTTTTTTTCGTGATAAGTAAAAATTGTATCTCTGCGATTTATCCTAATTGTCTTTACAATAGTCTCATCATTTTCAGTAACTGTTTCTGAAATTGTTTCTTTACCTTTTTTAAATCGTAAAGGTGGTTCTAAATTTGTTTTTAGAATAATTGTATCAATTTGATAAATTTTCTCTTCGAAACGATTTTTTTTCTTTGGTGGTGGAGGAGAAAATTTCAAACTTGCTCCAAGTGAAAATTTAGAAATCTTCCAGCTAATGTCTTTTGCAAAATTTACCAATGGTAAATAAACAGAAATTTCTGGTGCAAGTTTAAATTCCCACTGTTTCGATAAGGGAAATTCAACCCCAATCCTACTCACCACAAAAAATTGGAACCTATTGACATTGGGAATATCACCGTCAAAAACATTTCGCACCCTTGAATAAGTATCATTCCCGCTACTATCGATAAAAGTCACACCAGAAGATGGTTTAGTAATTGCTTCTTCTTGATGAAATTTAGATTTTACCAAATATGTTACATTAAATCCAGCAGATAGGGAAAGGAACTTAACTGGTTTAACTTTGACAACTGGTTCAAAAAATAAACCATTCAACTTTGTATCAAGTCTATGTTCAAATTCACCTTCGATAAGTTGATTATTAACAAGAAAGTAAGTAGTTTCTTTTCTACGGAAATCTCAGGAGAAATCAATAAATCCAATTCGTAGTGAAAGAAAATAATTAGAAAAAATTTCGTTCGAGAATTCTAATCCAAAGCTGTAACCATAACCCTTTCCACTTTCAAAATTAGGGCAACAATTCGGATAACCGGGCAGCTTTTGGAAATTGCATCGATGAATGTTGAAATCAAATGTACCAAACACTCCATAAGTAATCCTTTGGGAATTAGATTGCAACGAAGAAAATAATAACAAAAAAACAAGAAATAGGAACACTTTCATTTTGTTCCATAGATAATTAGGCAAAAAGTAAATTTATTAAAAAATCGAAAAGCAAAGATAAAAGATTGTGACCCTAACGGGATTCGAACCCGTACTACCACCTTGAAAGAGTGGTGACCTAACCATTAGTCGATAGGGCCACTAAAAATAAAATACAAAATTAACAAAAAGCAAGTAAAAAAACGATATTATTCTGTTTTTATTAAGTGAAAAAAATTCTTAAAGGAGATCTACAAAATATGTGTCATTGCAATCAAACTGCCTTTAATAATTAGTTCTCTGGTAATTGTTTCATAAATCTTTCCATCAATTTGAATTGTTCTACATTCATTCGATTCACATACGTCGCAACACAAACTCGAACCCGTTGATGCATTTAACCATTCCTCAAGTAATTTTCCATTTATCATTATCTGGTTAGAAATCAATGGGTTTTTGCGAAATTCCTCCAATGAAATTTCACTTTTAACTACCTCCACTTCAATATTTAGATTTTTTGCACAATTTCGAACTATTTCAATTCCCTTGTCTAATTCCACTTCTGTATTACCACAACGAAAACAAGTTTTTCCATCGTTAACCAGTCTTTTCCATTCAATTATCAACTTTTTTGGTTTCTTACTTCGAGGACTTTCCAATTTTATAAAGTTATTCGACTCGCAACAACAGTTTGTTTTCTGCCTAATTATCATTTCAAAACCTTTTCTATTTCTTTCCTCATCAACATCAAATTTTCAATTAAATTTCCATTAAACAATCCAGAGCCAGAAACAACCATATCTGCACCAGCACGAACAACTTCTTGAACATTGTCCACTTTTACTCCCCCGTCAACTTCAATTAGAACTTGTTCCAACCCGTTTTTAACCAAAAAATTCTTCAAAGATTCAGACCTACGGAAAAATGTAGGAATAAAAGACTGTCCACCAAATCCGGGATTAACCGACATAAGTAGAATGAAATCGCAAAACTGGGCATTTTCGTATGCAAATTCCAAAGGTGTTCCGGGGTTTAATGCCAATCCACTTTTCTTTCCAAAACCACGAATTGCTTCCAATGTCCTATTGATATGTATTTGCCCTTCGCAATGGATTGAAATATAATCTGCACCAGCAGATACAAAATTTTCGATATATCTTTCGGGTTGATTAATCATTAAATGGCAAACAAGTGGCAAAGTAGTAATCTTTCTAATTGATTCAACTACAACTGGCCCAATAGTAATATTTGGAACAAAACAACCATCCATAATATCAAGATGGAGCATATCGGCACCACCTTTTTCACAAAGGCTAATGTCGCGCTCAAGGTTAGCAAAGTTAGCACTTAAAAGCGAGGGTTCTATAAATACTTTTCTCATAAACTACTCAACTTTGAAAATAATCTTTCAAGTTTCCCCAAAGACTCTGTCATACTTTCAAGTTTAACTCTTTCTTTTTCGATGACATCTGGGTGGGCTTTTTCCAAGAAAGAAGGATTTTGCAATTTCTTTGTAATCGACAAAATATTACTTTTTAAACGCTCTATTTCTTTTGAAATTCTCTCTCTTTCTTTTTCTATGTTTATAGCTTCTGTAATTAACAAATGTATTTCAATTTCACGAACAACACTCGAAATTGCCTTCAAATTGGACTCAACCTTGTCACAAATCTCAATACCATTTCCTCGTACTAAAAAAGCAAGTGGTTCTATTGTTCGATTAAGCATATCAAGTTGTAAGGGATTTTGAGTACATAATACTAAATCAACCTTTTTGTTTGGCTCAATTCCAACCTCACTTCTTAATTTTCTAATTTCTTCGACAACTAATTGAAATATTTCAAAATTCCTTTCGATATCTTCATCAATAAATTTCTCCTCTGGAATTGGAAAGGTTTCGAGACTTATACTTTGGTCAATTTCTGAATTTTTAAGTAAATGCCACAACTCTTCGGAGATAAAAGGCATTACTGGATGGATTAGTTTTAAAATATTCTCGAAAATATCCAGTGCGAATTGCATTAATGCTCTATTAAAGGAAATTTCGTTATTTTCATTAAGTTCAACTTTCAATATTTCAACATACCAATCACAAAAATCGCTCCAAATAAAATCGTAAAGAAGTTTAGCATAATCATTTATCTTGTAACTTTCCAAATATTTATTTGCTTTCAGTATTGTTGAATGCAACCGGGACCTTATCCACCTATCAGCATATGTAAGTTCATCTTCCGAAAGTTGTCTTTCGACCTTTGATGGACAACAATCGGGAAGAAAAATCGCGTCGCGTTTAAGCAAAAGAAAACGAGCTGCATTCCAAATCTTATTGGCAAAGTTTCGACCAATCTCCATAGATGGAATATCTTGTGTTTTCACATCGATTTCCATTCGAACATCTTGACCCAATGGAGACAAGAAAGTCATTGTATATCTTGTTGCATCGGCACCATATTTCTCGATAATCCTCAATGGGTCCGGTGAATTTCCAAGCGATTTACTCAATTTTCTGCCCAAACCATCTCTTATTGTACTAGTAAAGTAAACATCCTTGAATGGTATTTGGTTTTTAAATTTCATAGTGGCCATTATCATTCTTGCTACCCAAAAGAAAATTATGTCGGGTGCTGTAACAAGCAAATCAGTCGGTAAAAATTTATTTAAATCTGGTGTAACTTCGGTTTTACCATCGAATAACCAACGCATAGTCGTAAGAGGCCAAAGCCAAGAGGAAAACCAAGTGTCGAGTACGTCGGGGTCTTGGGTCAGCGGAACATCATCTCCTATATTTAATTTCAATCGTGCGTGTTCTTCGGACCTTGCAGCTGTATAGTTCCCATCCGGAGTATAATAAACGGGTATTCTATGTCCCCACCAAAGTTGACGGGAAATACACCAATCGCGAACATTTTCCAACCAATGTTGATAGGTTTTTTCCCAATGTTTTGGATAAAATTTTATTTTTCCTTCGACAACAGGTCTAAGAGCGATTTCAGCCAATGGCTTCATTCTGACAAACCACTGGTCTGAAAGATATGGTTCAACTGGTTCACCTCCTCGTTGAGAAAAACCAACATTATGAACATAATCCTCGATTTTTTCCACGAGATTGTTTGTCTTTAATTTCTCCAGTATCTTTTTTCTGGCTTCGAAGCGCTCCAATCCATTAAATTCCCCAGCATACTCATTCAAAGTTCCATCGGGATTAATTGAATTAATTATTGGCAAATTATGACGCAAACCAACTTCGAAATCATTTGGGTCGTGTGCAGGTGTAATTTTCACACAACCAGTTCCAAACTTAGGGTCTGCGTATTCATCAGCAATTATTGGGACAGCCCTATTCGCCAAAGGAACAATAACATACTTACCTATGTAATTTTTATATCTTTCATCATTTGGATTGACAGCAACTGCAACATCGCCAAATATAGTTTCTGGTCGGACAGTTGCAACAAGAAGATAATCATCGGAATTAACAAAATAATAACGAAGTGTATAAAGATGCTCTTTGACTTCGCGAAACTCTACTTCTTCGTCGGATAACGCAGTTCGTGATAAAGGCGACCAGTTAATAATTCTTTTCCCTCTATAGATTAAGCCCTCGTCGAAAAGTCGAATAAAAACCTCACGGACTGCATTAGAAGCCGATTCATCCATTGTAAAAAGCGTTCGGCTCCAATCACAAGAAATTCCCAACTCCCGAAGCTGACGAAGTATTATTCCTCCATATTCTTCTTTCCATTTCCAGACGCGCTCCAAAAATTTTTCCCTTCCCAAGTCGTTTCGATTAAGTCCCTCTTTTGCTAGTTCTTTCTCAACCCGTGTTTGGGTGGCAATTCCAGCGTGGTCTGTTCCAGGAAACCAGCAAACTTCGTAGCCTTGCATCCTTTTCCAGCGGATATAAATATCTTGAATTGTAATATTCAATACGTGACCAAAATGTAAAATCCCAGTAATATTTGGAGGTGGCATTAAAATACTATATCCCGGCTTTGGAGAATCTGCCGATGCTTCGTATATTTTGTTTTTTTGCCAAACTTCATACCATTTTTTCTCAACAAGTCCCGGATTATAAGCTTTTGGATATTTATCTTGCATAGCAATCAAATCTTTACAAAATTACAAACTTACGAAAATGACTTGTTTTAGAATGCAAAAATAGATAATCCATTCCTTTACGAGCGAATTTTGTAGATTGAATATCTACCAAACTTTTTGAAAATTTTGTAATTTGTAGAAAAAAATTTATCTAATGTATCGCTTCCAATGTAATTTTGGTTTTCGTAAACTTGATTATCGTAAATAACTAACCATTCAATTTTTTTCTCAATCAATTCATCAATTATTTTCTTTTGAATAGATTCGTTCGTTGCTAAACCCGGATGCAATTCGTAATATTTTGTTGGGGGAAGCTTATCCACCAAATAATACAAAATAACATCATTAGTGTAAATCCTATCGTGGCGATTCAAACCAGAAAAAAACAACTTATTGCCAAAGCTTGTAGAAATAAAATTAAGTAAGTCGTTGTAATAACTATTTGTTGAAGGAATTTTTATATTATTACCATTTATCGAAGCAAGTTCTATGGACTTCCTTGAATTATAAAGCAGAAAAATTGATTGAACTTTTTTAAAAAAAGGGGGGACAACAAAAAATACAAGTATTAGAACTAATGCAATTTTCTTACTTTCTAAATAACGCTCTAAAAATTTCCCCAAAAGTAAAAGTCCGAAAACAAGGGAGGGAAAGATATGCTCCAAATCCGAACGAATTACCCCTTGGAATGACAAAAATAATACCCCACCGATTGCAAAAAGGTCGTAATATTCAAATTTCACCGAAGATTTCCTTTTGTAAAAGAATAATACACAACTCAATATTAATAAGCTCCAAGGGAGGTAGAAAATTGTGGTTTCCCAAAGTTTGTAAAACTTAGAAACAATCGAAAGGTTTAAATCAAAGACAAAAGAAAATGGATTGGGGAATGGTAAAGACCGAGTTGCCCCAAAATGAGTTATGGGAAACAGAATTGCATCTTGAATAAAACCTTGCAACATCCCTGTACTTGATAGCAATAGAGAAAATATGCTTACGAAGCAAAAGAAAACACAAGCAAAAACAATTATGTTAATAAATCTAAGTTTGTTTTTATCGAGCAAGAATTGAACAAATAAAGAAGAAAAAACCCACAATGCAAAATAAATTGCAAAATCGTGCCGAATTAAGAAAAAGAATCCCGCACATAAACCCAAAAGAAAATACTTCCACCTCATATCGCTTAATAGAAGGAAAAAGGAAAGCAAATAAATTGAAATTGAAAATGGAACATTCCTTGCGTAAAATGGATTAATAGAATAAAATGCAATCAAACAAAGTAAAATAATAAATGAAACATTAGATGCTTTAATTCCCTTTTTCAATATATAAAAAAACAAGAACAAGTTAAAAGTATTGATTATTAAAGTCAAAATTCGAATAGCCAAAATTTGTTTTCCAAAGAGCATAATCCAACCAGCAAGAAGATAGAACCAACCTGGTGAATACATAGTCCAAAAATCAATGTATGGCTTTTTACCATTAATAACATTTAATGCACCAACTAGTGCAACCCCTTCGTCGTAGATATTTATATCAAAGTTAATGGTTGATAAAAAAAACAAAACCCAAAATGCAATAAAAACACCTTTTTTAATACCCATAAAACTATTAACTATTCCTTAACTAAATTAAGAAACTTCTTTCTTAATTTTGTTATTCTTATGTTTTGTTTTTTTAGTTCGGAGAAATTATATGAAAAAAATAATCTTCATATCAATTTTGTTTTTAACCTTTATTTATTTTACAAATGCCCAACTAACCTATCCAACCCCATTTGACCTTTCTACTGGAAATTATTCATTTACCGAATGGAGTGCCACTAATCCAGCAGGAACTTATCCAACATCAATGATTTTTCATCGAACTTCAACACAAGACCCTTTGCTCTTAACAGAAATGACAACTAATTACACCGGAGCATACAATCTCACATCTGGAAGTAGAATAAATGGCTTAGGAACCGATGGTGTATCATTTGTAAACACAAGCACAGCTGGAAATATTGGTGCTGCCGTACTCGCATTGAACACCACTAACAGAACTAATATCCAATTGACTTGGACTGGGGGCTTTTGGAGAATTGCCGGTACTACTACTCGAGAGTACCGTATTCGAGTTCAATACCGAATTGGAGACGTTGGCAATTTCACCGACTTAACCGACCAAAACGGTAATCCAATTGAGTATATTTATACCGAATATATTGGTCACCCCAATCCTACGACATTACCACCACATTCAACCACATTCACTGTTACCTTACCAGCTTCTTTGGAAGACCAACCTGTTGTGTATCTTAGATGGAAATACTACTTTGTTGGCACAGGAAGTGGAAACCGACCAGAATTAAGAATTGACAACATCTATGTAACAAGTGAATCCTCCATTGGTGGTGGAACTAGACTACAAATTTCCAACATTACGCCTCAATTTCCATTATCCAATGTTCCTTTTTCTTTAACTGTTACATCTGTTGATAATAATGGGATTGCAAAAAAGGTTTCCGTCGCTACAAATGTAAGACTTTCTCTAATCTCGGGTAACGGTAACCTTGTTGGAACACTCACCAAGCAAATTCCATACAAGGCCACGAATGTAGTTTTTGACGACTTAGTTTATAATTTATCTGAAACAATTACAGTTCGCGCCGAAGTAATTTCTGGCGAATTGCTATCATCTACCCAAACTAATATACAGGTTCTACCTGGTCCAGTGGGAATTGTAATCGAAGACCTTTATACAAAGTTACACATCAATTCTCCTGTCCCCAACTTCAAGGTCAGGGCTATTAATTCCGATAATACTACAAACACAAACTACCATAACTACCAAGCAAAAATAAATTTTAATGGACCTACCAACTTTTTTGTAACTGCTAATTTTGTAAATGGTGTTGCAACAGTAACTAACGTTACATTTTCAACTTCCGGAACTTATTCTGCCAGTGCAAGTTCTCCGGGATTTAACACTTCCAACACAGTTGTAGTAAATGTAAGACCTTTACCAACTTTTACAGAAGTATTTGTTCCTAAGTTTCTTAAAGGTGTAGGTACTTTTGGAACTCGCATTCCCACCTTCGCCTTGGTCAGGTTAGAAAACTTACATCCAAATACAGTTTACAGATTTTTCTCTGGTGGAAGGAATGTTGGTTACACTGGAAATGTTGAAACCGATAATGGGGCAGGAAACAATTTCCATTACAATCATCAAAACAATAGGTATTTATACAATTCACAAAGAGACTTGACACAAGATAATGCTTACTCTACTTTTGAATCAAATAACGACGGAACTAAATTAATATGGCTAACATTAGTTCCAACAACAAACGCCTCGTTTAACGAGGGACAACGAGTATATTGGATTTTAGTTCTTGGTACAGAAAAAGGAACCGTTATTAAAAGATATCAAACAACAAATACTTCTGTTGCTTTGGATTTTGGAAATCCCCCAACAAAATGCACTGGAATTTATGACGAAGACAGTTGGTTACCACCAAAATCCTTTGTCTGCCTTTTCGATGAGCAAACTGGTGGTAATCCAGTTACTGTCGCAATTGTACAAAATGAAAATGCAGTTTTACAAGAAGGAACAGACGCACAAGGGAATCCATTCCCACCGCAAGGCCCAAATTATTATAACAACTTAGACGGAGTCGACGGTTCTTGGGCTACAATTATTCCAAATAACTTATCTAACGGTATCAGAAGATTAGAAGTTTACGACCGTAATGGCAATCTACTTCGCAGAATTTACGATTTGGATGGAGTTTGGGCTGGCGTGAACACAAAAAATGTTTTTGGTGGTATTGATAATCCTATTTCCTTTAAAACACCTAATATCAAAATCATTAACCCAGAGGAAGGTTCTACAAAAGAAATTTGTAATTCAGGTTCTTACGAAATCAAATGGATTTCTCGTGGAGTTCAAAAGATAGATATTGACATTTCGAAAGACAGAGGTAGAACATTCTTTAATATCTTCGAAGATATACCAGCAAATAATGGTTCAGTTGAATGGAGAATTCCACGTGGGCTTTTTGCCGACACCACAAATAGAATTAGAATATACGATAGAGAACATCCAACAAATCTTGACCCAAGGCAATATGTTTCTTCCGAGACGGGAGATTTCTACATTTATGATAAACCCAAAGTTAGTTCCCATACCCAATCTGCTATCGCTTGCCGCGGGGAACAAGTTATTCTTACAACATACGCGACAGGTTCCAAACTCGGCTATCAATGGTATAAAGATGGAAAGAAAATCGAAGGAGCAAAAAGCCAACAATTGATACTTAACAATGTAGACTTTACTACTTCTGGTATCTATTATTGCGAGGTTACCGGAGCAAGTGTATGCGAAAGCGACTTTACAGACAAAATCCTTGTCTATATACTTACAAAAACCAAAATTACAAAGGAACCCACAGATTACTACGGCTATCTTGGTTCTACAGCAACTTTCACTTTTGATGTCCATACCTACGAAGAAGTACCTTCTGGGGTAGTTCCAATTCAATGGTATAAAAATGGTAAACCCTTACGCGACGATTGGAAATATTCTGGAACACGCTCTAATTACTTTACAATCAAGAATATTTCATACAGCGACACAAGCGACTATTTCTATGCTATCGTGAATGGCAGATGCGGAATAGACACCACTGCAATTGTCAAAGTACACATCGTACCAAATATTCTTATTAAAGCCGACACTCTTTATGTTTGCGACGAAGATTCTTATTTAAGCATACCAATCGAAATTCCATTCCCAAGCCTTCCCGGAAACTACATTGTTGAAGTTTATCGTGGAAACATTATGATTGGAAGTTATTCTCCTTCGGTTGTTGGAATTAACATAAAACTACCAGTTGTTTCAATCATTCCCGGAGATTATTATGCAATTGTTAAAGTCCCCGGTATTGGTGGCTCTTTTAAAACAAACATAGTTAAAGTTGTAAAAGTTACCGAACCCCCTGTAATTAAGAAAGATTTACCCAATGCAATTTCACTTAAAATTGGAGATACTCTCCGACTTTCCATTGTTGCCGAAGGATTAAATCTTCGCTACCAGTGGTTCAAAGACAACTCCCCTCTTGCATCTGCTATCGAACCTAACCTACTTATTACAAATGTAAGCGTGGAAGATGCCGGTAGATACCATTGTTTGGTATGGAACTGCGATACTGTTTCGTCAAACATTGTTAATGTCAGTGTTACCCTATTTAACGTATCCAGTGTAGATTGGAATACAATGACAGATGGAACTAAATTCCGTTTATATCCCAACCCAACTACCCACATTAGCGAGTTGTTTATAGAGACAAACGAAGAAAAAATACTTAACATCGAATTAATCAACAACTTAGGTCAAATTGTTTATTCGATAAATAACATCAACACTATCAATAACCAAGTTAAAGTTAGTATCCCATTTAATTCCTTGAACTTACCAAGCGGAACCTACAATTTGAAAATACAAACCCAAAATCAAATAAAAGTTGTTCCAGCAGTTTACTTGCGATAATGCACTTTTTTGGACAAAAAAAGCGGGCAAAATTTTTGCCCGCTTTTTTATTTTTTAAAAATCTACTTTATAAATTTTTTAAGAAATCTGTTAAAATTTCCTTCAAATTGGGTTTGCCAATTTCAGCAAGTTCGTAAAATACTCTTGTATAGGGTTTGTTTATTCGAATGAACCTTGAAAGATTAATTGGAGTACCAATAACAACTGCATCACAATCTGTTCGATTTATTGTTGCCTCAAGATCTTTCATTTGTTGTTCACCATAACCCATTGCTGGCAACAAGGAACCAATATCCGGATACTTTTCGAAAGTTTCAACCAAACTCCCAACCAAAAAAGGCCTTGGGTCGACCAATTCTTTTGCCCCAAAACGTCGCGATGCAACTACTCCAGCCCCAATTGACATTTCTCCATGAGTTAAAGTGGGTCCATCTTCAATTGCAAGAACTCGTTTTCCTTGGATAATTTCTGGATTTTCTGCAATTATCGCTGATGCAGCAAAAATTACTTTTGCTTTTGGGTTATACAACCTAATATTTTCTAATACATATTCAACATCCTCGGGATAGGCAGAATCGATTTTATTGATTACAATTACATCAGCCATTCTAAAGTTAACCTCTCCCGGATAATATGTTATTTCGTGGCCAGGTCTTAAGGGGTCGACAACAACAATAGAAAGATTTGGCTTATAAAAAGGCATATCGTTATTGCCACCATCCCAAACAATTATTTCTGCTTCCTTTTCGGCTTCTCTCAAAATTGCTTCGTAATCAACCCCTGCATATATCACGCTACCCATAGAAATGTGTGGTTCGTACTCTTCCATCTCTTCGATTGTACATCGATAGCGATGCAAATCCTCGATAGTCGCAAACCTTTGAACCTTTTGCTCTTCCAAATTTCCATAAGGCATTGGATGCCTTACCGATACTACTTTTTTACCCATTTCCCGAAGCAGCTTTACAACTGCGCGTGTTGTTTGACTTTTACCACATCCAGTTCTCACAGCAGTTATTGAAATAACTGGTTTACTCGAAACCAACATTGTTTGCCGGGAACCAAGCATTGAAAATTTTGCACCAGCCTTTAAAACTCTTGAACCTAAATGCATAACAGTTTCGTACGACAAGTCACTATAAGATAGAACACATTCATCAATATCGAATTTTTCAATAAGTTCCTCAAGTTCATCTTCGGAATAAATAGGTATGCCGTTAGGGTACAAATCTCCAGAAAGCGAAGCAGGATAAATTCTTCCCTCAATATTTGGTATCTGTGCGGCAGTAAATCCTACAACTTCGTACTCTGGTTTGTTCTTAAAAAAAACATTGAAATTGTGAAAATCGCGTCCAGCAGCACCCAAAATCAATACTTTTGTCCTATTCCCCATAAATTCACCTTATTAATTGAACATAATTTCTTTCTTAAACTTAACAATTCGTTGAAATGATTCCTCTATTTTCTCGGATACTATTTTCCCTTTTGAAACTAGTTCCTTTGAAATAGTAATTATTCTTTCTGGCAAATCAGTTTCATAATATAATTGATTTGCAAAAACCAAAACATCAATACTACAGTTGAAAGCTAGTTCAACTATCTCTTCAAGAGAAAAGTAGTTCGAAATTGCTTTCATTTGCATATCATCTGTAAAAACTAAACCATTAAATCCTAATTGCTTTCGCAAAACTTCGTCAACCCAAATATGCGAAAGTGAGGCCGGAAATAATGGGTCGATATTTTTGTTGAATAAATGCCCAACCATTACCCCTAGCAAAAAATTGTTTTCCAATAAAATTTGGTAGGGCTTTAATTCGACTTGCTTCCAAGTGTTAGTAATATCTACCCAATCCAAATGGGTGTCACCCGTCGAGGAACCGTGACCCGGAAAATGTTTTGCAACTGGCAATATTTTTCTTTTTAAATGACACTGAATAAAGGATTTAGCAAATTTCGCAACTACTTCTGGTTCACTCGAAAAGCAGCGTTCCTTTTTTACAACAACTTCATTTTCCGAATTTATGCATAAATCGACAACGGGGGCAAAATTTACATTTATACCAATATTTTGCAAAATATTTGCCATTCTATCGTAAATTTCTTCGGCAAATTCAATATTCTCGAACATTGCTACCTTTTTGCTCGAAGGAAAATCCTCGAAACCATTATTTGAATTTAACCTTGAAACTTTGCCACCTTCTTGGTCAATAGAAATAAAAGGAATATGCTTGGAATTAACTTTGATTTCATTAATTAAATTTTGGATTTGCTTAGGTTCAACTAAATTTCTTTGTTTCCCATTTTGAGCGTCTTTTTCAAATAAAATTACTCCACCAATAAATCCTTCTTTTAAATAATCAATAATAATTGGTTCCTCTTTCAGAGTGGTCCCTCTGAATCCAATTATTATTTTTTGACCTACTTTCTCTTCGAAACTTATTTTCTCCATCATAAAATTATTAACTGAAAGACTTAATGACCTTTTCTATTCTTTCCAAAGCCCAATCAATCTCTTCCTTTGTTATCACAAGAGGTGGAGCAAAGCGGATAACTCTATCGTGGGTTTCCTTGCACAAAATTCCTTCATCTTTAAGTCGTTCGCAATACGGTCGGGCTGGACCATCAAGTTCAACTCCAATCCAAAGCCCCTTACCTCTAACATCCACAATATGCTTATCTTGAATTTTTTTCAACTGTTCTAAGAAATATTTACCCAATTCATAAGAATTTTCAATCATTTTTTCTTCAATTAAAACCTTAAGGGCTGCTTGAGCAACAGCAGCAGCAAGAGGGTTACCACCAAAAGTCGAGCCGTGGTCTCCGGGTTTAAACACCCCCAAAACTTCCTTTTTACCAAGAACAGCAGAAACTGGGTAAAACCCACCAGAAAGTGCTTTACCAATAATTACAAGGTCTGGTTGAACATTTTCATATTGATACGCAAACAATTTTCCGCTTCGTCCCAAACCACTTTGAATTTCATCTACTATCAAGAGCACATTATTCTCTCGGCATACCTTTTCCACCTCGCTTAAATAACCTTCGGGTGGAACAATAATACCAGCCTCGCCTTGGATTGGTTCAACTAAGAATGCAGCAGTATTTTCGGTAATCCTAGATTTTAAATCCTCTACATCGCCATACTTAACAATAGGAAATCCCGGGGTAAAAGGGGCAAAACCATCTCTATATTGTGGTTCGGTGGAGAAGCTAATGATTGTTGTTGTTCTACCGTGAAAATTATTTTCACAAGCAATTATTTCAGCCTTACCATCGGGAATTCCCTTAACCTTGTATCCCCATTTTCTTGCTGCTTTTATTGCAGTTTCAACAGCCTCGGCGCCAGAATTCATTGGCAAAGCCATATCGAAACCAGTCAAATCGTGCAAAAGTTTGTAAAGAAGTGGGAGTTGGTCATTTCTGAATGCTCGACTTGTTAATGTTACTTTTGTTGCTTGTTCAACAAAGGCTTTTAGAATTTTCGGGTGACAATGTCCTTGGTTCACAGCAGAATATGCGGCAAGGCAATCCAAATATTTCTTTCCCTCTACATCGTAAACCCAACAACCTTCGGCACGCGAAATTACAACATCCAAAGGATGGTAATTTTGGGCTCCGTAAAGATTTTCCAATTCAATATAATCTTGAGTTCTCATAACACACCTTTATTCATTATCAAGTAATAATGTTATTAAAGCCATACGAACATAAAGCCCATTTTCCGCTTGGCGAAAATATGCGGCACGAGGGTCTGTATCCACTTCCCTACTAATTTCAACAGAACGAGGTAATGGATGCATAATAATAGAATTATTTTTCATTCTTCTTAGAACATTTGGAGTAATGTTATAAATACTCAAATCAACATTTTCGTTGTGCAAACGCTCTTTATCTATTCGAGTTTGATAAATAACATCAACTTCGGAAATAACTTTTTCAACCGAGTCTAACAATTCATAGGAAACACCTTTTTCATCCAAATGTTCAAGTATATCTTTTTTAATTTGCAATTCTGGAGGAGCGATAAAAAACAACTTTGTTCTTTCAAATTTACTAAGCAAGTATGCAAGTGAGCGTGCAGTCCTTCCTTTATCCAATGCTCCAACAAGTGCAACTTTCAATCCATCCAAGGTCCCCAATTCATTATAAATAGTATACAAATCCAACAATGCTTGTGTTGGATGTTGACCACCGGAACCATCACCAGCATTAATAATGGGTACTTTCGAAACAGAAGCCGCACGAGCCGCCCCGCCTTCCTCGTGGTGTCGTAGAACAATTAAATCGCAGTAGTTTCCAATTATCCTAATTGTATCCTCAAGCCTTTCACCTTTGATTTCCGAAGAAAATTCTTGGGCCTGTTCAGTCGAAAGCACCTTCCCACCAAGTCTGTACATAGCAGATTCAAAGGAAAATCTTGTACGTGTGGAAGGTGCATAAAAAAGAGTTGCCATAATGTATCGCTCGTAATCTTTTGTTCCGCCCTTGCGAACAATTCGTTCCATCTGCTTTGTTCGGTTAAAAAGTTCCCAAATCAAGGGAACTGTAAACTGTTGCGATTGAATAACGTGTTCAATTTTCATTTTTAATACCAATATTTATGGTAAAATATGTGTTCCCGAAGTTCCTTTTAAAGCATCTTCAATATATTCATAGGAAGTAATAATAACTTTTTTCCCACCACCCCGCAAATACTTGATTGCAGATTCTACTTTTGGTCCCATACTTCCTTCGGGGAAATGTCCTTCTTTTAAATATTTCTCTGCCTCATCAGTTGTGATTTGTTTCAAGGGGGTTCTATCTGGCCTCTTAAAGTTCAAATATACATAATCTGTTGCTGTACTAATCAAAAACAAATCTACGTTGAGCTTGAGTGCTAGTAAGGCAGAGGAACGGTCCTTATCGATAACTGCTTCACAACCAATGATTTTTCCATTTTCAATGTATACTGGGATACCACCTCCCCCAAGAGCTATTGTTATCACATTTGAGGCAAGTAAAGTTTTGATCACATCCAACTCGACAATATCCAATGGTTCGGGAGATGGTACAACACGACGCCATCCACGATTAGCATCTTCAACGATATTCCACCCCAATTTCCTTTTTCTTTCCTCGGCAATTTTTTTCTCGTAGAAAGGTCCAATAGGTTTGGTTGGGTTCTTGAAAGCTGTATCATTTGGGTCGACAATAACCATTGTCGGCACAACTGTAACTGGATTGTTTGAGTTTTGGGCTTTTAATTCTTGGTAAAAAGCCTTTTGCAAGAGATAACCAATTTCGCTTTGTGTTGTTGCAACACACATATCCAAAGTATGGGTGTAAACTTCGCTCGATGCTCTCTCGGAACGTATCAATGCAGCACCAACTTGTGGTCCGTTGCCGTGGGTAACAACAATTTTCCAACCGTCTTTAACCATTTTGACAATATGTTTTGCAGTTTCGAGAGCATTTTTAAACTGCTCCTCCAAAGTTCCTCGCTCACCAGTCTTTATCAATGAATTACCGCCGATGGCTATTAAAGCAGTTTTAGTTTGATTTTCCATATCATTCTTTTTTCATTAACATATATAGAATTGCTTTTTGAACGTGTAACCTATTTTCTGCTTCTTGAAACACAACCGAATTTGGAGAATCTATCACCTCGTCGGTAACTTCCTCTCCACGATGTGCTGGCAAGCAATGCATAAAAATTGCATCGGGTTTTGCCAAGGAAAAGAGTTTACTATTCACTTGGAATGGCATAAAGATTTTCTTTCTCTTTTCTGCTTCGGATTCTTGTCCCATAGAAGCCCAAACATCTGTATAAACAACATCGGCATTTTCCACTGCTTCTTTCGGGTCGTTAATTACTTCTATTTGTGCACCAGTTTCTTGGGCAGCTTTGATAGCATTCCTATAAGCGTTCAAATTTGGTTCATAGCCTTTTGGAGTTGCTACAACAATATATGCGCCAAGCCTACCAGCAGCAGCCATCAGAGAATGAGCAACGTTGTTACCATCGCCAACATAAGCAATTTTGAGTCCCTTTATCGTGCCTTTAACTTCCTCGATTGTGAAAAAGTCTGCCATTGCTTGGCAAGGATGAGCATAGTCGGTTAAGCCATTGATAATTGGGATTTTAGCAAATTTTGCCATATCTTCAACAATATCGTGACCAAAAGTTCGAACCATTATTGCATCAACCATACGCTCGAGATTTTTTGCAACATCATACACGGATTCTCTTTTGCCTAAATTAATTTCCGAGGGCGAAAGGTAAATGGAAAAACCTCCTAACTGTTGAATACCCACATCAAAGGTCGTTCTGGTTCTTAACGAGGGTTTTTCGAAAATAAGTGCTAATGTTTTAAATTTCAATGCATCGTAATAATCCGAAGGCTTTGCTTTCATTTTCTTTGCCAATTCAAATGCAAGAAGAATTTCTTCTGTTGTAAAATCAGTAACTTCTAAAAAATCTTTTTTCATAACAATACACCTAAAGATTTAACAAAATAACAAAATTGAGTTAACAAAAAGGAAGGATTTATATTGGAGCATCAGTTACATAGTGCTTGAAAAGTAGAATTTTCAATGCACGGGTTTTGGGTAGCCTAAGTACCAATTTCAAGCTACCTTTCTCAATAGAACTAAATGTTTTTAAACAAAGTTTATACATAAGGAAATAAATAAATTACAAAATTAATAAAGAAAAGATTACTAATAAAAAAGAAAGTACAAAGTTACAATGGAAATAAACTACCAGGTTGAAAAAGAGAAGTCGATAAAAAGAAAACGTTTTTACTAAACAAGCAACAAATTTACATATTTACAAAATCTTAATAGTTGGTATCTATTTTAGATTTTTTAAAAGCTGATTTTTATATATGAATAAATTTAATCGAAAACTCAATTTCCCTTTGTTTTTTAAGTTGTTGTTACTTTCTGGAATATTGATAATAGTAATTATTTTAATATCCCTATTATTTAACTATTCGTACAATAAATTATCGGAAAAAGACAAACTCAACGAAATAATTATCCATTTCAACGAATTAAACCAAACTCTTCGTTCAATGGCAGAAAGAGTTCGCGACAACCTTAACCAAACGTACTATTCCGACAAGGCAAAAATTGTAGAAAGACTTAATTCAATCGATAGTTTGACTCATATTCTAAATTTCCAAAAAAATGAAGAATTTAACAAAGAATTTGAGAATTATAGAAAAAACATTAATTCATTTTTAGAAAATTTACTTGAATTGGGTCTTTCGGAAAACGAGGGTTTGGAAGGTGAATTCAGAAAGAACATCCATAAATTGGAAAAATTCTTTATCCACGCTAAGGATTACAAATCGCTCTTCTATTTGCTACAAGCCAGAAGAAGGGAAAAGGATTTTCTTCTTCGACACCGAAAAGAATATGTTGAACAAGTTCAGCAAAATATTGAATTATTAAGCAAAAGGATAAATAGAATTTATACCTCGGTAGATTTTGTAAAACAATACCTCAATAATTACATTAAAAGTTTCGAAAACTATTTCCACTCCTATTTTAAATATCGACAATCATATTTATCGATACATAATAATCAAAAAAGATTGAGTTTACTATTGGATAAAGAACTTGAAAAATTAACCCAAGAAGCCGAAACAGCTTATAAGGTTGTCAATCCAA
Organism: Ignavibacteria bacterium; assembly: GCA_026416955.1. Taxonomy (GTDB): domain Bacteria; phylum Bacteroidota; class Ignavibacteria; order Kapaibacteriales; family UBA2268; genus Naka2016. Next base: position 15,067 of record JAOAEE010000077.1, on the reverse strand, counting down.
TTATGTTTATTTCTGTGCTAATGGGCTTTATTCTGACTTTAATATATGCACAAACAATTACAAAACCAGTAAATGAACTTCAAAAAGCAACTTTACAAGTTGCAAATGGTAATTTGAAAGTCAAGGTCGAGATTAATACAAACGATGAATTTTCCATTCTTGCAGATTTTTTCAACAATATGGTCAACAATCTTGAACAAAACAATTATTTAATTCTCAAAAAGAACGAAGAATTGGAGAAAATGAATAATGAATTAAAAACAATAAATACAACAAAGGACCGCTTATTCTCGATAATTGCACACGACTTAAAAAATCCAGTTTCAAATTTCAAAACAATGATTGAATACTTAAATAAAAATTATCAAACCTTTTCGGAAGAAGAAAAAAAAGAGTTTCTGGAAGAACTCCAACATTCCGCTGTTTCGGTGTACGACCTTTTAGAAAATTTGCTTCAATGGTCTTTCACACAGTTAAAACGAACCACATTTAATCCACAAGAGTTCGATATAAATTATGTTGTCGAAACAGTACTTAATCACCTTCATTCCCAAGCAAAAGCCAAGAATATCGCATTAATTAATAAAGTTCCAAATAATTGTGTGGTTTTTGCCGATGTATTTATGATAACAACAGTTTTAAGAAATTTAGCAAGTAATGCAATTAAATTTACAAACAATGGTGGAAAGATTACAATTGATTTACAAAAAAACGAAAGCCACTGCATAATTTCGGTTCAAGACACTGGAATTGGAATACCAAAAGAAAATATTAATAAACTTTTCAACTTGGATTATAAAATTTCGACAAAGGGTACAAATAATGAATCTGGGACGGGTTTAGGTTTATTGCTTTGCAAGGATTTTGTCGAAAAAAATGGGGGAAAAATTTGGGTTGAAAGTGAAGTAAATAAAGGAACCACCTTTTACTTTTCCCTACCATTAGTAAATTAATTTCATCCTTATACATTTTTTTACTCATCTATTTTATTAATTTTGAAACAATAGTAATGGATTTTCGTAATTATTTAAAAACCTTGGTGATTTAATGAAAACAGAGCTCTATAGAAACAAAAAAGAAAAAGTAATTGCTGGTGTTTGTAGTGGTCTTTCCGATTACTTTGATATCGACGTGGTAATTCTTAGAGTAATTTTTTTAGCAACAGCATTGGTTTGGGGAATTAGCATATTGATTTACATATTCTTTTGGATTGCTATGCCAGTAAAACAAGAAGACGGTTCCGAAACAACAATAAGTGAAAACGAAGAACAAAATATTGACGAAAGTCTTGTCGCTCGAAAGAAACAAGTTCGAAGTAAAAGAGTAAGAGAAATTTTAGCAATAATTCTAATCGTAACTGGTATTTTTGCTACTATGGATAATCTTTTCTTTTGGTTATCGGGAAGAATGTGGATTCCAATGGTATTAATAACTTTGGGATTACTCGTACTTTTCTACACTACCCGTGAGGAAAATTTACTTAAGAAGGAAATAAAGAATGAATAATTCCAAACTTTTTTGGGGCATTTTTTTTATTTCCCTTGGTTTATTCTATATTTTCGACCTTATTCCATACTACACGCATCCTTACCATTTCAACTTAAAATTATTTCCATTAATTTTTCTTTTCGCTGGTATATTACTTCTAAAGCCCAAAAAGGCTATAGCAACTCTTTCTGTTGTTCTTTTATCCATACTACTTTCAAGTATTACATTCTCTGCGTACAAGTTTATCAAATACGAAAATATTTATCCTTGGTTCCAATTTTTGTTCTTTTGTGATTAATTTTTAGTGATTAAGTAGAAATCTTTAATTAATTTGTTGTTTTATTTGGTTAGTTTTTATGGCTGTTTTATCTATAGAAAGCAATGGAACAATTGAAATGACAGCAGTTTATTACAATGGTCAGCAAGTATCTGGTTTGAGCGAACTTTTTCTAAACCTAAGTGAGGATGGTACCTTCGACTCGGTTATTTCCTACACAGGAATCGATGGTCAAGAGTATATCAAAAATCCTTTTCTCGACTATTTAGACAATATCCAATTCCGTGAACCAGTCTTTACGGAAGAAGAAGCCCAACAGCTCCACCTTTTAACAATTGAAAGCGATGGGGATATTGAAAATACGACTGTTTTTTTCGATAACGAAGTCCTCGACGGTTTGGTAAATCTTTTTGTCCATATTAAATCGCCAAAGAAAAATAAATCTTCGATTGTTTCGCTCTTTAAAAAGGAGAAATATTCGGAAGGTGCAGTGTTCAAAGCAACATTTACTTTTCGTTATCCGGGTAATGTAATAAAAACAGAGGAGATTTTCTAATGAAAAAAATAAATTGGTTGATTTGGTTACTTTCTATTTCACTCCTTCTCTTTTCATTTCCCATAGATTTGCTATTTGCAAAAGGTGGGAAGGGAAGTTTTGGTGGCACGCGAAGTTATAGTCGAAGTTTTGGTGGCACAAAATCTTTCGGAGGAACCCGCTCATTTCGAAACCCATCTTCTTCCCCAAGATACTCCACGCCTATGAGAAGTTACAATAACCCACAAACAAGAAGTTTTGGTGGTTCGGCAACTTCTATTTACAATAGAAGCCAAATTCAAAGTAAATACGGAGTGCCAAGGAAAGTACTTACCCCCCGAGAAATCCCAAACCTACCAGCAAACGCAAGGGTCTACGATTATGGAGATTTTGCAAGTGGTTTAATGATGGGATACTTAATGGGGCATACATCTTGGCTTTGGGCTTTACCTTTCCATCCAGCATTCTACTACTCCCAACCTATCAAAGTTGTCAATGAAGATGGAACTGTAACATATTACCCACCTACATTCGACACTGGTAAATTTTTAATGACACTTATTATTGCTGGCTCAATTGCATTTATTATTATTAGAGCAATTCGACGAAAGAAAGGGATTCTTCCCAAAACCTCCAAAATGGATTTATCGCGTTCCTCTTTCTCTTGATTTCTTGAATTAACATATTTTAACAATTACTGTAACATTTCTTTTATTTATCCGTAAATTTGATTTGTTTTATTTGGCTTTAAAATGAAAAAGTTTTTTATTTGGTTATTATTAATTATTAATTTTGGATATACTATTTTAGTTTCACAGGAAAAAGGTAAAGTTCGAATTTATTCGCTGCAAGAATGCTTATCAATAGCAAGAGAAAAGAATCCACAAATAAAAATTGTTGAATCACAAATTTCAACTGCTGGAGCAGAAATAACCTCGGCTTTTGGCAACTTTCTTCCTTCGGCAAGTTTCAATATGGGCTATACAAGGCAATTAAACGTTGAAAGCGGTCAAAAAATCAACATTGGTGGACAAACTATTGTCGTTGGAAAAATAGAACCAAATTCTTACAATATGGGCCTTTCTCTTAGTTACAATCTTTTTGATGGCTTTTCGAGAGAGGCACAATATAGTTCTGCAAAGGAAAACCTAAATTCAGTCTATTCGAAATATTCATACACCTTGCAAGAGATTGAACTAAATGTTTATAAAACATACATCAATGTACTGAGGGCTAAGAAAATTCTTGGTGCCCGAAAACAAGATTTGGAAGTCGCAAGCAAAGAATTGGAAAGAATCAAAGCCAAATACCAAGCAGGCTCTCTGCCCTATTCCAATGTTCTATCGCAAGAAGCAGAATTAGCAAACAAAGAAATACTAATAATTCAAGCAGAAAATGATTTAAAAAACGCTAAAGCAATGCTTTTGGTTTCTATGGGATTAAATCCAGAACTTGATATCGATGTAAATGAAAGCGATGTAAAGACTAATTTTTCTGATGAAGAAGTAAAAAAATTTCGAAATGAACTTGGTAATTTCGAAGAACTTGTTCGGATGGCACTTGCCAAACGTTACGATGTAATTGCTCTCGACCAACAAATTACTTCGAGCCGAGCAAACCTTACTGTTGCTCGCTCAGGATATTTTCCTTCTCTTACTGCATACGGTGGTTGGTCCTGGGCTAACAACGAGTTCAGAAAATTTTCAGAATTAGGTCGTTCCTTCGTTGGACTTTCACTTCGAATTCCAATATTTGAAAATTTTAAGTCCAACTACCAAATTGAGTTAGCAAAAGCACAACTACTTCAACTTGAAATGCAAAAACTCCAACTAGAACAAAATATACGAAATCAAATAATTCAATCATTAAACAATCTTGAGGCCGCCGAGAAACAACTTGTTGCAACTAAGAAATCATTAGAATCTGCCCAAAAAAACTATGAAAGCGCTACTGAAAGATACCGAGTTGGCTCGATTGGTATTGTAGACTATGTTTACGCAAACAATCTATTGATGAATGCCAAGATTAATTACATTAATGCCGAGTATAATTATTTTCTTGCCCAAAAAGAAATCCAATTTGCTATAGGAAATTTAACAAATAAATAGGTTTAAAATGATTTGCGAGAAATGTAACAACGACTATCCTTCAACCTACTTTTTTGCGACACCAACAATTTGCAAATCGTGCTACGAAAAACTTTCGGACGAAGAAAAACAGCGTCTATCAAAGATTACCAAGCTATACACTCAAGAACAAACAATCGAACTTCGTGCAAACTTTGGCAAGCGTTTTCTTGCCGCGCTTGTTGATACATTAATTCTCGTCGTAATTGTTATTGCATTTTATAAATTCACTGGGTTTTTCGATTCCTACATCGAGTTTTTCCAAGAACTTAGAAATATCGGTACCGACAAAGAAGCAATTTCAGAATTTCAAGAAAACTTCTTTAGGGCAAATGCTTTAAACTTTGCATTTCCTGCAATTCTTTATCTAATCTATTTCCTTTCCGAAGCCTTTTATGGTATTTCTTTGGGAAAATACCTACTTGGTTTAAAAATTGCAAGTGTAGATGGAAAAAATGCACCCCAAATTGTACTTTGGACAAGATATTTAGTAAAAAATTCCAGCAGTATTATGACATTAATCTGGGTTATTTCTGGTCTATCATTATTCAATGTTCTAAATTCAATTTTTGGGCTTGCAATCTTTTTTGGTTTTCTTTTAATTTTCGGAAGGAATAAACAAAATTTGCAAGATATTATCGCCAAAACTGCTGTTTTTAAAACAGAAATTTTGGAAGAACTTAACCAAGATAAAACTAAGGAGCAGACAATTCAGGAGTAAAATAATATGGCAAAAAGAAAATCCAAAAAAAGAAGAATCATCCTAGCTATTGTTATTCTACTTGTAATTTCAATTGTAGTAATTTCTTTTGTATCTGGAAACAAAGATGAAGTTATCAAAGTTACAACTTCAAAAGTAGAAAGGAGAACCATAATACAAACTGTTTCTGCAGTTGGAAAAATTGAACCAGAAACGAAAGTAAAAGTATCATCGGAAACAAGTGGTGAAATAATTTTCCTTGGAGTTCGCGAAGGAGATACAGTGCGAGCTGGACAACTCTTGGTGCGAATTAAGCCCGATATCTTTGAAACCCAACTTGAACAATTTAAAGCAGCTGCAGAGGCTGCAAAAGTACAAATTGAAATCGCTTTGGCAGAAAAAGTACGCACCGAAAACGAACTTCGCCGAGTGACCGAACTCTATCAAAAAGAATTTGCTTCTAAGCAAGAGCTAGAATTGGCAAAAGCGAATTACGAAAGGGCTCTTGGTTCCTACAATGCCAGCCTTTCGAACTACCAGCAAGCACTTGCTGCTTATAAACAAATGCAAAAAAGTTTCGAAAGAACCACTATTTACTCTCCAATTAATGGTGTTGTTACTTCACTTTCCGTTGAAAAAGGAGAAAAGGTAGTCGGAACTGCACAAATGGCTGGAACCGAAATAATGCAAATTGCCGACCTTTCGGTTATGAATGCAATTGTTGAAGTCGATGAAAACGATATTGTCAATGTAAAAGTTGGCGATTCGGCAAACATTGAAGTCGATGCAATTCCAGACGAAATATTCAAAGGTGTTGTGGTTGAAACTGGCCATAGTGCTATTGCAAGCAAACTTGGCACCCAGGACGAAGTTACAAACTTCAAAGTAAAAGTTCGTTTTTTAAAACCCGACAGAAGATTGCGACCGGGAATGAGTTGTAATGCTGAAATTCAAACCCAGAAAAGGGAAAATGTTCTTGCAGTACCATTGCAAGCAGTAACAGTTCGTATGGAAGGATTTACTCCCAAATCGGATGTAATTTCTGGTGAAATAGAAAAGGAAAATACCGAACAAAAAATGTTCAAGAAAACCCCACCCTCCGTCGTTTTCCTAAACGAAAAAGGTAAAGCCAAAATGGTGAAAGTTAAAACTGGAATTAGCGACAAAGGGTTCATAGAAATCATTGAAGGACTGCAAGAAGGACAAGAAGTGATTTCTGGTAGTTTTATGGCAGTAAGTAAACTTTTGAAAGATGGTTCACCAATCAAAGTCGATACTACTAAGTATGTATTCAAGAAAAAATAATATATAAAGATGAACGAAACCAATCTAAACGGTCAGCCATTAATAGAACTTCGCCACATTTCCCGCGTTTACCAAGTTGGGGTCGAGCAAGTATTTGCACTTCGCGATATAAATCTTAATATATACCGAAACGAGTTTGTAGCAATTATGGGACCATCTGGTTCTGGCAAATCTACATTAATGAACATTATCGGTTGTTTAGATACTCCGACTGGTGGAGAATATTACCTAAAAGGTGTAAATGTTGGTGAACTCGACGATAATGAACTTGCGGAAATTAGAAACAAGGAAATAGGCTTCGTTTTTCAAATGTTTAATTTACTCCCAAGAGCAAATGCTTTAAAGAATGTCGAACTACCTTTAATTTATGCAGGAATATCGAAAACCGAAAGAATAAAAAGGGCCCGAGAAGCGCTGGAATCGGTTGGTTTAGGCGATAGAATTTCGCACAAACCAAACGAACTTTCTGGGGGACAAAAACAAAAAGTTGCAATCGCAAGAGCACTTGTTACAAATCCATCATTAATTCTTGCAGACGAACCCACTGGAAATCTCGACTCCAAAAGCGGAGAAGATATTATGAAACTTTTCCATAGGATATGGACTTTGGGAAATACTATTATTTTGGTTACCCACGAATATGAAATTGCTATGCACGCACAAAGGATTATTCGACTTCGCGATGGACTTATCGAATCTGATGCACCAAATTCAACAAGAATAACCTATGATAGTATGGTGGAATGAAAGTTATCACAGAAATTTCAGAAGGAATTAGACTTTCGTTAGAATCTATATGGGCTAACAAATTAAGAGCATTTCTTGCCGCTCTCGGTGTAGTTATTGGAATTTCTTTTGTTGTTTTAATGGGTTGGGCAATTTCTGGTCTCGACAAAGCTCTCCAAGATTCCATTAATCTAATAGGGGAAGATATGCTTTATATCGATAAGTGGGATTGGTCTGGTGGGAAGAAATGGAAAGAAATACGCAATAGAAAAGACATAACTTATCAACAAGCCAAGCAACTTATCTCCCAACTTACTCTTGCAGAAATAGCTATTCCCGGTGTTACTACTTGGAGTGCACAAGTAAAAGCGAATAATAATTTTTACTCTGGGATAAGTATATATGGAACATCAGCCGACTATGGACGACTACCCGCTGGTGATGTTGAATTGGGTAGGTTCTTTTCCCTTTTCGAAGAACGAGAAACTCGAAACGTAGCAGTTCTTGGACACAAAGTTGCAAAAACACTTTTTCCGGACCAAAACCCAATTGGCAAATACATCAAAATTAAAGGACGAGACTTCGAAGTCATCGGAGTTGTCAAGAAACAAGGTACAATGCTTATGGACTTTATCGATGATAGAATTTATATCCCTATTGGCAACTTCTTGGACATTTTTGGTGGGGAATTCTACCGAAGTGTCTCGATTGGAATAAAGGCCGGAAGCATTGATAGAATGGACGAAGTTCGTGAAGAAGCTCGAGGATTAATGCGAATAATTAGAAACCTTAAGCCTTGGGAAGAAGACGACTTTTCAATCAACGAAACGAAAGCATTTGAAGAAATTGTCTCGACTTTTAGATTATATGTTTGGGGAATTGGTCTCGGAATGACAATACTTGCTTTCATTGTTGGAATGATTGGAATTATGAACATAATGTTTGTTTCGGTTGCCGAAAGAACCAAAGAAATTGGAATAAGAAAAGCAGTGGGCGCAAAAAATCGTTCAATTTTGATGCAATTTTTAATTGAATCATCAACACTTTGTTTAGTTGGTGCATTAACTTCTGTCATTTTCTGTTCGATTTTAGTCTTTTTTGTTGCTAAATTTTTGCCCAAGTTTGTACCCGAGACAGCTTTTTTACAACCATTTCTTCCCTTCGATTTTGTTTTATATGCTTCTTTTGTTGCAATTTTAGTCGGAGCAATTGCTGGTCTTCTCCCAGCTATTCGTGCTTCGCGTGTCGACCCAATTGAATCTTTAAGATATGAGTAAATCATATGAACATAGGTGAAAGCATAACACAAGCATTTGATTCAATTAGGACAAACAAGTTACGAACTTTCCTTACTCTTCTTAGTATTGCAATGGGGGTTTTTGCTTTAATTGCAGCAGGAACAATTATTACTTCGTTCGAAAAAGCAGTTTTAAAGCAACTCGAAGATGTAGGCGAAACAACATTTTGGATTAAACGAGAACCAGCAATTCAAACAGGTCATACTTGGTATAAATATCGAAAGCGTAAACCAATTACTTTTCGTGAATGGAAAGAATTAAAAAAGATGACTAACTCAACAAATCTAATTTCTGCCCATTCTTTTACTTCTGGAATGACTATTAACGCAGGAAATTTATCGACAGACCCAGATGTTTTTCTTGTCGGTGCCGACAATACTTTCTTCATTACAAATGCAATTGATGTTGAAATTGGTAGAACATTTACAGAAGAAGACATAGATTATAATCGAAATGTTGCAATTATTGGGAATGATGTAATAGTTAAAATTTTTCCAAACACAAATCCTTTAGGAAAAGAAATCATTGTTAAAAACCAAAGATATACCGTAATTGGAGTTATGAAAACCCGCGGGGCTATGCTAGGTCAAAGTAAAGATAATATGGTCATTATTCCACTTACCAATTTCCTTAAATATTTTGCCTCGCCTTGGGAAGAATCACTAACTATTTCTGTACGAGCATTAGATAGAACTCTAATTGAAAGTACAATGGACGAGGTAATTGGCAACCTTCGTGTAGTCCGCAATGTTAAGCCTTGGGAAGAAAACACATTTGAAATTGAAACGAACGAAACAATTTCTCAACAATTTGGCAGTTTCGTTAACTTTCTCTCTATCTTTGGATTTCTTTCTGGTGGTTTTGCTCTAATTGCTGCTGGTGTGGGAATTATGAATATTATGCTCGTTGCAGTGAAGGAGCGAACAAGAGAAATTGGAATTCGTAAAGCCGTAGGTGCAAAGAAACGATGGGTTTTGTGGCAGTTCATTTTCGAAGCAATCACTCTTTGCCAAGTTGGTGGAATAATTGGTATAATTCTTGGAGTAGTCGGTGGATATCTTTTAGGCAATGCAATCAAACTCCCAATGTATTTCCCTATTTCTTGGATAATACTCAGTGTTATTGTTTGCACCATTCTAGGAATAAGTTTCGGTGCTTATCCTGCATACCGTGCAGCAAATTTAGACCCCATTGAGGCACTAAGATATGAATAACACTTGTCTCCTATTTTTTAAGAACATATAAAAAATTTTTTTATCTCTTCGCCTAAAAATATTTTATTAACTTTAAACAAAACCAGTAAAACAAATATGATTATTGGTTTTTTCAAGAAAGAGAACTAATTGAGTTGTTCAGACATTAATTAATTTATTCTGCTTGCAAATTATCTTTTTTTCCCTTTGATTGTAATTCAGTTTATTAATTTTGTCTTTTTAATTTTTCAACAATGAAATTTTGTATATTTTTCGTATTAATTGTTCCAATATTAATTTTTGCAAAAGAAACCGATACCATTTTTGCAAATCACCTTTCAAATGAATTACGCCAAGAATTAAATTACTATAATATCATTTTTAAAACGGGGAAAAAAACAAAGTCTGCTTTTTTCCTCGGTCTCGATACCGAAACTGTCCTTAAAACATTACGCTTGAAAAACTGCAAAAAAATTGAGTTTTATTCTAATGATTCACTTTGTATTGTGCTTTCTAATACAAAGGATACAAATTTCATTTGGTTACTAGAAAAAAGAAAATATGAGTTTAAAGATACACTTCGCTTTTCAGAATCTAAAAAGACAAAAAAAATAGACCATCAAAATGTTTATTCCGGTTATAAATACATAAATCCAATAAAAATTATTATTAAAAAGGAAAACTTTTGGACAAATGTTGACAATCCAAAATATTACATTCTTTTATATTCCAATAAATGTTTTTTATTTGTTTTAGAAAACATTACAAAAATTGTTATCCACAGATAGATTTTGTTTAACAAATCAATAAGCAAAGGAAATGAGAAACAAAAAGATTGTAGAATGTGTGCCAAATTTTTCTGAAGGGAGAGACGAAAACATCATCAACGCAATAGCAGATGCAATTAGAAACACTGCTGGATGCACTCTTTTGGATATCGACCCTGGTAAATCAACGAACCGTACTGTTTACACATTTGTTGGGGAACCAAAGGCTGTTGTCGAAGGTGCATTAAACGCAGCTAGGGTCGCAAAGAAATTAATCGATATGAGAAAACACAAAGGGGAACATCCCCGAATTGGAGCTCTGGATGTATGTCCTTTTGTTCCAGTTGCTAATGTTTCAATGGAAGAATGTGTCGAGTGCTCAAAGGAATTCGGAAAAAGATTGGCAGAAGAACTATCCGTCCCTGTCTACTTGTATGAATTTGCTCAACCATTAGAATACAGAAAGAAATTACCACAAATTCGCGAGGGAGAATACGAAGGGCTCCCAGAAAAAATAAAAAAACCTGAATGGAAACCAGACTTTGGACCAGCAGAATTTGTTCCAGAATGGGGCGCAACTGTTACTGGTGCACGATTTTTCCTTATCGCCTACAATGTAAACATTATTGGAACAAAGGAACAAGCACATAGGATAGCATTAAACATTCGCGAGGCTGGTCGTGGTCCCGAGCAACCCGGATTATTTAAAGAAGTAAAAGCAATTGGATGGTGGGTGGAGGAATACAACCTTGCCCAAGTTTCTATTAATTTGACAAATTATAAAATAACTCCACCACACGTCGTTTACGAAGAAATTAAAAGACAAGCAAAAGAACTAAAAGTTGGAGTAGTTGGCTCCGAGTTGGTCGGGTTAATTCCATTAGAAGCAATGCTTATGGCAGCAAATTATTATATAGAAACAGAAGACTTGTTTATTCTTGATGAAGACCAAAAAATCAAATTGGTAATCGACAGACTTGGTTTAAATTCAATTACCAAATTCAACCCACAAAAGAAAATTATCGAATATATGATAGAAGAAGAACCCAACGAGCCGCTTGCTCGAAGTAGCGTGAGGGATTTCATACTTCAAATTGCAGCAAGAACCCCAGCTCCGGGTGGTGGTTCCGCCTCGGCAGCAATTGCAGCAATCGGTTCAGCCCTTGGATGTATGGTTGCCCAATTAACATATGGAGTTAGGAAATTTGAACATTTAACAGACGAACTTAGGAAAGTAATTCCTCCATTATATTTCAAAACAAAAGAACTTATTTCAATGATTGATGCGGATGCAAGTGCGTTCAATGAATATATGGAAGCACTTCGACTTCCCAAAAACACCCCCGAAGAAATTGAACAAAGACAAAAAGCAATGCAAGATGCTTTGAAAAAAGCAATTCAAGTCCCACTGAGCACAATGAAAATTGCAAATGAGTGTTGGGAACCATTAAAAGCAGTTGCCCGAATTGGTAACATTGCATCAAAATCGGACGTTGAAGTTGGAGCAAAAGCATTAGAGACAGGAATTTGGGGTGCATATCGAAATGTATTAATTAATTTGCCCTCGATTAAAGATGAATGCTTCAAAGAAAAAATTGAAAAGGAAGCAAAAGAAATAGTCGAGATTGCTTTTAAAATGTGTATAGAAATAATTAATATTATAAATGAAAGGAATAATTAAGTTTATATTTTTATTAATTTTTGCTATTTATTAATTTATAATTAAATTTGTCCTTTAAAAATTATTTCTACCAATTGAAATGAAAACTATACTTGAAGCATCCATTAATGACCACATTTACCAAATTAGAAAACAATACGAAAACCTTTTACGTGCAGAAAAAGCCTATCATAATTTCGAGAAGAAAAAACAGGACTTTTTTGAACTATTCTCAGAAGAAAAAACTAGTCGATATGTCGTTGGCGGCGTTTTATGCTTATTAGTTCTAATATTTGATTTCTGGGTATCCCACAGAAGTATGGAACTCTTAGCCGATGTAATTAGAGTACCTGTTGCCTTTTTAGCCCTTTTATTTAGTATTCTTGATGGCTTTTTAGCAATTTACGCAAGTGGGGGATTAGCTGGGTTAAATCAAAGACGAAAAGAACTGCATAAAAAGAGTGGGGTTCCAATTTTAATCTTGTTAGGTTTAGTCAAGATTGTATTGTTCGTGATTTTAGTAATTAATAAGTATACCGAAATAGACCCAAATTCAGGCTTGGAAGTATTTCAATTATCAACTTTTGATGCTATTAAAATTATTGGTTCTCAAGTTCTTTTCGTCATAATAGTTTACTCGATATTAAGTACAAATGGTTTTGGCTTATGGTACTTGTTCGGCGTCATTTGGTTTGGATTTTATAAGGCTTTACTTGAGAACCCGGAAAAGATAACCTTTGAACTGAGAAAACTTTTTAACAATTTATTGGAATTGACAAAGGACGGTTTTGAGGAAATATTAACAAAGGAACAGCTAACAGAGATTTATAAAAAAGTCTCAAAAACAAACGAGGTGATTAATGAACAAAGTTAAACTTTTATTTTTATTTATTATTATCACTTTGGTCATTGGTGGTATTATTTACCTTTTTGTAACTCAAAAACCACCAATATATAATGTAAAGATACTTATTCTTAATAACGATTATCTTCAAATCGACACTATATTGCAAAATATTTCCGACAAACTAGCTCTTGAACTATCAAAAAATAAGCCAAATCAATTAAATTTTACATATTTTACAACAACAAGAATTTTCAAACCTTACTATGAACTCAAAATAAGGCCAGGTGAAAACATCGAAAACTGGAAGTTCAGGATAAAAACTTACCTTTACAGTACTTTACACGACTCAGTTTTAGTATCACTTGAAAACCAAAAGGTTAACGACCTTGTATTGAATTTTATTTCTGAAGCTTTTACGGAAAAAGATAATCTTGAAAATACCTATTACTTAATCACTGGAACATTCCCTGAGTGTTTCGATTATGAATCAAAAAAATCTTTAATCAATTCTGTAAAGGAACTTGTAAAAAAGAGAAAAGAAAAGGATAAAGTTAGATTAATTTCTGCTCTTGTTGACCCTCGAAAAAACATTGAAAAGGAAATTTTTGATTCTCTGAATGCAACTAATATGTTCGAGATTAAGAAAATTGATATCGATCTGGAAAAAGAAAGAAAATGTATTCCACTTGATGTACCAAAAATTTTTTGCATCTTTCTTAACAAGTTCACTCAACCAACTTCTTTAGATATTTTAGATTTCATTAGCAAGAATGTTGGGAATCGTTTCTTTGTAACTTTTTGGAATGATGGGCCTAAAAATGGCTCAACTCAATTGTATTTATCAAGAAATATTGATAGTTTAGAATTTTTAAATTATTCTTCAAGTATGACCAAATGTGATTGGTCGTCTCTAAACTTTTTATTTAAGCAATCTTATCATCAACTTTCCACTATGCCAGATACCTTAAATAAACTCCTATTTTTTATTGGAAAATTCCCTGAACCATCAAATCAAAGGCTCCTCAACAAAGAATTTTGGGTTGCTTTTTCTAAAATTCCAAACATGGTTTGGTACCATTTCCTTCCAAAAGGTGAACAAAAAGGTTATTTAGAATCAAACTTTTTCCCAGTGTTGCAAAAATACTATAAGATTAAAATTTATAAAAATTATTAAAGTTATATGGAAAAGTTAATAAAATATTTTATTATTCTGCTTTTTCAACTTTTATTTTACATTTTAACTAGTTGTCGAACAACTTATTCCGAGCAAGAAGAAACAACTTCAAGTATAGTAAAGAACAATAATGGTAATTTAGTACTTAATACAGCTGAACCTGGTTATCCTACAAAGAAATTTGTTTTTTACGAAGCGGGGCAAACTTGTACTTTACGCAATGGAGAAAGAATCGAGTTGGTATTTGAAAATATTGATTTTAATATGTATACCTTTGAAATAGAAACTGACCTTGCAACACAAGAACTCACACTTAAATTAGTTAACATTGAGGAAACAAGAGTTTTTCTTAGCTCTAAATGTCAAACAATTAAAAGAATGGTGGTAGGTAAATTACCTAAAATTGAACTTGCATCGAACCTTAATCCAGAGCAGATAGTGATTACACCTTTATTTGACGACACTTGTAACGTTATTGGATATGAATTTAGGTATGGCTCGGAAGAGAGTGGCTGCAAAGCATTTGCAAAGCAAACACTACAAAAATTTAATGACTGTACAAAGAAAAGAACAAACAAAACTTCATCTTCTACTCAGAAAAAGAAAGTACCTTGCCCTAATGAATTGCTAGGGCTCCCTTGCAAATAGCATTTAAATTTAAATTTTGATAATTACTAAATCTTTTATAATTTACTACCTCAAAAACTTTGTATTTTATGAACGAAAATCAAGTTAAAGAAAAAAGGGTTATAAAAACTTTACAATTTGGAACTATTGAAATTGAACCGCACCATATTTTTTACTTTGATAATGGAATACTCGGATTTGAGGACCTACGCGAATTTGTTTTAATTGCAGACGAGGAAACCCTTCCATTTAAGTGGCTAATTTCAATCGAAAATCCAGAAATTGGTTTCCCACTTCTTAGTCCTTGGCATTTGGATTTAATGTACGACCCTGGCCCAGATTTT
>JAOAEE010000029.1 GCA_026416955.1 Ignavibacteria bacterium | reverse complement strand
ACACCCCTACGCCCCTCTACGAGAGGGGAAAAAGAGCGCAAATTCCCTTCTTATAGAGGGGATAAAGGGGTGTTCAAAAAACATAATATCGAAAGCAGAGATGCTTTCGATACCCCCGAAGTAACAAAAGCATCCTTGCTTTTGCAATTCTCCGAAGTACCAAAAGCATCCTTGCTTTTGGACCGACGGCAAGGATACTGTCGCTACTTCAGTTGCAAAGGCTGGAAGCCCATGCTACTAATGGTAGCACAAGCTTCTTAAAGATGGAACAAACTTAAAAGTTAATAAAATGAAAACACTTGTTACTCTAGCCTTTTTATTTTTTTCCATTCTATATACTTTAACTTCGAATTTATTGTTAATTAACATGGACAAACTTTGTCGTGTAAATCTTCGAAGTCGTTTCGACCACTATAAAATATACTCCTGAAGAAAGATTTACTATATCAAAAGTTTCGGACCATCGGTTTTCATTATTCGAATTCCAGCGCATATTGTTTTTGTTCAACAATTCATTCCCAAGAACATCACAAATTTTGATTGATTTAATTATTTCCGAAGGATTTATTTCTACAATGACCTCTAAACTTTTACCAGACTTATTTCGTGTAATTACTTTCGCATAACCTTCCGCATTGTTCGATGGTTCTACGCTATTAACAATATTCTCAAAAACCCCAATCCAAAACTCAAATTTCTTTGACCCGCTTGCCAAGACGGAACCATTTTCTAATTCTAAAAAGTCAAAAAAGTAAGTGAAATATCTACCACAATTGAAAATCAATTTATCGACAACTTCAAGATTTTTATTTAATTTTACAACGAAACCACAATAATTTCTTTGTGAAGGGTCATACACCCAACCACCAAAAAGGATATCTCCGGAGGATAGCACTAGATCAGATTGAAAATACCATATGTAATTTGTATCCAATATAACTAATTTTTTATCGATTAAATTACCCCAATCATCCAATACAATAATATTGGTTTTACCAGTTACATATGTAGAGGGAAAAATGAAATGATATTTGCCGTCCTTGTTAAATTTATGGAAATAACTTCCATAACGTACTTCGTCCCCAATCAAAGAAACTCTTTCAGTTTTAATTCTCTTCTCAAAGTCGGGGGAATAAATTTTTAAAGCAAAATTGTCAGGGGGATAGTCTAAAGAGTCATGAGGTAAACGATGAAATTCGATGTAGTATTCATCTTTATTAAAGTAGCCCAGATACTTAGACCGCCTCGAGAACTTTGAAGTATCGTAAACAACTTCTTTGACGAAGTTCCCTAAAGAATCATATATCTCAACAAAATAAATCAGTTTTGTAAGAGTATCTATTGGCATTAAAGTATTACAAATATATGTTCCGTTCTTTTTCCGAAAAACCATAGGAATTTGGTTAACGTTGTATCTCATAAGATTAAAGGTTGTATCTTTTGATGAAAAAATATTCATAAAAGAATAATCAAAGCGCTCTATCATAAATTGGAAATCATACCACCACTCAAGATTGTCCCCAGCAATGTAAACACCATAATATTCGATAAAATCCTCGTGGCAATAAATCCAATTGTAAAAACCAGTTGTGTAAATTTTTTTATAAACCTCTAACAAATTTAAATCTTTATCCAAAATCGCAAGCATTAATTCGGTGGTATCTGGGAACCAGTTCGATATTGCGAGAAACATCTTATTATTTTCAAGTTTACATAATTTACAATTTGTAATTTGCCCAACTTTAGGATATGTTTGTTGAAATTTAAGATTTATCTGGCAAATTACATTACTTAATGATATAAGGTAGGTAATTAAAACCATAAAAAGTATTTGTCTTTTCATTTTTACCTCCTTGTTTATTTGGTCAATGAGCACAATTGTCAAAACATTGTAATATTTCAACATGTTCCCCAATTGGGCAATCTGAATATTGAATATTTAAATTAGTACAAACAATATTCGGAATTGTGTAAATTGAAGTGTAAAATCGTGGTTTTCCACTCTGTCTATCTAAACAAAATAAATATTCCCTTATACAACAATATTGTTCAACACAATTAATTGGAGTAATCAACCATTTTTTATCAGGAAATTCAACTGGATGGTGGACATAGCAGTATGCTTGACATTTACCTTCATACACATAATATTTAGCGAAGCATCCATCCTCACAATATCTTCTCATATGAGGTGGTAAACCATCTACAAATTCTTGAAAGTTCGTTACCATAATTTTAATTGTTAAATATGTAATAAGGTTCCTAATCTTAATTTGCCTTTCATAAGGGTCGCCAGAATTCAGAAAATTGAATAAGCTATTGCAAGCGCCGCAATATGGATAAGTTGGTGATACTGATTTAATATGGTAAGCTACACATTGGTCGCAAGGTGCCCTTGCGGGAACTTGGGTACATACAAAATAACAATATTCAACAATTAATGAACAACCCGGAAAAGGTGGAGAATAATTGTTCATATCAATAATTTTTGTTCTTATTTGTGGCTGCCAATCTCTACATCCGCCGCAAATTTCGGGACTAGGGTAAAACAAGGTGGGGGTTCGCAGCTTTGTGCCTCAATTTTAACTGAATTTTCTATCAAAGTTAGAAGAGAAATTGCAAATATAAGTCTTTTCATTAACATTTTTCTTTTCCACTTTGTTAAACAAAATTATTTAAAAAAACTGGAAAATTAAATAAAGTGGTTTTTAAGAATTTCCAGAAATTGCTTTTGATACAAATTTTTCAAAGAACATTTTGTTTGTTTCGTTATTATTTTTTATTTTTGTTTTTCTACTTGAATTTATTTCAAGGAGTTTATTGGCTGGGGGTCAACCGAAGGCTTTCGGTTGACCCTTTTCCTTTGGTTAGTTTATTAGCTATGTAAATCCAGTTGGGTATTCTTTCTTGCTCATTTTTATTTTCTTGCTCCGATTGAACATAGTCAACAAACTATCGCTAACTTATTCACTTGCAAACTTATTAATAAAAAATTCTATTTTGCAACAAAAAAAAAAAAAACTGTAACCATTCTGTTGTATTTTACCCTACTTTTCGAATAAGATTTTTTCAGTTTGAACAAAACTTTAATTGTATTCGAACCAGCAAGATTTTTTCCCCTCATACGTTACCTATATATTTACTTACGGCGTGTCGAACACAAGAGGAAGTGCAACGAACTCTCTTTTTTCTTTTATGGTAAAGGCAAGAGACGAGGTTAAAACGAAAATGGACTAAGTGTTGAGGTTAAGAAACTTCTTTGCTATCCCCTTTTGTATGCTTGCCAATTATAATTTTTTAAACTTGGAAATTTGCCATTAATCGGCGACGACGCGGCGGGGGGCAGAACGGCGACCGTATTTATCGACTGCTGTAACAACGAAAACGAAAGGTTTCCCCTGGTCCTTTGGCTTCAATTGAAAATTTTGCCGCCGATATGGGGGATTGCCATAAAAGTCTTGCAACTTACCCCGCAAATCTATGTATCGTTCCGCAACATTCCCTTCGAGTTCAAGGCGAACAATTTCGTTGCGTTCGCGATTGAAAACACCAAAGGCTTGGGTAACAATTTCGACAACTCTATTTCCAGTATTGATAACATCGACAATTTTGGGCAATGGAAAGTTTAAAACATATATAGTATAAACTTGTCCTAATAAGTTGTTGTCGATGTATCGTTCGAGTGTTAGTTGCTTGCCGGTGTCGCTTAATTCGGGAGTAAAGTAAATTGGAGCACCTCCAATGCTGGAAGCCCTAATTCTATTGCCATCTTTGATTAATGTTTTCAATTCTCCGCCAATTAGGGGCAAACGCGGGTCGATGGTGTCGGTTTGGCCCGGATAGATGAATTCTTTGAAAATTGGTTTTTCGATTTGCTGTGGTACGACAACAAAGGAGGTTCTGGCTTCTTGCCCATCGAATTTTCTTTTAACAACAAGTTCAATATTAAGGCGACCATAACCCGGGGTGCGACCTCGAATGACAAGGTAATCGGGTTTTATTTCGGAAATTTGAGCAGTACCACCATTATTTTCTGGTTCCGGGCGTGCAATTAAGTCTATCTTTGCGTCCGAGGCTAAATTTACATTTGTTGCGTTGATTGTGTTTGCCCATTGTTGGTATGCAAGTTGAGTAACATTTGGGGTGGAGGCGTTAACCGAAATTTTTCCAACCCCAAAACCAGTTGGAATTTGTTGTGTTTGTTCCAAAATATTTAATGGAAATTGTGGTGTTTGTTGGTTGCCTTGGGCAATAGTTTGTTCGCCAGTAACTGCATTCATAAGAACGATTAGCAAGGTGAACTGTGCAGTTGCTTTATAAGTAAATCGTTCTGGGTATTTTGTTCCAAATGTTTTTTTACTTTTTGCAGTAGCAACCACCTTGACTAAATATGTAGTATTAAAATTATCTAAATATTGGGGTCGCCAATAGAACACTGCTGCTTTTTTTTCGGGAACTTCGACGACGCGGAAATATTTTGCAGAGTAATTTTTGTCGGGGCGAAGGGTAACGGAGCGGTTAGTTGATTGGTCTTCAACAGTGAATTCGAACTGAATATCTTCGAAATCGCCAGTATAGAAAATCACATTCGATGAATCGATTTTAGTTATTCTATAACCATTTGGTTCAACTACCACATTGCAAACGAGAGCAGACTTTTCGGGAATCAAAGTAAAACCAGTTTGGAAATCCCCGATTACCTCGGGACCGTTTCCGCCGCCGGGTTTGAAACTGCTTTCTGGAAGGATAAAAACTAACGCTGCTAAATATAGAATAAAGTAGATTTCAACAATTCGTCGTTTTCGTTTACTGCTTTGCATTTCTGTTGTTAATCATACTTGCAAAAAATTTCTCAAGTTCTCGGCGAACTGCAATTTCTATTTCTTCTTGTTTCAATTGAGTGGCGCTTTGGTTCAACTTTTGTAATGTTTCGTTAAATTCTTGTAGTGACTTATTTGTTTGTTCCATAATATCGAGCAACTTTGGGTTTGGGGAAACAATTTGGCGCGTTAGTTCGTTGGATTCTCGTAATAACGACAAAATTTCAGTTTGGTGGATGAGCAAGTTTTTAATATTATCGCCAAGATTTTCGAGTTTACTAACAGCGGCAGCGAACTCGGTCGCTATTTCTCCAACTTCGATAAGAAGTGCATTTTCTTCTTGTGGTTCCTCGTTTTGGTTCAACGGCAAGGCATCCTCGCTCGGAGTAAAAAGCATCACAATAAACATAAACAAAAGCATCAAAGCTTCGAAAGCAACACCGGCGATTACAATTGTATCTGTTACAACAGTGGAAAACCTTCGGACTCCAATCAACACAAGCAATATTGCAGCCCCAAGATAAACGAAAGAGTTTATTGTGGAAAAGTAAAATCTATTAACTATTTCTTCCATCCAAAGAGCAGTTCCACGGAAAAACCCCAAAGGATGCAGAACTTGAACATCTTGTTTAGTATAGCGGGAAATTTCCCGTTCGGTTGTGCAAATACGCCAAGTTAGAGAAAGAATTGCAAAATTGCCCATCTGCTTCTGGTAGCGAAGTTCTTGGTATATCTTGTACAACAACTTTCGCCCTTCTACGCTCGATAATGTTTCAATTTGCTCCATTATAACAAATTATTTTCCAAATAATTAAGCATTGTAAATTACAAAAATTATTCCAAAAATTAAGTAACCACTCCTATAAAGCCTCGTACAATAAGGAATTTTTCTTTTTTCAATTGGAAATTCAAATAAATTTTTGTTTCTTTTGTCTATTAATTTTTTTATTCGTAATTTTGTAAACTTTTTCTTTCGACCCTGTAGCTCAGGGGTAGAGCACCTGACTTTTAATCAGGGGGTCGCAGGTTCGATTCCTGCCAGGGTCACGATGTGATTAATATCCATAAGTATCTTACAAAATATCATTAAATATTGAGCGCAATTTTATACTTTTTTACTTACCTCATCTTTTGCTTCTATTTTAGGTTTTTAGAGCTTAATTAATTTGATTAAAATTCATCATTATTTTCCTTGGTTTCTTCTTCGAAATTCTCGCTTTGTTTAGAATATTTGGCATTGAGTTGAATAATTTTCAATTCTGCTTGGTCGAGCAACTTACGAAGTTCGATTGCAAGTTCCATACCCTCTTCGTACAACTTTATCGCTTCGTCGAGCGTAACGCTACTTTTGTCGAGCAAATTTACTATTTCTTGCAATCGCTTCAACTTTACCTCGAATGTACTCTCCATTTTATTCCTCTTTTATCTCTATTCTTATTTGTCTTTCCTTTAGGTAGGAAAGAGTATAGTGGAAACACTTTTCATTTTGGGCTAGAACTTCCGGTGGGATTATTCCTTTTTCTTGGAAATCTTTGTTAAGAAGAAGATTTGCAACAGCGCAAGCAACAAAACCAGTTGTTCGCCCCATAGAAAAATCGTTGTTTAACTTGTCGGTCTTATCGAAAATTTCGTAAATAGTTTTTTTATTTTCCGATTTGTTTTTCAAAATAACTCTCATAATTGTAAACTCTTCGTCGTCGGGATTAAGCTTCCATTTCGAAAGCAGAAGTTTTTCTGTTAAATGCATAGGAACAACTTTGCCGCTTTTCGTTTCGATTGGTTCATTGCTTAAAAATCCACAATCTTTCAGTAGTTGTATCTTTTGTGCATAACCCGGAAATCGCAAAGTTTTCTCTTTAAGATAAGGAACATTGGAAGTTGCCAGAAGTGTTCGTAAACCATCGGTAAGAAAAGCCTCGAGAGTGCCAATGCCTTTGAAATCTACTAATTCAAGTTCTGTAAGAGGCTCTCGTTCAATAATTTTTCCATTATGAACAAATCGAGCAGGTCTAATATATTCCTCTAATACATCAACGGGGGAAAAAGGTGCCTTGTATTCGAAAGGTAAAGTTCTTTCGAAAGGAAGTCCACCGACGAATATTGTGGCTTCGTCGATTTTTGATATTGCAGAGTGGTAACCAATAATCATATGACTAAGACCCGGGGCAATTCCGCAATCAACAACGCAAGTAACTTTCTTTTCCGTAGCAAGTTCGTTCAATTCAAAAGGGTTTTCGGGAAAGAAGGCAATATCGACAACATTTTTCCCAAGTTCAATTAGTGTCTTCAGAACTCTGAAACCAAGGAAACCCGGCACAGCAGAAACAACAAGTTCATACTCGTTAACTATAGTTTCGAGAGCCGATTTGTCCGCTGCATCAAGATGGTATGTTTCGACGGAAGCAATTTTAGAAATTTCTTTTAAATTCGACAATTCGATATCCACAACGCCAACTTTGTGTTGCTTTGCAAGGTCTTTTACGATTGTTTTCCCAACAAGACCACATCCAAGAACAAGAATTTTACCCATTTTTTCTGTTTTTAAAATTATTTAACTAAATTAGAATTTAAAATTAATTAAACTTTATGTATATAAAAACATTATATAAAAAAGAAGTTTTTGGTTTAATCTTGGTTTTAACAACATTATGTATTTCTTGTGGGACGGAAACAGAACAGAAATTCAAGCCAGAAGTGCAAATGAAATTGGAGCAAGCCCCAGACCAATTGGCAAAAAATCTTGTTGTCGAGTTTCTCGACTCATCTTTTCTTAGGGCGAAACTTTGGGCAAAAGTTGGTAAAGTCTTTTATCAACAATCCGAAACTTGGCTCTACGATAGCATCAAAGTAGAATTTTACTCTCGCAAAACTGGAAAACGCCAAAGTGTTCTTACAGCCGATAGTGCCAAAATCAACGATAGAACCAAGGATATGTATGCCTATGGCAAAGTTGTCGTTGTTGCGGATAGCCCTAAAACCATTTTGCGGACATCCTTCCTTGAATGGAGAAATAAAGTGCAGCGACTTTATTCGAATGAATACATAGAAATTGTGACCCCCCAAGAAGAAATTCGCGGTTTCGGATTTGAATCGGACTTAAATTTGACGAATTATAAAATTTACCGAGTTAGCGGAGTTCGAAAATGAAAAGGATGTTGATTGCTGGAAATTGGAAAATGCACAAGACATTGAAGGAAGCCGAAGAACTTGCTTCCGACATTTTCAATTGGGTCGAAACGAACAGGCCAAAGAGCGATGTAGCAGTTTGCCCTCCCTTCCCCTTTTTGCATACAATATCAAAAATTATTGCTGGAACTAAAATTTATTTGGGCGCGCAAAATTGTTACCACGAGCCCGAAGGTGCGTTTACAGGCGAAGTTTCCCCCCCAATGCTTGTTTCCGTCGGGTGTAAATTTGTCATTATTGGTCATTCTGAAAGAAGAACATACTTTAGCGAAAACGACCAATTGATTAATGCAAAAATTCAAGCTGCGTTGAGATTTAATCTTAGCCCAATATTTTGCATTGGCGAAACTTTGCAAGAGCGACAAGAAAATAGAACCTACGAAATTGTCGAAAGGCAAATAAAAATTGGACTAAACAACATTTCTATTGAACAAATAAGAAACATCGTAATCGCATACGAACCAGTTTGGGCAATTGGCACTGGGGTATCTGCCAACACTGAGCAAATCGACGAAGCACACAGATTCATCAGAAAACTTCTTATTAATACATTCGGACCGGAATGTAACGACACATTAATTCTTTATGGTGGAAGTTTAAATTCAAAGAATGCAAAAGAAATACTTTCGCTTCCCGATGTTAATGGCGGGTTGATTGGGAAAGCCTCGCTCGATTCTAAAGAATTCACAAAAATTATTGAATATGCAGAACAATCGATTTGAAATAATGAGGTACATAAATATACCTAATATAATAAGTTTTTCGCGCTTATTAGTTGCTCCATTCTTTTATTACTTCTTTGTCTCGGGTAATAAGCAATTAGTTAGTTTGGCTTGCTGGATTTTCATTATTGCATCAATAACGGATTTTTTCGATGGATGGGCTGCAAGGCGATTTGGTATTGTTACTCGCTATGGAGAATTTATCGACCCACTTGCCGACAAAGTACTGACGCTTCTAGCTTTGACTGCATTTACGAAAATGACAATCATTCCTTCTTGGATGTTCCTAATTATTTTTGCACGCGACGTTACATCCACTACCCTAAGGATTATCGCCTTGGCAAAAGGCACGCCAATTGTAACTTCCCGCACAGCAAAGGTGAAAACTACAATAGAAATGGTTTTCATTTCCTATGTTTTGATATTAATTTATGTAAAAATAAATTTCTCCTTTATCGACCCAACACTTGTAGATAAAACAATTTTCTCGCCTTTTACCTACCTTTTTGCTCTTATAGTAACTATTATGGCACTTTATTCACTTGGAGGATACTTATTAAAAAACAAAAAAACAATAAAAATGTTTAAAAAAGTTGAAAAAATCGAAAAAAAATAGTGAAAAGGGCTTGACAAATAAGAAAAAAATTTATATTTTGCATTTGCTACAAATTCAAAACCTATGATTTTGTTATTTAAAAAGAATTTAAGAACTTTTTTATTTAAGTTTTGGAGATTTTATAAGGACTTACGAGGAAATTGCCTTCAAATACTCATTGAAAGAGTAATATCAAAGATGAATAAATCTTTGCGATTGGGAATACCCATCGCAAATTTTGTATGTATAACTAATTGAGGTGAAGCATGGCATTAAACAAGCAACAATTAGTTGCCGAAGTTGCAAAGCGAGCAGGAATCAAAAAGCTCGACGCAGAAAAGGCAATCAATGCAACCATCGCTGCTATTTCTGATGAACTTGCAAAAGGCGGAAAAGTTACACTTGTCGGTTTTGGGACTTTCTCCGTCATAGAGAAAAAAGAAAGAACTGGCATTAACCCACGCGACCCGAAGAAAACAATCAAAATACCCGCACGCAAAGCAGCAAAATTCAAACCCGGCAAGACATTACGCGACAAAGTAAACGTCAACACTGGCGGAAAGAAAAAAGGCAAAAAATAAGTTTTCTTGCTGCTACCCTTGCCTCGGGGCGAAACCTTTTGTCCCGAGGTTTTTTATTTATTTCTAAAATTATCTGAATCATCTCATTAGAAATTGTTATTGAATTTTTCGGCTCAATTTAATAAACTCACCCAATGCAAATAATAGTTACCAATTTATTCTTAAAGGAATAATCACAATTCACTTTCTCTTCTTTTTTGAAAACTTGTTCAAATTATTTTCAAAAAATTGATATATAGCCGTTCAAAAACTAAAAGAATAAAAATGATAACTGCAAAGTTTCCACTATGATTATTATATACTAATAATTAGTGCAATATTCAAAAAATGTTTTTTCTTTTCTTGATAGGTTAAAAACTCTGGAATTTTTTTCAATGGATTTACTTTTCCTTCGAAGAATATGAATAAAACTTTCTTTAATGTTTTAGGCAAATTCTCGAAATAGTAATTCCTTAAATTTCGAAATAAAAAATAAGTTTGAAAAAATTAAATTGAAGAATTGAACGTAAATTTAGTTGCAAAAATTTATGGTTCTTCAATGAAAAGAGATACTTTTTTCATTTTCCGTTGCTGAATTATTGAATTTTTTAACACTTTGAAAAAAATTAGTACAAAAAAACTTGTCAAATGCAAATTAAATGAAGATTTTTTGTTAAAAAATTTTTGTTTTTCAATAATTTTAATTAATTTAGGTTAGTTTGGTTAATAATATATGAGAATTTTGTTGAAAATTATACAATTTGGAGTAAATATATGAAGAAATTTAACCCCGTCGGAACTTTCACAGCCTTGATTACTCCATTCAATAGCAAAGGGGAAGTAGATTTCAAAGCACTACGCAAATTAATAGACTTTCAAATTGAAAACGGTGTCGATGGCATAGTTGTCTGCGCCACAACTGGTGAAAGTGCCACCCTTTCGCTAAAAGAAAAACAAGCAATAATAATTGAATCTGTCGAGTATACTGCTGGCAGAGTTCCCATCATTGCCGGTACTGGTACGAATGAAACTGAGCTAAGTCTGAACTTAACTATTTTTGCGAAAGAACACGGCGCATCGGCTTGTCTTTTAGTTGCTCCATATTATAATAAACCAAATCAAGATGGGTTGTACGAGCACTTTCGTCTGATTGCAAGCGAAGTGGATATCCCACTAATTTTATATAATGTTCCCGGACGCACTGGGGTGAATATTACTGCCCAAACAACCATACGATTGGCTAACGATTGCCCAAATATTGTTGCAACTAAGGAAGCTTCGGGCAATTTGGAACAAATAATGAGAATAATAAAAGATTCCCCGAAGAACTTTTCTGTTCTTTCTGGCGACGATTCTCTAACTTTGGCAATAATTGCTCTTGGCGGCAAAGGTGTTGTCTCTGTCATTTCGAACTACGCACCAAAGGAATTTTCGAATATGGTACGCCTTGCCCTCGAAAACAAAATCGAGAAGGCAAGGGAAATCCACTACAACCTTTTTGAACTGATGGAACTAAATTTCATCGAGCCAAATCCAATTCCAGTCAAATACATTATGTCCTTGCTTGGCTACACGAAAGAAGTATACCGTTTGCCTTTGCTCCCCCTTAAATCCGAACAAAAGAAAAAGATAAAAGAAGCAATGAGTAAGATAAAAAAGTAAATCGCCCATTAAGTAAAAATCGATTAATTTTGAATTTTGTAAAATTACGAGAAGAATACTATGGTTCTTGTTGAATTTGCTATGTTCCCAACCGATAAAGGGGAAAGCGTAAGCAAATATGTTTCGCAAGTTATCGACCATATCGATAAAAGTGGGCTGAACTACAGGCTAACCCCAATGGGCACCATACTCGAAGGCAGTTGGGACGAGGTCTTCCGAGTTATTGGCGAATGTTTTAAAATCCTTGAACCACAAGCAAACCGAATTTATTCCGTAATCAAGGTCGACTATCGCCGCGGAGAAGAAAGTCGAATGCAATCGAAAGTGGAAAAAGTTAAATCTATTTTGCAAAGAGAAATAAAATCGTAAAATAAAAACAAAGTTAATCGTTAAAAAAATATTTTATTAATAAAATCGAATATTTAATTTGGGTTTTTGCACAATGTTGCAAAAAAATTAATATTTTTGTTTTCGAGATGATGGGTATTATGAGGATTGTAAAGTATATAGTTGGTTTTCACATTATTTAGAGGTTACGAAATGGCAGGAAGAAGCTTAAACAAAGCACAATTAATCGGGAACGTTGGAAAAGACCCCGAGTTGAGAAAAACACCGCAAGGGAATAGTGTTTGTACACTCCGAGTTGCAACAACCGAGTTTTATCGCGGAAAGAATGGAGAACGCCGAGAAATCACCGACTGGCACAGTGTTGTTCTTTGGGACCGGCTTGCAGAAATCGCAGTGCAGAAAATTAAGAAGAGCGACAAAATCTATGTCGAAGGAAAGTTACGAACTCGAACTTTTGAAAAAGATGGTGTACGGAAAGCCGTTACTGAAATTATTGCACAAAACATCATCATATTGAGCAGAAAGCAACAAAGAACCGAATCTGGGAACCAATCGGACGACACATTTACTATCGATTATCCCAGCGATTACAATCCAGAAGAGTCAGAAAACCAATAAAGTTTAAATAAGACTGCTTGGCGAAGGCTGGACTTCGCGGGCAGTCTTATAAATTAATTGTGAGGTTGCAATGCCTTTTTCAATGAACAAAGTTATCATTATCGGAAGATTGGGAGCAGAACCCGAATTTAGAACCTCCCCCCAAGGTGTGAGCCTTTGTCGCTTCCGAGTTGCCACAAACGAAAGATATCGCGACCGAAACGGGGAGTGGAAAGAAGAAACCGAATGGCACAATGTTGTTGCCTTTGGTCCACTTGCTGAAACAGCAAATAGGCTTTTGCGAAAGGGGCATAGGGTTTGCGTCGAAGGAAGGAATAAAACTCGTTCTTACGAAAAGAACGGGGTCACTTCGTATATCACAGAAATAATTGCTCGTTCTATTGTTTATCTTGAATCGCGTGGGGAAAGAGAACCCGTCGAAACACAAGGCTACGACGAGTTCGCCGACCCTACTTCTTATTACATCAACGATATACAAAGCGAACCATTCACTTCATCTGAAGGACAGAAAACCGAGGAAGAAGACGACCTCCCATTTTAACAATGAAAAATGTTCTTCTTCTTTTCGATATTGATGGAACCATTCTTAGAGTCGAGGATGGAGTTTCTCGTTCTGTTTTCCAAAATGTTTTTCGTTCCTTCTTTGGAGTGAAAGAAAAGCCTCTTGAAATAGACTTCGATTTTGCTGGATTAACAGATTTGGATATCGTTTTTCGTATTGCAAAAATTTATGGCATTGATATTCAATTAGTTACAAGCAATATTAATTCACTTTGGGAACGCTTATTGGAAGAATTTTTTATACACTGCAAAAGAGAACAAATCCACCTTATTGATTATGCATATGAATTTATTGAAATTTTGTCTAAAAAAGACCAAGTTTGTTTAGGCTTACTGACTGGTAATTTTAAAGATTGTGCATATTTTAAACTTAAACTGGTAGGTTTGGATAAATATTTCCCTTTTGGTGCGTTTGGGGACGAAAGCGTCGAAAGAAGCAATTTACATAAAGCAGCAATTAAAAGAGCTAACGAATATTTCAACAAAGAAATGTTCACACAAGAAAATACATTCGTAATTGGAGATTCAATTCCTGATGTTGTTTCGGCAAAAGTCAACAATATAAAAGTAATTGCAGTTTCCACTGGGCGAACGAATTACAATGAACTTGCAAAATATGAACCAGACCTACTTGTCCACAATTTCGCAGAGAAGGAAAAAATATTTGAATTTGTGGGGTTATGAAAAAAAGGTTAGTAATTGCAATAGATGGTCCGGCGGGTTCTGGAAAAAGCACAACAGCGAAACTACTCGCAAAGCGTCTTGGTTACAATTACATAGATACTGGTGCAATGTATCGTGCAGTTACCCTTTTTTGGCTGCGGAAGAACTTGCCTTTGGCAGAGGAATATGTTTGCAATCTTTTGCCCGAGATTAGCATTTCTTTCACCAATTCAAGTGGAGAGCTAAGAATACTTCTCAACGGAGAAGATGTTTCCGAAGAGATTCGTTTGCCCAAAGTTACTGAGTTCGTTAGCCCAATTAGTACCTACAAATGTGTGCGCGAATTCCTTGTCGAGCAGCAAAGGAAAATTGGAGAATCTGGGGGCGTAGTGATGGACGGAAGAGATATTGGTACTGTAGTATTTCCAAATGCCGATTTAAAAATTTATCTTGTAGCAAGTGTCGAGGAACGAGTTCGCCGCCGTTTACTCGAATTGCAACAAAAAGGGGTTGTAATTTCGCCCGAAGAAGTTCGCAAGCAAATAGTAGAACGAGACATTATTGATTCAACTCGTGAACATAGTCCGTTAAGAAAAGCGGCAGACGCAATAGAAATAGATACATCTAATCTTACAATAGAGGAGCAAGTCGAAAGAATATATCAACTTGCAATTGAACGGATTAATAAATAATTTTATTTGTCGTCTCTAAATTTTTGTTTAATCAAATTGGAATGAAATGTTAGTTACAATAGATGAGAATTCTGGATTTTGCTGGGGAGTTGTTCGGACAATCGAAATCGCCGAGCAAACAATCGAGCAAAATAAAAACAGCGAAATATACATACTTGGCGAAATTATTCACAACCCAAAAGAGGTTCAACGACTGGAACAAAAAGGGCTAAAAACAATTTTCCACAACGACCTTTCAAAATTAAACCAAGAAAAAGCAAAAGTAATTATCCGAGCCCACGGCGAACCCCCTTCAACTTACAAAATGGCACAAGATTTAGGCTTAGAAATTATCGATGCAACTTGCCCTTTGGTAACTGCACTACAAAACCGTGTCCGTAAATTTTATTCCGAAGGTTACCAAATTGTTATTTTTGGCAAACCACACCACCCCGAAGTAATTGGACTACGTGGTGTTTGCAACGATGAATGCATTGTTATTCAAACCGAGCAAGAGGCTCTCGAAAAAGTTGATTTCACACGAAAAACTCTTTTCCTTTCGCAAACGACTATGGACAAGCATTTGTTCAATAAGATAAAAGAAACTCTCGAAACGAAAGTGAAAGAACTGCACGCATTCGATAACTACCGCGAACAATTAGTTGTGAAGGATACACTTTGTCGTGCAGTTACTGGGCGCGAGGAGCACCTTAGAAAATTTGCAATGGAAAATGATGTTGTAATTTTCGTTGCTGGAAGAAATTCCTCGAATGGAAAAAGTTTGTTTAAAATATGTTCCGAAACCAACCCAAAGTCCTACTTTATAGAAGAAATAGAGGAAATCAATCCCGAATGGTTCAATAATGTTCAAAAAGTTGGAATTACCGGAGCAACAAGCACTCCGCGCTGGTATATGGAAGAAGTTAAACTTGCAATCGAAAAAATTACAAAATAATCCCTAATTTTTGTTAAATTGCTTTTTTTTAAGGAATTATATGGATATTATTGATGGCGTTTATTTAAATGCCGGCGATGTTAACTTATTCATTAAGGTTCTTGGGGAAGGCAATCCACCAATTATTATCGAACCAGCCATAGGTGGACTTTCGGTTGAATGGTACTACATCCAAAAAGAATTATCCAAAATTACTACTGTTGTAACTTACGATAGGGCAGGCTATGCGGAAAGCCCAAGTTCGAACGCTCCAAGAAACAGTTTCAATATTGCAAATCACCTATTCAACTTGCTTTTTAATTCCGATGTGGAACATCCTTACATTTTGATTGGGCACCTCGAAGGAGGACTTTACGTTCAGCATTTTGCAAAGATGTTCCACCATTATGTTGCTGGAGTTGTTCTTGTAGATTCGCTTTTCCAAGATTATTTCAAATTGGAATCAGAAGATTTTCCCGATTACTTCGAAATTGCTTCGTATACAACTAAAATAAATAATCTTCAAAAACTTGTCGATTTAGACAAAGAATCTTTTAAACGAAGAATAACCCCATTGCTCGAAGAATTTTACCAAAATTTCCCCGATGAATATCGAGTTCCAATCATTTCTTACCAATCCGACAAGAAATTTTTCGAAACCATAATTAAAGAAATGAAAGAACTTAGGGAAAGTATCGATGAAATAGCAAAAATAAACTCATTTCCAAATGTGCCCTTATATGTAATAACCCACGACCCAAAGGTAATGGAAAGCTTGTCTGTTCAAATTGGAATTCCAATCGAGCAAGCAAAAAAAATAGAGGAATTTTGGATAGAAAACCAAAAAGAACTTGCCCAGCTTTCGCCCCAAGGCAAATTGCTACTTGCAGAAAACTCCGACAGAAATATTCATTATTCCAATCCCTTGTTTCTACTCGATAAAATAAAGAATATAGTCGTGGAAATAAGAAATAAAGAAGATAGATGAGAAGAGCCTCTTTTCATTACTTGTATTTATTAAATTAGTAATTTGAAAAATAATTTTGCAACCTAAATGGGTAATAAAGCCAAAAAAATTAATAACCAAGTAACTATTTTTGAAAACCTTGATTTTACAAGTTATGAAGAGATTTTTGATGAATACTCCAAAGAATTTTATTCCTTTATAGAACCAAAAGGAGAAACTACTTTCGGCTTTTGGATGCAAACCTTGGCAGACCTTGAATTTTTAGATTTGGAGCTTCAAGGCTTGACGGATAAATATTATATAGACCCCATAAAAAGAACGGTTGAACTGGATGGGAATATTGCCTTAATAAGAAATAGAATTTCGCACCTTGAAAAAGTTAAAGGTAAAACAACATTGTACAGCGAATTTGTTGAAAAATTTGGAGACACTAATGCGTATGCATTCCACAATCTTTACCCATACAAAGGGAAATTTTACCCAAGGATCGTAAGAACATTGATAAATGCATTCAAACTAAATGAGAATTCAATAATTTTAGATCCATTTAATGGTTCTGGAACAACTACACACGAAGCCTCTTTGATGTGTATTAAAAGTGTTGGAATTGATGTCACCCCAATGGGTGTAATTCTCTCCGAATTAAAAAATGATTTACTTTTTATCAACGAGAAAATCATAAGTTTTACTAAAGATGAATTAGAGGACATATTTTATTCAATAGAGGGGAAAAAATGGTCCCACCCAAACCAAACCATTTTCAAATTAATGTTGGCTATTTACTTCGATACTCTTGATGCTTTTTCTCGTACAAATAGGTATAACAAAAAAGGAATTCTTGGGCTTTTTGAGGAAAAATATAATTATGTTGCTGATTGTTACTTGAAAACAAAAGAAATTAAAGATAAACATTTGTTAAGCTTTGTTCCCGCCAAAATTATCGAGGGTGATATTTTAGAATTGAGAGATATACCAGAATTTGAAAGCAAATTTGATGCTTGCATTACAAGTCCTCCATATTACTTTTCTATCGATTATGTTGGAAAAGACAAGGTTGCATATGAATACTTAAATATCAATATGAACAAAATCGAAAATAAATATCTTGGAATGAAGAAAAACTTTATCTCTAATCATACTAATGGATTACCAGAAAAAGTTTTAGCTTACTATGAAGATTTAAAAAAATCCATTGAAAATATCTTTTGGGCATTGAAACCCGGAGGAAAATTTGCACTTATTATTGGGGATAGTACAGTAAATGGAAAGAAAATACCAACAACAATGACTGCAAAGAAATTTTGTGAGGAAGTTGGCTTTAAATTCGAAAAATTAATTTTTAATCCTCTACTTGGTGCAAGAAACAGAGCAATTAGGGGAGAAAGTGTGATTATTTTTAAGAAATGATATGATAAAGAAATGGAATCTTCTATGTTTAAAAAACAAAAGCAAACTCGACATTGGTCACCGACTACTTTATGAACCATATAAGAATTTAATTATAAAATTTTTGGAGCTATGCACGGAAATTGATGCTAAAGATTTTGACCCTATTTCAAAAGCCTTTGACGGATTATTAAGTATACCCGATGAACTTAAAGAATATTATGAAGCATTGCTTGGGGTTACTTCATTTTATCAACATAGCCAAGGTGGAAAGGGAAAATATATCGAAAAGAAACTTGCTTCTTCTTACGAAACATCCACATTAGATATAGATCTTAGTGAACTCCCGTTATGGTTAGAAAATCCCTTATTACATCATAAATTAGGAATTTTTACTTTTGGCGGGTTAACAAACGATGAAAAGCAAGAAATACGTCTTAATACTTGGGATTGGATTGGTCCTAAAAATGTAAAAATAGATGTTGGAAATATTTTGTGGGACGAAAATGCTATTGTAATGATTGAACTTAAGAATAGAATAGATTCTGGCGGAACTGCTGCAAGACGAGAAGTTTGGACCTCAGAAAAATTTGGAGTATTTGCAAATTATTTGATTTCAAATCAAAAATTATTCAGAAAAAATAATATTCAGTTTTCTTTAATTGAGTTACTAAGTTATTTTAAAATAAAAACGCTTGAGATTTATTTTGGTATTTTGTTCGATACAAACGATAAACCAGCCACTTTAGAAAGAGACAAAGAAAGCGGTTTTTTTATTACTAGTAGGGAAGGTTTAAATTATTTAAAGAACATTTTCGAAAAGGACAGCGATATTTCGATTCAAAAATATGAAGAAGATACGCTTTATTTTGAGATAATATTTAGAACAAATGGGTTAAAAGTAATATTTGGTGCTTTGTATGGTAATCAAATCCCTATGAAACTTTTTAGGAAAGAAATATCAATTTCAGATTTACTACTGTTTAGATACGATGATATTTGGTTTTCTCAGCTATTAGCTATTAATGAAAGAATGATTTTACTAAAACATAGAACCAATTTTACCAAAATTTTTCTGAACTTACTAAAAGAAGATTTCCTTTTACGAAACCTTTTTAACCAACTAATCAATAACGAATGTGATGAAATAAGTTTGACAAGAGTCGTAGAATATTTAATCGGAAAATATTCTCAGCGTTTCGAAAATAAATTTATCCCTGAGGCGGGGAAAACTCTGGACGCCCATATTGCCGATATCGTTCAGTTAGTTGCTTCTGCACATTCATAAGAAACTTGTTGATAGATTTGATAGTTAAAGAGAATATAGTATTAAAAAACAAGGGCTTTATTAAGCCCCTGTCCAAGAAATCAATTTTTGTTACTTTATTATTTATCGTCGACGACGGTGAAATCGGCTTCTTCGACGTTGGATTTACCTTGTTCTTGCGATTTACCATTAGTGCCTTGCCCAGCAGAAGTTTGCGAAGTTGCACCGGCTTGCTGATAAATCCTTGTCGATGCTTGGCTCCAAGCCTGGTTCAAAGCATCAATTGCAGAACGAATTTCTGAAATATTGTTTTCTTTAACTGCCTTGTCCAATCTATCGCGAGCAGATTGTATTCTATTCTTATCCTCGGGAGTTAACCTATCGGCAAGTTCTTTCATTTGCTTATCTGTGGAGTAAATCAAATTATCGGCTTGGTTCTTCAAATCAACTTCTTCCCGTTTCTTTCTGTCTTCTTCTGCGTGCATTTGGGCTTCGCGTTTCATCCTTTCGACTTCATCTTTCGACAACCCGCTCGAAGCCTCGATACGAATATTTTGTTCTTTGCCAGTTGCTTTGTCCTTTGCAGAAACGTGGAGAATACCATTTGCATCGATATCAAATGTTACCTCGATTTGTGGAACTCCACGTGGTGCTGGGGGAATACCATCAAGATGGAATCGCCCAAGAGAGCGATTGTCCTTTGCAAGAGGTCGTTCGCCTTGCAACACGTGTATCTCGACAGAAGTTTGGTTATCTGTTGCAGTGGAAAAGATTTCAGTCTTTTTTGTTGGTATGGTCGTATTCGCTGGTATCATTACAGTCATAACACCGCCAAGGGTCTCTACTCCAAGGCTCAATGGAGTAACATCAAGAAGGAGAATATCTTCGACTTCACCGGCAAGTACTGCACCTTGTATTGCAGCACCAACGGCAACAACTTCGTCGGGATTAACTCCTTTCGAAGGTTCCTTTCCAAAGAAATTGCGCACCAATTCTTGTATCTTTGGAATGCGAGTTGAACCACCAACAAGAATTACCTCGTCGATTTGTGCTGGTGTAACTTTTGCATCGCGCAAGGCTTGTTCAACTGGTCCCAAAGTTTTTTCAAATAAGTCCATACACAAGCTTTCGAACTTAGCTCTGGTTATCGTCATATTCAAATGCTTTGGTCCATCGGCAGTAGCTGTAATAAACGGCAAGTTTATTTCAGTTTGTAGCAATTGCGAAAGTTCGCACTTTGCTTTTTCGGCAGCTTCGCGAAGTCTTTGCAATGCCATTGGGTCTTTGCGTAAATCGACGCCTTCTTGTTTCATAAATTCATCGGCAATGTAATCAATCAATCGCTGGTCGAAATTGTCGCCTCCAAGGTGTGTGTCGCCATTAGTCGATTTGACCTCGAATACCCCTTCTCCAATTTCAAGAATTGATATATCGAATGTACCGCCGCCAAGGTCGTAGACGGCAACAGTTAGGTTTCTACCCTTTTTGTCTAACCCATAAGCAAGTGCTGCAGCAGTTGGTTCATTAATAATTCTGCGGACATTTAGCCCAGCAATTTCTCCTGCATCCTTAGTCGCTTGCCGCTGGGCATCATTAAAATATGCTGGAACAGTGATAACAGCGTCGGTAACCTTTTGTCCAAGATAATCTTCGGCTGTTTGTTTCATCTTTTGCAAAATCATTGCCGAGATTTCTGGTGGCGAGTAAAGGCGACCATTTATATCAACACGTACGGAATTTCCATCGGGAGATGGAACAACTTTATATGGAACCATTTTCATTTCTTCGTGGACTTCGTTTGGACGCCGCCCCATAAAACGCTTTATCGAAAAAACAGTGTTTGTTGGATTTGTTATTGCTTGTCGCTTTGCTGCTTGACCAACAAGCCGCTCCCCTGTCTTTGTAAAAGCAACGACAGATGGAGTTGTTCGGCTTCCTTCGCTATTAGCTATGACAACGGGAGTGCTTCCCTCCATCACAGCAACGACCGAGTTCGTAGTTCCAAGGTCAATACCAATAATTTTTCCCATATTTTTCTCCTTTATTTGTACAACATATAGTTTTTATTCTTTTCAAAAATGATAGCAAAAGTGTGCGGGACACTTCTGCTATCATTTTGATTTTTAAAGACGCCACAATATTCACAATATTACAATTAAATAATTTCTACAAATTTTTCTTTGGGTTGCTTTACTTCGCTCTTTGCTATCGAAACAGTAAGAATACCATTTTCGAATTTGGCTTTGACTTTATTGACATTTACATCATCGGGCAATTGAAATGCTCGATGGAAATGCCCATAAGTCCTTTCGCTTCGGCAACAAGTCTTGTTTTCGATATTTGGGTCGATTTTCTTTTCTCCGCTCACAACCAATACATTATCGTCGTTTATTGCCAACTTCACATCTTCTTTGCGAACTCCGGGCAATTCGAATTCAAAGTAGTAGTTTGTTTCGTCTTGCCATACATCGGCTTTTGGAGTAAAGTCCGACCTGTAATCAACTTGCTTCTCAATTGTCGAATCGATTATATTCGATAAACTTTTCAGCATATTTTCAATTTCCCAAAATGGATTGAATCTTCTTATTTTCATTTTAACCTCCCTATTTGTGAATAAAACATAAAAAAATTTGAACAAGGGGGCAACCCCTTGTTCGCTTAATTAGGAAATTGGAATTTCAATTTGTTTCGGTGGTTCTGGTTCAACTTTTTCAAGAGTGATTGTTAGCACACCATTTTCGAACTTTGCGTTAACATTGTCTTTCTTAACATTGTCGGGCAACATAAACGACCTTTGGAACGAGCCGTAGCTTCGCTCGACACGTATAAAATTTCGCTCTTTGTCCTCGGTTTTGAACTCGCGCTTCTTCTCCCCCTTGATTACAATAACATTGTCATCATTAATAGTAACTTTGATGTCTTCTTTGTTGACCCCGGGTACCTCTACTGTGATGTAAAGGTTCTTTTCATCTTCGGAAATGTCAACTTTTGGGGAGAAGTCGCTGGTCGAAACAGTAATTCCGCGCTCGAATTCTTCGAAAATTTGGTTCATTCTTCTTGCCAAGGTTTCAAATCCTCTGAATGGATCAAATCTTACGATTGCCATAGCCTCCTCCTTTCATTGTTCAACATAATGTTTAACATTCAATTCAAAATCAAATGCACTAATTAATTATGAAAAACTGTGCCAATCAATTTTTTTATGTCATTTTTACATATTATACGAAAAATTGTCATAAATAGTTAAATATTTAATAACTAAAAATGTAATTTTGTCAAAAATTATGAAAAATCGACAGAGCTATATTTATTCTTTAAAAATACTAAGGAAAAAATATTTATTATTTCAATCAAGAAACATCTTTGTCCCTCAACTGAATATTGCACAAAAACACTTCCCCTTGCATTAGAATCGACCAAATTCAGCTTCTGTAACTACTTTTAAATTAATTTACTTATGCAGTATATTCCCAAAATCCACACCATTTGCAAAGGTAAGGAGCACGGGCACCCTACGGTAGCAATCATCTTGGCTTTGCACACTGTACTAGCAAAAGTTTCATTGCTTTTGCATTCCGACGGCAAGGATGTTTTTGGTTATTCGGGAAATGCAATGAGAAATATCAATTGAATCGAAGAATTAGGATTACTTGGTTTTGTTGAAGTTACGGTTGACAATTTTCGCGGTGGTTAACTATTCTTTGGTTGAATTACTTAGAAAAGAGGAGATTTAATTAAAACAAAAAGAAAAAAAATTGAAATAGAGTTACTTATTTGTTCTATGTTGCTATGGTACAAAAACAAAATCTTATTCTTGACTATCTAATGTTCTTGTGCCAATTAGAATTGCACCGTCGAGTGGAGAACCTAAAGGCTCGACTATCTTAAATCTTTTATCTTTTTTTACTTCGTCGATAAGTATTCTACCTAAAAGACTTTTCGATTCGACAATTCCTCCGACAAGAGCCACGTTAACTTGTTTGGCTTTGAAATAAGGAAATAGGGCAGTCAAAAGTTCAAACAAATGAAAGGAAGAGCGATTAATAATGTCCATACAAACTTCGTCGCCCAGTTCTGCACACCGCATTACAGTTGGAGTGAGCATTTGATACTCAAAAGTTCTTTCTGCATAAGCTTTTACAATTGTTCTGGGGTTTTTAATGTCGATTAGCGGGTTGAAATCGGCAAGCATATCTGCCAGCATAGTAGGTTTACCACGGCCATCGAGTGCACGAACTACGGCTGTCAATCCTTCGCGACCAATCCAAGCACCGCTTCCTTCGTCGTCGAGTTCAATTCCCCAACCCCCGCAACGAACAAATTTATCCTTACCAATTTTACCAATTGCAATTGAACCAGTACCCGCAATCAAAACGATACCATTACCGCCATTGAAAGCTCCTTCGACAGCGATTTCAGCATCGCTTGTAATAATAACATCGTTGAGTGGAATATTTTGTGTTCTGGCCAATGTTTTTAGCAAGTGAGTGGATCGTTGTTTTTCTTCCTCGAGCCAAACACCTGCAAGCCCAACGACAACAATGTCGACTTCGCTTGTGTCGATATCCCCTTGGTCGCAAAGGTCGGTGATGATAGTAAGCAATCTTTCACAAGATTCACCAACGCCTACTGAACCAATTCGAGTGGTTCCAGCAGTAGTTTGTGAAAGTATCTCGTTTCCCCTTTTTAATATTGCCCTTGTCCTTGTCCCCCCGCCATCGATGCCAACAATCGTATAATCAAACTTTTTCTTTTGCATAAACTTTTCTTTTGTCAATCAAATCGATAATTATTTTCAAAATTTGTGCCAATAAAAAAACAAAATTACTAACTAAATCGAGTTTCGATATGTTTGTGTAATTTTGTTTTTTTATGTTTTTGATATGATTATCTATAGATACCTTATTCGCCAATATTTACAAATTTTGTTTTTTTCGCTGGTAGCACTAATTACAGTGTTCATAATTGTTAATATGATAGAAAACCTTGATGAATTTCTCGACAACAATGCCACGAGAGAGATAATTATCCGCTATTATTGGAATTTTATTCCCGAAGTAATTCGTCTTGTTACTCCAATATCTGTTTTGATAGGAGTACTTTTTTCATTGGGGCGGCTTTCATCCTTGAATGAAATCACTGCATTAAAATCTGGTGGACTGAGTTTGTATCAATTAATCGTTCCATATATTATTTTAAATATTATATTTAGTGTTGGTTTGTTGTATTTTAACGGATGGGTTGTTCCGAAAGCAAATGAGCACCGATTTGCAATAGAACGCAAATATTTAAAGAAGGAAGTAGAAACTCGCTCGGTATACAATTTTTTCTTTCGGGACGAACCAACTCGAAATGTTTCTTTTCAATATTACGACCCAGACGAGCTACGCGGGCAGTACATATTTATCGAGGAGTTTAACTCTGTCTCCAATCCAAGAATTGTTAAGCGGGTCGAAGCAAAAAACTTTCGTTGGGACGTAAAATTAAATACTTGGGTTTTGTATTATGTTTTGGAAAGAGACTTTGTTGGTGGGAATGCAAAGTTGGTAAGTTATGATTCACTTCGAGTTGATTTGCGTATAAAGCACAATCAATTAATGAAATTGCAAAGGAAAATAGAGGAAATGAATTTCGATGAAGTGCGTGAATATTTGAGTTTGCTTTCGCAAGGGGGAAAGGATGTGCGTAGGCAAATGATTAAGTATTACGCAGGGTATGCTTTTCCTTTTTCTTGCTTGATTTTGGTGTTATTTGCTGTGCCTTTTGCATCTATAAAACGAAGGGGTGGAATTGCTTTGCAAATTGCGTCTGCAATGGCTTTTTCCTTCCTTTATCTATTTTTTACCGAAATTGGGCAAATTCTTGTTTATACTACAACTTTGCACCCAGCAATAGGTGGTTGGATTGCAAATATCATTTTTGCAATTTTTGGCATTGCTGTTTTATTAAGAACAAGGACTTAGATGGATAGACGAAAATTTATTTGCTCTTCTGCATTAATATTTATTTCTGGGAAATTTTTACTTTCCTTTCCTTTCACAAAATCAAATATTGATTTTTTTAATTCAATTGTCGAAAAAGTAAAAAGAAATGGTTGGCTTTCGCTTCCAATAAACGAGCTATTCAGCAAGGTTGCACTTTTGTTCAAAGATATTCCATACCAAGGGGGAACATTGGAAAACGGCGAGACTGAGCAATGCATAATCACCTTCGAAGGGTTTGATTGTGTCACTTTTTTCGAGGTCTCGCTTTGTATTGCAAGAATATTGAAAAAAAACAATTTGGAATACAAGGACTTGGTAAACGAAGTTACTTATACGCGGTATAGAGATGGAATAATCCAAGACTTTACTTCTCGCTTACATTACTCCTCCGATTGGATTTTCGATAATGAGAAGAAGTTGGTCGTTAAAGACAAGACTAAAGACTTGGGTGGCGAAAAGATTTTCTTTAAGTTAAACTTTATGAGCGAAAACCCAAGTTTTTATAAGCAATTGCAAAATAATCCAAAATTTATTGAAAAAATAAAAGAGGTTGAAACAGCTATCAACTCTCGTCCTTATTATGTTGTTCCGAAAGAAAAAATTGTTCACATCGAAAAGAAGTTGAAAAATGGCGATATTGTGTTTTTTGCAACAAACAAAAAAGGATTGGATTATAGTCACGTAGGAATTTGTATTGTTGATAACGAAAAAAGAAGATTACTCCACGCTTCTTCGAAAAAGGGAAATGTCGTTTTGGATAAATCTATTCAAGAATACGTGATGGAAAACAAAAGTGTAACTGGTATAACAGTGGTAGAACCCTTGGAGCCTTGATTTCTATTAGGTATTTTTGTTATTTATATTTTTTGTAAAGTGAAAATTAGAATTCATCATTGGATATTAATTGCTTTCTTTCTGGGAATAATAACTGGAATTATTTTTAAAACTAATGAAAATGCAATTCGAATAACTTATCTTTTTAAGGGAAAGGAGCAAGAAAAATCGTTCCCAGAATTCAAATTGTGTAGAATAATTGTAAAAGAGAACAATATTTTCGATACACTTTCTTTTCGTTCGAAAGGCAGTTTGCTTACCTTTTTTAAAAAAAATAGCAGTAAAATATTTTCATTGGAAGTTGGAGACCAAAAGTTATATGATATAAAAAAAATCGAAAGCATAGAATCGCCAATAAAATTTCTATCTCCGCTTGGAACATTGTTCCTTAAATTGCTAAGTTTCTTAGCAATTCCACTTGTAATTGCATCGATGATAGTCGGAGTTGCAAGCATAGGAAATATTCGAACTCTTAGCAGAATAGGTTTTCGGACTATTTTGTTTTATTTTATTACTACTGCTCTTGCTGTTGTTATTGGTTTGGTTGTAGTTAATTTAATAGAGCCCGGGAAAAAAATCACTCAAGAGGCGAAAAATCAAATTGAACTTGTAGACCAATCTTTTGTTGAAGAGAAGTTACAAACAAAGGGCCGATTCGATTTCATTGATTTTTTGGTTAACATTGTTCCATCCAATCCCTTCAAAGCAATAAGTAATGGAGAAATGTTGCAAATAATTTTCTTTGCTA
The DNA here is from genome assembly GCA_026416955.1 of Ignavibacteria bacterium. Lineage (GTDB taxonomy): Bacteria > Bacteroidota > Ignavibacteria > Kapaibacteriales > UBA2268 > Naka2016. The sequence continues at coordinate 32,797 of JAOAEE010000029.1, read as the reverse complement.
TTTTCTTTGGAATTGGACTAACATTAATTGAGGAAAAGAAAAGAGAAGTTGTAATCAATTTTTTCGACACAGTATCACAAGTTTTTATAAGAATGGTCAAAGTTGTTCTTTGGGTTGCACCATTTGGAGTATTTGCATTGATATCCGTGGCTGTATCGGAATTTGGTGTCTCGATACTTTCAACTCTTGGATATTATATGTTTACTGTTATTATTGGATTGCTTATTCTTTTCGTATTTGTGTATTCAATATTGATACTTGTATTAACAAGAACAAATCCATTAATTTTCTACAAAGGGATGCGCGAAGCTTTTCTTGTAGCATTTACAACAAGTTCAAGCGCAGCAACACTACCAGTTACTTTCCAATGCGTCGAGGAAAACTTAAAAGTTCCAAACAAAATTGCCAGTTTCGTTCTTCCTCTTGGAGCAACTGTAAATATGAATGGTACATCGTTGTACCAATGTGTTGCAGCAGTTTTTATTGCTCAATTCTATGGGCTGGACTTGACCTTTGCCCAAATGTCTACAATCCTTTTGACTTCGATGCTATCTGCTGTCGGAACCGCACCAGTTCCGGGCGTTGGGATAATTATGCTTATTATGGTTCTTCAATCTGTTGGAATTCCAGCGCAAGGAATTGGATTAATTCTTGGAGTTGATAGAATTTTGGATATGCTTCGTACAATTCCTAATGTAACTGGCGATGCTGCTGTAAGTTATATTGTTTGGAAAATGGAACAAAAGGGAAACAAATAAAAATCATTCATTTTCGTAAAAAACTTTTTCTTTCGATTTACAATGAAGGATATAAGAAAACTTATTGATTTTTTAGAACCAAAGCAAGTTGTTGGTCTAAATTATGGGCACTTTTCTTCTGTTTGCTACAACTCTCGTAAATGCGAGCCTTACTCACTTTTTGTTGCAATTCCCGGGACAAAGGTGGACGGACACAATTTTATTAACGAAGCAATAGAAAAAGGTGCTAAATACATTATTTGCGAAAAATTACCCGAGATTATTCATCCAGAAGTTACTTACTTCCTTGTTAATAATTCAAGAATAGCTCTGGCACAAGCATCGAACTTTTGGTTCGGCTTTCCTACCCATAATCTCGATATCGTTGGTGTTACTGGAACTAATGGCAAAACCACTGTTACTTATCTTTTGCAAGAAATAATGCGTTTCGATGGGAGAAACCCCGCAGTTATTGGTACTATTGGTGCTTTTGCCGATTCATATTCGAAGTTATTGAACAACACAACGCCAGAAAGTTACGAATTGTTTAAAATTTTTAAAGAATTAAAGGATTTGGGGGTAAATTTTGTAGCAATGGAGGTTTCTTCGCATAGTTTGCATCAGAACAGAGTTTTTGGAATTGACTTCAAAGGAGCGATTTTTACAAATTTATCGCAAGACCATTTGGATTACCACAAAGATATGAATGATTACGCTTCCGCTAAGTCTCTTCTTTTTAAAATGTTATCGAATGATGCTATTGTTGTAGCAAACGCCGACGACCCATACTTCCCACTTGTCGTTTGCGAAACAAAAGCAACAAGAAGGTATAATGTTGGGAGAAACGATGATAGTGATGTAAAAATAGCAAACGAAATTCTTGCCTTGGGCCGCTCAATGTTCGAGTTGCAATTCAAAACCAGAGATTTAGCGATTAATTCATTATTCTTGACGACGAAACTAATTGGGCGGTTCAATATAGATAATGTTGCTTTAGCAAGTACTATGGCACTTGCCTTAGGTGTTGGTAGCCAGAAAATACAAAATGCAATGGAAAGTTTTAAAGGAGTTCCTGGGAGAATGCAAAGAATAGAACTAAGCAACGGAGCATTAGGTATTGTCGATTATTCCCACACGCCCGACGCTTTGAAAAAAGCATTGGAAACTTGTAGAGAAATTTTGAACTTCGAAAATCCTCTTGGAAAACTGATATGTGTTTTTGGGTGTGGTGGAGAGCGAGACCCAGATAAGAGACCAAAGATGGGACAAATTGCTTCGGAACTGTCCGATTTTGTCGTTATTACAAATGATAACCCAAGAAAAGAAGACCCAGCAAAGATAATAAATCAAATATACTCTGGAATTTCTCGGGAAGGCAAAAGAAAAGTGATACAAATTAGCAATCGCGACGAAGCAATCGATTACGCTTACAAGCTAAGTAGGAAGGGAGATATTATCCTTGTTGCTGGAAAGGGCCACGAGGATTATCAAATAATTGGTGATGTAAAGTATCATTTTAGTGATTTGGAACAATTGCAAAAGTATTCTACGGATGCAAAATGAAAAAGAAGAAATTTACCGAAGAGGAACTACATCCAAAACATCCTTTAAAGGCTTACGATAATAAGGTTTTCATTCATAGCAACGAAGGTAGAATTATTAGAATTATTGCAGAATACTTATATCCCGAACAACACCTTCGAAAGCACGGAATAAAGAAGACAATTATTTTCTTTGGTTCTGCAAGGGTGAAATCGAAAGAACAATATTTAAAAGAAATTGAGGAATTAAGAACGAAATTGAGCCAGGTTTCGGACCGAGATAAAACCAGAATAAAAAACAAAATCAAAGATATAGAACATAAAATCGAAACTGTTGCCAAATACTACGAAGATGCTTATCTTTTATCGAAAATGATAGCAGAATGGAGCAAAAAGTTTTCGCCAAGAAATCGGTTCTATATTTGTACTGGCGGTGGACCGGGAATTATGGAAGCAGCAAACAAAGGTGCCCACGACGCCGGAATGAAGACAATTGGGCTCAATATTAGTTTACCTTTCGAGCAAGAACCAAATATTTATGTCACGAAGGAACTAAACTTTGAATTCCATTACTTTTTTATGAGAAAGTTTTGGTTGGTTTATCCCGCACAAGTTTTGATTGTGTTTCCCGGTGGGTATGGAACTATCGACGAAATGATGGAAATTCTTACCCTAAGGCAAACTGGAAAAATGAAAAAGCCAAGACTGATTATCTTATATAGCAAAGATTACTGGAAGAAAGTTATTAACTTCGATTATTTAATTGAAATGGGTATGATAGGAAAAAACGACACTAAGATTTTTCATTTTGCAGATACTCCCGACGAAGCCTTCCAAATTTTACAGCAAGAAATAAACTCCAAAGAACTAAAAGATAATGTGTAAAGATTTTCCCCCTCGTCCTTCTTTTTTGTTTTTAATTTTGCTCTTTAAATAATTGACTATGGAGGGAAAAATCGAAATACCAGAGGTCGATGAACGCTCTCGAAATAGGTTGAAATTGGTTTTCTACTTTTTTTTGTTCTTATTTCTTATTGTTATTCTCCGATTGTTTTATATTCAAATTATCAATTCGGAAAAATATAAAAAACTTGCAGAAACCCAACATATAAAAAAAGTTGAAGCAAAAGCGAAACGGGGCAATATTTTCGACCGAAATGGTATTATTGTTGCCTCTTCAATAAATGCTCGTTCTTTTGCTATCGACCCATTATTGGTAAAAAAGGATACTTTTTCGTTGCAACAATATTATCGCTTAGGAAAACTTCTTGGCTTTGCAACCGATAAACTTAATTCAATTTTAAACACCAAAAAAAGGTTTATTTGGTTAAAAAGAGGGCTAATTGAACCTCCACCCGAAATCGATACTATTTCGTTTACTGGGCTAATTAAAATCAACGAACCCAAAAGGTTATATCTTTTTGGAAAGACAATTTCTAACTTAATTGGTGTGACAAATCTCGACAACATAGGAATTTCTGGTTTGGAATTTTCTTTCGACTCTATTCTTAAGGGCGAGGACGGCTTTGTATACTTTTTGAAAGATGCAAGAGGGAATTTGCACCCAACTCTCGAGTTGCCTTCTCAAATTGCAAAAGACGGAAAAGATATTCGCTTGACAATAGACATCTATCTTCAAAGATTAATTAACTACTTCCTCGAAAAAGGTGTACTGGAAACAAAATCAAAGGGTGGTTGCATAATTGTAATGAACCCAAACAATGGAGAAATTCTTGCTCTTGCGAATTATCCCAGTTTCGACCCTTCGAATCTCGGACAAGTTGATGAAGAGAATTTTAATCTCTATGCAGTAAATTTTGCTTTTGAACCCGGCTCGACAATTAAACCATTAATCGCTGCAATTGGTATCTCGCGAGGTATTATTGACGAAAATCATCTCTTTGATGGCTACAACGGTATATTTCGATATGGCGATATAGTCATTGTTGATGAACATCCAGCAAATAAATTGAATCTTGTAGATGCGCTTGTTTTTTCGAGTAATATTGCATTTGCTCAAATTTCGACATTAATTCCTACTGAACTACTCGAAAAGGATTTAATTAAACTTGGTTTTGGCAAAAAAACTGGAGTCAAACTTCCCGGAGAATTAAAAGGTTACATTAAGAAAGGCGACACATTGACTTTAATCGAACAAATGTTTTTGGGGTTTGGATATGGATTATTTGTTACTCCTTTGCAACTTGCGGTGGCTTATTCAGCAATTGCGAACGGTGGGATGCTGGTAAGTCCTAAAATTCTTATGTCCGATACCAACAACGTTTTCTGCGATACAGTTTTTAAGAAAAGTGTAGTGGAAAGGTTGAAGAATATTTTAGTAAAAGTAGTTAACGAGGGCACTGCGACAGCTACAAAAATAGAAGGTATCGAAATTGCTGGTAAAACTGGTACTTCGCAAAAGTTTGAATCGGGAACCTATTCGAAAACAAATTACATAAATTCATTTATCGGATTTTTGCCTGCAAACCGACCGAAAATCCTTGTTCTTATTCTTCTTGATGAACCAAAAAGTTCGATATATGCGAGTGTTACTTGTGTGCCAATTTTCAAGAAAATAGTACTTTCAATGATGAATTCCACACTGGCAAAATACATTTTCGAATAAAAACAACATCAAACAACAAAATTGTAAAATATAATAAATTTGTTTTTTTATAATAGAAATTGTTGTATTAATTTGCATTTTCTTTATTTAAGAGGTTGAAAATGGCAAAAGTAGTAGGAGAAATCATTGTTGATATCGAAAGATGCAAAGGTTGTGAACTTTGTATACAGGCTTGTCCGGAACAAACCCTTGCGCTTGGAAAAACCCTAAACCACAAAGGGTACCAGTATGTAGTTAAAATAAACGATAATTGTACTGGTTGTGCAAATTGTGCAATAATTTGCCCAGATGCTGTAATTACTGTTTATCGAAAAGTTTACAAAACGAAGAAAGAAGTTCCAGCATAATGGAGGTTTGGAAATGGGTGAAGTAAGATTAATGAAAGGAAACGAGGCATTAGCCGAGGCGGCAATCCGCGCAGGTGTCGATGCTTATTTTGGTTATCCAATTACTCCGCAATCAGAAGTAATTGAATATTTATCTCGCGAAGCAACTAAAAGAACGGGAATGCTTGTTCTTCAAGCAGAAAGTGAAATTGGGGCCATAAATATGATTTACGGTGCTGCTGGCTGTGGTAAAAAAGCAATGAGTACTTCCTCGAGCCCGGGAATTAGTCTTATGCAAGAAGGCTTATCGTATATTGCTAGTGCCGAACTGCCTTGCCTTGTTGCTAACATAAATCGTGGTGGACCCGGATTGGGAACTATCCAACCAGCCCAAGGCGATTATTTCCAAGCAGTAAAAGGTGGTGGACACGGTGATTATCGTCTTCTTGTTTTGGCTCCATACAATGTTCAAGAAATGGCTGATTTTGTCAAGTTAGGGTTCGAACTTGCTTTTAAATATCGAAATCCAGTGATGATACTTGCCGATGGTGCATTAGGACAAATGATGGAAAAAGTTGAACTCCCTCCCCAAGAACCAAGAGTCCACATCGAATATCCTTGGGCTACTACTGGAAAGCCGAAAGATGGTCCGCGAAGAGTCATTACATCCTTGCACATTGAACCCGAAAAAATGGAGGAAATAAACCTTCGTTTGCAAGCAAAGTATAAGAAAATGGAAGAAGAAGAAGTACGATACCAAGCAAAAAACTTAGAAGATGCTGAATATATATTTACTGCTTTTGGCTTGGTATCGCGTATTGCTTTAAAAGCAATGGATTTAGGTAGACAAAAGGGGTATAAGATAGGCTGGATAAGGCCTATTACATTATTCCCATTTCCAAAGAAAATTTTCGCCGAAGTATCGGAAAAAGTCAAAGGGATTTTAGATGTTGAAATGAATTCTGGACAAATGGTCGAAGATGTTAAACTTGCAGTGTGTGGGAATACCCGAGTAGAGTTCTATGGCAGAATGGGTGGTGTAATTCCAACTCCTGATGAAATCCTTGCATATTTTGAAAAAATGTTTATTAAGGGAGAATAAATATGGAACCAGAAAACGTAGATGTTATGGTTGAAGATATAGTAACACCAGAAAACCTTGTTTATAGAAAACCTTCAACACTAATTGATGTTGAATTTCACTATTGTCCCGGTTGTGGTCATAGCACTGTTCATAAAATATTTATGGAAGTTGTCGAAGAAATGGGAATACAAAACGATATGATTGGTGTTGCTCCCGTTGGTTGTTCTGTTTTTGCTTACCACTATCTTGATGTAGATATGCAACAAGCACCCCACGGTAGGGCTTGCGCTGTTGCTACTGGTATAAAAAGAATGCTTCCCGATAAGTATGTCTTTACTTATCAAGGTGATGGTGACCTTGCTGCTATTGGAGGGAACGAAACCCTTCACGCTGCAAACCGAGGCGAAAATATCCTTGTCATATTTATTAACAATGCCATTTATGGTATGACAAGTGGACAAATGGCTCCAACCACTATCGAGGGTATGGTGACTACCACTTCCCCTTATGGTCGAGAAGTGAAGACTATGGGATACCCATTGAAATTTGGAGAATTAATTGCTCCGTTGCCCGGAGTTGCCTATGTAACTCGTCAATCTGTTCATACAGTTCAAAATGTGAGACGCGCAAAAAAAGCTCTTCAAAGAGCTTTAGAATACCAGAAAATGGGCTTAGGCTTTTGCTTAGTGGAAATTGTTTCGAATTGTCCTTCAAATTGGAAGATGACACCCATTGAATCTAATAAATATGTTCAAAATGTTCTTATTCCTTTCTATCCATTAGGTGATATTAAAGTTCCGGAGGTGAAAAAATGACACACGAGTCTGTATTTTCTGGATTTGGGGGCCAAGGGGTTCTCACAATGGGAATGATACTTGGCTATGCAGCAATTTTCGAAGGCAAGGAAGTTACTTGGATGCCCTCGTACGGACCCGAAATGCGCGGAGGAACTGCCAACTGTATCACTATCGTTAGTGATGAGATGATTAGTTCCCCAATTATTTCAAAGTTCGATACCGTTGTTGCTTTGAACCAACCTTCTATCGATAAATTCGAAAAGGCAGTCAAACCTGGTGGAAATTTTATTTACGACACTACAACTACTCTAAGGCATCCAACAAGGCAAGATATTAACATTTACAACCTTCCCGCAGGTGATATTACTGTTGAATTGAAAAATACAAAAGTTCTGAATATGGTTATGCTTGGTGCATTTTTGAAAATTACAAATGTTGTGAAAATAGAATCTATTTGGAAAGGGCTCGAAGCAATGCTGCCCGAAAGATATCATAAACTAATTCCGCTTAACCAAGAAGCATTTATGCGTGGATACAATACTGTTACGGCATACAAACCAGTTTTAGTATAATTTTCATTATTTACTAATTCTTAAACCTCGGGTGGCTATCCCCCGAGGTTTTTATTTGTTAGTTTGAAGATATTTTGGGAATACACCTTTTTCTTTTTCAAAGTAGATTAACTTACATTAAAAGTTTCTTAGAAAACTGTTAATTCCAGTTAATTTTCACCATATTTATATAAAGTACCTTGACGGCGCTTTGCAATTTCGTCCCATTGTGGAATGATTGTCTTCAATAGTTCATTTTTGTCGTCACGAAGTGCTTGCATATTCAATCCAATGTACTTTTGTGCTTTTTCTTTTGTGCTAACATCGGGTAATTGTGGAGAAACAGGCAGTCCCATTTTGGCAAATAGAACAGCAAGCATACCCCGAGCTTTTTCTGCTCGCTCGATTGCAGTACTCAACACCCGAAGTGCTTCTACTGGTGCGTGGAAACCGACACCATTTGCAGCAGCGACCCAATCCCAACGCCATTGTGCAGAACGAATAAGTTTCAATATTGGTTCCATATCTTTTTCGCTTGCTCCATTTTTCCAAGCAATTTCTGCTTCAAGATGGGCTTTTGCAATTGATTGCTCAGCAATTTTACGAACCTCGCGAACTCTATCTTGGCGTTCGTAAACATCGCGAATGAGCTCTTCTTCGCTCTGACGGTGACAAACTTGGCAAGCATTTGCAATGTTCGACAATGGACTTCTTATGTGGTGGTCTGTGTATTTAACACCGCCTTCGACCCGGTATGGCATATGGCAATCTGCACAAGCAACTCCGCGCTTAGCGTGGATTCCTGTCATATACAATTCATAGTCTGGATGTTGTGCCTTAAGCATCTTGGCTTTGCTCAATTTATGAGTCCAATCAGAGAAAGCAATTTCGTCGAAATAAGCCTCCATCGAGTCGGCACTAAAACCTTTATCCCAAGGGAAAGTCAAATATTTTCCTTCTCCTTTAAAATAATATTCTACGTGGCATTGGGCACATACCAAGGAACGCATTTCTTGGTGGGTAATATTTTCCAATTTCACTCCACGTCTTTGCAATGCTTCTATCAACGCTGGTCTTGTAATTCTTAAATTCATAGTTTTCGGGTCGTGGCAATCTTGGCAACCTATGGGATTTACCATTTCGGAGCCCATTTCGATCCATTTTTTCTTGTACAAAGCCTCGGCTCCAAGTTGGGCAATCATTCTTGGGAAATCTGTAGTTTTACAAGACCAACAAGTTGCTGGTTGTGGACTTTCTTTTACACCGCCAGTTCGCAAACTCAATCGGACATCGTAAACGGCCCAAGCGTGCCCGCGTGCTTGATTATACTCTTTTGCAAAAGCGTATCCAGCCCACATTACCACCGATTCGGGGCAATCCTCGAGCAAGTCTATATGGCCAGAACCACCATACTTACTTCTAAAAGTTGTGTCGAGAGTTCTTTTGTACGATTCGAATTCGCGTGGGAAATTTTCTCCCCAAACTTCATTCCGAGGTTCCCATTCGGCAATTGGTTTAACCATTTGTAGGCGCGCTATTGATTCAACTCTTCGCTCCATTATTGTTGATACTAATAGAGCGACAAGAACTACCACCAAGGTTGAACCAAAAAGGATAATAATGTGCAAAGGCTTTACTTTCTTCTTTTCCATATTAATACTCTATTTGTTTAACAGTTTTATTTCCTTTTTCAACCAATTAGGTACGACAGAATTTTCGTTTGGTATGCGTGCAAAAGGAGTAGAAGCTTGGCTAGCAAGCCTTCCGTGGGGAACTTCACGATGGCAATCCCAGCACTGACGTGTGAATATGTGTTCATTGCTAAATTCTTTACCTTTAATGAGAGTTACAAAACTTAATTGATTCGAATGGCAGCGGAGACAGTTATCTTGGACTACTCGTGCCCCAGCGGGACGTATTCTAATTACTTGCGGGTAATTTCCAAATGTAAAAATGAAAGAATGCCGAAGTCCATCGTTCATTTTGAACCAAAGTGCTCGAAGGGAATTGTCTTGCGGTATATGGCAATCGTTACAAGTTGCTCTGTTTCTGTGGCTACTATGAAACCAAGTAGCAAAGTGTGGTGTCATAATATGGCAATTAACACAAGCAGTTGGTTCGTCCGATAGATACGAATAGACTTTCGAAATATAGATACCATATAGAGAAACCCCAAGAAAAATTCCCCCAAGAACAAAATAGTAAATTTTAAATTTTTCCATTGTATTATAATGTCAAATAACAATTCAATTTACAAAAATAAGAATTTTTTATCTGATTTTAATAGATTTGTAATTTTGTAAAAAAGTGTTGCAAATTTTTGGTCTTGAATATTTCCATTTATTTTTGCTAAAAGGCTCGAGGAGAGAAAGTACAAAAGGTATATTTCTTTGTAATCAGAAAGGCGTTCGAGACCATTTAAATGCTTTTCGATGGTTTCAATGTCGGCTCGAATTATTGGACCAGTAAGAGGAGTAAAATTTATTTCGTCGAAATTAGATTCGTTGTTTTGTAGTGTTTGTTCGATAAGAGGGATTAATATTTTAGGATTTAGGTTGGTTTCTGCAATTAGTTTTTTTGCAAAAAGTAGAAGGAAGTTTAGGAAGTTTGACGCTGCGACAGCGCTTGCGTGGTAAATTGCCCTTGTTGTTTCGTCGAAATCAACTTGAATTGCTGTTCCACCAATATTTTCGACAATTCCCTTGATTTTATCGAAGTGCTTTGTTTGGACAACCCAGAAAATTTTGTCGAATATTGTTGGAGAATAATAGTAAAATGTTTGAAGTGGATGGGCAGAAGCTGTAATTCCGCCTAAATCTTCAAGTGGTTTTAAAACTTCGTCGGAGTAAATACCAGAACAATGGATAAATACTTTATTACAAATTTGGTCTTTGAAAAGTTCTGCCAATTCATTTGAAATCTTTGGTAATTGGCTGTCGGAAGTTGTTAAGAAAATGACTTCCGGAATTTCTTTTAAATCTTTTAAGGATTTGACTACAATATTTTTGAAATTCTCTATGTTAGTTTCCCCTTCGGGAAAATGTTTCGAGACAATTGTGGCGAGGAGATTTTTCTCGAAAAGTTTGAACGAAATTGCTTTCCCCAACTTTCCAAAGCCAATTATTGTAGCCTTCATAAAATACTCATTGAAAATTGCAATTTAATTATTAATTTGAAGTTTGGTAATATTTAACAATAAATTGTTGAGTATTATGGTAATAAAAAAATTCTATTCTGTATTATTTATTGCATTTGCATTTTCATTCTTTATTGGATGTGAAGATGGGGTAAATATTTTTTCCCCGCAAGACGATGTGCAACTTGGTTTACAATTGCATCAAGAAATATCTGGGAATCCGAAAAACTATCCAATTTTAAACAACTCGCAAATAACACAGTATGTTCAAAATATTGTCAATGATATTATCAATTCGCCCAAAATAAAGTATAAGAAAACATTTAAGTATCAAGTAACAATAATAAACGATGACAACACAGTAAATGCTTTTGCGACACCTGGCGGCTTTATATATGTCTATACTGGTTTGTTGAAATTTTTAGACAACGAGGCAACTCTTGCAGGAGTTCTTGCCCACGAGGTAGCCCATTGCGAAAGGCGTCACGCAACCCAACGCCTAACCAAAGCATATGGGGTAAGCATTTTGTTGGACGTTGTTTTGGGAAACAATCCCAGTATTGCCGAGGAAATTGCAGCAAACCTTTTAGTTGGCCTTGCATTCTTGAAAAATAGTCGAGACGATGAATACGAAGCAGACGAATGGGCATACGAGTATTTGAAATCGACCGTGTGGTACCCAGGGGCTCTAATTTTCTTTTTCGATAAAGTTAAGAAAAACGAAGGAAATTCCTTCCTCGATGTTTTATTGTCGACACACCCGCTTAGCCAAGACCGAATAGATAAATTGAACAAAAAAATTCAAGATGATAAACTACCTTCTCCCAACGAGGACAACCTTTTTCAATCTCGGTATCAAAATTTCAAAAAATTGCTACCTTAAACTATAGCAAGCAAACATAAAAGAATTATTCTTCATTTTCTTGTTTAGTAGGCAATTTGACAGTAAAGCGAGTATATTTATTTACTTCGCTTTCGACTTCGATTGTACCATTGTGGGCTTCGACTATCCATTTTACAATGGATAGACCCAATCCATAGCCTTTTACACCCGATTTAATTCCTTTGCTTGCCCGATACATTCTGTTGAAAATATTGTTTAAATCTTCCTTTGGAATACCAATCCCATTGTCCTCGACTACAAGAATAGCAAGGTCTGTATCTTTTTGCACATTAAGTTTAATTGTTCCGCCTTCCTTTGTGTACTTGGTAGCATTATCGAGCAAGTTCAAAAGTGCTTGGTGAATTCTTGGAGCATCGAGAGGGATAAATATGTTCGGTTCGATATTTTTTTCGATACGTATCTTTTTTTGCTCAGCAATAAGAGAGATATCTTCGGCAACTTCTTCGGCGATTTTAGACAAGTTTTCGACTTTTAAGTTAATCTTGATTTGCCCAGTCTCGGCTTTGGATAATTCAAGAATAGATTCAACAACACTGGAAAGCCTTCCAACCTCTTCAAGCGCGCTAACAAGAATCTCTTCGTACTCTTCTGGAGTTTTTTTGGAATGAAGAGCGATTTCCAATTCTCCTTGAAGAATTGTAAGTGGTGTTCTAAGTTCGTGCGAAGCATCGGCAGCGAATTTTTTTACTTGGTTAAATGCCTCTTCCAATCTTTCAATCATATTGTTTAGCGTTCGAGTAAGATGGCCAACCTCGTCGTTGGTTGGAATTTCTGGGAGACGCCGGCTAAGATTTTTTGCTGTTATTTCATCGGCAGTTTGTGTGATTATGTCTATTGGTTTAAGAGAAACAGAGGACATTATCCAACCACCAATAATTGAAATTAGTAAAATAAAGGGTAAAGCAACTATTTGAATAATGAACAACTTTTTTAATGTCCCCCGCAAATCGTTCAGCACGTAACCAACAGAAATTACGGCTTGGTTTGTCCTTTTTATTAGCAGTCTAATATCAGTTCCCATTACTTTTGTTGTGGTCAAGATAGAATCTATTCTAATAGTTTTTGGTACTTCCATTGCGAGTTGGATTACTGAATCTTTGAATCGAGAAGGAACATAAATAGTATCCATATGAGAAATGGTCGAAAAACCTAAAAGAGTGGGAAGAGTATCATTTTGTAAGTTTTGAGAGCGCCAAATAATATTGTTGTTTGTATCGGCGATTTGTACGAAAAAGTTCTTTGGATTAAGTAGGATATGTTCGAAAACTGCCGACCAAATTTCTCCTAAATCTTCTTCAACCAACTTCTCTCTTTGTACAGTGGGACGAATAGGACCAACAAAACGCATTTCCTCTAATTCTCGTAGTAAAGCGAATTTGTCGTGTGTACTTCTAATGTTTTGCTTAAATTTAATATCTCGAATATTTTCCGGCTTTCGGGATATTACAAAGTCCAAAGAATTTAATACCTTGGAAATGGAAACATCTAAATTCTTGTGCAATTCAGTATACACGGAAATGTAAGTGTAGAAGCCGTATGCAAGAAGGGTTACTGCTACGATAGTTCCATACCAAAAAGCTAATTTTGTTCTTAAAGGTAACTTGCCCGCCAATTTAAGTCATACCTTAACATAAAAAATAAACGGAAAAATAATAAATTAATTATTTTGAGTAAAGTCAATTTGGGTGGATTATGAAACTTTTTGTATTAATTTTTGCTTTTTCTTTTTTGTTTTCGAACTTGTCCTTGTTTTCGAAACCAAAGGAAAAAAAAGAGGTTTCGGCCCAGAAAAAAATTGAAGTAAATTTTGATAACATCAAGTTGAGATTGCTTGGACCAGCAGTATTTGGCGGTAGGATTTCCGATATTGCTGTTAATCCATATAATAAAAAGGAATTCTATGTTGGAGTTGCTTCTGGAGGTGTGTGGAAAACTACTAATGCTGGCGTTACTTTTACTCCCATTTTTGATTCCGAAGGTTCATTCTCGATTGGTTGTTTAGCAATCGACCCGAACAATCCTTATGTTGTTTGGGTTGGAACTGGCGAGAACAATAGCCAAAGAAGCGTTTCTTGGGGAGATGGTGTGTATAAGTCCACCGACGGTGGTAAAACTTGGAAAAACGTTGGATTGAAGAAATCTGAACATATTGGCAAAATAGTAATACACCCCAGAAATTCCAATATTGTTTATGTTGCAAGTCAAGGGCCACTTTGGGGTCCCGGAGGTGACCGTGGATTATACAAAACCACAGATGGAGGTAAAAATTGGGAAGCAATTTTAACGATAAGTGAAAATACTGGTGTGACAGATGTTGTTATGGACCCAAGAGACCCCGATGTTCTGTACTGCGCCTCGTACCAAAGAAGAAGACACGTTTGGACATTGATTAATGGGGGACCCGAGGCAGCTATTTACAAAACTACCGATGGAGGTAAAACTTGGGAGAAATTGCAAAATGGATTACCATCTGGGGACCTTGGTAGAATTGGGTTAGGAATTTCACCAGCAAACCCTGATTACATCTATGCAATTATTGAAGGCAACGAAAACAAAGGTGGAATATATCGCTCGACCGATAGAGGAGCTTCGTGGGAGAAGCGAAATTCTTGGTTTTCTGGTTCTGCTCAATACTACCACGAAGTATTTTGCGACCCGAAAAATCCAGAAAGAGTATTTTTTATCGATACCTATTTAAGACTGACAGAAGACGGGGGCAAAACATTAAAAATAGTTTCGAATAAGAATAGGCACGTCGATGACCACGTCGTTTGGATAGACCCAGATGATACCAAGCATTGGTTAGTTGGTGGCGATGGTGGCCTTTACGAAACATTTGACGATGGGCAAACTTGGCGTTTCTTTGCCAATCTTCCGACGGCTCAGTTCTATAGGATTGCTTGCGACAATTCCGAGCCCTTTTATTTCGTTTATGGGGGGACACAAGATAACAACACTTGGGGTGCCCCTTCGCGAACAACTTCGAGCGGAGGTATTACGAACGAAGATTGGTTCTTAGTCGTTGGAGGCGATGGATATAAAGCCCAAATAGACCCAAATAATCCTAACATTGTTTATGCTATGTGGCAATATGGAAATCTTGTTCGTTACGATAGAAAAAGTGGCGAAGTGTTCTACATACAACCACAACCCGAAAAAGGCGAAGCATTGCGCTGGAATTGGGATACTCCGATGCTTTTGAGTAAACATTCCCCAACTCGAATTTACATTTGTGCTAACAAAGTCTTTAAAAGCGACGATAGAGGGCAGAGCTGGAAAATTATTAGTCCAGACTTAACACGGCAAATCGATAGAAACAAACTTCCAGTAATGGGAAAAATTTGGGGACCCGACGCTGTTGCAAAAAATGCTGCTACTTCTTTCTATGGAAACATAACATCGTTTGCAGAATCCCCTCTCGACGAAAAAATATTAATTGTTGGTACCGATGATGGGTTAATCCAAATAACTACTGATGGGGGTAATGTTTGGACTAAAATAGAGAAGTTTCCAACAGTCCCAGAAACTACATATGTAAGCGATGTTTTTGCCTCGAACCATAATAAAAATGTAATCTATGCTACATTCGATAATCACAAAAATGCTGATTTCAAACCGTATGTTTTAATGACAACCGACTTGGGAAAAACTTGGCAGTCAATTAGTTCAAATTTACCCGAAAATGGTTCGGTTTACACGATTATCGAAGACTACATCGACCCAAATTTGTTGTTTGTTGGGACTGAATTTGGTTTATTCGCAACAACAAATCGCGGAAAAGATTGGATTAAAATAAAAGGAAACTTTCCAACTATTGCAGTTCGAGACTTGGAAATTCAAAGGAAAGAGAATGACCTTGTTGTTGGAACCTTTGGCCGCGGAATTTATATATTAGACGACATCACTTTTATGAGGAATTTAAACGACAGCACTCTCTTGGAAAAAGAAGCAATTATCTTTCCGATAAAACCTGCATTGATTTATAATGAAGATGATTCTCGAAGAAAAGAAGACCAAGGAAGTTCGTTTTGGCGGGCAGAAAATCCACCTTTTGGTGCTACTTTCACTTATTACCTTCGCGATGAGTATAAAACAAGAAAACAACTTAGAAAGGAAAGAGAAAAAAAATTGGAGGAAGAAAACAAACCTGTTTATTATCCAAGTTTCGATTCATTGACTGCCGAAGACCTTGAACAAAAACCATTATTGATTTTCAAAATTTATGATGAATTTGGGAACACGGTTCGAACCTTATCTACTTCGCCCAAGAAAGGCTTCAATCGAATAACTTGGGACTTAAGATATCCCGATACTTCACCAGTTGCCGATACCACTAATGTCAATAAAGCATCTGGAATGGCAGTTGTTCCCGGTCGATATAAAATACAACTGTTTAAAAGTATA
Source organism: Ignavibacteria bacterium (assembly GCA_026416955.1). Taxonomy (GTDB): domain Bacteria; phylum Bacteroidota; class Ignavibacteria; order Kapaibacteriales; family UBA2268; genus Naka2016. Next base: position 16,691 of record JAOAEE010000029.1, on the reverse strand, counting down.
GATGGAAAAATTTCGCAATTGACCGAACCAATCGAGTTTGAATGTAAGTTATTGAATAATTTGACTTTACCACCAAGTGATTTTGCCAAACTTGATATGTTCCGAAAAAAAGTTTCTAAACTCCAAAATGCAATTATGGGCACAAATTCGCTTTTAAAAGAAGTTAATAGTAAAATCATTTCAATAAAAAATTCATTTCTGCTTTCTTTGGAATATAAGAACGAAACATTGGAAAAAATCCGAGAGATACAAAATATTCTCGATACGGTCAATATGAAACTTAATGGCAACAAAACCTTAGCAAGATTGAACGAAAATCAACCCCCATCGATTATCGACAGAATGTATTACATCCTTTGGGGGCTTTGGGCTACAACCCAAGAGCCAACGGAAGAGCAAAAGAAATCGTTTGCAATTGCAAAGGAGGAACTTGGGTCGATATTAACTAAACTAAGAACTATTATCGAGAAACAAATTCCAGAATTCGAAAAAGAATTGGATAGGATTGGAGCACCTTGGACACCCGGGCGTATTCCAAATTTAGAGGATATTTGATGAATAGTTTTCTAAGGTTTTAGTTTGAATTTTTCACAAAGTTATTTAAAAAACAAGGGGCTTAAAGCCCCTTGTTTATTTTTATCGAAAATATTGAATTAGGTTCCCGCAAGATAGTCTTTCAAATATTGTTCTTGCTCGGGAGTTAATTTATCGATTTCCACCCCCATAGATTTAAGCTTTAATGTAGCGATGTATTCATCTTGTTCTGGAGGTAAATCCATTACTTCTATTGGAAATTTTTTCCCTTCTTTATGCGCTTCAACAAAACGTAACAATGCCATAAATTGATTAGCGAAACTCATATCCATAACTTCCGAAGGATGCCCTTCTGCTGCAGCTAAATTTATTAAACGACCTTGTGCAAGCAAGTAGATTCTTTTGCCATTTTTCAGTGTATATTCTTCGCAGTTTTCTCGAATAGTTCTTTTGGATACCGATAGTTCCTCGAGTTCTGGGATATTAATTTCAACATCATAATGGCCAGTATTGCAAACTATTGCACCGTCTTTCATCTTTTCGAAATGCCACTTACGAATTACATCTTTGCATCCAGTTGCAGTAATGAAGATATCGCCGACTTCTGCTGCTTCATCCATTGTCATTACTTGGTGTCCTTCGAGAAGTGCTTTTATTGCTGCGGTAGGTTTGACTTCGGTAATTATGGTATTTGCACCCAACCCTTTTGCTCGTTTGGCAACACCAGAACCACAATGACCGTGGCCAGCAACAACAACCGTTTTACCAGCGATAAGAATTGATGTTGCGCGCATAATACCGTCGAGAGTGGATTGACCAGTTCCATAAACATTATCGAAGTCCCATTTTGTTTCTGTATCGTTGACAGCAAAAACTGGATAAAGAAGTTTACCGGCTTCTTGCCTTGCTCGAAGACGGTGAACGCCAGTAGTTGTCTCTTCTGTACCGCCAATGATATGGTTTTTTGCCATTTCTGGATATTTTTCGTGGACCGTGTTAATCAAATCGCAACCATCATCAAGTGTCAAGTGCGGGGGAATATCGATTGTTCTTTCGATGCACCAATAAAAGTCTTCCAAGTTGCCATACCAAGCGAAAATCGAAATTCCTTCCTTGGCAAGCGCTGCAGCAACAGCATCGTTTGTAGAAAGTGGATTGCATCCACTCCAAGAAACTTCGGCTCCAGCTTCCACAAGGGTTCTAATTAAAACAGCAGTTTCTTTTGTTACGTGTAAACAGCCCGAGATTTTGTATCCTTTAAATGGTTTTGTTTTACTGTAAATTTCGCGTAGATGCATAAGAACAGGCATTCTTGATTCTGCCCAATCAATTAGTTTTTTGCCTTCTTCGGCAAGCGAAATATCGCGTACGCAGTATTTGCCGGGTACCTCGTCGAATTTACCAGTTGCTTTTTTCGGTGGATAGTTTACTACTATTTCATTTGTTGTTCCTTTTTTTGGATTGCATCTTCTCATATTTCACTCCATTAAAATTACTTAAGTAAAGTTTGAAACATTTCAACTAAATCGAGTTTTTCCCAAGGGAATTCATCTCTACCAAAATGCCCATAGACAGCAGTAGGTCTGTAAATTGGTCGTAATAGGTCGAATCTTTTAATAATTCCTCTTGGGGTAAGATCGATGTTCTCTTTTATGAAATTTTCAATAACTTGCTCTGGGACTTTTGATTGATTGTGTGTATTAATATGTATTGAAACTGGTTGTGCTATTCCAATTGCATAAGAAAGTTGGATAGTACATTCATCTGTTATCCCAGCGGCAACGATATTTTTTGCAATATGTCGGGCAGCATAAGCAGCGGAACGGTCGACTTTTGTTGGGTCTTTGCCCGAGAATGCTCCACCACCGTGTGGTGCTCTTCCTCCATATGTATCTACAATTATTTTTCGCCCAGTTAAGCCAGTGTCGCCGTGGGGTCCACCAATAACAAATTTTCCAGTAGGATTCACATAATATTTCGTTCGATTGTCCAAAAGTTCCTCTGGTATGACCTTCTTTATTACGTGTTCAATCACATCTTCCTTTATTTTACTTTGGGTTACATCTGGGTCGTGTTGGGTAGAAATCACGACCGTATCCACACGAAGAATTTCACCAGCATCTGAATATTCAATAGTAACTTGGGACTTTGCATCGGGACGAAGATAGGGCATAAGGTGGGGTTCTTTCTTTCTAATCTCGGATAATCTTTTAACAAGTTTGTGAGCATACATAATAGTGGCGGGCATAAGTTCTGGAGTTTCGCGAATTGCATAACCAAACATCATACCTTGGTCGCCGGCACCACCAGTGTCGACTCCAAGGGCAATATCCTCGGATTGGTGATTAATGACATTAATTACAGCGCAAGAGTTTGCATCGAAACGATAGCCGTCCTTGTCGTATCCAATTTCTCGGATTACTCCACGAACTAACTGTTGTAGATCCACATAGGTTTTGGTCGTAATTTCCCCGCCAACGATGATTAAGCCAGTTGTAGCAAAGCATTCACAAGCAACGCGGCTATCGGGGTCGTCTGCGAGCATTGCATCAAGCACAGCGTCCGAAACTTGGTCGCAAATTTTGTCGGGGTGACCTTCGCCAACAGATTCTGATGTAAATAGATATGTTCTTTTGTGTTCCATAAAGTGCATTTTATTTATTAAACATTATTTATTTCGCTTGAATTTCCTACATTTATTTTGAAAAAGGTACCTTTTACAATGGCATTGTTGCCAATAATAGATTTTTCGAGCAAATAGGATTCTACGCGTGCCTCGTCGCTAATTATGGAATCCTTTACAACGCTGTCTTTTACGATAGCACCAGAAGCCACTGTTGTGTACGGACCAATTACAGAATTAATGATTCTTGCATCGTTATCAATATACACTGGAGGAATAATCACACTACCTTCGATACTCCTATAATGTGGGTTCCTTGAAAGAAGAAATCGATTTGTTTCGAGCAGTGTTTCTGGTTTCCCACAATCATACCAGCCTTCTACAGGGAAAAATTTAAACTTTTCCCCTTTTTCAAGCATTAATTGTAAAGCGTCGGTAAGTTGAAACTCTCCTTTTGTCTTTATTTGCTTTTGTAAAAGTTCATCCAAACATTCTTTTAATAAAGTAGAATTTCTGATGAAATAAATTCCAACTATTGCTAAATCCGAAACATAAGTTTCTGGTTTTTCAACTAATCTTTTAATATATCCATTTTCATCAGTAACAACAACACCAAATCTTTCTGGGTTCGAAACTTTTTTTACTCCAAGGCTCGACTCTTCGAATGTTAGAACTTGTTTGATGTCTGCGTCAAAAATTGTGTCGCCAAGAACAATCAGCAATGGTTGGTCCCCAAAATATTCAGAGGCACACCAGATAGCGTGTCCCAATCCCAATGGTTCTGTTTGCGACACAAATTCAACATTAAAACTGTATTTGGACCGGACAAATTTTTCTATATCGTCTCCTAAATGCCCTGTAACGATAACGTATTTATCGATACCAATTGATAACAAAGAATCCAGAATGTGTTGTAGAATTGGCTTCCCAGCAACATTCAATAATACTTTTGGAAGAAAATAAGTATGTGGTCTTAACCGACTACCGATACCTGCAACTGGAATAACTGCTATCATAAATGTATTAATAATAAATTCAAAATTACGAAAAGTAAGTGCAACTATTTTATTTTTAATAAGAAATTAATATTAACATTGCTTTTATTCGAATTTGTCCTAAATTATTTATTTTGCATTTTTGTTGTTAACTACTATTATTATGAATTTCCATAAGATTTTAAGTAATCAACTTGCAGTATTAAGCGAAAATATCAGTTTTAATATCAAAGACATAACCGATTCTGATTTTATTTCAAAACCATATAAGCAATTCATAATCAACGAAATAGAGCGACAATTTTTGGAGTTATCGAACATAATTAAAACTACTCCATTTTTAAATTTTAACATTGCAGATAATATCACCCTACTAAATGATTTTCTTAACAGTTTAAAAAGGCAAGTTGTACTGAGCACCAAGGATTTGGAGAATTTTCTCTTAAATGCATTAAAACTTCGTTACAATTTTCTTTTAAAGCCTTGTTCAACGCTTTTGTATTTTGTTTTTGGTGATTCTTTGAATAAAACTAAAGATGAAATTTTGTTCTTGATTAGTTATTTTTCCGATTATGAACAAGTCGTTAGAACTGTAAGGGATGAAATCGAAGCTTTTGCTACAGAAGTAATATCGGTTTACGAATTCAATAGATTGTTCGAAGATAAAGTTTCAGAATTTTTCAACACATCTTCTTTGGAAGAAATTTTGGAGTTTTTCGAACCTCTATTTGAAATCCATTCCGAGGGGGAAAGTTTACCTTCTTTCGAAATTTTTTGCGAATTGTTCCGAGATTTGGGTTTGAAAAATTTTGCAAATATTGTAAAGGGCTTTTCAATTGAACAGAAAATAAAATTCATTGATAAAGAATTGCTACAACAAATGCTTGCCCAACCACTAAAGATTACAAAAGAAGTTGTTGAAAAAGTTGAAAAACAGTTCGATAAGTTTGAATATAGAAATTTGATAAACTTATCCACTCTCGAGCCTATTGTCTTTAAACTTCCTGAACAAATCCCAAAGATTGAATTTGATTTGCCAAGCGAAAATACATTGATAGAAGAAAGCGTAGTTGCCAAAAAAGAGGAAGTTAAAGAGATTATCGATTTAATTTCTAAATTCGAATCGAAAACCAACGAAAGCGATTTTATTGTGGCAAAAGAATTGGATGTTCAATCCCCAACAAAAGATGATGAAGATTTGGCAACCTCCGAGAAATTACTTGAAAATAGTTTAGAATTTGAACAACAAATTGAAAACACATCTGAATTTAGCGATTTAGAATTCCCAAAATCCGAAATTTTAAGTTCCGAAATTAGCGATTTAGACCATCTTGATTTAAAAGAAGAAAAATATTCCGGGGCAACTATCTCGGTAGAAGAAAGCGATGAAGAAGCAAAGTTCCAAGCACCAACAAGCGAGGATTCTGCTCTCGGAGCATCTGAATTATTAGAAAATGAATTGGCAAACTTATCGTTGGAATCGCAAGATTCATCGGAAGTTAGCTCGATAGAGATAGCCAATGCCGAGGCTACTTTTCCACTTTTTAACCAAATTGTTGATGAAGAAAAGAAAAAGCAATTCATAGAAGAATTGTTTTACACAATGGAGGAGGAGTATAATAATTTGGTTGCAAATATTGATAATTCTAAGAATTTCGACGAGGCGATGGCTTTTGTAAATTCATATTTTAACGAGTTTGGAATTTTTCCAGAAATGCCTATTGCAAAGGAATTTATCGATTTCGTAAAAAAGAAGTTCTCTTAGTCAAACAATATTGAATGAATTTGCCCAAGGACTTTTTCCCCTTTGTTTTCTTTGAATAAAAGCAAGATTGTGTTATTCGAAAGAAACAAGGGGAAAATATTTTCAAGTTCATTTTTGAATTTCATAATAATAGTATCAACTTTATTCTTAATATCAATTTCTAAAGCATTCAGATTGTTTCCAAAGAGTGCAACTATATCGATTATTTTGTAGGAAAATGATTCCGACCAGAAAATAGTTTCGCAATCGATAAATTTACAATCTTTAACAATCGATTTGATATTGTTCGAGTTGAAGGAAAAAAAGAAAACTTTCGAAAAATTATCTTTGAGCATTTGGTAGTAATGGCAAGGCTCTTTAGAGTTAATATCGAGTTTTTTTGATATCAAAAAGCAACCTTTTACAAGGTGCAAAGAATTTATCGATGAAGCGGTAGGCGAAATAATAGAGTTTTGCAATATTGTTGTACCTAAACTACCAGTGTTAAAAGTGTTTAAGACTTTAATAGGAATTTCTTTGTTTACTGCTGGTTTAATTGTATCGGGATGTAGTACTTTTGCACCGAAAAAGGAAAGTTCGGCAACTTCGTCGATGGTTATGTCTTCTATTACTTTTGCTGAATTAACAATTCGAGGGTCGGTAGTCATAATACCATCAACGTCTGTCCAAATTTGAATTTCCTTGGCTTTTACACCATACCCAAAAAGCGAAGCCGAAAAATCGCTTCCGCCCCTTCCAAGCAAAGTAGTTTCTTTACACCAATTTCCAATGAAACCTTGTGTAATAATTACGTCGTGGTAATTGAAAATTTTATGGATTTTTTCACTGTTTTGTTCGATTTTATTAAGATTTGGCTTTGCTTTCATATGGTAATTGTCTGTTTCGATAATTTCCCTTGCATCGAGAAGAAATGCATTTAGACCCCTCGACAAAGCATATTGGTAGAAGATATTGGTCGACAAAATTTCCCCGTAGGAAAGAATTTCTGCTTTGATTTTGTCTGTCAGTTCATCAAGTATTCTTGCACCTTCGATAAGTTGACGTAAACTTTGTAGCAAAAAGTTAATGGTTTTGATACAAATTGCAGACTTTTCGGGCTCTTTAAATAATTCAATTACTAATTTCAAATGGTGTTTTTCAATTGCATCGAAAATTTCTGTGAACTTTGTTTCTTGTTCTAAGCAAACTTCGGTAATTGTTACGAGCAAGTCTGTTATACCAGCCGAAGCGGAAAGCACAACAATTCGTTTTCCAGAGGTAGATTGGACAATTTCGAATACTTTTTGCATTGAATCAGCATTTGCAACCGAGGTTCCCCCAAATTTCTGAACAGTAATTTCCATCGAAATTTTTTAAATTATTTTTTTATCAATCAGTTTTGCAATCTCCTTTGCAAAGTAGGTCAAAATCAAGTCTGCCCCAGCCCGTTTAATTGCAAAAAGTGATTCAATCATCACCTTCTCTTCGTCGAGCCAACCATTTCCGGCAGCAGCTTTAATCATAGCATATTCACCGCTTACTTGGTAAGCTGCAACTGGTACATTAAAAGTCGATTTTATTCTTTGGATAACGTCGAGGTACCAACCAGCGGGTTTTACCATAACAATATCGGCACCTTCGAAGATATCTTGTTGAACTTCGCGAAGTGCTTCGTTTGAATTGCGAATATCCATTTGATGCGACTTTCTATCGCCAAATTTTGGGGCACCTTGTGCGGCTTCGCGAAATGGACCATAAAGCCCAGAAGCATACTTTGCACTGTAACTCATTATAGGAATGTTTGTAAAACCATTTTCATCGAGAAAAGAGCGAATTTTTTGTACACGCCCATCCATCATATCAGATGGAGCAACCATATCTGCACCCGATTGAACTTGGGTTAAAGCAATTTTTGCGTAAATTTCTATCGACTTGTCGTTGTCTATCGTATCGCCGACAAGAATTCCACAGTGCCCGTGCGATGTGTATTCACAAAGACAAACATCTGTGATTACTATTAAGTCTTTTATCTCTTTTTTGATTGCTCTAACAGCCCTTTGTATAATTCCATTTTCCGAGTAAGCATCGGAACCACTGGGGTCCTTGTGTTCTGGTATTCCAAAAAGTATGACAGAGGGAATACCTAAATCCACAATTTCTTTGCATTCCTCGACTAGAACATCAATAGACATTTGATAAACACCGGGCATCGATTTGACTGGGTTTTTTACATTTTCCCCGTAAATTACAAACAATGGATATATCAAATCGCTCTTAGAAAGCGAAGTTTCTGCTATCATATTTCTGAGTAATTGATTATTTCTTAACCTACGAAAACGCCAAAATTCTTTTTCCATACCCAAACTCAATATTTGCAAAACTCAAAATTAACATTTTTACTTGCTAATTCAATTTGAATTGTTATATTACAATTTTGAAATTAATCTGGTGGAAATATGCAATCAAAGTCCGAAAATTTAAAATTGACAATATCTGAAAAAACAAAAATGCAATTACAAGAATTGGCCAAAAAACCTTTGGAGGTAATTAGTTTGGACTTTCATTTGCGTGAACTCGAAGGGATACCTACCGAAATTTTTTCGTTTTCCAATTTGCGCGAATTGAATTTAAAGAACAACTACTTAAAATCCTTGCCAAAAGAATTTGAATTGCTCCAAAATCTTGAAAAATTAGAGTTAGGGGGAAACTACCTAAAATCGTTCCCCGAAGTTGTTTGTAGTTTACCCAAATTAAAGTATCTTGATTTAAGTTGGAATCAAATTGAAAATGTCGACAATTGCATAGGAAACCTAACTAATTTAGAAGTTTTGAGTTTAAATCACAATGAAATTCCATCCTTACCAGAAAGTATTGGAAATTTAAAAAAATTAAAATTACTTGCATTAAACAATAATAAATTGAAAGACCTTCCCAAAACCATCGGCAATTTAGTTCTCCTTGAAGAACTTTACCTTTTTGAAAATGAACTTTCAACAGTTCCAGAAGAGATTGGCAACTGTATAAATTTAAAGAAATTGGAGTTGCAACAGAACCAAATTGAGGAACTACCAAACAGTATTGGCAATCTTTTGAAACTTGAAAAACTGAGATTATATAAGAATCTCTTGAAAAATATTCCAACCACAATAGGTAATTTAACCAATCTTACAAAGCTGTATCTTTACGAAAATCAATTGACGGAAATTCCAGAAACAATTGGCAAGTTGATAAATTTGATTGAACTAGATTTGAGTGGAAACGAATTACATTCACTTCCAGAAACGATATTTAATTTAAAACAATTGAACAAATTATCTATCGAGAACAATCATTTCCCAAGAGATTATGTGTATGTTCTAAAGGAAAAACTACCACAGACCAACATTGAATGCGATGTTTAAAAATTGAGCGAGAAACCCAGCCCAAATATTTCTTTGAATTGTGTTCTTGGGGCGTGGGTGTCGAATTTACCGTCACCGTTTGAATCTATTGGTATTTTCACATTGTCGTCATAAATTAGTTGAGTAATTAAATTTATTGAAATAATTTTATTTACTTTAAAAACAATAATATTTTCCCAATTTACATCAATGTTTTGGGGCTTGTTTAGATAATCGGAGAAGAGTTCAAGTTTGGTAGTAATATTAACATTTTTCAAAAATTCAATATCGAAATCACCTTTGTTAAAGAAAAGACGAACGAACCCACCAAATTCCTTTTTCATTTTCTCGGCAGATTTCAAAAGATTGCCAAGACTGTCGTAAATAGCTGGTTTTACACCAAATGCACCTTTATTGGCTAACTCGCTATCACCGACGTAAGTTAAACGACCGGTGAAAGGAGCACCAAAAACGCTTAACGCTTGTTTGGGCTTCCAATCAATACCTAAACCGATAATTAAATATGCTGGTGAAAGGAAGTTGGAGATTTTTTGTGTGTCTTTTGCATAGTTCCAACCAACAGTCATTTGCGTTTTGAAATTCAACGCACCAGCAATGAAAAAGTTTTTTTGGAATTGCAAACCAAATTTCGAGGTTAATTCGAATTTGTCGTCGGTCTTAATAAATTTTTTACTTTCTCCTTGTTGCAGGAGACCATAGCCAATGTCTAAATAATTATCCCAAATAGTAAAGTCGCTTTTAAAACTTGCAAACAAACTTAGCAAACCTTGGATAGAAACGGAGTTCTGACCACCCGCTGCCCAATTTGTCAAAGAAGTTTGAGCAAGATTAATCGAAATTAGTCCTCCTTTTTTCCAGCCAAGCGAATCAACTTTTGGTGCCTTTTTGATGATATTTTCTGCTTCTTTAACTTGTCCAATTAAATTAAGAGTTTGGATAAGAAAAACAAAAAGAATAGTTAACTTTTTCATAATGTGTATAATGAATGAAAAAAACAAAAAATCGAAATAAAATTACCTATAAACTCCTCGCTGGGAACTGGTTATGAAATCAATACAATGTTGAATTTCGGGGAAAACCCCATTGGGGTGGTTTTCGAGATATTTTCTAATCCCATCGCTATTATTATAACCAGAGTGAAAAACCAGACGATAGAAATTATCAATTTCTTTGATAAGTTCGTTGGAAAAACCTCTGCGGCGTAAACCAATTTTATTTATTCCATCAACTTTTGGTGGATTTTCGCCAACAAGAGTAAATGGGGCAATATCTTTGGTGACTTTTACGTCGCCACCGACCATAGCGTGGGCACCAATCCTACAGAATTGATGGATTTTAACAACTCCACCCAAAACAACCCAATCTTCAACTTCGACGTGTCCAGCAAGTTGAACAACATTTGCAAAAATATTGTTATTTCCTACCTTGCAATCGTGGGCAATATGGGTGTATGCCATCAAAAGATTATTGTTTCCAACTATTGTGCAACCAGTTTCTTGGGTCCCGCGGTGGATAGTGCAATATTCTCGGATTTCGTTATTATCGCCAAGAATTACTTTTGTTGGGGAATTGTCATACTTTAAGTCTTGTGGTTTTGTAGCGATAACAACACCTGGGAAAATTAAACAATTTCGACCTAAATTCGTACCGTTGGCAAGATAGACATTTGCAATTAGTTCGGTTCCTTCGAGTATTGTAACATCATCTTCAATAATACAATATGGACCAATTTTAACATTGTTATCTATTCTTGCTTTGGGAGAAACTATTGCTGTTGGATGTTGAACCAGTGCCATAGGATACCTTTATAACTGTATGTTTCTATCAACAAGTGCGGCTTGTAAATCTGCCTCGCAAACAACTTGGCCATTTACAGTAGCAATTCCGTGGAACTTATAGGTGTTGAATTTTTTCCCAACTAATTGTACTTTCATAATTAACTGGTCGCCGGGAATAACTGGCTTTCGAAATTTTGCATTGTCTATACCCATAAATAAAAGCAGTTTATTTTCTGCATCGACTGAACTCAAAAGCATTAAACCGCCAGTCTGTGCAAGTGCTTCGATTAAAAGGACACCGGGCATAACGGGCTTTTCGGGAAAATGCCCAGCAAAGAAAGGTTCATTGATAGTTACATTTTTAATACCAGTAATAGTGTTTGTGTCTGTATCAATTTCAAGAATCCTATCGATTAAAAGGAAAGGATAACGATGGGGCATAATTTTTAATAGACTGAAAATGTCCATTAATGCATCTTTGCCCTTTTTCCCTTGTAGTTTCAGGAAAGGTAGTTTTTTCAAATACAAACTTCTAATTTTTTTTGCAAATTCAATATTACTTGCGTGGCCGGGGCGCGCTGCTAAAATTTGTGCTTTAATAGGAACACCAATTAAGGCTAAATCGCCAAGCATATCGAGTAGTTTGTGCCGAGCAGGTTCATTTTTAAAGCGAAGATTTGTACCATTTAGTATTCCATTTTTTGGTTCTGGAAGATACTCAATTCCAAAAAGTTTTTGAATATATTTTAGTTCCTCTTCGTCTAATTCTTTATCAATAATAACAATTGCATTGTTTAAATTTCCACCTTTGATGAGACCTTGTTTATAGAGTTCTTCAACTTCGGTTAGGAAACAAAATGTTCTTGCTGGAGCAAATTCAGCGAGGAACTCTTTTTCCAAATTGAAAACACCAGTATGTTGGCTTCCAAGAGAAGGAATATTATAGTCAATCATTACGGTAATTCTATAATCATCTGTTGGAAGGGCAACGATGTCGACTCCTTTTTCTTCGTTAGTGTATCTAACGGTTTCATCAATCACGAAGTATTCACGCTCAGCATTTTGTTCAACAATTCCAGCCTCGAGAAGTTTTTCCGCGTATGGCAAAGAACTTCCGTCAATCACTGGTGGCTCTTTTCCATTCAGTTCTATTCGACAATTGTCAATTCTAAGTCCAACAAGAGCAGCAAGAACGTGCTCTACAGTCAACACACGAACATCGTCGATACCAAGAGTAGTCCCACGAGAAAGGTCCACGACATAATCAACTAAGGCTGGAATTTCAACTGGATTTGGAAGGTCGACACGAACAAAACGATAGCCATAATTTTCTGGTGCAGGAATAAAAGTTATAGTGGTTTCCTCGCCAGAATGTATTCCAATGCCAGTCAAGCTAACTTGTTTTTTTATAGTTCTTTGCTTTTCAGCCATTAGTGATAATAAAATTTAAAAAGAAACAAAATTAAGAAAATTTACTTTAACATTAAAGTATGAGAAATTTAATAAAAGAATTAAAGTTTTAGAAAAAAATGTCGATATTAGTAGTGAATTAGGACTTAATAGTGTTCGGCAGGATGCCAAAGGGATTTTATTAACAAAACATGGAGGTACACTATGCCAACAGCAATTGCTCAGAGTTCGAGGATACGAACTAACACACCTGCCGAAAACGCATACAATGCGTTGCAGGCAGCAAGCAACAACATTGCATTACGCCAGTTGCGTTTGTCGACTGGTAAGCGAATCAACACTGCTGCAGATGATGTAGCAGGATACATCACATCTCGTGCGTTACAGGCTCGAAATGGTGCTTTGAAAAAAGCACTACTCGCTGCGGGCGAAGCAATGAACGTTACTGCTATTGCTCAAGATGCTCTTGATAATATTACCGGTCTTTTGACCCAAATTAAAGATGCCGCTGCACAAGCATCTACAGGTGCTTTGGGAACAGCTGAAAAAGTTGCTCTGGCAAAAGCATCCTATCGATTAGCACAACAAATTCAATTTGTTGTGGACTCTACAGTGTTTGGTGGAAAACAACTCTTGTGGGGCAATTACTCTGGAACTTGGGCGATTGGTTTCTATGCTGATAACACAATTCTTTCAATTGGAGTAGATTTGACGACAAACAATTCTGACTTCAATATTGCATCGAATAACTTTAATTTGAATGCTACAAGTTCCGCCACTTCCCCAGCTGGGTTAGCTACTAGTTTTGCCGGAGTTAGTGGACTAAGCTTGGAAAGCTTAAATTCTGTTTCTGAATCTAATTTAGGTATTTTCTCAACTTCACAAATAGCAACCACTCTGACAAGCCTTGCTATGGCAATCGATAATGTTAACAAGGTTGCATCGTACCTTGGTGGTATTCAAAACAGAATTAATTCCCACGAAGAGTTGTTGAAGTCGCAAATTACAAACTACAATGCTGCAATCTCCCGTATCGAGGATGCCGATGTTGCACAAGAGCAACTTGAACTGATTAAACAACAATTCTTGCTACAGGCATCGTTGATTTCCTTGACACAAGCAAATCAACAGCCTCAAGCATTCTTACAACTTTTTAGGTAATAGCCTAGGCTAATATGAAAATATTATCAAACATTAGTGCACTTTTCAAACCGAAGGGTTCCCAGGAAGGGTACCCCTTCGGTTTGGTATAATATTTGTTTTCAATTGATTTTTATGAGGTAATTTATGTCGGCAACAGTGCAAAATCCAGCAGTAGCAAAAGCATATGGAATTAAAAAGGACTCTGGGATTCCCCAATATCTCGAGCAGGAAGTTCTTTCGTGGTCGAAGGAAAAGGTAATTTTAAAGATGTATGACTTATTTATCGTTAGCGCAAAAAAGAAAGATATTAGCAAGATGAATCGTGTTTTGGCAGAATTAATGGCTTCCTTAAATTTTGATTACGAAGAGACTGCTACAAGGCTTTATCGTCTTTATGAATATGTGCAGCGATTAGTTTTTCAAAAAAGATATGACGATGCAATATTTATTATTCAAGAACTTCGTAATGCTTGGAATAATGCATTTGAAATAGAAAAGTAGATGAAATATGGCTGATTTGACTTCTAGTTTGGATTCTTTAAGCAATGCATTAAGTTCCTTAATGCAGACTTCGGCAACAAGCCAAAGTCAAGCAGAATTACTTGTGGAAGCATATAAAAGAACCCAGTCTGGTAAGTTAAATCAACTTAAGGAAAAGAAAACTTCACTCGAAAAGAAAAGTACTTTCTTTTCAACATTGCGTTCAAAAATTAATAATTTAGTTTCTCAAATTGATAAATTTACATCAACTAATGCATCGAATTTATTTATTACCAGAAGAGTAATATCTTCTGATTCTTCAATTGTTTCTGCAACAGCAACCGGAGATGCATTAATTGGTGTAAATTCTGTTAAGGTTAATCGACTTGCATCTAATGATTTATTAATTTCTGCACAACTGAGTGCCTCTCAAAATTTTGCTGCCACTGGTTCCAACCTCACTTTCAAAATAAATGGGAAAGATGTTACCGTTTCAATCAATCCAAATACAACTAACGAAGATGCCTTAAAACAAATTGCTTCCGCAATTAATAATACTAGTGATATTAATGCAACCGCTTCTGTAATTAAAGATACCAATTCAACTGTTCGACTTACAATTACGGCAAAGAACACTGGAGCCGAAAATAAAATTACTTTTGACGATAATGGAAGCGGAGTCCTTGTAGCTCTTGGATTCAACAATGTCGACCCAAATTCAAATGTGAGAACACCAGTTCAAAGTGGTAACCAATATGCTCATTTCAAGATTGCCGATGTTTCCCAACTTGACTCGGAAGCAGAAATTAATGGAATTACAGTCATTCGTAGTTCAAATTCTTTGACTGATGTAATTCAAGGAGTTACAATTAACTTATTAAAAGTTCAAAATTCATCTGACCAACCAGTTACTTTGACAACAGAAGTAGATGTTTCGGCAGTGCAAAGCTTGCTCTCTCCTTTGTTGAATGCATATAATGATGTTCTACAATATCTTAATAACAACAAAAGTTTGCTACGAGACGAACCCCTATTAAGAAACTTAATTTCCAATTTAAGAGTTATTTCTTCCCAAGCCGTATCAACTTCGGCTAGTGGTAACCCCCAGTATCTAAGCGAAATTGGTATTAAAACTAATTCTGATGGTACACTTTCAATTTCAAATTTAACCAAACTTCAAGAAGCTCTAGTTTCCGATTATAAGAAAGTTGCAGACTTATTTACTACATCTGACAGCTTTGTAAATAAATTGAATAGTGTAATCGGTTTACTTTCGGGCGATACGAACTATATTACGAATAAGACCACACTTGTCCAACAGCAAATCTTCGAAATGCAAAAAAGAATTAGTGAATTTGAATCAAAAATTGATATTCAAGCCGAAAATTACAAAAATGAGTATTTTCGAAGCCTTGAAGCATATTTAAAGGCTCAATCGCAATATACAATGTTTTCGAACACAGCAAGTTCTTTGTTGAACAGATATTATTATTAATCAATAATTTGGGGAGGATTTATGATAACCCCAATCGAAGGAACCCCAGTAAATGAGCTGCAAACAAGTTTGCCAGATTATCGAACTTCTCGAGTGGCAAGCAATTTCAATGAACTACCACAAACGAAACCCAAATATTCCCAAGGTTTGGAAAATTTCAATAATTTTGTGAAGAATATTAGCCAAGAGGATACTAATAAGCAAGTAAAAACAGTTGATTATGATAAAATAGCAAAGAAACTTAAAGAAATTATCAACGACGAAAGTTTGATGATACAATTTACTCGTGATGACCAGACGAAAAAGATGATCTTTAAGTTAATTAATTCCGAAACTAAAGAGGTTGTTCAACAAATTCCACCCGAGGTTGCTTTAAAAATAGCCCGTTATATTGCTTCTACTCTCGAGGATAAAAATGTCGCAAACGCAAAAGTATAAACCAGAAGTGGTCGAAAAAATTATTTCTTCCATCGAGAAATACTCTATGGAATTGAATGAACTATTGGCATCGGATGGTGATTACTCTCAGAAAGTTGAAAAAGCACTTGAAATCCTTACAGCAAGAGAGGTCTATTTCAAAGAATTTGAAAATATTCCAAAAGAAATCTCTTTGGATTTGTATTTTCGCAACAATCATAATAAGTGGTTAACAAGAATAAATAAAATTTTAGAACTCGAAAAAATTAATTTGGATATTATCGAAAAAAATATGAAATTGCAAAGTGAAAAATTAAAAGATATAAATAAACAGAAAAAATTGCTACTCTATATGAAGAGGGAAGTATGAATGTAAAAAAAGTTGATACTGGTAAACTTGAAAATATTAAAAGTATTCAAACTGAACCCTCCAGGCAAAGGGAGACTTCTAAGACTTCAGGAACATCAAGGACAAATGTTGTAAATGATAGATTGCAAATATCGGATGAAGGTAAAAGATTGTTCGAAATTAGAAATAGAATTAAAGATAAATTCTACGACAACCAAGAAGTTCAATTAGAAACTGCTCGGAGAGTTTACGATAAATTATTTAATATCCCATCCGATAATAAGTAAATATTGCTAAATTTTGGTATAATTTTTGCCTTCCC